>JAVBKS010000063.1:0-12087 GCA_031553935.1 Syntrophomonadaceae bacterium
AACAACATCAATAAGTGATGTAATCCCGGAATGAACAAAGGTTGAATCACCAATGACAGCCACTGTTTTGGCTGCACTTTCTTCACCCCGTGCTTTTTCCATTCCTAAAGCTGTGCCAATGCTGGCTCCCATACATATACATGCGTCCATAGAATCAAGCGGACTTAAGGCTCCCAATGTGTAGCAACCTATATCGCCCATAACCGTAATTTTCATTCGGTTCAATGTATAGAAAACTCCACGATGCGGGCAACCCGGGCACATCAAAGGCGGACGGCCAGGAATTTCTTTATCCAGATTAAAACCAACCCGTGCAGGTTTTCCAAGCAGACGTTCTTCAATTAACTCAGGGCTATACTCACCTAATACCGTAAAGAGTTCCTTGCCTTCGACTTTTATCCCCCAAGCTTTCATTTGATCTTCAATAACTGGCTCTAGTTCTTCAATAACTACCAGCCTGTCCACTTGAGCAGCAAAGTCCTTCAACAATTTTTCCGGCAGAGGATTTACGATCCCGAGCTTCAGAATCGAAGCTTCTGGAAGCACTTCTTTTACATACTGGTAAGCAACCCCACTTGTAACAATCCCTAATTTTTTGTCTCCCCATTCAATCCTATTTAGTTCGCTTTTTTCGACATACTCCTTCTGTTTTAGAAGTCTTTCTTCAACTGCGACATGCCTCATTTTGGCATAGCCTGGGAGCATGACGAATTTTGCAGCATTTTTCTCATATTTTTTTGGTTGATTTGCTTGCTTTTCCCCAACTTCTACTAAAGTCTGGGAATGAGAGAGTCTGGTAGTGACTCTTAGCATAATTGGCCCATCGAAATCCTCGCTGAGCTGAAAGGCCAAGCTAGTATAGTCTTTCGCTTCTTGACTGTCAGACGGTTCTAAAACCATAAGTTTTGCAAATTTTCCATAACCTCGATTATCTTGTTCATTCTGCGAAGAATGCATACCAGGATCATCCGCCGACACTAATACCAGGCCACCGTTAACACCAGTGTAGGAAAAAGTGTATAAAGGATCAGCCGCTACATTAACCCCCACGTGTTTCATGGTGACTAAGGTACGGGCACCTCCAATAGAAGCACCAATTGCAACTTCAAATGCCACTTTTTCATTCGGCGCCCATTCCGAATAAATATTCTCATACTTAGAGAAATTGCTCACTATTTCAGTACTGGGCGTACCTGGATAGGCCGTCGCAACTGTAACCCCAGCTTCATAGGCACCTCGGGCAATGGCTTCGTTTCCAATCATTAATTGTTTCACCAAAACTCCTCCTAGGCTATTATTTTATCCTAATGTTCATAACTATCTATTTAGACTATCTGCAATTGCACTGCTGATAATTTCCGCCATCACTTCAATCATCGCCACACATGCAGAGTTATCTTTAATACTATTTACCGGCATTATTTGACCAAACTCGGTTACAACTCCAGTCAAAGCATAGTCTCCAATAGGAGGAAGATTCCGCCCTAATGCTTTTCCTGGTTTTAAGGCACCTCTTCTCAAGCGAATTTTGCCGACATCATCACATGTACCACTCGATGCATCCACAGCAATTTCGATTCTCTTGGAATTTTCGCCTCTGATTTTTGGCAGCTCACTTCTAAGGTTTTTTGCATGAATTGGTGCTAGCAAAGTACCGTAAACTTGAGCGTGAGCACATTTGTCCCTTATCATAGAACCGGCAATGGGGCCAAGTTTATCAATTTCTTTAGCAACGGTCCCAATACAGACAAAATATGGAGTACTTTGATTATTTTGATATATGTTAACCAATACTGAAGATAATTGCTCTTTAATATTAGAAGCCATATAGTTCTGGTCAAAAAGCATCTTATTTTCCTAAAGCCAGCTTTAGTGCTTTAATCATTCTTTGATTTTGTTCTATTGTACCAATTGTAACTCTTATATGGGTAGGATATTTGAAACTGTCTGCCTTCCTAATAATTACACCTTGAGAAAGCATTTTATCATAGATCTCACCAGCATCCCGCTTAAGGTCGATAAAAACAAAATTTGCTTCGCTTGGCACATAGGTAAGCCCAAGTTCGGCAATGTTTTGGTAAAGGTAGTCTTTGCCCACCCGGTTTAATTCTCGGCTATTATTGACATGTTCCTGATCGTTTAGAGCTGCTGCTGCTGCAATTTGAGCTAGATTATTGACACTAAATGGCATTCTGGTACGATTTAATAAAGCAGCAATTTTGGGGTCAGTAATTGCATACCCAATCCTTAAAGCTGCCAAACCATAGATTTTCGAAAAGGTTTTCAATACTATTACATTGCTCTTTTTATTAAGATAGCTGATTCCTGAAACAAAATCGCCTGTCTCGACGTATTCACCATAAGCTTCATCAAAAACAACGATTACATTTTCAGGAACCTGGTCCATAAAGTGTTCCAATTCTTTTTTAGGAAGGATACTTCCAGTTGGATTATTGGGGGAACACAAATAAATTAGTTTTGTTTTCTCATTTATGGCAGCGATAGTTTCCCCAAGATCAAACTTATAGTCAATCAAAGGGACCTCAATAACATCCGCCCCCATAATTCCTGCACTGAGCTTGTATCCTGAAAATGTTGAAGCCGCTGTAATTACTTGATCTTTCCTATTGACAAAAGTTTGAGCAACTATTAGCAATACTTCATCAGAGCCATTGCCGCCAATTACAAAGTTTTCGCTTCTTAAGCCATAATGCTTAGCAAGTCTAGCTTTTAGTGAATGGCAATTATTGTCAGGATATATGTGCAAGTCATGCAGTCCAGATTTTATCGCCGCTAATGCCAGGGGAGAGATCCCAAGCTGGTTCTCATTAGAAGCTAGTTTAATGATATTATTTATTCCTAATTCGCGCTCTACCTCCGCTATAGGCTTACCTGGAACATACTCCATAAGCGAAAAAACTTCAGGGCGTGCTAAGCGGCTAACATCATCCACTTCCAGACCTCCATTATTTGTTGCGTAAATCTATAATTCTTTTAGCTTTGCCCTCAGTTCTTTCTAAGCTTCGGGGTTCGACTAATTTAACTTTCGGATTTAGTGATAGTATTTTGTGTAATTGATACTTTAATTTCTGTTCCAATTCTTCTAAATGTTTGTAACGATCGCTAAACGCATCATCGGAAACCTCAACATTTATCTCCAGATCATCCAAATACCCTTTTTTGTAAAGTATTATCTGGTAATGAGGCTCCAGACCTTCAATATTCATGAGAACACTTTCGATCTGCGAAGGAAATACATTTATACCGCGAATAACCAACATATCATCTGTACGGCCGGTTATTTTGCTTAAACGCGCAGTTGTTCTGCCGCATGCGCAAGGCTCATAAGTTATTGAACTTATATCTTTGGCACGGTAACGGATAACTGGCAAAGCCTCTTTCGTAAGGGTTGTAATAACTACTTCTCCTTTTACTCCAGGAGGTAGCGGCTCAAAGGTTACAGGATCAACTATTTCAACCAAAAAATGATCTTCGGCGATGTGCTGCCCGTTTAAATACTCACATTCTCCAGATAATCCAGGCCCACCAACTTCACTTAGGCCATAATTGTCTGTAGCTAACATTCCCCATCTTTTAGATAGCTCTTGCCGGTATTCTTCCGAAAAGGCTTCTCCACCGAATAATCCAATTTTGACATTAAGGTCTTTGCTGGGATCAATGCCCGCCGTCATCGCTACTTCAGCTAAATGCAATGCATAAGTTGGAGTACTGACTAGCACTGTTGTCCCAAAATCTTTCATAAGCATTAATTGTTTTTCTGAATTACCCCCAGAAATAGGTATAACCGTACTTCCTACTTTCTCCAATCCATAATGAAGCCCATGGGCTCCGGTAAATAGCCCATAACCAAAGGCAATCTGACAAATGTCATCACTGGTTACTCCAGCCATACATACGACACGGGCAATCATTTCCGCCCAGTTTTCTAAATCATTTTTTGTGCAGCCAATAACCGTTAACTTCCCGGTTGTTCCAGAAGAAGCATGTAGTCTTACAATTTGCTGCATTGGAACTACAAACATACCAAACGGATAATTATCTCTAAAATCATCTTTAGTTGTAAAGGGAATTTTGCTCAAATCAGCAAGCGATTTCAGATCATGGGGCTTAAACCCTACCTGATCCAAACGATTACGGTACATTGGCGAGTTTTCATAAACTCTAGCTAAATTCTCTTGTAGTCTTCGTAGTTGAAGATTAACCAATTCTTCCCGCGGAAGACACTCCATTTGGGCATTCCAAATCGGCACTTCTATCTCTCCTATTCATGCTAAATGTGATTAAAGGCAGGTCAATTGGTGAGAATATTAATATATTATCGGAATTCCATCCTGCCATCCTACAAAGCTGCGACTATACTAATTTCAATAATCGCAAACTTAAGCAATCTCTATGCTTAAAATGATTTTAACTTACCTTGGAATAATTGTCACTTGATTTCGAGTGGAAAAATAATCAGTCTTTAGGTGATATCATTTATTATTGCTAGCAGATCTGCTATTTCGTCATCTTTGCTGAAGTCAGCTGCCAGCATGGTTGCCATAATAATCTCTTGCATGACTTCATCGGCATCATTTGCGTGACACCATTTCTTAAGTGCTGCTAGTAGATCAGGGCGGGCTTTAAATACGAATACCTCTTCGAGTAAATTGAAAAGGAAATCTCTTTCTTTATCATTGAGTTTCCCTTGGTAAAAACAAGTCATTATCAAGCTTGCAGTTTCGTCGTAGACCCGCTTGCGCATCTCATCGTCCCAAATCATCAGTTCACCCGCTTCGCATCCTTCATCGTTTGTTTTTGGAAATCGAAAACGATGGGAATTCTGACTCCGCTTCTGCCATCTCTATTCTTCTCAACATATATATAATAATTAGGATTGAGATATTTTTTGAGGTTTTCATCCTCCTCTAAGTCTTCTCGCGGTATGGGAGATAGCTTAAGCATCAGGTCACATTCATTCTTCATCCTTTTAGCACCTTGCAAAGATCCATCTTGATTGAGTTGAACTAAACAAATCACTGCAATTTTTAAGTTCTGAGCCAGCATTTTCTGCGTCTTAACAATCTGTTCCAGTATCTGCCACTCCTGCAAACGTGGGTCTAATTTATCCATGCGGCCAATATAGTCAACAACCATTAGCTTAATATCATTTTGCACTTTGAATTTTCTAGCTAAGGAAATTGTTTTCTCTGGAGTTAAGTTAGGACAGGGATAAGAATAAAATCCACTGTTTTGCAGTCTGGAATAAGCATTCAAAACTACTGATAGCTTTGTATCATCAATATCACCAATCCGGATGCGGTCATGATCAATTCCAGACAGAATAGATGCCCATCTTAATGCTATTTGTTCACGACTCATTTCGGTGTTTAAATAGAGTATGGGGTAGCCGGCATCAACCGCTATTGCTTTAGCTGTATTGAGAGCAAATGCCGTTTTACCATGGCCGGTTTGCGCTCCTAAAATGATGAGGTCTCCCGGTTTATATCCCAAGGTAATATGATCTAGATTATCAAAACCAGTGGGGAGACCGTCTAGCGGTATCACTCCATTATATTTTTCCTTGATTTCAAGAAACCTCAGAAACCGACGCTCTACCTCATCATATCCGAGTTTAGCAATTGACTCTGGTGTATCGACAAAATCATCTATATCTAGGGCCGTAATATTTGTCAGTTCTTCTTCGGCAGCTAACAATATTTTTTCGACTTCGATTTCGTTTTCACTGGTATCCATAATTTCCTGGTGATTCTTGCGCAAAAATGCTTCAAAGAACCTAAGCTTAGATTTTTCCTTGACTTTGCTTATCCAGTACTGAATATTAATTTCATCAATATAATGCTCTGCAATATATTTGATTTCTTCTACTTCCTCAGGATTAGTAAAAATCCCGATAGCATGTCCTTCCTTCAATACTTCAACATAGGTCGGACGTATTTCTCTTGTATATAGACTACAAACTAATTCGAACAATAATGCATGCCGAGGAGAATAAAAATCCTTGGTCTTAAGGCTATTATGAGCTTCGATGCATGCTTCTTCAGCATGAAACATCGCTGACAGAACGCGGCGCTCACTCTCTAAGTCAAAGAGTATTTCTTCATTTATCCTCTTACTAATACTCCAGTTCAAAATTTCCTCCGAACAAAAAAGGGATTACCATCCCTTCATCTTTGATAACTATTGTTTCTTTAAAATAGAAATTCGGTGTTTGCAGTAGGTATTACTTATTAGCCGACGGCGGAATAAACAATTCATATTCCAAATTCTGATCATTTTTAGCCTTCTTGCTGGCTATCGTTAGTTTGCTCTTGTTGCGGCTTTTATGGGAGCTTATTTGCTTATCAACTTCTTCAATTTGCCTTATTTCTTTAGACATCCAATCATGTAAAACCGAATCAATATACTCCATACCACCGTTATTAGTATGCTTACACATGATTTCTCCGGCTTTCATTATCATTAAATGACTAAATCCCCAATCATAACGCCATTTGCAATAAGTTTTTTTCCGTGCTTCGGCATTCATATCAATGCCGGTATGATTGCCAAATTCAGCCATGTCAGGGTCAAAATAGGCAACTCTAACTATGCTCTGATTTTTTTGATCAACAAAATTGCAAAAATACGTTTCGAGTCCCTCCAGCGTGCATATTGACGCTTCTTTAAGGTTCTTGGTAATTATGGTGATCTCCCGGGGATTATATATCTTCCTTTCGAAACACAATTCCAAAACACAGAGTAGAAATTCGGGAGCAAGTTTTAGCTCATCCAACCATTTCCTTAATTCTGTTCCCATTTTAACACTCATTAGATTCCCGGTTTTTCGCGCAATAAAATCTGCCATTCTCTCATAATCCTTGTTCACTTCAAGTTTAGGCAGTTTTTCTAATTCTTTTTCTTCCGCAACAGCTAATTCAGCTATCTTTCTAGCAATTCTGGCGCTCGGGTTATTATCCATTTCATATGTATCAAGCGGAGCTGATGTTAATTGAAGTTCGTTAGGTTTCAAAGGTTGGATATGATCTCTAATAAGGAGATTCTCAAGTTTTATCATCAATGGTTCTAAAGCAATGACTCTGTCAGAAAAGTTTTGGCTGCTAGTACTGTCGAGCCTAATAATTTCAAGCCGACTTAGTTTTGCTAATCGGCGAGAAAGTTTGTGTTTGGTAAGAAACGGGCATGCCTGTAAAACTTGTCCAATTTGTATGCCCGTTTGATAAAGCGGTTTAGTTCTTTCCAGGGTATAAAATACTGTTGATAGTATACCAATATCTTCAACATCAAGATCTAATTCCTTTGCGTAATGGAATATAATGCCTGGTACTTGAGCGTATCCCCACCGAAACAACTCAATAAGTGCCGAATGACGTAACATTGCAAAATTCCTCCCACGCATCGTTAACGAATTATAGCATCTAACAGTAACTACTTACAAGGAATGCAATTTCAAGAACTAGTTAATAATACTCATTATGAGTTTAAAAAAATAGCAAATAAGGTCATAGAAAAGTTAGCAAAGCTATTCTTGGCAAAAACCGGAGATTGACTTAATTATTAGTCCCAATACCAGCAGTTATAAGGTCCTTATTTTAAATTTGTTCAACCCTTGCCGCTTTTACAATCTGATTTATTTTGTCAGCCAAATCAATAATATTATCATATCTGTGTTCTTGCATTAGTTGCTGTACAATTTCGTTAACAATTAATTGCATATTCAAATATGATTCCTGAGCTTGGAGCATATTCTTAAACGGCGGCACAACTTCCGCTTGTATTTCTTCGATTTGTTCACTAACAACAATTCCAGGTAATAGCTGATATTCTTCGAGCATGTTAGGAACGATAACTTTTATGTTCTGCTCTAATTCGATAAGCTCTGCCAGAGAATGCAGGGCCTCTTCTTCACCATGTACTAAAAATACGATTTGGGGCTTCTTTTCGAAGCCTTGAAGCCATGTCATTAGTCCAGCGCGGTCTGCATGCGCAGAATATGAAGGAATGCTCTTTATCGCAGCATTAACGACTACTTTTTCGCCGTGGATAGTTACGCGCTTTTCTCCTTCTAAAATCCGTCGGCCTAGTGTTCCTTCAGCTTGGTAGCCTACGAATAATACCGTACACTCTTTGCGCCATAAATTGTTCTTTAAATGATGTTTTATTCGCCCGGCATCGCACATGCCACTGGCAGAAATGATTATATTATTGCCCTTTGAATTGTTTAAGCGGATGGAATCCTCAACACTACGAGAATAGTTTAGATTTAGTGACTTGAACAATTGCTTATCAACACTAAACAGTTTTTTGGTTTCTTCGTCAAAATAATCGGAAGAATTAATAAATATCTCAGTTGCAGCTATCGCTAACGGGCTGTCAACATAAATGTTAATATTTTCAGAAAGCTTTCCTTGCTGTTTTAAAACTACCAAATCATATAACAAATCCTGAGTTCTTTCAACCGCAAAGGCAGGGATAATGAGATTGCCGCCATTTGACATTGCTTCTTCAATTATTCTTTGCAAATCATCTGTGCGGTTTTCGATGGGACCATGAAACCTGTTTCCATATGTAGATTCCATTATTAAATAGTCGGCTTCTTTAACAAAAGTAGGGTCATTAATTATGGGTTGATCAATATTACCTAAGTCGCCGCTAAAAACGAATTTAGTCTTGACACCTTGTTCTTTTATCCACAATTCAATTATGCATGAGCCGAGAATATGACCGGCATCACGCAGACAGAATTCTAAATCGGGAGTAAGCCTAATGACCTCGTCCATATTTACTTCTTGAAATTTTTCTAGTGATTTCAAAGCATCATCGATTGTATATATTGGCTTTAGCAGTTGTTGACCTGCTCGGATTAGTTTTCTGTTCTTCCGCTCTACCTCAGTTTCTTGAATATGCGCTGAATCCGGCAATAGAATTCCTGCTAATTCCTTGGTTGCAGAACTGCAGTAAATTGTTCCATTAAAACCCTTGGCACACAGTTTAGGTATTAAACCAATATGATCAATATGGGCGTGACTCAAAATCAAATGATCAATTGAAACCGGATTAACAGCGAATTCTCCATAATTTCTCTCTTTTACTGCCTTCGAGCCTTGGAATAGACCACAATCAATGGCAATTTTCGTTGTTTCCGTGCTTATCAGGAAAAAAGATCCTGTAACGGTATGTGCAGCACCTAGAAATTGAATATTCATTTTTACCTCTTTGATACAGTTTTAATCTACTATATCATACTGCCACAAACTGTCGTAACTCTTTTTTATTGCCTAATTTGCAATAACTAAGGTGAAAATCAATTATCTCTAGACGAATAAGAGTCAAGTTGCCTGTATTTAATGCGCTCTCAATATTCTTAAATCCCTGTCTGCCAAACTCCCTTACGGTTTCATTACTGTCAAGTTCAGGTACTAATTCACAATAGCGGCTATGAACTTGGGAAAAAGTATTATAATATAAGTCTTTAATCTGATTGATACGGCGATTGATTAATTCGATTTCGAAATCTTCTTTCTCAACGAGAAACAGCAGGCTATGAAACAAATTGTGCACTAACTTATTTTGAAAAACAGCGTTTTTAACTTCTATTTGGTACTGTTTTTTCAATAGATAATGCAAATAGTCTTTGATTTCTCTCTGAGCAGCAGGCTTCAAAACTGAATAACTATTAATTAAGTCTATCTCACCCAAAGTAATTCCCTCTATCATAAGAAACCTCCTTAATAAAGATCTTATTAAGGAGGTTTCCGTGTAAAAGCCCATAATTCCTTTAGTTAAATTGCGCGTAATTCCAATAAGATAGGCAAAATTTCAACATTTTTCACTGCCTTAGCTATTGTTTGGCTTGGTGTTTTTTCACAAATTCACCCATTCTTGTAATGGCAACTTCAATATTGGCTACGCTTACTGCATAACAACACCGAATAAACCCCTCACCATTACTGCCGAAGGCATTTCCTGGAACTACAGCCACTTTATATTCTTCCAACAATAACTGACAAAATTCTTCTGAACTTAGTCTCGTAGAAGCAATGCTCGGGAAACAGTAAAATGCTCCTTGGGGTTCAAAACACTCAAGACCGATTGAATTTAATCCTTTTAGCAGAATCTTACGGCGATAATTATAGTTTTCTACCATTTCCCGCATTTCCGCCTCACCATTGCGCAAAGCTTCAACCGCAGCAATTTGTCCCATGATAGGTGCACACATAATGGTATATTGATGTATCTTATTCATAGCAGCAATTATATCTTTATGCGCACAAGCATAACCCACTCGCCAGCCGGTCATGGCATATGCTTTTGAAAAACCGTCCATAAGAATTGTTCTATCTTTCATTCCAGGGAATGTAGCAATGGAAACATGTTCTCCGGAATAAGTTAGCTCACCATAGATTTCATCAGAAATAACGATCAAGTCGTTTTTAATAATGATTGGGACTAGAGCTTCAAGGTCTTCCCGGGTCATAATCGCTCCCGTAGGGTTATTGGGATAGCTTAGAATCAAGATTTTGCTTTTTTCCGTAATGCATGATTCTAAAATATCTGCTCTAAGTTTGTATTGGTCTTTATGATAAGTCGGAACTAATACCGGGCTGCCATAAACCAGCACCGAACCCGGGGCATAACTTACATAAGAGGGTTCAGGAACTAATATCTCATCCCCAGGATTAACCAGAGCTCTAAGTGCTAAATCAACGGCCTCGCTAACCCCAATTGTAATCATTATTTCGTGTTCCGGCGAATAGGTAAGACCGGTTTTAGCTAGCTTCGATTGGGCGATTACCTCTCTTAACTCTGGCAGACCTTGATTAGAAGTATACATGGTATACCCTTTTTCTAAGGAATAAACCGCAGCTTCGCGAATATGCCAGGGGGTAACAAAATCCGGTTCACCCACCCCTAAAGAAACAACATTATCCATTTGGGCAATCAAATCGAAATACTTTCTGATTCCTGAGGGCGGAATCGAATTGACGGTATTAGCTACGAATTTTGCCATATCACTCATGGGCTAACCACCAACCTTTTATCTTCACTTGGCTCCTCAAATATAAACCCCTCTTGTTTATATCCCTTCAAAATGAAATGAGTTGTTGTTCCCTGAACTCGATCAAGTGTTGATAATTTATGGGAAATAAAACCTGCAATGTCCCGCATATCCTGTCCGTCAACAACTACTGAAAGGTCGTAAGTTCCACTCATGAGATAGACGGAACGCACTTCAGGAAAACTGCAAATTCGCTCAGCAATATCATTAAACCCAACTTCCCGTTCGGGAGCAACCTTGACATCAATCATGGCTGTTACTCCGTTTTCCCCAAACCGATCCCAGTTTATGATAGTCGAGTAACCAATTATCACTTTTTCTTTTTCTAACTTAGATATGGTCTCTTCTATTATATTCTCGTCTTCACTCAACATACTGGCAATGGACTTGCTGGTTAGTTTAGCATCGTTTTTTAACAATTGCAGTATTTTGTGTTCTAATTCCAATCCCTTCACCTCCATAAAAATAATAACCATAAAAAAACTCCCGTCCTAAACAGGGACGAAAGTATTCTTCCGCGGTACCACCCAAATTGGCAAATGCCCACTCAATTTCATATAACGGTAAAACCGTCTAGCTTATTTCCCCAAAGAGAATTCACTAGCGCTCCCAGTCGGCAAATTCTATGCCTCGATACTGGTTTTCACCAAACCCAGCTCTCTAAAATCTTGCCATAGAACAATTCTGATCATCACTTTATTATTAAATTAAAGAAAATATTATCACTAGTATGGTAGCAAGTCAATAAATAACTAAATGTATTCAATATTTTTGGATGAGAAAAAAGAATAGGAGTTTGGTAAATGGTAATAGGGTTTTTCAGATGCTTCGGCGGTAGGGGGACCGGAAGGGATTATTCGTTCCCCCAATACTGAGCGTTGTGAATATAATTGGTGACAGTTAGCTGGCGAAGGGATGAGCACAAAAAAGGCATCCTGTTTGAGGCGCAGCCGAGTTTGGATGCCGTGCAAGGTGCGAAGCGCGAGCCGCTGAATGTCCAATTATTT
>JAVBKS010000055.1:0-5305 GCA_031553935.1 Syntrophomonadaceae bacterium
AGCCGCACGGATTTTTCCGTAAACTCCGATTCAAGGGCAAACGGTCTTTCAAGCTCTGTTTTGGCGTTTTCTACCTGGTCGTACAGTGTTTGCAGCTGAGCCTCAACCGCTTCAAGCCTCTGCGGTATCTTGTCAAAAGCGTTGTTGATACGGGTAATGTTGCCGAAACTGTCATCGCCCAATACGGCGCTGTGGGTCATTGCGCCTTTCATATCGACCTTAAACTCCTTATTGAAGCTGTCAAAGGATATGAGCATATCAAAGCCCCGGTAACCTCCGATTTTGGTGGGTTCGGTGGATTTAATCCCCTTGCAGGCTTCAAGCAGAGCCGCTCCGGCTTGCCCGCGGTCGGTGTAGGTTTTGTCGCCGATGGTCATAGGTGAAATGCCTTCTTCGGATTTATGCGTGTTGGTTTCCAGTCGTAAAATATCAGCCTTAAAACCCTCTATATGCCCCTTAGACGCTTCAATCCGTTTCGGGAAGTTAGGTAAGCAAATCGTCTTGTAAGCGATATTGCTGGCTTTGATGGTCGGCTTTCAGGAGCTTCAGTTTGGCAACCTCAATATCCAACTGCATCTTTTCTTTGATATGCGGGTTTCCGGCACACAAAGCCTTGATTTCGGCATAACTGAGAGCGTCCTCGTCAACATCATCACAAGAACGGACAGGAGATTTTGAGGTCATAATCTGTGAAATAAACTCCTGTTTCTTTTCAACGGTCTGAAACAAATATGAATCGAAGGACAGATATTGTCAAGAAGATATTTTCGACATTACGAAAATAAAAAGTGCAAAGCCAAAACACTTTGCACTTTTAGAAATCATTTTTATTGAGACGAAAAGAGAATAGTTTATAATTTCTTACCTATTCTGCACATCTCCGCAAATATAACATGATTTTTCATATAGTTCGATTTTTACTGAAAAATAGTCAAATGCCTCTTCGTTATGTTCAACAACAATTAGAGTTTTTCCTGACTTTACTAGAGTGTAGAAATATTGCATCAATTTATCAATCTCTAAATTTCCGAGTCCTTTAAATGGTTCATCAATACCTAGGTATCTTTTTGCAGTTTTTGATGACTTTAATATCTTAACTCTTATGTTTTCTCCGCCAGAAAGAGTTGCCGTAGGTTGTCCAATTTTCAAATGACCCAATAGTACATTAGAAGCAGTTGAAAGATGGTTAACTATTTTTTTATCTACTTTCTCAAAATATTCAATAGCTTCATCAATCGTCATATCCCAGATATCAAATATAGTTTTATTGTGGACACTATACTTTTTTAGTTGAGTGTTAAAACCAGTACCGTTGCATTCTTTACATACAAGTCTAATTTTTGGTTCATCACCATACTCAACAAAACCATCACCGCCGCATTTTGAACAAGCACCTTCGCCTTCTACACAATTGTAAAAAAACTGTTTTTCTTTATTACATTTATCAGCAAAAATGCTTAGTATACTGCGAAAAATATCAAGAGCCGTTGCGACAGATGAATTTTTGTTTCCAAGTAAAGGCTTTTGGCTAATATATTCATATGACTCAAAAAACTGAGGTAAATATTCACGCAAAAGAGTCGATTTACCAACTCCCGATTTACCAGTGACTAAGTTCATACAAAGTTCGGCAATAGTTACGTTTACCCCTTGATATTTATATACTTTGTTGTCAATGGCAATATTAAATTTCTTTCCAGGTACGTTATTAATTGTTGTTTTCGTTATTTTTTGTGACTGTAAGAATTTATCTGCATCAATAATGTAACCACCAAATTTGCCGCTTCTTTCGCCTAATGCAATTACATTTTTTGAATCCTTAACGAAGATATCACTATGCTCAACTACGACTAATGTGTGCTTTGTTGATAAATCTATTATATTTTCGAAAATAGTTCTTCTTTCTGTACCAGACAATCCGGCCAATGGCTCATCTAAAACAAGCAATAAGTCTGCAAGCTGCGAAGTGAAAACCTGTACTAGCCGTAGTCTTTGAAGTTCACCACCTGATAAAGTGGGTATTGAGCGATGAAAGAATAAGTGCCCAAGCCCTAGTTCAACGGTCTTTTCAATAAAAAGCTCTACTTTCCTTAATGCAATTACTAATAGTTCATCCACATTATTTAATCTTAATTTATATAAGTAATCATTAAGCTTATCGAATGGAGTTATCATAAACTCTCCTATGGATAGCCCGAATAGCTTAAGAGAATCATGTTCTGGAGAATATTTACGTCCATAGCAATATGGACATTCTTTTTCAGTAAAATACTTTTTTGATGGCGAAAATTTTAACATCATGGGTATCCCAGTCATAACGCCATAATATTTCGTGGTTCTTCGAGACACTCCGTTAGTCTTTTTATGTTTAATTGTATATTTCTCTTTGCCTTCACCATACAGTAGGCTGTCCTTTTCATTTTGTGAAAGTTCTCTAAATGTTTTGCCTGAATCAATTTTCTTCTCTGAACAATACAATTTTATTATTTCGATGTAGAAATCTTTGTATTTATTCCAACACTTAAACGGATTTTTTTCCAAAGGAACATTGTAGTCAATTATTCTGTTTTCATCGAGTGCCTTTTCGAAACCAAGGCCATGACAATGCTCACA
This sequence comes from Syntrophomonadaceae bacterium, assembly GCA_031553935.1. Taxonomy (GTDB): domain Bacteria; phylum Bacillota; class Syntrophomonadia; order Syntrophomonadales; family Syntrophomonadaceae; genus JAISDD01. The sequence goes on from JAVBKS010000055.1 coordinate 2,614, forward strand.
CAAATTTTCTGCTTTGTTTAAAACAAAGAAATCCTCACTTAATTCTAAGAGTGAGGAAAACAACAATATAATGCTACTATTTAATCCGAAATATGTTCCTATAGTAGAGCGCATATTGCTATTATGATTAAGCTGTTTTATCGGTACAGTTGCAATCATGTTTCGATATTCCTTCACCTTGTACATCGGCTCAGAAACATCATCAGCAAACATAGAAAAAAGCTCATGCTGTCCTATTTGGGCGATAGTTCCATATGATAGGGAGGACTTACCGCTACCTGATGGTCCAATTATTAGATTAATGCCTCCTTTTTTTAAGGTAACATCAATGTTTTTCAGATTATTCGTCTTAATGCCAAGAACTTGAATATCACTATTCATAATCATTACCAGCAGAAAGAATTTTACTATATAAATCCTTAACTAAAAACTCAAGTGTCTTTTTTGAATGAGCACAAAACCGTTCATCTATGGAATGCAATGTGCCATCAGGCTTGGAATGCATTGCATTTACTGGGCAGCCACCACCGCAAATACCTAATGCTACACAATCTAGACACCCTTCATTATTAACAGGCGATAGACTTGACCACTCAAGAAAAACTTCATTCTTTCTGGCATCAAACTCAATGTCATTAACATCAGAAACAAAATATTTCTTACCAGCTACGCACCCATGACACACACCAACTCGCCCATCTGGAGCAATTACAATCTGGCCACCAGATGTTGCTGCACAATCTGAAAAATATACCTGAGATTTAGCAAATGCATCAAGTTTACGCATCATTCTATCTTCGTAAATTCCAAGTTCACGGAACTTGATAAAAGCATCAATAATAAAACTTGCTGCTTTTTCCGAATAGCTTTGTGGTAATATAAAAGTGTCATCTGACATCAAAATATTAAAGCCTAGCCCTTTAATATCATATAGTTTTATTAATTCAAAGATATGTGCGGTGCTTTTGATAGATTCTTCACTCAAAGTTACTGATAAAGATACTTTAACATCAAGCCGTTTACATTCATCTAATACCCTTAATAAACGTGAGAAAATAGGCTTCCCCATAATATCAACGCGCATACTATTGGCTTCTTCTGTAAATCCGTCAATGGATATAGCGATCTGAATACCTAGTCGTTTAAGTTTTAACAGACGCTCCTCATATAACAGTAACCCGTTTGTTACTACAGACATTTCTAATTTTTCGAGATACTTTTCTGTTTTTCTGAGCGAATTTAAGCGAACAGCAATATATTCAAGAACCTCGAAGTTAATTAGAGGTTCACCACCATAAAAAATTACTGTTGGATTCCGGAAATCTTTATACTCAGAGAGATTTAACTGACGAATATAAAAATCAATTGCTTTATCTGCCGTTTTTACTGACATGTTTTCGAGTGAAAAACTCTTGCGAGTATCTTCGCTGTTATTCCCCAAAAAGCAATAGCGACAGGCCAAATTGCATTGCTCGCTTAAAATAAAGTAACACACACTAATAGACGGCACCGGGATTTTGGAGCGGATAAAACGCAGTACCTTCTCATCTTCATCATCTGATTGTACAAGTACTTTGTACTTAATCAACTCTTTGACTGTTTCCTGCATATGTTGTGGAATATTTTCAAGCGAAACAAAGCCAAAGCTCTCAAGATTAACTTTCAAGCTTTGATATATATCGTTAGTTAAGTACACCGGTTTCATGCGCAATGAGTGGATTAGTGCTACAGCTTTGCCAAAATCATAAACATGAGCAAACCGTGAGAAGCTTACCATTCGATCTCATCGGCTATATAAGAGCAACTCCTACAACCAGTACATTGGCTGATGCAAGTAGAGCATCGTCCACATGCACAACTATTGCATGCAGTGCAGTTACATTTTGCCATCGTAGAAATGTTTTCATTACTAGAAATATTCCCATACATATCCTCGTAATTACGTTCAGTAGCTGTTAACATTTGCAACCTCCATTTGTAGATATTTGTAGATATTTATAGTAATATAGCATAAAATCTGGAAATAGTCAATTGGACAATAATCAATCCCAATAAACTCTCAGTTCATAAATCTGTTACTTGGCAAGCAAGGCTCCGGTACATACCGGAGCGATTTTCGAAAAATCCGGCTCCGCCGTTTTTGCTCAATCTTGCTTGTTGGGCGACTACCCAAACCCGTTCAAAATCTCGCCTACGCTCGTTTTTCTTAAGCCGCGTTGCGTCTGCTGCGCTTTCCTTCGGAACGCTTAATATCTCTGAACCATACTACCAAAACGGTACTTTGGTTCAAAAAAAGGGGATGTTATTGTCAACTGAAAACTGGTCCACTCTACCGGTTGAAAAAGGGTCCAAAAAAAAAGGTCGTAAATAGGGAAAAACTAGTAACAGATAAAGCAAATCAAGCAGATGTTAGGTATTAGAGGAAACGCCTTTCTTTTCTAGCCAACGTTTTGTTTCTCGGATACGGTAGCTGTCACCACTCATATCCACCACATGAGCTTTATGTGCAAGCCTGTCAACAATAGCTCCAGTAAGCACTGGATCCTTAAAGAGCTCATCCCATCTTTCAAAGACCAAATTTGTGGATATAATGATCGAGCCGACATCATTTCTGTTCGAAAGTAAATTGAATAGCATTTCACATCCTTCCTTGTCAAATGACACATAACCTAATTCGTCTAGAATAACCAGA
>JAVBKS010000004.1:0-39392 GCA_031553935.1 Syntrophomonadaceae bacterium
GCCCCAAAAGGTGCGCAGGCCAAGTTTCGGTAAATGTATAGGGTATAACATTGCGCAGGCTGTTTTTTGCTTACTTTTTTTCAAAAAAGTAAGATATAGTGATGCAGTTGGGTTATTAGTTAAGAAATAGAACATATATCAATAAATAAAACTAGTTTAATAATTCAAGCATTGATGACAACAGTCAATTTTTCTCACTTTCCTCTCTGATCTTTTTTGAAAAAAGAACCAAAAACCTCTTCGCGAAAAGTAATTGGACATTTTGCGGCTTGGCTTTAGACTGTCTAACGCATATAATGCAGAAAACTCCCCCTGTCACCCATGGTGACATCCCCCTCGGAGAGGGGGACAAAGCCTCCCTTTTGAGGGAGTGGCGCGAAGCGACTGAGGGAGTCCATTTTCTGTGCTCAGCCCAACGCCAGCTAACTGTTACCAATTAATTTCAAAACGCTCAGTACTGGGGAACGAAGAAAGAAAGTAGCAAACTTAGAAACGAAAATGCGAATAAACTTAAACATTGGCTTCAATGATTGGCTCCCGAGATCTTGTGGCAATGGAGACCAACATTGAAACGAGAATTAGTCCTGCACCAATATAACCACTCAAGCTTAATTTCTCCTGCAGCCAAATATAAGCAGCGATCGCGGCAAATACTGGCTCAGTAGTCAGAATTATGGCAAAGCGGGTTGGTGTACTGTAGCGCTGCAGCATATTTTGGGTTAAAAAAGCCAGTGAGGTTGCTAAAAACGAAGTCGCTAGAATTGAAAGTATGGTTGTATAACTGAAATAATGCGGCCAGCTTTCGAATAGCAGAGCGAAGATTAAACACACTATGCCGACGAAGAGTAATTGAATCCCGGTAATGGCGATGGTATTATGGAGATGTGAATATATGCCGACAAATACTAAATGCAGTGCAAAACCAAATGAGCATAGCAAAATTAATAGATCACCGTAATTAAAAGCCTGGATGCTGGAATGGAATAATAATAGGGCAGATCCTGCCAAGGCTGTTAACAAACATAATATGGTTTTGATATTTGGCAGTGGACCTCCGATTAACCCATGAATGACGGGCACTAAAACAACGCTCAAACTAGTAATAAAACCGGCATTCGTTGCACTGGTATACTTAAGACCAATCGTTTGGCAAACATAGCCGATCACTAGGAACAGGCCTAACAGACAGCCATAATATACGGTTGAGGGGCGAATGAATCTTATATTATTGTAGGAAAATAGCAGCAAAGTTATAAAGGCTAAAATGAATCTAACGCCCAGAAAAGTAAAAGGACTTATGCTTGTAAGAACTGATTTTACAATGACAAATGAAGTTCCCCATATTAATGCTACAATAAGAATGCTGAGCTCAGCTTGTTTTCTTTTATTTTTCATAGTGTAATCCAAAACTAAGTTGTCAAATGTTTTCTATAAGCTGCTGCAAGTATTAAATCCAACTATATCTTGCCCGGCTTTTAAGACAATATCCCCGAAATACTTTTAACTCTAATTGGAGATGAGATTCTGAAAACGGCTGCAATGAAAATTTTTACTGAACTTGATAGAGCTTATCCGGATGTGAAAACATTTCTAGAACATGATAGCATTTTTCAATTAGTAGTGGCAGTAATACTTTCGGCTCAGTGTACTGATGAAAGAGTTAACATTGTTACTAGAAATCTATTTAGCAAGTATAATACCCCTGAAGATTTTGCTGATTGTTCTCTTAGTGAATTAGAAGATATTATCCGCGGAGTTGGACTTTTTCGTGCCAAAGCTTCCAATTTGAAGAAAATGGCGGCAATTATTCGCGATGAATACCATAACGAGGTGCCAAATTCTTGGGAAGATTTAATTAAACTCCCAGGAGTAGGAAGGAAAACCGCGAATGTGATTTTAGCCGTAGGCTTTGGTTTACCTGGCTTAGGGGTAGATACCCATGTTCATAGGGTCAGTAATCGTTTAGGTCTGGTTAGAACTAAGAGTCCTTATAAGACTGAGCTGGAGTTAAAAATGATTTATGCGCAAAAACATTGGGGTAAGTTACATCATTTATTAATCTATCATGGACGCCAAGTGTGTACATCGAGAAAACCTAAATGTGATAATTGTATTTTGTATAAGCACTGCGAAAGGGTATTAGAGCCATTAAAATAGCCTTCTTCAACTTGTATATGCTTGCTTAATGAGTTAGAATATGCTCATACAATCGAATACTTGGAAAAAGGTTATGAATGGGAGAGTAAGCGAAGCAATTGGCCCAGAGAGACCGGAGAATGCTGGAAGCCGGTCCCATGATATCGCTGAAGATCACCCAGGAACTTTGTTGTGAAACAAAAGCAACAACGCATTAAAGCGTTAACAATAACTGAGTGGCCACGAAAGTGGTTATTAGGGTGGTACCGCGGAAGGACAGCTTTCGTCCCTTAGGATGGAAGTTCAGACTGTCTAAAAGGTCCATCTGCTGCGTTGGCAGCGTCACCCGCGATCTCGAAGTATTCGAATACATCTTCGCCCGCGGGATTCTTGCCGCCTTGTAGCTGGAGCTTTTATCCTAGTCTGGGGGTTTTCAAAGCCAAGCTTTCGTCCCTTGGGATGGAAGTTTTTTTATTTGTTATCCAAAAACGAAATTTTTAGTTCAAAACAAATATATGAGGTGAAATATAGATGGCAAAAGGAAAATATGATAATACACTTAATTTACCAGGAACAAGTTTCCCTATGCGGGCAAACCTGCCTAAAAAGGAACCTGAACTTCTTCGTTTTTGGGATGAGATTGATATTTACCAAAGAGTTAAAGAAAAGAATATGGGCAGACCCAAGTATGTGCTTCACGATGGGCCTCCATATGCTAATGGCGACATACATCTTGGAACCAGTATGAACAAAGTTCTTAAGGATATAATCGTAAAATACAAGTCCATTTCCAGTTATGATGCTCCGTATGTTCCGGGTTGGGATACCCATGGATTGCCAATTGAACAGCAAGCAATCAAAAATATTGGCTTAGATAGAAAAAAAACCGATGTGGTTGATTTTAGACGACATTGTCGTGACTATGCCTTGAAGTATGTTGATATTCAGAGAGAACAGTTTAGAAGATTAGGGGTCCGAGGTGATTGGAACAATCCTTACTTAACCCTGAATCCGAGTTTTGAAGGAATTCAAATCAAGGTTTTTGGAAAGATGGCTAACAATGGGTTCATTTACAAAGGTCTTAAGCCGGTTTATTGGTGTGGAGATTGCGAAACCGCTTTAGCGGAAGCTGAGATTGAATACCACAGCAAAGTTTCTCCCTCAATTTATGTACGCTTTCCCATTACTGACGGCAAGGGCGTCATCGATAATGACACTTATATCATAATATGGACGACTACCCCTTGGACCCTTCCTGCCAATGTAGCTGTGGCTTTAAACCCAGAACTGGATTATGTTCAGATAGCAGAAGGGCCTGATAAATACCTGGTTGCCATGGGCTTACTGGAACAGGTTTCTTTGGAACTTGGGTTTAAATCAGCCCAAATATTAAAGACTTTCAAAGGCAATGAACTGGAAAAAATAGTATGCAAACATCCCTTTATAGAACGTGAATCTATAGTGGTTTTAGGAGATCATGTTACCTTAGAAGCCGGAACCGGCTGTGTTCATACTGCTCCCGGACATGGCGAAGATGATTTTGCAGTTGGAAAAATCTACGGACTGCCAGTAATATCACCAGTAAATAACTACGGAAAGTTTACTGATGAAGTTCCGCAATTTGCTGGAATGCACGTCCAAGCTGCCAATAAAGAGATAATTAAGGAGCTTGATTTGCGAGGCAATCTGCTAAAGCAGTCAGAGATAGAACATCAGTATCCTTACTGTTGGCGCTGCAAAAAACCTATAATTTACCGGGCAACAGAACAATGGTTTGCCTCAATTGAGGGCTTCAGAAAGAGAGCGCTAGAAGCAATTGATGAAGTCGAGTGGATCCCTAGTTGGGGCCGGGACAGAATATTCAATATGATAAGAGATAGGGGAGACTGGTGCATTTCCAGACAGAGAACCTGGGGGGTTCCAATCCCGATTTTCTACTGTCAGGGATGCAATGAGACCATTGTCAATAATGAAACGATTGACAATGTAAGCGATTTGATTACTGCACATGGAGCTGATATTTGGTTTAGCAGCACAGCTAAGGAATTACTGCCTGAAGATTATAAGTGCCCGAAGTGCAATGGCAATGAATTTGCCAAAGAAACCGATATTATGGACGTTTGGTTTGATTCAGGCTCTAGTCATGCAGCCGTATTAGAAACTCATCCCGACCTTTATTTACCCGCTGATTTATATCTTGAGGGTTCCGACCAGCACAGAGGATGGTTTAATTCCTCACTCTCAACTGCAGTTGCCATTAGAGGGCAAGCACCGTATAAAAGTGTTTTAACCCATGGTTTTATTGTTGATGAGCAAGGCAGGAAGATGTCTAAATCGATAGGTAATACTATAGATCCGCTGAAAATGATTAATGAACTAGGCGCGGATATTTTAAGATTATGGGTTTCATCTGCAGATTACAGGAATGATATCTCAGTATCAAATAATATTATTAAGCAAGCGGCAGAAGCTTACCGGAAGATAAGAAACACTTGTCGATTTATCTTAAGTAATCTATCTGATTTTGAATATAAAAAAGATGCGATTGCATATGAGAATCTAGATGAACTGGAAAAGTGGATTCTCATGCGTCTGGAAAAGCTATTGCAAAGAACGAAACAAGCTTATGAACAATATGAATTCCATGTGGTTTTTCATTCGGTTCACAATTTTTGTGCCGTTGATCTTAGCAATATTTTCTTCGATATTCGCAAGGATAACCTCTATTGTTCGCATCCTGTAGCTGAGGAAAGAAGAGCTACCCAGACAGTTTTGCATAAAATAATTCGAGCTTTAGTAGTTATTCTAAGTCCGATATTAACTTATACCATGGAAGAGATTTGGCAGCTAATAAGGGAAACCGAAGAAGCTATCAGTGTGCAATTATTAGAATGGCCTCCCCATGAAGATGCTTATCTTGACGAAGAACTGGAAGTTAAAATATCTAAACTACTTAAAATTAGAGATGTAGTCACAAAAGTTTTGGAAGAAGCAAGAGCCCAAAAAGTTATCGGCCATTCATTGGGAGCCGATATCACAATTTATGCTAATGAAGAGTGGCTGAGTTTACTTAATGACTGTTCAGCATTAAATAGAATTTTTATTGTATCAGGGATTGAGATAAAAAATGAGCGTGATAAGAGCGAAAATGCTTTGGCGTTAGAGGATGTTAAAGGAATTTGGGTAGCAGCCCAAGTCGCTGATGGCGATAAATGTGAACGCTGTTGGACGATTACAACTACGGTGGGTGAAGAATCTGATCATCCCACTTTGTGTGAACGCTGCGCAGGTGTAGTGAGAGCATTATAGATTATTAACTCATGTCATATCTTTTTAGTGAAGGAGTTTTTTATGGAGAGCGGCACAAGAGTCATTATTACTGTTCTAGGCTTTGATAGGGTTGGTATCATTGCTGGAGTAGCCAATATTCTTGCTGATGCCAATGCTAACATATTGGATATTAGTCAAACCATTCTACAAGGATTCTTCACCATGGTCATGGTGGTTGATATAGGAGACATGAAGATTGAATTAGCGGAGTTGTCTGCAGGCCTTAAGAAAAAAGGTTATGATTTGGGCTTGGAGATAAATGTACAGCATGAAGATATATTTAGTTTTATGCATAGAATTTAAGCAGTGATCCAAGGAAGGGGTCTATAGGCTTTGAGAATAAGCAAAGAAGAAATACTTGAAACCGTTCGTATGGTTCAAAATGAGAGACTAGATATTAGAACCATAACCATGGGAATTAATGTGCTCGATTGTCGCGGTCTTGACGGGGTTAGTACAGGAACAAAAATTTACGAAAAAATTGTTAATTATGCCCGAGACCTTGTTAAAGTCGGCAATGATATTGAGAGAGAATACGGGATTCCCATAATAAACAAGCGTATATCTTTAACACCAATTGCCATGGTTGCTGATGGCTTGAACGTAGATGACTTGGTTACAATCGGCAAATTCTTAGATAAAGCTGCTGAAGAGGTTGGAGTTAATTTCATTGGGGGATTCTCTGCTTTAGTACACAAAGGTTTTACTAAAGGAGATCAAGAACTACTAAATGCTATTCCTCGCACTTTGGCGGAAACTGAGAGAGTGTGTGCATCAATTAATGTTGCCACAACCAAGTCAGGCATCAATATGGATGCTATTTATTATCTAGGAAATATTATTAAGGAGCTAGCAGAAAGAACAGCTTCCCAAGATGGATTGGGATGTGCCAAATTAGTTATCTTTTGTAATGCTGTGGAGGACAATCCATTCATGGCTGGATCATTTCATGGAGCAGGTGAGCCCGAAGTAACTTTAAACATTGGAATCAGCGGCCCCGGGGTTATTCTAAATGCAGTAAACAAATTTCCTCAAATTGATCTTGGGGAACTAGCTAATATTATAAAAAACACAGCTTTCAAAATAACTCGCATGGGAGAGCTTGTTGGCCGAGTCGCCTCCAAAAAACTTAATGTTCCATTTGGAATCCTGGATCTATCACTTGCGCCGACCCCTGCAGTTGGTGATAGTGTTGCCGCCATACTTGAAGCAATGGGTTTAGAAAAAGTAGGTGCGCACGGAAGTACTGCTGCTTTAGCAATGCTCAATGACGCCGTCAAAAAAGGCGGGGCCATGGCTTCTTCATATGTAGGCGGTTTATCAGGTGCGTTTATACCGGTCAGTGAAGATGTCGGGATGATTGAAGCCGTTCGCAGCGGAGCTCTAACCTTTGATAAACTTGAAGCCATGACTGCTGTTTGTTCAGTCGGACTGGATATGATTGCAATTCCAGGTGATACTCCTGCCCATACAATTTCTGCTATCATTGCTGATGAGGCTGCTATCGGTATGATCAACAAAAAGACCACAGCAGTGCGAATTATACCGGCGCCAGGCAAAAAGATAGGCGATTGGGTAGAATTCGGCGGCCTATTAGGCCGAGCCCCGATTATGGCAGTTAATAATTTTTCGGCGCAAGCTTTTATTGAACGCCGAGGCAGGATTCCTGCTCCTATTCATTCGTTAAACAATTAGTTGGCTAACTCCTCAGTATAATATTTAATCTGGGAGGGAATCATGTTGAAAAACGAAGAGGATTCAACTGATCGCGAAGTTTTACAAAATATCAGCACCCGAATCGATGAATTGTTCCTCAATATGGAAAAAATGGGCATAGCTGAGTATCTGGAAATGTTGAGGCATCCGCGGCATATGATGTGGACAAATTTTTGGATAGGTGTTGCCAGAGGATTCGGAATGGCGGTTGGTTTTACTGTTCTAGCTGCATTGTTTATATACTTGTTAAAGCAAGTGATTCTTTTAAATATTCCTCATATTGGACAGTTCATTGCAGATATAATTGATATTGTCCAAACCCAATTGAAATAGCTTTTTGAGGTGAGCTAATGGACCGAATGCAAATACTAATGCAAAGAAAACATGAGATCGAAAGTTTAATGAATAATAAACGCGATTTCCTCGATGCTAATCTTGATAATTATTACCTAATGCAAATGTTCAATGACTATAGTTTCTTTGAAAGAGAGCAAACTTATAGTTTTTTGGAATTGCTGGAAATCGAGCTGGAAAAGCTAAACGAGATGCTGGAGAACTATGGCAATAATGGTATGCAAGCCAATTGAGAACTATAAGGTCAGCAACTCACTAGCGAGAAATTTACGATAATGTGTGGACTATATGCGAATTGCGATTTTTACGGACAGTTATAAACCCTATACCAGCGGAGTTGTTAACTCGATAATTTCTTTCAAGGAAGAATTGACCAAACTAGGCCATGAAATTATTGTATTGGCCCCTAAATATCCTGTCTATGAAGCAGAAAAAAATGTTTATAGGCTTTGGTCACTTCCGACACCTACAGGTACAGACTTTACTTTAGCTTTGCCCTATTTAAAAGGGGTAAACGAAATAATAAAAGACATCGATCTCATTCATGTTCATTCTCCGTTTATCATGGGGCGTATGGGGATGTTCTATGCCCAGAAGTATGAGATTCCTCTGATATTTACATATCATACCATGTACGATCAATACACTCACTATGTTCCGATGCCGCAATCATTAGTCCAGAATCTTACAAATAGATTCTGTGTAAATTTCTGCAATAAGTGTGATCAAATAATTGTTCCAAGTTCTCAAGTGCAAAAGAAACTGATCAAAGAAAATGTACGAGCTCCGGTTATAGTATTGCCGACCGGAGTACCCTTGAAGAATTTTTCTGATGGGGATATGAATTGGTTAAATCAAAACTATCCGAACACAAGAAATAAAAGAGTTTTGCTATATGTTGGGCGCTTAGCTAAAGAGAAGAATTTAGAATTCTTAATTAAAGCTTTCAAGAATATTAAGCGCCGAATTGATGATACCGTCCTAGTATTAGTTGCAAAAGGGCCAGCAGAGAAAGAGTTGCGCAACTTAGTTGAAAATTTGGAAATGAAAATCGACACTGATGTTATTTTCACTGGGGCTATGCCTTTTGAAGCACTGAAGAATGTTTATTCTTCCGCATACTTATTCACATTCACCTCTATGACAGAAACCCAAGGTTTAGTCTTAATTGAGGCCATGGCTACCGGATTGCCGGTGGTGGCGGTTGCAGCGAGTGGGGTTGAGGACATGGTTGATCATGGACGCGATGGCTTGTTATGTGCCCATGATTTAGACAGTTTTGTTGATACGGTTTGTATGGTTTTACAAGATGCTAAATTATATAGTAATTTGAAGAAACAAACGAAGAAAAAAGCGGAGAAGCTTTCTTCCCAAGAAATGGCCTTGAAATTAGAAAGTTTATACTACAGTCTCATCAATAACAGCCATGTGTCTGCTTCATCATCGTAATGACTGGAGGTAAAATGAGCTTAATTAGGAAACTGTTTGCTATTTGGGTTGGCAAACTGCTGCTTGTATTATGTAGACTGTTTGGCAATAAAGGCACTGTATTGCCAGGATATGGAGCGAGAGCAATCTATCCTGGAGTTCTTGAAGATTTATCCCGGCACATTACAAAAGGTATTATTGTTATTACCGGTACCAACGGGAAGACCACTACCGCAGATCTATTGACACACATTATTAGGCATACATCACATTCAGTTGTTCATAATTTAGGTGGCGCGAATATGCTGACTGGAATTACAACTGCCTGCATCCGATCAACCAATATATGGGGTAACAGAGCACTTGATTATGCAGTATTTGAAACAGATGAAGCCAATATACCTTTATTGTTGAAAGAAATCAAAGCTAATATGCTCCTAATAACCAACTTCTTCAATGATCAGCTGGATCGGTATGGCGAGCTGGATTATACCTTGAATATAGTTAAAAATGCTCTTATTAATTCCGGTATCAAGCTTTTTTTGAATGCAGATGATCCCTTAGTCTGTAATTTCGAGCAAGTTACTAAGTGCAATACGTTTTACTTCGGGGGAGATTTTAGCGACTTTATTAGTGATGGAGTCAATAATCATGAAGGTAAATACTGTGCGTTCTGCGGAGAGCAAATAATCTACAGCAAAATCTATTATTCCCAGATCGGTAAATTCAAATGCAATAATTGCGGCAATCACAATCATAGAATTGATACCTTGGCCAGTAATTGCCGTCAATCCCCTAATATAGAGGTGGATATTGAGGGAATACATCTGTCAACCAATCTAACCGGTTTTTACAATGTCTATAATGTTTTAGCGGCGACTGCTTTAGCACTTCATATAGGCATAGACGAAAATACGATAATAAAAGCGGTTGAATCATTTTCAGCAAGTTCAGGGCGTATGGAGTCCTTTTATTTAAAAAATGGCTCCCAAGCAGTTCTGACTCTGGTTAAAAATCCGGCGGGTTTTAATCAAATTCTGCAAGCCATAACTGCTGATAAAGAGGAAAAAGTATTGGTGTTCGTAATTAATGCCAATGCTGCCGACGGCCGCGATATTTCCTGGCTATGGGATGTTGAAATCGAAAAACATATAATCAAGGAAAACAACATATCAAGAGTTTATTGTGCAGGGCAAAGAAGCGGCGATATAGCTTTGCGGATAAAATACTCATTGTGGCCGCAAGACCAGCTAATCATTCTTGATGACTATAATAGTCAACTTAGGGAAATGATTCGTGAAGTTAAGGTGAAGAAGTACATTATCTGCACTTACACTGCGCTTTTTCAAGTCAGACAAGTATTACAAGCTAATAAAACCGCTTCCGAACATCCAAATGATTCTAGGCTAAAACAAAATATTACTTGAGGGAAATATTATGGCATTAATAAGAATCGCGCATTTATACCCTGATATTATGAACATGCATGCTGATAAAGGTAATCTGACCTGCTTAAAAACGCGCTTTTATTGGTTAGGTTTTGATTGCGTTATCGAAGGTCTTAATTTAAAGGAGAAATGGGACTTAAATAAATATGATATGGTCTTCATGGGGGGCGGCTCTGATCGAGAACTAGCTATGGTGCGTGAAGATATGCTTTTGCATTTAGATCACCTCAGCGAAGAAATTGATAATGGATTACCGGCGTTATTTATCTGTGGTGCTTATAAACTATTGGGTTCGCATTATGAAAGCAAAACCGGAGAGCAAATAAAGGGACTTGATCTGTTTGCTTTTCACACCAGTTGCAGCGCAAAGCGCTTTATAGGTGATATTGCAATTAAAGTAGCAGTTGGTCTGGAGAGCCATATCGTTGTGGGTTTCGAAAATCACAGCGGCTGCACACATTTTGATGCTGACCTTCAACCCTGGGGAAAAGTCATCAAAGGGTATGGCAATAATAACATGGATATGCAAGAAGGAATTCTATTTAACAATTTAATCGGAACAAATCTACATGGTCCATTATTGCCTAAAAATCCTGCCATTGCTGACTTATTCATCAATTCGATTCTCCATCGAAAAGGAATCATAACTATTCACAAACTTGATGACCAAATCGAAAATCTCGCCCATACTCAAGTTGCAAGGGATGTACTTAAACTAAAAAGAGCTTATTAATTGGGTAATAACCCTAAGCCCGCTGTTTGGCAAAATCTGCATTAGCCTATCCCAGAGTAAGCATAAAAAAAGAATTTATGGGCAAAATAACCATAAACAGAGAAGGAGGATTCTGTCTTTTGTTAGTTGCGCAAAAGTATTTTCCCCAAGAGAGTGTTATTGATAGAATGCGTCAGGTAATCAATACTAACTATATTGAGATGGATTCAATTCTTAATTATATTATGAAAGAACCTGGAAAAATGCTGCGTCCGCGGCTGGTTTTCTTAAGCGCTTCAGTCTATTCAGAACCGGTCGAAAATGTTAGAGATATTGCTGTTGCTATTGAGCTGATTCACTTAGCATCATTAGTACATGATGATATTATTGACCAAGCAATTTTAAGGCGCGGTCAAGATAGTGTAAATCAGCGCTGGGGAGAAAAAGCCAGTGTTTTATGCGGAGACTTTCTATTTGCCACCGCCTTCAATCTCATCAGTAATCTGGGACACTCAGAAATTATGAGAGAATTAACTCAAACAATTAGAATCATGTGTTTGGGCGAGATTAATCAAATGAAATTTGCTTCTCAAAGAGGGGAATTACTAGATGATTATTGGGAGAAGACTTTTCAGAAGACCGCCTGCTTATTTGCATCAGCATGCAAGTCGGGTGCTTTAGCCAGTGCTATGCCTGGGGTTGAGATGGAAAAAATTGAAGAGTATGGACTCTATCTGGGTTATGCCTACCAAGTAATTGATGATGTACTTGATTGGATTGCTGATAGTGAAAGATTTGGGAAACCGGTAGGCTCAGATCTGCTTTCGGGCAATATTACTTTGCCGGTAATTATTGCTTTGCAATCTCATGATAAAGGCGCTGCCGTTCTCGAAGTCATTGATGATCACGCCAAACTAAACATCAGCATGAACAAAATCATGCAGTTAATTACTGAAAGCCAAGCCATTGAGCGTTCATTAGAGATTTGCAGGACATTGATAAATGAAGCGCGCAAGTCACTTCGCAGTTTTCAAAATATAGATGTAATAATTGAATTGGAAAAGATTCTTGATTATGTATTGATGGACTATATAAGAGCCAATTCCAATTATTACAATAATCAATATGACCATGCTATCCAATAAGCGCAATAATAATCATGAAAAAGATAACGAAGGACAACTAAATATATTATATAAGCATATATTTCATTTGCTTCCGCAGGTGAAAACTAAGCTTGAATTCTGGCAAAATGAAGCGAAAAAGTGCGAAGATGACATATTAAGAGATATGGCGCTCAGTAGTTTGAAAAGCAAAGCCTTTCATTGCCAAGGCGGAGCCGTATTTGCTTTGAGTAACCAAAAAAGCCAAGATCATTTACTGGAATTAATTATTGCTTATCAAACCTTATGTGATTATCTTGATAATCTTTGCGATCGGACCGAATATATTGATGCCCAAGCATTTGCCTGCTTGCATCAGTCGTTAAGTGATGCTTTGAACCCGGAAATTAATATGCTGCCGGATTACTATGAACTTTATCCCTGGAAAAATGACAGTGGCTATATTAGTAAGTTAGTTAAGTCATGTCGTGATAGTATTTGCTTTTTGCCAAACTATGAATTGATTAAAAAGCATTCGTTGTTGCTAGCGCATTGGTATTGCCAGCTCCAAATTAAAAAGCACCTGCGAATTGAGGTGAGAAAACATGAGCTCATAACTTGGGTCGAAGAAGAATTTGCTGGCCAGAATGATTTCTTTTGGCAGGAATTGGCTGCAGCTAGTGGTTCAACTTTAGCTTTGTTCGCCCTATGGGGGCTAGCCGGTCGCAGAGAACTTGATATGGTGACTGTAGAAAGCCGGATGAAATCCTATTTTCCTTGGATTTGTGGTTTGCATATTTTGCTCGATTATTATGTTGACCAAGAAGAAGATAAATGCGAAGGTGACTTGAATTTCATTTCTTATTACCAGAGCGATACGCAGCTAGAGGAGCGTATGCAACTATTTATTAATCGGTCTTTAGAACAAAACGCTGGCAATGAGTTTTTTGTACTTGATAATCTAGTGGTTAATGGGCTTTTAGCTTTATACCTTTCCGATCCCAAAGTCAGAAAACAAAGACTTAACAGCCAGGCCAAGACATTCTTAAACGGCGGTGACAGAAAAACGCATTACATTTATGCAATATGCAAAACCTTGCGCCGCTTAAAAATGGTGTGATAAACCATATATAAAACTAAATCCACTTGCGGCTGCGAAAGAAAGCCAACATACTCAAAGAAAGCATGCCCATGCTTAAAAAGATAATGAGATAGGCAAACTTGTTCTCCGCTCCTGGCAAATGAACATTCATCCCGAAAAATCCAGTGATAACAGTTAGTGGCATCATAATTATTGACATTATAGTTAGGATGGTGATAATTTCGCTCGTGCGTCCGCTAATAACAGAATAATAAATTTCAGTTGAGCTGTCCAAGAGGTCGCGGTAAGTGTTCGCAGTATCTAAAATACTATCGAAGTGATCGACAAGATCCAAATAGTAGGGCACATTGTCTTCATCAACAACAAAGGAGTATTGGCCGTTAATATTGCCAAAGATTCTGCGCTGAGGAATCAGGACTTTTCGTAAAAGAATTATGGTTCTCCTTAAGGTGAGAATCTCTTCAACAAATTCTTGGTTTAAGCTCTGAAAAAGATTGTCTTCCAGGTCATCTATTCTTTCTCCCAGCCTCTGAATAATTGGAAAATAATCATCAACTATATTATCAACTATTCTATAGAGTAAATGATCGGGTCCCATATGCATGTATTGCGGATCCTTTAGAGAAATCCTAGCTACTTTTCCAACTGCCGACAGGGCTATTGGGTGGATTGTTACTAAGTAATTTGGACCCATAAAAACATCAAGTTCAATGCTGCTAATTTCATCTTCTTCTTGAGCTTCTTCGAAATAGCGCAGGGCATGGAAAACAAAGAAATTATAATCATCGTAGCGGTCCAGTTTAGCTCGTGGGCTCTGCTGCAGGCAATCCTCTAGTGCTAAGGGGTGGAAAGAAAAAATATCCCCGATAGAGTTTAATTCTTGGGCAGTGCAGTCATACAAATCAATCCAAAGAAGGCTTTGGGGAGAAGCCAGTAATAAATCAATACGAGATAAATCAACATCATGATGCATCTTTTTGTCATCATAGTTATAAAAGTAGGTCTTGATCATAGTATCCCTCCTTAACTGGAGGGCAATACCTGCAAATGGTGGCTTAGTGTTTCCCTCCCAAAAATGCTATTATATGACAATAAGCTGATAGATCGATAGTCTGGTATGGGCTCCATCTTACCACCTCCTTCACTCTATTATTTAGAGTATATGCCAGAATGGAGCTTGTCAACACTTTAAGGGTAAGTAAATTCTTCATTTTTATCTATATTGGGATATTTAACTAATTATAAGGGTATCTTAGCATCAGGAGGGATTTCCATTATGATGCCGAGAAAGGCTGTTAGCGCCAATATCTTTATAGCAATATCGATAATCGTTTTAATCGTACTAACTTTCGGTTTCATTTTTGACCTGCCGAAGGTTGAGATGGTAAAACCATCGATTGTGTATGATTCCGATTTTAAGACCATAAGCGGATTAACTCCAGAAAATAGAATTACAGTTAGTCTTGATGAAATAAGTCCCGACTTTATTGATGCGGTTATTTCGGTAGAGGACAAAAATTTTTATAAGCATAGCGGATTTGATTATGCCGGCATTTTGCGGGCGCTTTTTGCCAATATCAAAGCGGGAAAAGTAGTAGCCGGCGGGAGCACAATAACTCAGCAAACTGCAAAAAATCTATTTCTCACTAATGATCGGACCTTTTCAAGAAAGTTCAAAGAAATATTTTACACTATTCAACTTGAGCGGCGTTATAGTAAAGATGAAATTCTGGGATTTTATTGTAATACTATATTTTTTGGTCATGGCGCTTATGGAGTAGAAATGGCTGCGCGGACATTTTTTGGAAAATCGGCTGCTGATCTCTCATTAGCGCAATCAGCACTACTTGCCGGTTTGCCTAGATGGCCTACTAATTACGATCCCTATATTAACCCGGATAAGGCTAAAGAAAGGCAAAAAGTTGTACTTGACAGAATGGTGACTGAGCAAAAAATTACCTTGGAAAAAGAAAAGTCTGCTTTAAAAGAAACTCTAAAATATAAGCAAGGCAACTATATTAGCGGCGACGCTCCTTACTTTATTGCTATGGTTAAAAACTATCTTATCGAAAAATATGGGGAGCGCATGGTTTACCAAGGAGGTTTACAAGTTTTCACCTCATTAGATCTAGCAATACAAAAATCAGCCAATCAAGCTTATATGAAAGAAATGCAGAATAAAGAACCCAATTTGCAGGCGGCATTAGTAGCATTAGATGTTGATACCGGCCAAATCAAAGCAGTGATTGGCGGTCGCAACTTCGAAAATTCTAACTATAATCGTATTTATGCAAAAAGGCAGCCGGGTTCTACCTTCAAGCCATTCATGTATTCTTTAGCCATGGAAAAGGGTTTAACCGAAGCTAGTACTTTCATGTGTGAAGAAATTAAGTACACGCTGCCGGACGGGAAAATATATACACCGAAAGACTATGGTAGTAATCCCTATCACCTAAAGAGACTGACGGTGAAAGAAGCAGTAATGGTATCTGATAATAGCATAGCAGTTCAAATCAACAATTGGTTAGATCCAAAAAACACAGCTGCTTACTCAGAGCGCTTCGGTTTTACGAATATAGAACCGGTTTTATCTTTGCCCTTAGGATCGTCGGTTGTCAGTCCTATCGATTTAACTGCGGCTTACGCAACCTTTGCCAATCAGGGTGTTTATTGTGAGCCATACTTTATCCTGAAAATTCTAGATCGTAATGGAAGAGTATTAGAGGAAAACCGTCAAGTCAAAAAAGTGCAGGTGCTATCAGCAGAACACTCGTATTTAATAACCGATATGCTTAAAGCCGTGATTGAAAGTGGTGGCACCGGAGCTCATTTAAGAGCGCTGATTAAGGTGCCGGCAGCCGGCAAAACCGGTACGACGGATTCATTACATGATGCATGGTTTGTTGGTTATACTAATAAATTATGTGCAGCGGTATGGGTTGGTTATGATCAAGACAAAAATGTCAATCGAACTGGGGGAAGTATTGCAGGTCCTATTTGGGCAAATTTTATGCAAGCAGCATCCATAAAAGTCCCAAGTGGTAATTTTATAAAACCGGCTTCAATAGTATTAACGGGTGTTTGTCTGGATACTGGAATGATTGCAACCGAAAAATGTGAACGAACCCTGGAGATGGCGTTTATAGCCGGTACAGCTCCGCAAGAGATTTGTTACCATCAGTACCTTAATCTATTTAATGATTTTCAGAATAATTTTGATGATACTCATGAAGAAGAGGATTTGTAAGCTTCAAGGCGAACTAATGTAATTATACTGATTCGCATTTATACTTTTCTGGACGCGAATTAGTAAATACTATTTTCATGACTATATCCAAGAATTTTGGAGAGAAGAATAGTATAAGACTGGTCGGGGGAGCTTGTGATGGAAAATATTAATAAGAACAACAAAGTATCAGTTAGCATTTTTGGCGAGGAGTACACGGTAACTGGACAAGAAGATTCTGAATATATTCAAATGCTGGCTGCATATGTAGATCGTCGCATGCGAATTATTAAACAGAGAAACCCGAATTTGATCAGCTCGAAAATTGCGGTACTTGTTGCCTTAAACCTTGCTGATGAGCTTAACAAATTGCAAGAAGACTATGATGATATCGTAAAATCACTAGAAGATAAAAACAAATAGCATGCATGACAAGCAAATAAAGGTATATTTTTGTCTCGAAAAAGCTAAGAAAAGCGCAGCTGAAATACTTGCTTGCTTAAAGCAATTCGAAGCGGTTAATCATAGTGCAATCGTTGGAAGTATTAGACGCGCCCAAAAATATGTCGGTGATATAGATATTCTAGTAGGCATCACTGATAGGAAATTGTTTATTGAAGAACTAGCCAACCGGAAAACCTGTATGAAATATCAAGTTATTGACAATGAATTAATAAAGGGCAACACGTCTTCAGGCATTCCATTTGAAATAATTATCGTAGATGAGCCGCTTTTTATCAGAAAGCTGATCTTAACTACCGGACCCAAGGATTTTCGTGAGTTCTTAATCCCGATATTCAATGAAATCGATATCCGCAATTGTGAAACTGAAGCCGATATTTTTAATATGATTAAGCTTCCCTACATTAAGCCATCTGATCGGGGCAATTTTCGTAAAATAATTAATTTAGACTAGTGAATTCATTACAATACATTAACTATTACCAAATTATGAACATTTTCGCGGAATAGCGTTACTTCATATCTAAATATTTCAATTTTTCATAGAACGAATCATATGCGCCCAATATATGCTTCCCATTGATTAACCAAAAGTAAGAACCCTTTGAAAGCTAGAATAAAGTTACATACTTTTGCTAACAAATAATAATATGAGCTGTTCAGGGGGAATAATGTTAGGCTTTGCGCTGCGTGCAGCTATTATGTATTTTTTAGCAATGATAATGATAAGGCTTCTGGGAAAAAGAGCTTTAGGCGAACTGGGAGCTTTAGATTTTGTGGTAATGACCGGAGTAGGGCATACTGTGGTTTCTGTAGCTTTGGATAAGAGTATACCCTTTTATGAAGGCATTATTATTCTTGCCACTTTAGCAGTTTTAGAATACACTATGAATTATTTGTCATTAAAAAGCCAGAAAATATCTCAATTGTTAACTGGAAAACCGATAGTGCTTATAGAAGATGGAATTGTTGTCAGAGAGAATTTAGCCCGCGAGAAATTCAATGTCGATGATTTATTGCAGGAATTGCGTAAGAAAGGTGTAGCGGATTTAGATCAAGTTCATAAGGGGATTCTGGAAGCTTGTGGCGGTTTTTCTGTGGTATTAAAAGAGATCGACCAGCCATTATCAAGGCGGGATCTTAATATTAAGGATTTTCCGCCAGTGAGGGTTCCTACTACCGAAGAACAGGATCGCAGTAAGTTTTTGAATTTGCCAAAATCTGAGCTCGATGATAATGATAATGATGATGGAGAAGCCGGTTTTGATATGCCGGGAATGATCGCGGATTTACAAGTACAGATGCAGTTATTGAATTCGAAACTATCACATCTAGATGAGATAATTCGAAATAAAATGGTTTAGTTTATTTAGGAGAATAATCGTGTTATTAAATGAAATATACAAACTCGCTATAGCTTTGGGAATGGAAGCAGATATCAGAAAAGAAGAACTGAAGTTATTACTTGAACAACATGCCGAAAATTATAGCGAACTAATCGAGGAAAAGAAGAAGTATTACGATGAGGAAAAATTGACCAACCCATATAGTGATACCAGAATTCTTTATGGCAATGTTGATGAAAAAATAGAGTGCATATTGTGCGGTATCGACATTGAAACCCCGGAAATATTACTTGCAGATAGATTAAGAGACAAAGGGAAAAAAATTGATCTTCTCTTAGCTCATCATCCGGAAGGTGTTGCTCAGGCTAGGCTCTATGAAGTTATGAAAGTTCAAGAGGATATGTTGGCTGATGCCGGAGTGCCCATAAATATCGCAGAAGGAATTATGGCAGGCAGAATAGCGGAAGTAAAAAGAGCATTTATGCCTGTTAACCATCAAAGAGCAGTTGATGCTGCGCGTTTACTAAAAATACCTTTTTTATGTGTACATAGTCCTGCGGATAACTTAGTTAATAGATACCTGACTGAATTGTTCATTTCCGCTAAACCGAAAGTCTTAGAAGACATTATTAATCTTCTTTCGGATATACCTGAATATAAGGAAGCCAAGCGTTTGCATGCCGGGCCGGAAATAGTAATTGGCAGCAAGCATAATAAAGCCGGGAAGATAATGTGTAAGATGAGTGGGGGAACTGGTGGGCCGGATACAGCATTTGCCAAGCTTGCCCAGGCGGGAGTCGGAACTTATATTTGTATGCATATTCAAGAAAAGCACCGCCAAGCAGCAAAGGATAACCATATTAATGTCATTGTTGCCGGGCATATGGCTAGCGACTCGCTAGGTATGAACTTGTTTCTTGATCACCTGGAGCAGCAAGGAATTGAAATAATCCCTGCGGCCGGACTAATTAGAGTAAGCAGGAATGCTAATAAAGCATAATAAGATGCTAAATGGAATGAGACGATAACATGAAATTACTTGCCCCTGCCGGTAATTGGCAAGCATTTGTTGCTGCCTTTGCAAATGGCGCCGATGCTGTTTACTTGGGCGGTAAAAGCTATAGTGCACGCCAAAGTGCTGAGAACTTTAGTATAGAGGAAATTGGAAATGCGTTGGAGATAGCGCATCTTTACCAAAAAAAAATTCTTGTAACGGTTAATACATTGATCGGCGACCGCGAATTAAATGCTCTTTTAGACTATATTTATGAATTGTATACTATGGGAGTCGATGCCATAATCGTTCAAGATATTGGGTTGATCCATTATTTGAGAAAAGCCCTGCCTGATCTTACTCTTCATGCCAGCACGCAGATGACTATTCATAATAGCTGGGGAGCCAAGCTATTGCAGGAAATGGGGATACATAGAGTAGTATTAGCTCGAGAACTCAGCCTTGCAGATATTAAGAAGATAGCAGGCAGTAATGAAGGCCTTGAGCTAGAAGTATTTGCTCATGGGGCGTTGTGTTATTCCTATTCCGGCCAATGTTTATTTAGCAGTATGATTGGCGGCAGAAGCGGAAATCGTGGCCGTTGCGCCCAACCCTGCCGTTTGTCATATCAAGTAATTGATGACGATCACAAAAAACTTGATAAACCGGCAGCTCACCTTTTTAGTATGGCTGATCTATGCTTGATCGATAAATTGAAAGAACTAGAAACTGCTGGTGTTAGCTGGCTGAAAATTGAAGGTAGAATGAAGCGGCCTGAATATGTGGCCGTGGTTACCCAAGCGTATAGAAAGGCATTAGACGCTGCTTTGGCAGGAAAAAACCAAGATAATGCTAAACTGAGAAAAGAATTAGCCCAAATCTTTAATAGAAATTTCACTAGTGGCTACATAGATGGTATGTCTGATAATTTGCTTAGTGTAACTAAACCTAGCAATCGTGGGAACTATATCGGAAGAGTGGTTGGTTTTACTGATAATGGAGCTACTCTAATAAAACTAAAAGAAGAATTGCATGTAGGGGACGGGATTGAAGTTTGGGTGCGCAGGGGTCCGGGGCCGGCATTTAGTGTAGATAAGATCTCGATAAATGATAAATGTGTTGATAAAGCTCTAGCAGGGGAAACCATTGCCTTGGAAATTGATGGCAGAGTAAGCATTCAGGATAGGGTATTTAAGACCCATGATAGTATATTAATTGCCAAAGCCCAAAAAAGTTTTAATTGGCTGCAGGAAAACAAGTTTCCTTTAGAATTCCAAGTAAAACTAGAACGAAACCAGCCAATGCAATTGAGTGCTTATTACGATGACACTCAAAGTGTGACCTGCTTTACTAAGACGAATGCCGTACCGGCGACTAACCAACCCCTGACCAATCAAATTCTGTTTGATAAGCTTTCTCGGTTAGGAAATACACAATTCTACTTAGCCAAGCTAGATATAATGTGTGATGAAGAACTAATGATACCCATCAGTGAGATTAATGCTGTGCGCCGAGAAGCTATTGATAAGATAATTGTCGCCCAAACTAATGGCTCCCAAACAAGAGTAATAAAAAACCTGACCAAAGAGCCGCTGCTAGAGATAATTTTCCCAAGAAAAAATAAAGCAGCGCCAAAAACGAAAAAAACAGAATTGACGATCGCTGTAAGTGATATTCAAAATGCAGGCTATGCTTTAGAAAAACAAATAGACCAAGTATATTTTTATATCAATGGTCTTATGACCAGAAAACTTGCCGGCAAAAAGCAATTAGAAGAAATACTGGCAATCGAGAAAAAAAGTTCGGGCAGACTTATACCGGCTCTGCCGAGCATTCAAAAAGACCAGGACTGGAAGTTTGCAAAGATTTTATTGGAAGAACTTGGTAACCGTGAAGTTATGGTAGCTAATTGGGGAGCACTGAAATGGTGTCTAGATCATGGCATCAAAGCAATTGCTGATTATCCATTGAATATCTATAATAGTTTAGCCTTAGAATATCTTAAGGAATTAGGAATCACCAAAGTTTGTTTATCACCTGAGCTAAACTTTAATCAGATAATGGATATTAATAAATCGTTGCCGATTGAAATTATTGTCCATGGAGAATTACGCTTGATGGTAAGTGAGTGTTGTTCCATACGGGTGGCTATGGGTGAAAACTCTGATAATTGCAACAGAGTATGTGAAAACAAGGTATTTTACTATGAAGACGGCAAGAGATTTCGCTTCCCGGTAATAAGTGATCACTATTGCCGAAATTACGTTTTCAATTCAAAACCAATTTGCTTGATAGACCAACTAGAGCAGGTAAGAAAAGTACAACCAGACAGTATCAGAATTGAGTCATTACTTAATTCGAAAAAAGAGATTGACAATATTATTGCTTCTTATCGTTATGTTTGGGAAAATCTAAACAGTGAAAACAAAATCTCAGAACAAAAGATCGAGAGTATACGCGCGGAAATGGTGGGCAACAACTTTACCCGGGGCCATTTTTTTCGTGGTGTCCAATAAGAAAGGCAAGATATAAGGAATAAAGCCATGATAGATAAGAAGACGCAGGGCAAATTAGAATTTGACAAAATAAAGAATCTATTGATTAATCAGTCATATGGCTTGGGAGGCAAGGCGAAAATAGAGGCCATGAAGCTTTCCAATGATGTTAATGAAATTGAAGAATTATTAACTGAAACTGAAGAAGCCATGGAACTATATCGCTTTAGTGAGCCCAACTTTCTGGCGCAATTGCCGATAATTAACAGCTATTTAGCTAAAGCACGAGTAAACGGAGTATTATATGGCAGCGAATTAAGAGATATTTACCGCATCATAAATGCGGCAAGATTAGCTGGCAGACAGTTTGATAATAAGAGCAATAAGTATAATAGATTAAGCAAGTACTACTTGAATCTACAGGTTAATCTTGATTTGCTGAAAAAAATCGACAATGCTATCCATGAGGATGGCCAGATTAGGGATGATGCATCGCCAGAACTACGTAACATAAGAAGAAAGATATCCAATTCCAGAGCTCAAATTAAGAGTTATTTGCAGAATTTCATTCATTCGTCTGAGAAGCAAAAGTACTTGCAAGATAGCTTGATTACTGAAAGGGACGGCAGATATGTAGTCCCGGTAAAGCAGGAGCATCGCTCAGAGGTAAAAGGAATTATTCATGATGAATCGGCTAGCGGAGCGACGGTTTTTATTGAACCGCTCCTGGTAGTTGAACAGAATAATCTGATTCGCAGCCTGCAAAATGAAGAGCAAAGAGAAATAAACCGCATATTAGTGGAACTGTCAGCGCTGGTCGCGGTTAATTATGATGATTTATTAGCGAATCAAGATATATTACATAGCTTAGACCTTATTTTCTCCAGGGCGAGACTGGCATATAAAATGAATGCCTACCGGCCTTTAATTAACAAAAATGGGGTTACTGCTTTGCAAAGAGCCAAACATCCATTGCTGGGTGAAAACGCGGTTCCCATCAATCTACAGCTAGGAAAAAAATATGACATTCTTGTTATTACCGGACCTAATACCGGGGGCAAGACTG
The DNA here is from genome assembly GCA_031553935.1 of Syntrophomonadaceae bacterium. GTDB lineage: Bacteria > Bacillota > Syntrophomonadia > Syntrophomonadales > Syntrophomonadaceae > JAISDD01. The sequence goes on from JAVBKS010000004.1 coordinate 22,919, forward strand.
TTGTCCTAAAAACCCTTGGTCTCCTTACGCTGATGACGATGGCCGGACTTTATATACCGGCTCAAGAAAGATCCCAAATAGCGATTTACGATCATATTTATGTCGATATCGGTGATGAACAAAGCATAGAACAATCGCTTAGTACTTTCTCTTCTCATATGAGCAATATAATAAGCATTCTAAAAGGGGCCAGGGAAAATTCATTAGTATTATTAGATGAACTGGGTGCAGGCACTGATCCAATTGAGGGGGCGGCTTTAGCTCGCGTGATACTGGAAGAATTGCAGCAAAAGAACGCTCGGGTGGTGGTGACGACTCATCAGAGCGAATTAAAAAACTACGCATTTCAAAATCAGCGGGTCGAAAACGCTTGTGTCGAGTTTGATCCGGTTTCTTTAATGCCTACCTATATGCTAACTATCGGTATGCCTGGACAGAGTAACGCTTTCTCTATTGCTAAGCGACTTGGACTCTCTGAATTATTAGTAAATAAAGCCGTAAACATGGTTCCGCAAAATGAAGCTGAGATCAGCAATGTGATGCGGCAACTAAAGGAAAGCCATGACGCTTATGAGCGATCAAACCGGGAATTAGAAGCAATAAAGCAAGAGCTCCAAATAGAACGCAATACCTTGGAAGAAGAAAAGTTAAAATGGCAGATCGAAAAGGAACAATTGTGGGAAAAAGAGCAAAACGAAATAGATAGTTATGTGCGCAAAATTCGAAACGAAGCGGAAGAAGCTATTAAAGAATTAAAAGAAACCTTAAGTCAAAAGCAGGAACCACCAAAATGGCACGAAGTCGAAAAAAGCCGACGCAAAATCAAAGTTCTAGGCTCAGCGCAAAAACCCTCCGCGAAGAGAGAATGGATGGACTCGGTAATACAGGCCGGCGACCATGTTTTGATTGCTGATATAAAGCAAAGGGGATATGTGCTTTCAAAACAAAATAATGAATATACGGTCCAAGTTGGAAATATGAGACTCAATGTCAAAGCAGAGCAAATTGTCAAGATTGCTGAACTCGAAGAAAAACCGAAACCGGTGCGGAATCAGAGCTTCTTAGAGAAAGCTCAAACTATTGCTGCTGAAATCGATTTACGCGGCAAGATGGTGGAAGAGGCACTTGAAATTGTGGATAAATATTTAGATGATGCGGCATTAGTGAGTCTTAGTAGTGTTCGTCTGATCCATGGCAAAGGAACCGGGGCTTTGCGTAAAGCCATACAAAGCCATTTAGGCTCACATCCATTAGTTGGGAGTTTTCGCAATGGCAACCTGAATGAAGGTGGGCATGGGGTTACGGTTGTGCTTTTAAAGTAAGAGCGAAAAGAACCGTAACCCTCTACACCAAATAACTTTAACGTACTTTCACAGTTAGCTATCATCCACTAAGGGTTCACCGCAATTTAGGGGTGGTAAAAATTAATTCACCTAACTGAAAAATGGATCTATTAGGCAGTGCTTACTTCATTCTTGCTGACCATAGTTTATTACGTCTTTATCAACTTCCGATGAATCATATTCCTCATTACTTTCATAACCCGATGTTGAATCTATTATCACTTCTTCAACAATATCATCTGTTAAGATATTTACGGCAACATCTTTTGTAATAACCAAATCAAAATGAGGGTTTATTATATCACGATAATCAACAAGCCATCTATCATTAACTTTCACGAATCTAAATTCAACATCATTAGTAGCTTCTATATAGTGATTAAACTTTTCGCCTTTAATTGTTGTTAATTGTTCAGCTCGGTTAAATACGATATTCGCTAATACAATTGCACTATTTTCGTTGATTTTACGTTCTTTTATCTTAAGGTCAATTATTCCTGATCCGCCAACGTCATTTAATGCAATGTAATTTTTGCTTAAATCAAATATATCACCATAACGCTTAATCATATCTTCAGTACAGAGATTTATTAATTGCTTTTGGTTGGATTGAGTTTTAATTTCTCTGGCTTTAGAAATATATTGTTTCAATTCAATATGAATCTTCTCTTTATCATCTCCCTTCGATTTTAATAAATCTTGATAATACTTTTTTATGACAGCCTTGTCTTCGCGACTTGGCTCTGCTGTGTTCTGTACGAATGCATAAAATTCATAAATTAAGTTTTTCAGAGCATCTTCATCATTGGTTTCAGTTAAAGTTTCTTCTCCTGCCTTATTATTAGTCAAATCAAGCTCATTACTGTTATAAGAAAATGCATTTGCATTGCTAGAATAATTCAAAAAGAGTCCAGTAACTATCAATGAGATTATTAAAAATAAAGGCATAATTTGCTTTTTTGAAGTGAATATTCTTTTCAAAAGATTTTTCATACTTCTATCATCTCCTTACTTAATTAATATGGACAAGCTTGACATTTTTGTTCATGAATTTGGGGTTGACTTGGGGATGGACTTCTTGACGCCTTTCTAAAGGCCTTTAATAGGCAAATCTCAAAGCATCAAAAGAACCGTCCCCACGACACTCTTAAATATACAATTAATAAGGCGAATACTAATCAAGTTCAATTTCATGCCATATGGAATGGCCATCATGATCATAACCGATCTGTTCTGATGCAGACACCATTTCACCTGTTCTCCCATCAAAGAATACGTTCATTCTTAAGCTATCATTGTTTCTATTAGGGGAATTTGGCGAAATACCTGTAACTCTTAAGACTAGTCGAGTTTCAAACGAATTGGGATTAGTTAGAGCTCCAGTAATAGTAAAGTGATACCCTTTCAACCAATCATCTGCTATTGCCGGATTCCCAGGCTTCATTTTAAGTTCATTTACTGTTCTCTTAATTGCCGCCGGAGAATCAATATTAATTTCAGAGGAACGAAATCTTCCTTTTTGAAGGGAATTGCTGTCGTCTTTTGAAACCCTGACAATATTACATTTTCCGTTACGAATATTGCCGTCAATGCTGATATTACCTTTCGCAGTGCCGATACTAAACCCCCATTCGGATCTTTTACCATCAACACCGGCATTAATTGTTTGAATCTCGCCAGTATCATCTGAGCTTTGCAAATGAATTAAGAGAAGTTCTTCATTCGTGAGAATATTAGACTCCTCGAAGGCAAGTGAAAAAGCTTCCATAGCTGTTAATTCGATTTTCTCCATAGCAGAATCGCCTATTATTGGCGATTCTGCTAGCTTTTTCACATAAGCGTCGAACTGATTGTATCGATGCATGTACACTATGCTCATGATTATCACGATTAATACTAAAAGAATAATAACGAAATTTTTTATTTTATACATTGCTTTTTATGATTCTTGATTGTAATTAATGAATATTTTCCCATATGAAGTTGCAGATGCAGTATCCTGGTGATAGTAAACATCTAACCAATAAAACAGAACCCGAGAAAAAAACACTAGTCTTCAATAATACCGCATTATGGACCACTCGCATATTTTCGTTCCTATTCTTCGCCTTCGCCAGTTGTTTCGAACAATCCATGACACCAGTAAGTTTTGAATTAAGTGTGTAAAACTTGAAAAACTAATATGTGAAACTTGTAATGGGTCCACTCGATTTGTCAGAATTATCATAATAATACATGCAAATTCCTAACCATTCGTAGTTATTATTAGACAAATTATTTGCTCCACTATGACTAAGTTTCCCACTATTTTGACTACTTGAACCAGCCAGATACTGTGTTTCGAATATAGAACCGGATGAATTTTTAATACCTTTTTTGTCAAGGGCGTTAATAGCATCGGTTGATCTAGATTTCTCTGAATTTGGTATATAACTTTGGTCTGCAGTAGTATCTTTTACATCAAAACCTTGACCGTAGTATTTGAAGTTATAACAACGATACCATCCATACATTTTCACGCACATTGCTCCTGCTTTTAGTTATTCTATGGGATCTGTCGCATAATACCATTCATTTGGCAATACATTTTTGACATAAGTGTAAAAATTAACCGCATCTATACGGAAATTTAGATTTACCCTTTGAACTCTTATAGAAGACTTAATCGGGCAGGATACTGGATCATACGTAGTGGCAGCTGCTTTAGAAGCATATTTTTCTATGCGAATTTTATTCCCATCCAGAATGACACCATCTTGTCTTGCTTTTTGAATATCCTTTTGTAAATATTCTGTTCCGTCATTATAAGTTAATTCTTTATCTTCCATTTCCTCGATTATTGGTTGGGACCATTGCAACAATTTGTATTCTCCATTATTGTTTTTGCCGAAAACCCAAATGAAATAATTCGTGCCGCTGAAAACATCAAAGTCATCTTCAATTGCAGTAATTTTTGCTGAGACGTAATAAGTAACTACATCTTGATAATCTGCAAAATCCGCATAATGGACTGAGCCAACTGGTACTAGCTTATTTGCGACTTGTTTGTATTTAAGTAATTCTACACTATTAATATTCCAGAGCCCAGTTCTATTAGCTTTGAATTCTTTACTATTTGGCCCTAGTAGTAAATATGATAGACTATCTTTTAAACCCCCATCAGCTAGTTCAATCAATTTTGAATAGTTCTTATCTGTCAGGAGTTGCGGTATTGTTTTTATCAAATTATTTAGTTCAACATCAGAGGAATTTTGATCAGTTACCTTAATCCGATCATTCTTATTTCCGGAAATAGCTTCTGCGGGAAAAAGGCCAATGCCTAAAAAAAATACTACCAAAAACTGAAAAATCATTAATACAGTGAAAATCTTGGTTAAATGATTTCTCATAATATTACCTCCATATCATTATTCAGGAATCAATTATATTATCTTACATATACTTTCCAGCGACCATCATGAAAGACGAATTTTTGTTCATCATCTTCAATAATTCCATTAGTATAATAGAAAGTAACATTAGCGACGTAGATACTTCCTTCTTGGGCAATCTGATTTTCAATTTCTTCATGCAACTTATTGCGTTTTTCGTCATCAAACATATCGTCTCTAGGGAAATCCTCATTAGCCTTCAAAACGCCTTCTGGAATCTCATCAGCAGTAACATCAGCTATTTTCCAGTCATTTTCATGGAGTTTCCTTAGCTTTTGCTCGACTCTTTTATTCAATTCGTCTGTGGTTATTCTTTCTAAAGAATTAACTTTTGCAGACAACATATATACTCCTTCTGAGAAAAGAGTTTCATAATGCTTCTTTGGTTCTTCACCTGCTACGTCTATCACATTTTCTACCATTTTATCGTAATCTTGATTTTGCCATGCACTGGCAAAATCTTTGTAAATAATGGTAACCTCTTCGGTTGTCAAAACTTGCATTTCATTCTTTGCAGGGCTTGAAGCAACAGCATTATAAGCAATGTCTATGATGAAAATAAAGCAAAAAGATAAGAATAGTCTTATACTTGAATCTCGGAACTTATTCATATTAATTCCTCCCATCTAATTCTGGTATAGTTCGCCGTAGCCATTCGTGTATGTTGCTCCGCGGCAATAGCCAGACTGACAAATATTACTGTCAGAATTAGAGTTAGTTAAAAATCATTATTTTACGCATTAATTAAATTCCTCATTATAATAAATAGGCAGATCAGGCACGAGTTCCTTTAACTCTCCAAAGGATTGATTATCAATGTATAGTTCGTAGCCCCCCCTCTCATTTATCAGTATGTATGAATTCCCATTAATAGCCTCAAAGGATCCGCTAATATCTTCTGGAGATGGAAATCCCGCCGGTTGGATAACCACCATAAAGGAGGCGGCAAACAAGATGAAGGCTAGGCTTATTGCTGGAATTTGCCGGAAATGATTTCTCTTGTAATCAAAAGCAATGATGAGATAAAAACGCTGCCAGTAAAGCCAAAAGCACTAAAAAAGTTGTACTATACCTCAGCAGGAATGTAGTGCGCCTTCTTAATAGAACAATTGCAACCATAGATAGAACCTACCTCCTTAATTGCGTCCTTTTGCAGCAACCGATTAAGGATAGTGTGCAGCGAAGTATCCTTCCAGGTTTTATTCAACGATCGCATAAATATCTCAGAGCAAGTTAAAGGTTCGAAGGCATTCCAAAGCACAGTCAAAAGCTGAAGTTCATTAGCTGTAAATTCCATAAATTCACTTCAAAATTAATTTTTTTCTATAATAATCCAACTGTATAAGAAGTGTAAATAGCATCGAAGACAATTAACATGTTTTTTTGCTAATCTTAAATCGCAAGGTAAGTGCAACCCCTTTAAGGGAATGCAGTTGCAGTTAGTTGTCCAAATCATATTTTTTTGATTGAAGCCTCAGACCAAAAGAAATGAATATTCTTTTTTATTCTCCTGATCAAATTTGATATATTCATTTTCTTATTGCAAAACTTTGTCTTTTAAGTCAATTGTTTTATATGGGCGCAATGCCTTCGTTAATGGAGGTATCATTTACAATGCAGAATTATAAACATTTGTCTCTAGAAGAACGTAAAGCCATCGAATATGAATTACAACAAAGGTTTTCTTTCAAGCACATTGCCAAGTCTATCGGCAGGTCAGCTACCACCATAACCCGGGAAATCATCAAAAATTCTTGTGCCAAGCAATCAGGCGCTTTTGGTAGTCCCTTCAATAATTGCTTAAATAGGTTAGGTTGCTCAACACAGTCACTCTGCAATAAGCAGAATTGTAGGCGCAAAAGCTGTGCTGGATGCAAACTTTGCTTTTCTTTATGCCCCGACTACTCAAGGCAAAGTTGCCCACTACTCGATGAACCGCCATACGTTTGCAACGGGTGTAAACAAAGACATAAGTGTACTTTGGAAAAGTTCATCTATGGGGCTAAAAAAGCTAACTCCATCTACCGTGATACCTTGGTCGGCTCTAGAAACGTATTCATCTTTCAATTCAAGAACTTGCTCATTTAGACTCGATTATTTCCCCGCTTGTAAAGCAGGGCCAATCACCTTACGTCATTTGGGAAAACCATAAGGATGAAATAATGCTGGACAGCAAAACCCTATATAAATACATTAAGCTTGGTCTTTTTAGCCTTTCACCTTTGGATCTCCAACGAATGGTCAAAATGCGCCCCCGCAAGAAAAAGAAATCTATTAAAATTGAGCCTGCTTGCAGGATTGGGCGCTCTTACCGTGATTACCTTTCTTTTCTTGAGGAACATCCTGATATACCAATTGTGCAGATGGATACACTTGAAGGGAAAAAGGGTGGAGAAGAACCGGTCTTACTTACGATTCACTTTGTGCAATCTGAATTGATGCTTGCTTTCTTACGCAAGAACAATACTGCTAAATCGGTCCTTGATGTTTTCGACCATCTCTATGCTTTATTGGGAGCCAATACATTTAAAAAGCTTTTCCCTGTCATCCTCACCGATAATGGCAGCGAATTCTAGTAATCCCTCTGCTTTGGAGTTCGATGCTAACGGCCATAGAAGGACCAGAATCTTTTTTTGTGACCCTAATTCTTCCTGGCAGAAAGGCTCTTGTGAAACTAATCATTCTCGCTTGCGGCAAGTTGTTCCCAAAGGCGTTTCTTTTAAGCCGTTTAAACAGTCTGATTTTGATTTGCTTATGTCACATGTTAATTCATATCCAAGAAAAAAGCTGAACGGCAAAACGCCCATTACCATGTTCAGCTACATCTACGAAGAACCATGGATTCTTGATAAGCTCAATATTAAGCTTATTAAGCCTGATTCAGTGGTTCTTAAGCCCTCTCTTTTGAAGAAGTAATTTGTGATTTTAGGCATTGCGTCCAGGCAGTTTCATTCGGAATAAAAGGGGTTGCACTTACCTTTCCCAAGAAGGATAATAGTAGAACCTCTTGCTCCGACCTGCCCTTTTTTGCCATAAATCTCTCTGTCTATCTCTATTTTATCTCTTTTTTTGCTGTTTGTAAGTTCCTTTTTTGATCCGACTTGCTTCGCTATTTCTTGATTTTCCCTTTTTCTAATTTAGGGTTGCACTTACTTCGCGAATTTACATTTTTTTTGCTAACCTATTGTTGTTAGCTTAGGAAAGGAAAGTGTAATCATCGTCAGAGCATTAATTAACTAATCCTAGTTAATCCAACGCAGAAGCGTCCCTGTGACAATCATATTTCAAAACGCTCAGTACTAGGGAAACGAATGAATTAAACTATATAAATCGGTCTCCAGACGCCGGAGCATCTGAAAAACGCTATTACCATTTACCAACGAAAGCCGAGCACAAAGCGGCGTTTGTCTGAGGCGAAGCCGAGTTTAACGCCGTGAGAGGTGCGCAGGCTAAGTTTCGGTAAATGTTTAGAGTTTTACATTGCGCAGGCTGTTTTTTGCTTACTTTTTTTCAAAAAAGTAAGATATAGTGATGCAGTTGGGTTATTAGTTAAGAAATAGAACATATATCAATTAATAGAACTAGTTTAATAATTCAAGCATTGATGACAACAGTCAATTTTTCTCACTTTCCTCTCTAATAATAAAAGAACCAAAAACCTCTTCACATGAAAATAAATGTACATTCAGCGGCTTGGCTTTAGACTGTCTAACGCATATAAGACGGAAGACTCCCCCTGTCACCATAGGTGACATCCCCCTCGGAGAGGGTGACAAAGCCTCCCCCCTTGAGGGAGGTGGCGCGAAGCGACGGAGGGAGTCCATTTCTGTGCTCAGACCTACGCCTGCTAACTGTAGCCAATTAATTTCAAAACGCTCAGTATTGGGGGAACGAATGAATTGAAACCGGTCTTCTCGCCGGAGCATCTGAAAAACACTATTACCATTTACCAAACGAAAGCCGAGCACGAAAAAGGCGTTCGTCTGAGGCGAAGCCGAGTTTAACGCCGTGAGAGGTGCGCAGGCAGAGTTTCGGTAAATGTTTAGGGTTATACATTGCGCAGGCAGTTTTTTGCTTACTTTTTTTCAAAAAAGTTAGAGATAGTGATACAGTTGGGTTATTAGTTAGGTAATAGAACATATATCAATAAATGATTCTAGTTTAATAATTCAAGCATTGATGACAGCAGTCAATTTTTCGCGCTTTGCAGAAGACTCCCCCTGTCACCATGGGTGACATCCCCCTCGGAGAGGGGGACAAAGCCTCCCTTTTGAGGGAGGTGGCGCGAAGCGACGGAGGGAGTCCCTTTTTGTGCTCAGCCTTACGCCAGCTAACTGCAGCCAATTACTTTCAAAACGCTCAGTATTAAGGGAACGAATGAATCAAAACCGGTCTCCTGACGCCGAAGCATCTGGAAAACGCTATTACCATTTACCAAACGAAAGCCGAGCACAAAGCGGCGTTTTTCTGAGGCGAAGCCGAGTTTAACGCCGTGAAAGGTGCGCAGGCAAAGTTTCGGTAAATGTATAAGGTTTTACATTGCACAGGCAGTTTTCTTTGGTATCTTTATTTTGCGCCATAAGAAAGGACAGGCTATGGTTTCAGCAGAATTAATAATATCGAGAATTGCTGTTGAGTAAAATAAACATAATCAATTTTGGTTTTTTTCAAAAAAAAGAGATATGATAACTCCCCACGAAAAATGAGTCTCGGAGACACATCAAGGGGAACATAAATTATCACTAAGTAGGAGGGAAGGGCAATTGATAATTAGTAAAAGAGTTGCTTTGCAGCAACTCTTTGTGTTGGTAATGAAATTATCATTGGTCCATATTAGTTAGCCATTTCCAAGATATTGTGGGCATTGGCATCTTTGCCGGCGTTGAATTGGTCCCAATTAAGATCTACAGTGAATTCAATTGATTCTTTTTGGGTTAAGGAATCATCATTAGCTGCCATTACTTCAGTGCTGCCGGTAGTGAATTTTCCTTGGGCATCAGGGTCCATTGCTACTGCAATGAAAAGATCCATGCGCTGATCTCTTGTACTATCCGAAACTAAGATAATATTGTTTAATATGTTTTTGAAAGTAGAAGGATCATTTATAGCCGATAAGCGGACGAAGTCAACATTGCCTAAAGTAAAGAATGCATCGGCTGGCAATTGATTTTTCAACTGTTTCGCGAGGAAGAAGACTTCTTTATCTTCATATGTGGTAGGGACATATTGTTCTGAATCAACCATTAAAGCTATGCCTATCATGTCTTTTACATTTGCATTGCTGCTGTTTTTTACATCAACGACTATATTACTTAGTTTTGCAGCTAAAGAACCAACATTGATGATATCAGTTCGAAATGCTTGAGCATATCCAGGGTAAATGTTATTTACTTCAATATTGATTTGATCACTTCCATTAGCATTTCCGGCATTGTAGGCGTTACCAATGGTTGCTGTAATCGGTGCAGCGTTTACTAATTTTGCGTCGAAATCAACATTGTTATAAGCATCGGCGCGATCTTCGTATGCTGCGCTTGGATCAGCCTGATTTGCGATTTGATTATAGTTGGCCCCTTTGGCAAAGAAGTCTGCACTGACGAAACCAGTTTCGCCGATTCCATCGATAATGGTCCAATTTCCTCTCCAGTCATCCCTGGGATTCAACTCATTTCCGTACTTAGCATAAAGTCCTAGGTCAACAAAAGTTACATCAAGGTCTCCAGTAGTAGCTTTAGTAGATACTTGGAGCTGATCGGTCCAATAGGCATAACCGGTTCCCATTAAGACCAATGCTGAGGCGACAACTGCACTAATAACTGATTTCTTATTCATATAACACACTCCTTAAAAAATTTATTTTATTTATGTTGTTAGTATAATGCTAAAAATTAGTCCTGAAATCATACTACAGTCTAATTTTGAATAAACTTTAGTGGAATTCGATATACTACCATAGGCCCATTGGTTATAATACCATGGTATTATGAATAATTTAGATATTAGCAGGACATAGGTACTGAGACTAATTGAATTGCATAAATTGAGAAGAGTATTCGGGATGAAATGCTTTCACTTTGTACTTGATTAAGTCAAAGAGAGGGGATTTCATATCTATCAGTGAGAGCAATTTTTGTGTATTTATGTGGAAAAGTATCTTTAGTTGGATCGAGAAGAAAATGACAAAAGAAAAGTCGATATGTTCAGTAAAAAACCTGTCGACTCTTCTTAAACTTTTATGGCTCTAAATTCAGTTCCTGTGCAATTTCCCTGAGTACTTCAGGGGGAACATCTCCACTAATTGAAACCTGATATTTTCCATTTTGATTATCAATTAGCCAGGAGATAGAAGCAGGATCATCATTTTCTGTATTTGAACTTGTGGAGCTAACATCAGCTGATTCGGTTGACATTTTTCTGGCCATTGGCAACTCTTGCTTGGTTGAGTTTGCTTCCTGAGAATCATGCAATGATAATGATGATTCTGCACTATTTTCACTATTTTGAATTGCACTGCTACTGGGTTGGCTTTTTCTAATTGTTAATGTAAACTCCTGATCCGAGCCTTTGATTTGGTAATCGACAACCAAGCCATTCTCTGAACTCACGACGTTTTTTACGATGTATTTATCAGGAACCGAAGCAGGAAAAGGGATGTCGGTCATAACTGGAGATATCATAAGATTATTTATTTCCATTTTGCGGCTTGGTTCAATTCCATAAGGTTCGAACTGGAGTGCTTCAGCATTGTTGCTGCCAATGTCTGTGGTTTTACTATCAGCAGTTTCGGTCGTGGTCTGAGGATCATCATTAATCTTATTGCTTGGCATGCTCAAAGAGTTAACTGAAAGCGTTGATGATGGGGGAGAGGATAATGCTCCTGCTTTCATGTTTTCTGCAGCTGTATTATTGCCATTTATATTTCCGCTTGCTATTTGCTGTTCGTTAGCATTATTAGAATCCCTTTGCATAGGAGTAGTCGCATAGTTGAGTGCAACGCCAGAGCTTGACTTGGCTCGTTTCGGAAAGATGCCTTGCCAATTAAAAATGAGTATTAATGTGAGTACTACGACTAAAGGGGCTGCTACCCCTGTTGCTTTGCGCAGGCGTTTGCTCCAGATCGAAAAGACACTATTATTCGATTCTGCATGTTTGCTCATAACTAGGGTCATTACATTTGCGGTGAAGTTTTCAGATAAATCAGGAATACCAATTCTAGATGCCAACTGTTCTTCTTCGAGCATTGCTAATTTGAGAATACGAGCACATTGAGAACATTCGCTGCTATGCTTTATCAACTCTGAACGTAAAGCAGAAGATGAATCAATATTAAAGTAATCCCATAGATAATTATTGAACTGAAGGCAATTCATTACTTAACTCCTTTCCTGACCATTTTTTTACCAGTACGCGGCGCAGTGATTTACGGGCTCTATGCAGTCTTACTTCAATATTTTCTCGACTCACTTTTAAAATCTCGGCTATTTCCTTATTATCAAGATCCATTTGATATCTGAGGATAAGCAATAATCGATAACCGTCATTAATTTCTGCTAAAGCTTTGTTAATCTCTTCCCGCAGCTCTTTTTTTTCAATAGCGGTTTGAGGATCCGGGATATTAACTGTTAATTGGTATTCGATATCTCGATTAATGTTCTCGTCAAAGCTAAAGTTCACAATTTTCTTTCGTTTTCGCAATACAGTTATACTGGCGTTTATTGCAATTCTTTGAATCCATGGCTTGAATTTTTTATTATTATCAAATTGATAAAGCTTTTCATATACCGTTACAAAAACATCCTGAGTAATATCCTCGGATTCTTGGTATTGGCCAACTATTCGATAAACAATTGCAAATATCGAATTTTTATAGCGATTAACTAAATCCTCGAATGCCGTGAAACTTCCGTTCATAACTTGCATAGCTAAGGCTTCATCGCTTATCAAAGAGATCATCTCCTTATTTTAAAGGAATTCACTATTATTACGAATTCATTTTTTTTTGCTTGCACTTAAAACAATAATTAATTTATAATATCATGGTTATTTTGAAAACAGAATTCTTTTGACAATTTTAAGAAATAATTAATATTTATGAAGATAATTGTGGATGCCGACGCATGCCCAGTGAAACAGATAATAGAAAATGTGGCTAAGGAATATGCAATTGAATTAGTATTCGTTGCTAATTTTCATCATGTAATTAAGAGCTTATATGCAGAAATAATCATAGTTGAAGGTGATAAAGAAGCGGCAGATATAGCAATTGCAAACCGGACCCGAGCAGGTGATATAGTTATCACCCAAGATTATGGCTTGGCATGTTTATCTTTAGGCAAGAGTGCCAAAGTTATTCATCCTGATGGCAAAGTGTACACTGATGATAATATTAGCCAACTCCTCACTCAACGTCATATCGCCAATAAAATGAGAGTTCGCTCAAGAATTAGAGGTGGTCCACCCAAGAGGACAAGAAATGATGACCTGGAATTTGAGTTAACCTTACGGCGAATTATTAATGAAACAGTATAAAATAATAATATAATTGAAGATAGCCGTGCTATAATAGCCAGATTAATAAATAAGTATTTGCGGAAATTGAAAGGAGCAATAAAATGTCGGACAAATGTAATACATGCCCGGCTCAAGCCGGTTGTGAAGTTGACAGCGAACAATGTGAGACCCAGTCACTTATGGGTTCATTGAATAATATTCGCAATGTAATTGCTATCATGAGTGGTAAAGGAGGAGTTGGTAAATCTTCAGTGACAGCGCTTCTTGCCAGTGCGTTCACTAGATTTGGTTATAAGGTTGGAGTTCTTGATGCTGATATTACCGGACCTAGCCAGCCAAAAATCTTCGGCTTAGATAAAAATGTGAGTTTGAAAATGACTGATTATGGCATCATTGCACCGCAGAACAGTGTTGGTATAAAGGTAATGTCGATAAATTTTTTCTTACCTAATAATGATGATCCGGTTTTGTGGAGAGGTCCAATGCTGACAGGAGCTGTAAGTCAATTTCGTAATGATGTTGACTGGCGTGACTTAGATTATTTATTTGTCGATTTGCCACCAGGGACTGGAGATGTACCGATTTCGGTTATGCAAACCATGGGAGTAAAAGGTATTGTTATCGTATCTTCACCACAAGATTTAGCGGTTATGGTAGTGAAAAAAACCATAAAAATGGCGCGAAAAATGGGTATAAAGATTTTGGGTCTAGTTGAAAATATGAGTTATCTAAAATGCTCAAATTGCCAAGAAAAACTCGAAATATTTGGCAGCAGCCAAGGCGAGCAAGTTGCTAAAGATAATGAAATAGCTTTTTTAGGGTCGCTGCCCTGGGATGTAGAGCTTACCAAAATAATTGATGCAGGAAAAATAGAAACTTATCGTGCAGAAGAAGTTGATAATATAGTTAAAATGATTATTGCCGATCTTCCATAAGATCATTTTAATCCTTGTATTTAGAATACAAATATTTTTTGTAGTGAATAAGATTTTTTTCCGATAAACTTAATAATATCGCTGTGTCATTAAGCATCAACCATGGAATTTAATAACTTTTAGACCTTCATTATCAAATAATGCTAATGATAATTATTGTAAAATCTGCTCGAATATTATAAAATATACTAGTCAATTATTTTTGATGTATAGTTAGGGGTTGGTTAGTTGATGATAACGAAGCTGTTTTTGGATATTAAGAATTTAATTGCTGACTTAGCCTCCACTTTGATTTTGGGTAAGAATAAAGATGCTGCAAGTATTGCTTTGCGGTTATCTGAGAAAAGCAGAGCGTTAGCTGACGAATTAGCTAAGTAATGCATCATATAATATATTATTAGGTCTGAAATCTATAGGATTTGCGCTATTCGCGAATCCTATTTTGTTTAAGGAGTGGAATAAACTGAGTGCTGTTGATTTAAAGACTTGGGGGTTAAGCCAGGATATTATTGACCTTGCCTGCGCAGAAAGTGGTATAACAACCCGTGAAATAGCACGCGTCACAGTGCAGTATCAGGGTATTTATCAGGTAATAACTGAAATTGGTGATATGTTGGCCGAAGTAGCAGGCAAAATGATTTATCAAGCTTCCGATACTAACGAGTTCCCAGTTGTTGGGGACTGGGTTTTGCTTGCACCTGATTTTCAAGCAGATGATAGGGTAATTATCCGCGAAATTTTACCCAGAACGACAGCTCTGGCTAGAGTAGCTGCTGGACTTGAGTATCATAGCCAAGTAATAGCAGCCAATATTGATATTGTTTTCATATGCATGTCTTTGAATAATGATTTTAATCTCAGCAGATGTGAGCGCTACTTGGTTATGGTTTGGGAGAGTGGAGCAAAGCCGGTAATAGTGCTGACAAAAGCTGACTTGTGCGCAGACATTGAAGACAGAATAAATCAAATTCAAGGTATTGCTTGGGGTGTAGATATCGCCATGACCAATATGTATGATGAAGATGGCTACGCGGAAATCGACAACTTCATAACTCCGGGCAAAACCATAGCGTTAGTCGGTTCTTCCGGAGTTGGAAAATCGACAATTATTAATCACTATTTAAGCAAATCCAAGATATCAACTTCTGATATTCGCAATGATGACAAAGGTCGGCATACGACTACTAACCGCCATATGCATCTACTCCCAGGGGGAGGCATAATAATTGATACTCCGGGAATGAGAGAATTAGGTCTGGAAAGCGGTTCTTTGGATAATTCCTTCAATGATATCGAAAGCTTAGCTGAAGCTTGCTATTTTAAAGATTGTCAGCATGACAATGAGCCGAAATGTGCAGTAAAAGAAGCTATTAAAGCTGGTGAACTTGACATTCGAAGGTTTAATAATTATCAAAAGCTTAAAAGAGAGATGTTATTCAATGAACGCAAAGCTACCATGAACGAAAAGCTGATCGAGAAACAAAAAATGGTGGATATGATGGGGTCGCTGAATGCCTATAAGCAGATCCGGCAGCAGAGTCGTAAAAAATAGAGAGAGCTCGTAATAATATCGTTGACTTTCTTTAATAGGGTTATTACTTGTTAGTAGCCCTACCGCATTCTTCTCTCATACTTTTTTGAAAAAAAGTAAGCAAAAAACAGCCTGCGCAATGAAAAACCCTAAACATTTACCGAAACTTAGCCTGCGCACCTTTTGGGGCGCAAAACTCGACTGCGTCTCAAACAAGCGCCCTCTCTGTGCTCGGCTTTCGTTTGGTAAATGGTAATAGTGTTTTCCAGATGCTTCGGCGTCAGGGGACCGGTTTTGATTCATTCGTTCCCTTAATACTGAGCGTTTTGAAAGTAATTGGTAACAGTTAGCTGGCGTAAGGCTGAGCACAAAAAGGGACTCCCTCCGTCGCTTCGCGCCACCTCCCTCAAAAGGGAGGTTTTGTCCCCCTCTCCGAGGGGGATGTCACCCATGGTGACAGGGGGAGTCTTCTGCAAAGCGCGAAAAATTGACTGCTGTCATCAATGCTTGAATTATTAAACTAGAATTATTTATTGATATATGTTCTATTTCTTAACTAATAACCCAACTGCATCTCTATCTCTAACTTTTTTGAAAAAAAGTAAGCAAAAAACAGCCTGCGCATTGTTATACCCTATACATTTACCGAAACGTGGCCTGCGCACCTTTTGGGGCGTTAAACTCGGCTTCGCCTCAGACAAACGCCGCTTTGTGCTCGGCTCT
>JAVBKS010000047.1:0-27256 GCA_031553935.1 Syntrophomonadaceae bacterium
GGACAATTACTTACTTGGTCTGCGCACTTCTCATGGCATCCAAACTCGTCTTTGCCTCAAACAGGATGCCGTTTTAGTGCTCGACCTTCGCATGGTAATTGTATCCAAATATCTTCAGATACTTCGGCCTTTGGGATATACGAGAAGTTTCGTCAACTATTATGGTGCCAAAAACCTTGAAAAAAAGCGATATTGTTGCAGACAAATCCTCCCTCTACCAGGGAGGTGGCGCGGAGCGACGGAGGGAGTATTTTATGCTCATCCCTTCTCCAGCTAACTGTTCCCAATTATTTTCAAAACGCTTAAGTATTAGGGGAACGAATAAAATGCACTATCTTAATCGGTCCCCAAAAGCCGCTGCATCTGGAAAACACTATTACCATTTACCAAATGAAAGCCGAGCACAAAGAAGGCGTTTGTCTAAGGCGGAGCCGAGTTTAACGCCTCAAAAGGTGCGCAGGCCGAGTTTCGGTAAATGTTTAGGGTTTTTCATTGCGCAGGCAGCTTTTCTTTGGTATCTTTCTTTTGCGCCAAAAGAAAGTACAGGTATATGGTCAGCGAAATTTATTATTTCAAGAATTGCTTTTGAGCTAAATTAACATAATCTATTTGCCATTTATTTGACAAAGGATGAATTCTAAACGAACGAATGAATTTTATCAACTGCTGCTATGGATTAGCCAGCAGCAATTAACAGCACTACTGCTGTTGCCGCTATCCCTTCCTGCCGACCTTCGAAACCCAAGCCTTCGGTGGTAGTGGCTTTAACACTTACCTGATCAATGCTTAGCGCCAGTTCCTGCGCAATATTCATGCGCATCTGCTTAATATACGGGGCTAATTTCGGTCTTTCGGCTGCGATGGTACAATCGATATTTGATACTGTAAATCCTAATTCGCCAATTTTTTTTGCGACTTCGCCAAGCAGAATCAGACTGCTTATTCCCCGATAGGCCTCATTATTATCGGGAAAATGCGCGCCAATATCCCCTAAAGCCGCAGCTCCGAGCAGAGCATCACAAAGCGCGTGCACTAAAACATCGGCGTCAGAGTGGCCGAGAAGTCCTTTTTCGTGCGCAATATTTACTCCCCCGATTATTAAGTCACGATCCTCAACTAATTTATGTACATCATAACCATATCCTATTCTCAAAGCTACCTCCTCAAACTTTTCAGCTGCTTGGCAAGATAATCAGCTCTAATTAAGTCATCTGGAGTGGTTATCTTGAAATTATCATTTTCACCGGCCACAATTTTCACCCTGCCAATATAAGTCTCGAACAAGGTAGCATCATCGGTTGCTTGCAATCCATCTTGCAAAGCCGATTCATATGCGCTTTTCAGTTCTTGATAATTGAAAACCTGCGGTGTTTGAATCGCCCATATAATTGATCTATCTAAGGTTTGACTGACAAAAAAATCCCTATCTATCATTTTCAAGGTATCTCGGGACTGTATTCCCGGTATTGCCGCCCCCCATTGTATGGCTTCTGTCAAGAGATTCTTTAGCAAGGTGGAACTTGCAAATGGCCGGGCACCATCATGAACAGCAACATAATTAGTCTGCTCACTTAATCGCTGTAGCCCTTCCCAAACTGAGTCCTGGCGAGTTTCCCCGCCAGGAATTACATGGGCTACTTTTTGGTAGTTAAAACATTCAACTATTTCTTTAGTACAATATTCGATTTCATCTTGGTGAGCAACAATTACAATTTCATTAACCAAATCAGTTTTTTCGAAAACATCTAGAGTATGAGCTAACATAGGCTTTCCATCAATCAATAGGAACTGTTTATTAATTCCGGCTTCCATTCTGCTTCCAGTACCAGCAGCTGCAATAATAACTGCTAGACTACTATCCATACATATTCACCTCGCGAAAATTTGTGATTACAGGATTAGACGCAACTAATTCTTCGGTTCGGATTTTTCGACTGAAAATCATGCGCCCGGCAGCGGTCTGAAAAACGCTGGTTACTACAACTTCTAATTCATTACCGATTTCATTTATGGCATCCTCAACCACTACCATGGTGCCATCTTCAAGATATCCTACCCCTTGTCCTAGCTCTTTGCCCTCTTTAATAACGGTAATTATCATAGCCTCTCCAGGGAACACCATGATCTTAACGGCATTTGCCAGTTCATTAATGTTTAGCACTTTCAGTCCTTGTAATTCTGCGACTTTGTTTAAATTATAGTCATTAGTAATAATGCTTGCACCAATTTTCTTTCCAAGTTTAACTAGCTTTGCATCAACTTCTTTTTCTTCAGAAATATTTGCTTCAATTATATCAACTTTTATTTCAGAATGTTTCTGCATTTTTGATAGAATATCTAAACCTCTTCTGCCTTTGGCGCGACGAATAGGGTCGGAAGAATCTGCAATATGCTGTAGTTCCTCAATAACGAATGTGGGAACAATCAAAGTTCCTTCTAAAAATCTACTTACACTAATATCAAATATCCGCCCGTCTATGATCGCACTAGTATCGAGCACCTTATGGTTATTAAAAGAGTCGATCGCTATTGCTTCACCGGGCTTGATTTTAATTAGATTAATGATCTCCTGGCCGCGCCGGTAACCAATGCTGGTACCAATTGTACCGGCAGCCAGTGATAATATGACGATAATATACGGACCGCCTTCATTTAGGGTTGAAAATGGTATGGTACTGACTGCTCCCGCAAGCATGCCGACGAATAGACCAATGGTAGCGCCGAATACCTTGATTAAGTTAATACTGTCGATCAATTGTCCAATTCTTAGAGCAAACTTCTTCAAAACATGCTTAGACCATTTTGTAAATACTACTGTAATAACTGCGATTATGATTCCTAGACCAATTCTGAATTCGAGATCCAAGCCAGGAATTGTTTTGCTGATTAGAAAGATTGCACTTGCCAAAATCATGGTGGACATTGTCTTTGTCAACGTCGATCTAATTTTATATAACATTTATATCACCTCGATATTATTATTGGATATATTTAGCATTTTTATACTGTGGTTCGGCATTAAGTTTCCTGATAAGCATAGAAAATCTTACGTTTGCTTTAACATAAGCCACAATTAGTTAAGAAATAAATGCTAATAAGTGTGGGCAGAGATTGAAAATACCGCCTGTTGCTCACATTGACAAATTAAATTCTAATAGCTATTATTATTTAAGTAGAACCAAGGAGGAATTCCTCGTGAAAGATTTATTATGTGATGAATTTCAAAATGTGGTTAAGGAATTATTAATACGCCATAGCAGTATTTTAGATATAATTACTAAAATTTCCGAGTCCGGTTCGGGATTAAATCGATCGGTCGCTAAGTCAGTAACTGATTGTGGATGTGTTAAAGTTCATGCCGAAAAGCAAGTAATACCTCAGCATGTTGAATCCATTAGTGAATTGAGAGATTATACCAATAACCATTTGCAAGGCAAGTTATGTGCTAATTGTGAAGATATTATTATGGGTGAAATGGGAAGGCTCTTATTTTACACTACCTCACTTTGTAATGCACTGGATATTAATTTGTATGATGTTTTGCTGAAAGAGTATAAGAAGGCTTCTGTTCTAGGAGTTTATAATTTAACCTAAGATTAAAACTAATTTTTTCAGGTCTTCATTTTTGATTGTTATTCCATGTATTCTAGAAAGAGTTGCTCCTGCATTCTGCGCAAGCCATTTTTTATGGAGCGGGCTCTCACTTCGCCTATGCCTTCAACATCGTCTAGTTCTTCTATGCTAGCAGTTAGAATATTCCTTAAGAGCTTAAAATGCTCAACCAAGTTGTCAATAATTGACAACGGTATGCGTGGCAGCTTATGCAGCATTCTGTAGCCGCGCGGGGATATTTGCTGATCAATATGACTACTTGAAGTGACCAGAGATAAAATCTTTGCTATATAAACATCGGACAGATCCTCTTCAAATGCTTTCATCATGTTTCCTAATAAATCCTGAGGATTTTTATCAGCGACATTCGAATAATCTTCTATGATGTACTGAGCTTCTTCTTTTACATTGGTTAACATCTCATCTAATTGCATTTTTACTAAGCGGCCTTCTACCCCCAGCTCAATAATGTAATTCTCGATCTCTTGAGCAATATTCAAGACTTTTATACAGCGTTTTAAAATGCTGCTTACCTCTGAAACCGTCACCATGTCCTCGAATTCAAGACCGCCTAATCTCTGCAGTTCCTTATACCACACATTGCGATACTTTTCTAAAGTCTGCAGGGCTTGATTGGCCCGAACTAATAACGAATCCAAGGGCCGAAGCCTAAAACAAACATTTCCTTGATATAATGTTACCATTTTTCTTCGTTTGGATATTGCAATCACTAACATGCCGGTTTGTATAGCTACCCGTTCCGCGGTGCGGTGCCTAATTCCAGTTTCATCAGAAGGAATACTGGCATCTGGATCTAATTGAGCATTGGCATATATTATCCTGGTTCCCTCACTATTCGTTACTATCGCCCCATCCATTTTCGCTAACTCATAAATTCGAGAAGGTGTGAATTCACAATCGATTCGAAAACCCCCGCTCAAAATATTCATTATTTCAGCTGTATCGCCCATCACCAGCAATCCCCCGCTGTTGGATTGCAGGATATTGTCTATACCTCTGCGAAAATAGGTGCCTGGTGCTAGCATCTGTAAGTGTTTTTTGAAATCACCTTGATAAACATCGTCCAATGACTAAACCTCCATTATTTCAAGTAGCTCTTTTATATTATTAATGCAAAATGCAGTCATGCCAAAACTATTTGCTGCTGTTTTGCTGACAGAGGGAATTATTGCTCTTTCAAATCCCAGTTTTTCAGCTTCTTTTAGACGAGTATCGAGAAATGAAACTTTACTGATTAAACCTGATAAACTCACTTCCCCGATAAAAACGGTCTTCGGAGGAATAGGCCGATCTAAAAAACTTGAGATAATTGCCGCCGAAACTCCCAAATCAACAGCAGGGTCTTTTAAAAAGAACCCCCCGCTTACTTTTACATATACATCCAGACTATTAAGATTAAAGCCTAATCGCTTTTCGATCACCGCAATTAGTAAGGCTAAACGGTTATGATCAATTCCCGAAGCCATTCTTCTTGCATAACCAGGCCCAGTAGGTGACACCAAGGCTTGTATTTCAATGAGAAAAGGCCTGCTGCCTTCATGTATCGGGGTAATAGAAATCCCACTGATGTCAGGTGGGTAGGTATCGATGAAAGCAAAAGATGGATCTACTACTTCTCTTAATCCAAAGTTACTCATTTCCATCAACCCAATCTCATTGGTCGATCCGAACCTATTCTTTACGCTGCGCAATACTCTTAGGGCCATATTGTTTTCGCCTTCAAAATAAACCACTGCGTCCACCATATGCTCTAATAGTTTTGGACCGGCAATTGCACCTTCCTTCGTTACATGGCCAATCAAGAAGAAACAGCGATGAGTTCTTTTGGCTATTTCCGCCAGCCTCATTGTACTCTCTCGAAGCTGAGCTACACTACCCGGTATTGATGGGACTCCACTGACATAAACCGTCTGTATGGAGTCAATAATCACAAAGCTCGGATTTATTGTTTCGATCTGTTTTTCCAGATAATCGATATTCTGTTCATTCAGTAAATATATATTTTCACCATTAATATTTAACCGCGTCGCACGGATTTTTATCTGCTGTAAGGATTCTTCCCCGGAAATGTATAATACTTTCAGTCCCGACTGAGCCAAATTTCCAGCTACTTGAAGCAGCAAGGTGGATTTGCCTACCCCAGGATCTCCGCCCAAAAGGACTAATGATCCCGGCACTATGCCGCCGCCTAAAACTCTATCCAATTCAGAGTTACCTGTACTGTGGCGGCTAACTTCGTCCTGCGAAATAGCTGTTAAAGGAAACACTTGGCTTGCTAAGCTATCATATTTGATCGCTTTGCCTTTTTTGTCTAAATTACGCACATCTTCAGTCATTGAATTCCAGGCATTGCAAGCCGGACATTTTCCTAACCACTTACCGGCTTCAAAGCCACACTGTCCGCAAACATAATAGATATCGCGCCTTACCATTTTTTGCTCCCATTATCCATTACCTGTAATAACTATATTATATAATGTTAGGAATTGAATGTATACTTAGTAATTTTGTCACGATCAACTAGAAAATATGACTAATTTTGTAAAACAATTATTACCGCCGGGATTTCCATCGGGATAAATTTTTTAGACAAGTGACTAGGCCTTAGGCACTAGTCACTTTTATTGTCTCAGCTTCACAATCTACTACTATAGTTTTCCCAGGGCTTAGCGATTGTTTTAGGATTTCTTCAGCGATTGGGTCTTCAATCCATTTCTGAATAGCCCTTTTCAGGGGGCGAGCTCCAAATTTCGGATCATACCCTTTGAGCATAATGAAATTAATTGTCGCTTCGGTTACTTCAAGTTTGAAGCCATTTAGCGTTATTCTCTCTTCCAATTCTTTTAGTAACAAGGAGACGACTTGCTTTAATTCAGCTTCATTCAGGCTTTGGAATACTATCATCTCGTCTATCCTATTA
Source organism: Syntrophomonadaceae bacterium (assembly GCA_031553935.1). GTDB lineage: Bacteria > Bacillota > Syntrophomonadia > Syntrophomonadales > Syntrophomonadaceae > JAISDD01. Next base: position 6,554 of record JAVBKS010000047.1, read on the forward strand.
ATAAATTCCGGTCGAAAAGTGTGTTTTAATTTTTCTAATACTTGTTCTTTCATGGATTGATAATCAGAATCATCATCTGCCTTATTAAAACCAACTCTTTTGCTATTGCGCAGAGACTCAGCCCCGACATTGGAAGTCATAATAACTACTGCATTGCGAAAATCAACTGTACGTCCTTGTCCATCAGTTAGTCTTCCATCCTCCAATACTTGAAGCAATATGTTAAATACATCGGGATGAGCTTTTTCGATCTCATCTAATAATACAACTGAATATGGTTTGCGCCTGATTTTTTCTGTCAATTGGCCGCCTTCTTCATGTCCGACATAACCTGGGGGAGAACCAATCATGCGCGACACTGCATGTTTTTCCATGTATTCAGACATATCCAAACGAATCATCGATTCTTCGTTCCCAAACATTGCTTCCGCTAAGGCTCTTGCTAATTCAGTTTTCCCTACACCTGTCGGACCTAAGAAAACAAAGGATCCTACTGGCCTTTTCGGGTTTTTTAGTCCTGAACGTGCCCGACGTATGGCAGTTGCTACAGCTTTCACCGCCTCATCTTGACCAATAACCCGCTTATGCAAAATACTCTCCAGCTCGATCAGCCTTTGGCTTTCTTCCATGGTCATTTGACTGACAGGAACGCCTGTCCAACTGGAAACAATAACTGCAATTTCTTCCGGTCCAACTATACCAATTTGTAAACTGCGCTGGTTTATCCAATCCTTGCGTTCTTGTTCTATTTCTTCCCTAAGACTCTGTTCTCGATCTCTCAGGGTCGCTGCACTTTCGTAATCCTGGGCAATAATTGCTTCTTCTTTTTCCTTGGTAATATCTTTCAACTTATTTTCTTGGTCCTTAAGAGTTTCCGGAACAATATAATTAGCTAAACGCACTTTGGAAGATGCTTCATCGATCAGATCTATTGCTTTGTCCGGCAGAAACCGATCTGAAATGTAGCGTGCCGAGAGTCTAACCGCATCTTCAATAGCTTCATCAGTTATTTTCACTCCATGATGAGCTTCGTAGCGATCCCTTAACCCTTTCAGTATGGCAACACTCTCTTCAACAGTAGGCTCATCCACAATTATTGGCTGGAATCTCCGCTCTAAAGCAGCATCTCTCTCTATGTGTTTGCGATATTCGTTAAGGGTTGTAGCCCCAACACACTGAAATTCTCCTCGTGCTAATGATGGTTTAAGTATGTTAGCTGCGTCAATTGCACCCTCTGCTGCTCCGGCACCGACGATGGTGTGCAATTCATCGATAAATACTATTACGTCACCGGAAGTTCTGATTTCGTTTACGATCTTGGTTAGGCGTTCTTCAAACTCTCCACGATACTTGGTTCCAGCGATCATTGCCGATAAATCTAGTGAAACAACCCTTTTGTTGCCCAAGATTTCCGGCACTTGCTTTTCAATTATCCGCTGTGCCAATCCTTCAACGATTGCGGTTTTCCCAACCCCCGGGTCTCCTATTAAAACCGGATTGTTTTTGGTTCGGCGCGACAAGACTTGAATAACTCTCTCGATCTCTGTACTTCTGCCGATTACCGGGTCAAGATTGCCTTCTGCAGCATCATTGGTCAAATCGCGGCTAAAATTATCTAGATTCGGGGTTTTGCTTTTATTCTTCCTCTTAGCTTGATTAGAATTTACTTGACTATTTGCATTTTCATTCGGATTTCCTCCGCCTGAAGCACCATTCATAGGTTCGCCACCGCCAAGTAATGACATAACATTCTCCCTGACTTCATCTAATCTTAGGCCCATGGTTGTAAGCACTTGCCCGGCAATGCCTTCTTCTTCACGCAATACTGCCAATAATAGGTGCTCGGTACCTACATAATTAACCCCTTGCAGTCGAGCTTCATCAAAAGCAAGATTAAATACTTTTTTGGTACGCGGGGTGATGGGTAAATCACCTGCCGGCGCTTCACCTGAAGTACTATTAGACCCAATCATTTTGTTTACTTCTTCTCTCACTTTATCCAAGTCTACACCCATTATTATTAATGCTTTAGCTCCTATCCCCTCACCCTCTTTTAACAAGCCCAAGATAATATGCTCTGTGCCTATTGCAGGATGATTCATTTGCCTTGCCTCATCTTGGGCATATATGACAGCGTTCTTCGCGCGCTGCGTAAATCTTCTAAACATAAAACTTCCCCCTTAAAAATTTATCTATTTTGCTGTAACTGTTCTTTGATAACTTTGGCTCTATAAACATCTCTTTTTAGCGGATCCATTTCTATTCCAGCTTTTTTCTGGAGATGAGCCGGTCTAATGGCTACCATTAGCTCGTTTACCGTTCCTGGAAGAACACTGCTAATTATACCCATATCAATTCCAAGCCGTAGGTTTGACAACAATACTAAAGCTTCTTTAGAAGTCATCACGGCTGCATTAGTAAGAATTCCATAAGCTCTGCCCACATTATCTTCTAATTGATGGGGCATATCTTTTAGCAGCTTAGTACGGGTCAATCTTTCTTGCTCAATAATTTGGGCCGTAATCAAAGCCAAATTATTAATGATCTCTTTCTCGTTCTGTCCCATAGTTACTTGATTCGATAATTGAAAAAAATTTCCCCGCGCTTCTGTTCCCTCACCATATAGTCCCCGCACTGTCATACCTAGCTGGCCTAGGTTTTGAAAAATCGGTTGAATCTGACCACTCATAACAATAGCAGGTAAATGGAGCATGACTGAGGCCCTCATTCCGGTTCCCACATTAGTGGGGCAAGCTGTTAAATACCCCCGGCGCAAATCAAATGCATAATCTAACCATTTTTCCATTTCATCATCGTATTGATTCGCAATTTCGTAACACTCACTGATATTCAAACCTGGCAACAAGCATTGGGTTCGCAAATGATCCTCCTCGTTAATCATGATACTGATGGAACCCTTTTCATTAATGATTATCCCCTGAAAATCCGCATCTTGATTCCCCAGATTCGGACTTATTAAATGTTTCTCAACTAATATCTGCCGATCTATAGGCTGAATTTCGTTTAGGGTTGCCATAGCAAAATCTATCGCTTTATCCTTATCCCAGCTTGACCAAGCTCCGCGAATTTTTTCTAAGCATTTTGCGCCTGTTTCCGGATTTAATAAATGAGGAAAAGGCACTTTTTTTAAATTGCGCGCCAAACGAATGCGACTGCTTATAACAATATCTGATTCCGCGCCTTCATCGGCTTTCATCCAATAAACATCATTTTTCGTAAATAGTTCTTCAAAAAGCATAAATTCCCTCCTCACTCCAGCTGTTTGTTAAGCTCCATTATCTGATCCCGAATCGCTACCGCCTTTTCATACTGTTCTGAAGCTACTGCTTCCTGCAACTTGATTTTGAGCGTATTAAGGTCTTTGCGCAGCAGGGTTTGCTCTCCACCCCTTAAGGGTATTTTCCCTATATGCTCACTATTAACATTAATGCGGCGCAAAGTAGGCTCAAGCTCCTGTTCAAATGTCTGGTAACATTCGGAACAACCGATCTTTCCAGTTTGCCTTATATTTGCAAAGCTCATACCGCAGTTCGGACAAAGAGTTTTACTTTGAGCTGCATTTTGAATATCATAAGGATTGCCCAAAAATGATCCCAGTAAATGTGCTATGGAAAAGTTATGATCCAGGTCCAAGATCATTGCCCCTTTCTTAGCTGCACAAGCTTCACATAAATGCGTTTCCACTTTTTTGCCTTGAAACATCTGTGTTAAATGCACAGACGCAGGATTCTGTTTACAATCATCACAAAACATAAGAATTCCTCCTCTGAAAAAACTATCAATACTTTACGAATAAATTAATAGTTTTGTAAAAAGCACCCAAAAGTTCTTGGAGCTCATCTTCACTTGTTTTCGAAACGGAATTTTTTATAAGAAGCATAAAACTGCTAAAAGATATATCATCAATTAAGTCTTCATCTTTTAGAACTTGCAGATACTGTTCAACATCTTTTTGCGAACATCTAGCCGGTCCGGCGTCTAAATCTTCTTGTTTACTTATCCTCACGAATCCTTTTCCGCCTCGTCTGCTTTCGGTCTCATAACCAGATTTATTTGTAAACCTAGTACTCAAAACATATGATACTTGTGAAGGTACGCAACCAAAAGTCTCTGCTAATTCTATCCTTTGTATAATTATTTGCTCTTCGCCACTGTTATTAATTAATACCTTAATGTATTCTTCTATTTTATCCGCTAGGCTCTTTTTCATAAAATCACCTTTGACCTTTTTTGACTTTTATATTATTTTAGCGCATTTTCGGATAAATACAAATATATCCTTCCACCGTATTGGTTGAAATATCGCAATATTATTCTCCATATGAGTTTTTTCTCTTCTTTTCTATTTTACCCACATTTCAGGGTAATAATTTGGATGAGCTGTGATTGCATGAATGGATTTATTTGTATGTTTGCAGGTAAGTAGCTATAACAAGTTAGATTCATAGGTTAGTAATAAACTAATTTTCCCATCTGATCTCTACAATGCTGTTAGCCTGAAGCGGAGTGGTAAATCCACCAGGCTGGCCATCGATTTGTATCTGCATGGTTCCTTTAATATCATTTGGCACTTTGTAACTTCGAAAAATATCACTTAAGATTACGGAATTAGCACTTTCCTTGATTATTAAAGCCGCTCCATTTATTAGCTCATCTTGCGGGTCAGCTAATTCGCCGTTCATAAAAATATTCATATTATTCGCTTCAATTTCCAATGGTTCATCATTTACCATGATTCTGATGAATTGCCTGGGCAATGTATTAATTACTTCTTTTATCGTCGGGAATAATCGCGTCACTGAATACTCGAGTTCATCACCCTCATTTACTTGATGATCAAAATCTACCGGCTCTGAATTACATGAAACACTTAATGGAGACCACTTAAGACTTTTTTTCTTGCCATTGATACTGTATTTAATATCTCTATTCTGTAATGCGCCCACAGGAGCAGATGCCAATGCTAACACATTGATAACACTATTAATGACAGTAAATTCGATCTGAGCGCGGTCCTCAACCGCTTGCTCCATATCAATGCTTTCCAGTAAGCATCCATTGACATAAACCAAGGGCTTTAATTGAACTTTGTCGCCATTTACTCTTACCCATCCGCCAGCGGCTGGAACTATGTCTTTCCAGGTCACCTGAGCATCGTTTCCATCTTTACCTCGTTCGAAAACAATTTCGTCGCCGTCTTTGATTAAACTCTCCAAATCGGCTTTGCGATTATTGACTTTGATCGTTGGAGGGGTTCCCATGCCCCCTTTAAATGATTTCATTTTACCGTTTACTTTAATGGTTTTTCCCAAACCTGGTTTCCCAAGAATATTACTGATTGCAATTCCTGAATTAAGCAAAGCGATGCCAACATCTAGATTTCTGGTGCTCCAAAGAGTTACTTCCCGACTGTTTACTTTTACCCGGCAAAAAGGCAATGGCGGGATAATAAATGCATTGTAGGCTATCCCTAAAGGTGTCACCCCTTGTGGTCCTTGCAAGAACTCATGTTTAAACTCAATAAGGTCCAGAGTTGCAGCTGACTTTATTCCCACTCTTTGGGGTAGCAGATTTAATTTTTCCGCTATTACAGCGATTAGATTGGCAGATAAGCTGCCACCACCGACACAAATAACAGCATCAGGTGCCTTGGTATTCAAATCAAAAATTGCTTCGGCAATCTTGCCCGCAAGCTCTGTGACTGCAGGAAAAATTGCTCCGTTTATTTCTTCATTGGAATGCTCAATTTCATTATCAAGAATATCCTTGAATCTGATTACTTCCATGTCTTTGGCCTGTTTTTTTACAGTCTCAGCCCGACTAAAATCTATGAGAAAACTCGTCGCAATGGTTTCAGTTAGTTTATCTCCGCCACTGGGAACCATAGCATAGCCAAAAATACTCTTATCCTTAATAAGCGCAATATCTGAAGTTCCGGCTCCGATATCTACTAAGGCCAGGTTTAATAATCGCATATTCTCTGGAATAGCTAACGAAAGCGCTGCTATGGGCTCTAAAGTCATACTGTAGACTTTCAATTCCGCTCTTTTTAAAGCCGAAAACAAGCTGTCAATCACGACCCGGGGGAGAAAAGTTGCAATGATTTTTAATTCGATCTCTGTTCCAACATGGCCGACTAAATTCGCAAGATTTTGACCTTCCAAAGCATAATTAGCTACACTATAGCCTGCACATATGTAATGATTTTTGTCTTTGGTCAGATTATCTTTGCTAGTCAAATTAACCTGAGCTTGTTGTACAGCTTCGATTTCCAAGGCTGTGATCTCTTCGGAAGTGATTTCTGACAAAAGCCTGCGTTTTTTCTTGACATTGGCGGTAGAAGTTCGCAAAGCTCTGCCGGCCGCCGCCACTGCCACTTCATTCAGCTTTGTTTTCAGCCTCTTTTCTAACACTTCTTTAATGAATTTTATGTTCTGTGCAATAGTCTCGACATCATGGATTTGCCCATCTAACATCGCTCTGGTTTTATGTTCAACCATTTCAGCATCAAGCACCCTATAAGTACCAGCCGCTTTCTCCATAACCAAACCCACTATTTTTCTGGTGCCTATATCTAGTGCAAATATCCTGTCATTAGCCAAGCTTATGCCCCCTTAAGTCTCATAAATATTAATCAAATCATAAATCTTTCTTACCCAGAATTCTTGCTTTCAGAACCGCTAACATAAACAAGGGTAATGCTAATTGTCGTTTAAACCTGCTAGGCTCTTTTAATAAGCGGTACATCCATTCAAGATTTAATTTTATTGCCCATTGAGGTGCGCGTTTCTTAATACCGGCGATTACATCGAGGCTCCCTCCAACACCAATTAACACAGGCACCTCAAGCTCATCTTTATGCTCTTGAATCCAGAACTCCTGTTTGGGGGCTCCTAATCCCACAGCAATAATATCTGGTCTAGACGCGCGAATATCAGCAATTATTCCCGGGATCTCTTTCTCACTGAAGTAACCGTCATTAAGCCCACAGATAATAAGCCCCGGATTTCTTTCTATCAGTCTCTGTTTAGCAATCTCAGCAACACCAGGGGCAGCTCCCAATAAATAAAGTCTCCATTGCTTAAGTTTTGCTAAAGCACACACAGTCAGTAATAAATCAATTCCTGTAACTCTTTCCGAAAATGATTGGCCGATGATTTTAGATGCCCAAATCACTCCAATTCCATCTGGTGTAACTAAAGCCGCTTGGTTTATGACTTCCCTTAAACGCTCATTTTTAGTACCCTGATAAACTATCTCAGCATTCAGGGTCACTATCTGCGCACTTTGTCTCTGTTCTATGAATTCATCAATGCACTCTAGTGCCTGCTCCATGGTCACCTTATGAATATAACAGCCTAATATATCAATTCGTTCTAAACGCTCATTAACTGATGATCTTGACATGAGAACCTCCCATTTATCCCAAATATTCTCCTAATACATGCTTTTTCCTGCTTAATTGCCGAATTATTGTCCACAATTTACTAAAGTAGTACTATTTTCTCTTAATATTTTTGGCTAGTTGATGAAAACTAATTCTACTAGTTAAAGTTTAAATATTTTTTGACAAGCCTAGAGATTTACTTATATCGTAATGTTTATTACGCTAGAATTTATCACAATCCGGCCATTTATTGAACAATGTTTGTAATCGAAGACAGGAGGTTAATATGACCAATACCACTCTTAAGCCAAATCGCCTAATCAATGAATTGTCACCTTACTTGCTCCAACATGCCTACAATCCAGTTAACTGGTGGCCGTGGTGCGAACAAGCTTTTGCTGCTGCAAAAGCTGAAGATAAACCCGTTTTCCTTTCTATAGGTTATTCCACTTGCCATTGGTGCCATGTTATGGAGCAAGAATCGTTTGAAGATCCAGAAGTGGCATCAATTCTTAATAATTATTTCGCAGCGATCAAAGTTGACCGCGAGGAGCGTCCTGATGTAGATGAAGTTTACATGAACGCTTGTGTGAATATCGCCGGTAGTGGCGGCTGGCCTCTTACTGTATTCATTAATGCTGATAGAAAACCTTTTTTTGCCGGCACTTACTTTCCCAAAAACAATAGTTATGGGCGGATTGGTTTAATAAATCTCCTGCAAAACGTCACCAATTTATGGAATACGCGAAGAGATGACTTGAGCAAAACTGCTGAAAAAATAATCTCAGCCTTAGAAACTAATAAATTGATACCAACGCATTTTGAATGGGATAATCTTGACCATGCTGAACAAAGCTTGCTCGATACTTTCGATTCTAAATGGGGCGGTTTCGGAAGGGCCCCCAAATTTCCAGCTCCTCATAATTTACTGTTCTTGTTATCCAGAGTTTCATCAATAAATGAAGAAACACCAATTGGCCGCGCAATAATAAAAACTCTTAAAGCCCTAAGTGCAGGTGGGATTCGTGATCATATCGGCGGAGGTTTTTGCCGTTATTCGACCGATGAGAAGTTTCTAGTCCCCCATTTTGAAAAGATGCTCTACGATAACGCTCTCTTACTGATGGTTTTTGCAGAAGCCTGGAAAAAGTCAAACATCCCTGATTTTGCTGAAATAGTTAATTCCACTCTTGCTTATATTAATCGCGAACTCTTATCGCCTGGCGGCGGTTATTATACAGCTCAGGATGCAGATATCGAGGGCATAGAAGGCAAGTATTATTTATGGACACCTGATGAAATCTCCACCCTGCTGGGAAGCGAGTGCGGGAAGAGGTACTGTGCTTTACTAGATATTACTCCTGAAGGCAATTTTGAAGGTTATAGCATACCCAATAAAATTGGCAAAATCCATAGTGCGGATGACAGTGATTTTATTACTAAATGCCATGAGAGGTTGTATGAGGCCCGATTGAAACGGATTCATCCCGCGACTGATGATAAAATCCTTTTAACCAGCAACTCCTTGATGCTGGCTGCTTTATCAATAGTAGGCAAATCATTTGCTGACAGAGATATTGTCTCTGCAGCAGAGAAAACAGCTGCATTTATACTGGAAAATTTCAGAGTTAATTCTCGTCTCATGGCAGTCTTTAAGAATAAAAGGGCTTATCAATTGGCTACTTTGGATGGCTATGCCTACTTAGTATGGGGCTTAATCGAATTATTTGATGCAACCAATAATAAAAAATGGCTAAAAGCAGCTAGCGAATTAAACCAACAAATGCTGCAATTGTTTGCAACAAATGGTGGAGGACTTTATTACTCCGGGCAAGATGTCAATGATCTTCCTATTCGTCCCGTAAGCTTTTATGATGGAGCTACTCCGTCTGGAACCTCAGTTGCTGCCCGCAATCTTATAAGATTAAGTTCATTAACTCCAGAGAAGGATTTAACCCGGAAGGCCCTTGACTTAATCAATTCATTAGGCGCAGCAATTAATCGCCATCCTACCTCTTTCGTGTATTTATTATTGGCAGTTGCTGAGGGTGTAAATAATCAACAATTTAAGCTAATTCGTAAAAACTCTAAGATCTACCTTGAAATATAGTTTAGCTCTTTAGCTACTAATGCTTTTAAATTGCCTATGTGTATTCCTTGCATTTTTATATTTATTATATCTGTGGTGACATTTTCCTTCATGAGTAATAAAATATCCTTATTATCAGTTTACAACGATCGCCTAATAAGGCATTCTATTTTTCGAAAACAACCACAATATTCAAGGGGTAGGCAAAGCTATGAAGCAAAAACAAATAGCGATTTTCTTCGTCATTATGCCGCTCGTTTGCATCGTTTTCGGCTCATTGTGGTTGTTGGCGGGTTTCTCAGTTGCTCATGCACCATCCGTAGGGGGAATACGGGATTTGCGCGCAGAGAATTTTGATGAAACCAGCTTTGATCTCTCTGGAGAGGTTGAATATATCCCAAGCGCCTTGCTAAACCCAGATGAATTCAAAGCCCGCCGAGATAAAATAGAAATTGGCTTTCCTTCTTTAGTCTCTTCCTACAGCACCAGCCGCTTGTGCATTTATACCCCGTCTGGAACTTACGGGCTGATGCTCTATTCCAGTGAATACGCCAGCAATGTTTATATTAACGGCCAATTGGCAGAAAAGATCGGTGTACCAGGGAACACTGCTGCGTATTCTATTCCTGGGGTGAAGCGATTGTTCTACACCGTAGCCGCTCCCGATGGTGTGATTGAAATCGTACAGCAATCCTCTAACTATGTGTTTCAAGCCGGTGACAACCATAATGATATCATCATCGGCAAGCCTGATACCATTCGAAATATATATAATAAACGAATCATGGTTGCATCTATTGTTATGGGCTGTTTCTTAACACTTTTTTTAGTCCACATAGTATTATTTTTCCTCTTGCGATTTTACAAGGCCAACTTGTGGTTTGCCTTATTCTGTTTTTTGTGGTTGCTCCGAACAGGTTATACCGACCCCTGGATAATGTCTTCATTAATTCCCCTCTCATGGGATACAGCCTTTCGACTTAGCATTTTGACCTATCCATCTGGAACCTTGCTTTTATGCCTGACGTTTTATGACCTGTTCCCCGTTATCACGCCTAAATGGTTTCGCTTTTCGCTAACCGCTGTTAGCAGCGCTTATGTTCCCATATGTCTGTTTTCTAGTACTCAGTTTATTGAAAAAACCTTACCTCTCTTTTACCTGATTATTATGATTTTGGCTGTCTTTATACTTACAAGTTTCGCTATTAAACTCCGACGTCCCAGCACCGATCAAGCTATCGTCCTTACAGGAATGATAATATTCATATTCGGTGCTCTGCGGGATATCTTTTACTTCGACGCAATCCCAATGCTTCTAAAAACCAATCTATATATGAGCGAGCTGACTCAATTAACATTGGCCGAGTTCGCCCTACTCATTTTCGTGTTCTTTCAAATGATTGCTATTTTCCATCGCACTATGCACGAAGTGACAACCGTCAAGGCAACCGAACAGAAACTGGCGATGGAAAACGCTGCGCTCGACCGAGTAAACCGCTTAAAGAACAAGATGTTGGCTACTCTTACCCACGAGATGCGTACTCCGCTGGCAGTTATGTCCACCTATGCCCAGTTAACAATCAAGGATATTCAGGAAGAAAATATTGGCAAACAGACTGTAGACGACCTCTTGGTCCTCCGCGAGGAAGCCGAACGCTTAGCGGACATGGTCACCGATTATTTGGATGTTTTTCGCGAAGATGAGAAAGTTAGGGGTCACAGGTCTGTCGACTTCGGTTTATTGATTCATCAGACCGGAAGGCTTATTGCACCTATGCTTTCCAAGAAAGGCAATCACTTAAGCACTATTGTTCCGAATAATTTACCGAAAATCGCGGGCAATGTGAGTGAACTTACCCAGGTTATGTTCAACATCTTCATCAATGCTAACAACCATACCCAAGATGGAGAAATTGAAATTCGCGTAGCCCTTTTGAACAACGGGCATATGGTGAAGGTTAGTATTTCCGACACTGGGACCGGTATCGAAACCGAACTTCTGCCACATATTTTTAAGCGTCATGCTACAGATGGAACCGGCGCGGGCTTAGGACTCTCAATCTGCCAAGAAATCATAATGGCTCATGGCGGAAAAATCAACGCCGAAAGCGAGCCCGGAAAGGGCACCACAATAAAGTTTACGCTTCCAGTTTTAGGAGGAGAAGACAATGACGGGCAACGAAAAAGTGATATTGGTAGTCGAGGATAACGAGCTAATGCTAAATGCCATCGTACGTGTGTTCGAAAACTCAGGTTTCCATGTACTGACAGCCCCCTCACTCGCTGGCGCACGCTCCCATCTTACCAGAATTATTCCCGACGCAGTAGTGCTGGATATTTTACTTCCCGATGGCAATGGACTCGACTTCATTAGTGAAATTCGTGAACTAACCACTATACCGGTGCTGCTGGTGACTTCATTGGGCAGCAAGGACGAACGACTTGCCGGCTTGAGAGCAGGGGGCGATGATTACATCACCAAACCCTTCGACCTCGATGAATTGGTGGCACGAGTTGAAGCTTTCCTGCGGCGGGAGGATATGTCCCGAAACCAAACGGTGCGAGAAATCGTCAAAGGGCCTCTCAAGTTAGATCCAGTATCAGCTAGAGCCTATCTTTACAGCGAAGATATCTTACTCACTCAAAAAGAATTTGCCCTGCTGCTGTTGCTGGTGCGAAACGAGGGGAAAATGTTATCAAAAGAAATCCTCTTCGAAAAAGTGTGGCGGCAACCGGTTAATGAAGACGCCCGCGCAATCAAGGCTCACCTCTCAAACGTACGAAAAAAACTTAGAGGCAGCGGCTATACAATTAATACCTCACGGGGCCAAGGTTACTGCTTCAAGAGGTCATTTGAATAAAACATGCAGCGAAGGTAAAGATTTCTAAACCTTCGCCATTTCATCATTACGCCATGATAGAATAAAAACACCTGAGCAAGAATTTCATGACTTCTGTCTCGATTTTCTGACCCTTTTGTCACATATGTAAAAAGGAGTGATTTTATGAGATTATCCCCAAAATGCAAAAGACCCCTAAGTATTCTATTAGTGATGGCTTTTTTACTAACTCTAAGCATTAACCCGGTTGGACAGCAGGCAGCCCAAGCAGCAGATTTGAATTCTATATGGACCGCTTTCGAAAATATCTGGTCATATGTAGATAAACAGGAAGAATATGATGCTATGAATGCTGCTCTTGGAAATTTTCGCAATCCTTATCACGAGCAACAGGCCAAAAACACTCTCTTGTGGAAACTGCTCGAAACTGAAGAGACATGGCAAGTGCTGGCAGACAACGCGATTGATACGAGAACTATCGATAATATTATCTCCAGTTTAGCTTCGATAGATTATCAAAATCCCAATAATCGGAATGCTCAAATAGAAAGTTTCAAAAGCAGACACCACAAGATAATGCGAGACTTCTTTGGTCCTGATGTATCTGCTGAGGATCTCTTGGAATTAATACTGACTTTGTTTAGCGGTCTGCCTACGGATGTCGATAACGATCGTCAGATAGAGGCAGCGCTGCTCAGCACCGTCGGCAAAAATGCATCTGAATTCTCCGCTGCACGCGCCGAACTATTAGAACTAGGGTTAGTAAAACTTCGGGCCAAGAACAGCACCCTAAACCAAAGTCTAGATAATTTAGGATGGACTAATGCTTTACTCAAAGAAGTAGCTCTTGGTTACGCAGACCTTTGTGATCCTAGCAAAAAAGCCACCACAGCCGTAATGATGACACAACTGCGCCGCCACTTCAGTCTGGGCGGTAGTGACGGCCTTAAGCTGGTTGCCAATAGTGGCACCTACTGGCCTGCCTCAATAGGAACTATGACTGTGGCAGCAAGCAACAATCCTCTAGATATAAAAGCATATATGCTCGGCCAAGATATAAGCTCTAATATTAATTGGCAAGTAAGCAATCTATATGGCACTAATGCAGTCGCGAATGCAGCGAATAAGTTAGTGACCAAAGAGCCTGGATTTGCCTTAATCACCCTCTCTCTTCCCAATAATAGCTACCTAGGCCAATTTAGCATAATTGTTAATGAATATACCGGCCCCGGCTTTCTGGGAGAAGGGACAAATTCCAACCCCTTTCTGATTTATTCTAAAGAAGACCTTAAGAAATTAGCTGATTATATTAATGGTAATAATGCCACATACGCTAAGGACGGACAATACTACAAACTTATGAATAACCTAGATTTAGCCAGTTATGCTAATTGGGTCCCGATTGGCATCGATGCTAATAGTAGTTTTGCAGGAAATTTCATGGGGAATAACAAAATCATAACAAATCTTAAGATCAATAGTCCAAATACTGATTACCAGGGTCTGTTCGGCTATTGCCAAGGTAATATTAATGACCTTACTCTTCAGGGGGTCAAGGTTATAGGTCGCAATTATGTTGGCGGTTTAGCCGGATACTTAGGAGGTTACAGAAATATCTCTGCTTGTTCAAGCAATGGAACGGTGACCGGCGCCAACGATGTTGGCGGTCTATTTGGTTCAGTTTTTTTGAGTTGTAAAATAAATAATAGTTATAGCATTGGATCGGTAACTGGAACGGAGAGAGTAGGTGGACTTGCTGGGGCCATAACATTTCAATCTTCTGTGAATAATAGTTATAGCAGCGCAAATGTAATTGGTGATACTAATGTTGGCGGTTTGATTGGATTTTTAGCTGCAGAAAGCGTCGTGCAGAATTGCTACAGCAGTGGCTTTGCAAGTGCAACAAAAAGAAATGCTGGTGGACTGGTTGGAATCGGTAGATATCTAGGCTATGTTGTTAACAGTGTGGCCTTAAATTCATTGGTTCTAACCCAAGACCATAAAAATGGTGGTCGTGTTCTAGGTTTTAATGATGGTATCGATGATATGTATACTATCCTTCAAGGCAATTTCGCCTATGAAAATATGATTATCAATTTTGTTGTGACCACACCTATATCTTATGCTAAAGACGGAGCCAATGCTGACATAAGCAAAATTAAGAGCGTTGCTTTCTGGAAGGATAGAGGATTCACTGCTGCCAATTGGGAGCTAAAAGAGGGTCAACTGCCTTTACTGAAGAACAGCTCTAACGCTCTGCTCCTTGGGCAAAGCGCGTCTCTGCCCACTCATTTGCAATAGTGATTAGGTGCATTTTGCTCTCCCTACATTGAGTGCTATATTCAACTTGGCGGAGAGGCTCAAACGATGACAATTAAATATAGATTCTAAAAATACTAGCCTCCCTTTGAGGGAGGCTAGTATTTTTCCTTAAATCAATCGATTAGTCTGCCGGCTCGAACATATCCTTGCCGGCTCCGCAAACCGGGCAGGTATCGGGCGGTTCAGGTCCTTCATGAATATATGAGCAAATTTTGCATTTCCATTTGTCGTGATGCTCTGCTCCGCTCTCGTCTCTGCCTAATTGTTCCATTGATTCTAAACCTTCGGCTTTTGCAGCAATCACTATTTCACCTTTCAGTACTCCGTTAATAAAAAAGCTCTTTTTGTAGTAATCAGCCTTGGGGTCTATTACTTCTACGATTCGGCATTCACCTTCCGGCCAATTAACCTCGCCGATCGAGAATATCTCTTTATCAAAAGCCATTAACATAGCTGAGATACGCGGTTCTTTGTATTCTACCCAATCTCCGGCCGCGGCGGCTCCTGCTGTTTTTCCCATTTCCATAGCAATCGGCCAAATGCCGATGAGCTTATCATTGAATTGAGCCATATCTCCAGCAGCATAAACTCCAGGGGCACTAGTGCGCATTTGATTGTCAACTATAACACCCTGTTTACATGCTATTCCAGCGTTTAATGCTAATTCAATATTTGGTTTTACCCCAGTTGAAAGCAGCACCAAGTCAGCATCCAATAGATCGCCATTGTCGAGCATTACCCCTTGAACCCTATCTGCTCCTGTGATCTCTTTTGTTTGTCTGCCCATGTAGAGCTTAACGCCTTTGCTCTCGATAATTTCCTGCAGCCTTTTACCAGAAGCCGGATCTAATTGCCGAGGCATTAAAGTGGCAAAAAATTCAACAACACTTACTTGTAAGCCTGCCTGCACCATTTCCCAGACCGCTTCTAGACCTAGTATTCCTCCGCCGATTACGACTGCCTTTTTGGCTCCTGCTATTGCACTCTTTAAAGATTTGGCATCTTGCAGATTTCTTAGCGCATATACCCCTGCTTTATCTGCACCAGGTATGGGAGGAATATTACTTCGAGCTCCGGTTGCAATAATCAGCTTATCATATGGTAATTCATTATTTCCTTGACATATTACCTTTTTCTCTGCTGCGTTTATTTCCGTCACTAAAACTTGGGTACTAACCTTAATACTGTTCTGTTGATACCAAGCTTCATTCTCAATATATAGTCCCTTATCATCGGCGTCAGGAGCAATATAGTCTGAAAGCATTGGTCTATAATAAGGTAAGAAAGCCTCCTCCGTAATTATATCAATGGTAGCAGTTTTATTCCGCTCTCGTATTGCCTTAGCAGCTGAGATCCCAGCAATTCCCGAACCTAAGATTACGAACTTTTCTTGAGTGTTATTTGCAAACTCTTCTTCCTGTATCTCCGGCACAAAACTTGTTTTTCCAACCCCGCATGCCGGACAAATAGCTGGTGGCTCTTCACCTTGATGAATATGTCCGCAAATTACACAACGCCAT
Organism: Syntrophomonadaceae bacterium; assembly: GCA_031553935.1. GTDB lineage: Bacteria > Bacillota > Syntrophomonadia > Syntrophomonadales > Syntrophomonadaceae > JAISDD01. The sequence goes on from JAVBKS010000047.1 coordinate 22,733, forward strand.
TTGCGATCAGATTTTGGCAACCCTTTTGCGAGTAATGCCTTGCCAAAGTCCATGCCAAAATTAAAAGCCTTTTCCAAGTTGCCTTCTGAAGGTTTAAAGTTTACCTTTATTCCGGGAATAACATCCATGCGCAACGAACGCAAGCGACTTTCAATATTTGGAACTGCCTCTCCGCTCCACCCATAAGCTCCGAAAGCTGCGGCGAGTAAATTATTGTGAACAATGGGAGAAAGCCTGGTTAAGATATCCCAGATCGGCGGGAGTGCGTCACCATTAATCGTACAGGAACCTACTAATAAGGCATCCGCATTCGATAATTCTTCTAAGACCGTATTGGTATCATTATCAACCATATCGAATACTTTGATATTAAAATCTCCAGCCGTTTGAATACCTTCTACAATTGTCTCTCCCAATTGTTTCGTAAAACCATAAGCACTTGCATAAGGAATCACGATCTTCGGCAAAACCCCTTCCTTCGCTGGGAGCTCCGACCATTGCTTGTATAGTTCTAAATACTTTGGAATATCCTTGCGCAGAACCGGCCCATGTCCCGGGCAAATCATATTAAGCTTTAAGTCTTTAATTTTTTCCAACGCTTCTCTAACATAGGATTTAAAGGGGCCCATAATCATGTCGAAATAATATTTGTAGGCATCAATGAATTCATCTTCCATCAGATCATTGAATATCCGCTCATCAGCATAATGACAACCGAAAGAATCACAGCTAAATAAAATTCCGTCTTCTTCCAAGTAAGTAAACATTGAATCTGGCCAATGCAAGAACGGAGCATTAATAAATCTTAGTGTCTTGCCCCCAATATCTAAAGTATCGTTGTGCCCCACTTGCAGAACTTGAAACTTTTTATTAACAATCTCCTTAAGAAAACCGATAGCGGTTTCAGTGCCAACAACTGTTATTTTCGGATTTGCCGCCAACAGTTTTTCAATAGATCCCGAGTGATCCGGCTCGGTATGGTTGACAACCAAATAGTCTATATCATTAATATTAACCAACTCTTGTAGATTCTTAATAAATCCATCATAGAATTTTTCCTTAACAGTTTCAAAAAGGGCGACTTTATCTTTTCCCTTTACTAAATATGAATTGTAACTAGTCCCATATTCAGTTTCCATTATTACATCAAATACCCTAAGATCAGGATCATGAGCGCCTGTAAAAAATACTCCTTCTACTATTTGAGTAACTGGCAATTCGTTCCCCTCCTCAATTTTGATTATTGCTTGATTTCATAAATAATCATATTAGAATATTATACTAGTTACAAGCTAATTGCAATCATTTCAATTTTATTTTTATTATAATTTAGATTTTTAGAAATTTTGAAGTCCTTTTACCAAGAATATTGAAATAGAGATCCCGGCCATTTTGATTAGCTACCACCAAAGAACGAATGGAAAATGCTCGCAGTGCATCTGCTATTGACAATGTTCCTTCTGCTGAGTCTTTGCGTCCGGTAAATGGTAGCTCATCAGGACTTCTCTGACAACGCGAATTAAGATTTATACGGCAGACATGATTTACGAGAATATCAATGAGATTACCTGCAGCATAAGGTGACTCTGAAAAAATACTCGCCTGCTGCCCATAAGCAGCTTCACTCAGATATGAACATAAATCAGCGCGGCTCGAAAAAGTACTGATCGGCAGCACTGGACCAAATTGCTCTACCTTGAAAATATCCATGTCAACAGTTGCCGGATATATTAGAGTTGGAAAATAGAGATTGCCAATATGCTTGCCCCCACGTTTATTAATTATCTTCGCTCCTTTGTGCAAAGCATCTTCTACCAGAATGTCGAGGTAATCAACCTTGCCCTTTTCTGCCAATGGGGTAATGAAAATCTCGTTTTCCCAGGGGTAGCCGCATTTAAGTCTATCAACTTCAGCAACGAAAATTTCTAAAAATTCCTCAACTATGTCTTCATGAACCCAAATGTGTTTTATTGCTGTGCATCTTTGACCATTAAACTCGAACGCACCATATACGCACTGCTCTGCTGCCAACTTCAAATCAGCGTCCGGAAAGATAAATGCTGGGTTCTTGGCCTCTAAACCTAAAATAGTACGCAACCGATTATTGCGTGGATGTTTTTCTATAATTCGATTTGCCACAATGCTAGAACCGATGAAGCCTAATGCTGCTATCTTTCCAGTTTGCATGATCGGTGGAATGATTGTGGCTCCTTCTCCATAAATAATATTTACTACTCCTGGGGGGAAACAGTCAGCAAAGACCTGAAGAAAACAGTTAGTAGATAAAGACCCCATCTCGTGCGGTTTTAGAACTACCGAATTACCCATTAACAGCGCTGGAATCAACATGGCTGCAGTTTCATTAAAAGGATAATTGAAGGGTCCCATGCACAATACTATGCCTAGTGGAAATCTTCTAATTTGGGCTACAACTTCTTCAACCGCAAATATGTTATCATTAGCATTCTCTAAATTTCGGCATGCATCAATCGTATCTTCAATATACTTTATAGTTCTATTAAACTCATTGCAGCAATCTTGATAGGTCTTACCGATTTCCCACATTTCTAAAAGTGCAAATGTCCTTTCCAGTGGTTTGCACATACTAACGAATTTTTGTAACTGTTCCACTCTTTTTGCGAGCGGCATCTGTGCCCAATCTCCAAGTCCGTTGGCGTATGAGTTCTCAGCGGCGTGGAGGGCTTCTAGTGAAAACTCCTCGTCTAAATTGACTACAGTTCCAATTCGCGGAGCAAAATGGCGCTCCCCATCTGATAAAATAATCGGAGAGAACACTTCCCTTTGCATTTCCGGGCTATCTGCAACGACTCCATTTACTAAATATCTGCCCGGTCTTACAATAGGTATATTAAAATCTGATGGCAGAATTTTTTCATTCCAATAGTTTGGACTAAGATATGGTTCCATACTTTTACTCCTTAAGATTTATTATATTATTAGATATATTTAAAGCCTTTATGTGTAAGTTATTTGGAGAAACCAACATCAGGCGTTGCACAATATAAGTTTTAATATTCAATATTTCTTTAATATTGATCCCGCAATCCATAAATCGGCTATTTTAATTTGAGTTAACTGTAAAATATATTCTTTTTTACAGAAAAGTTTGGAAATACTAATTGTTACCTGCTACCTGGCATAATATAATAAATCTATAATCTTATTTCTAGCCTATTAACAAAAAAACGTAATAAGGAGTGATGTCTTTGGCTATTGATTTTGAGAAGAAACGACACGTAGCAAAAGTCGGCCTGAACAATCCCAAAAACCTTAATGCTATCACCACAGATCTTTGCATGGAATTGTGCGATGTGTGGGATACCTGTCAAAATGACCCTGATATAAGAGTGGTTGTTGTTTATTCAGCGCTAGAGAAAATTTTCTGTTCTGGAATGGATATCAATGACACTATTCCTCTGCTAACTTGTGAACGCTCCCCAAGTAATGATAAAGAAAAGTATCTTTTTGATCCTTCGACCGAGTTCGCAGGATTCAGCAAAGCATTGCTTAAAAGAAGAACACTATATAAGCCGGTCATCGCTGCAATCAATGGAAGGTGCTTTACTGCAGGTTTCGAACTATCTCAAGCATGTGATTTAAGGATGGGTACAGCTGACTCTACCTATATGGCTAAAGAGTCACAGTTGGGTTTGTTACCAATGAGCGGTGGAAATATTTTTCTGCCTACACTCATCGGATCTGGAAGAGCATTGGAAATGAATCTAACTGGTGATCCATACCCAGCCAGTACTATGCTCAATTGGGGATTCCTTAACCGAGTCGCTCCGGATAAAAGCATTCTTTTGCGGGATGCCCAAGATTTTGCAGAAAAGCTTGCCAGCAACGGCCCTATGGCTCTTCAACGAATGGTAGAATTGAATCGAGCCCAGCGAGGCCTAACACTTAATGACGCTTTGTCAAAAGAGGTTGAACTAGCTCTTCCTGTATATAAAAGTGATGCTCCCAAAGAGGGCTTTAAGGCAATGCAGGAAAAGCGCAAACCAAAGTTTAAAAGTTATTAAAACTTGCTCATTTCATTTTTCGATATCGATTGGAGATTATTTAATCTTGAGCTTAAACCCTTGAATAATACTTTCGCGTAAGGTAAAATAGGTTTTGCGCCGGGATGTAGCGCAGCTTGGTAGCGCGTCTGGTTCGGGACCAGAAGGCCGCAGGTTCGAATCCTGTCATCCCGACCAATTATGAAAGATTAAAAGCCCCTAAATATAGGGGCTTTTGTTGTGTCTACATCAGTTTGTAATTCACGCCGTTAAACCTAAATTCCGCACTTTATTATGATATACAAGAAAAGTAAAGCAATAGAGTAAGAAATAATCGGTTGTAGACAAAGTAGTCAGTCGCAAAAAAGGTTGACTTTTCCATTGTGTATATCATATAATAAGATATACACAGAAAGGGGGCATTCTTATGAAAGCCAAACATAAGATAGTTCATAACCCTGTCCCGCTACCGTCTTCTAATGTCAGCATTACTAAAAGTGGA
>JAVBKS010000040.1:0-52059 GCA_031553935.1 Syntrophomonadaceae bacterium
GAAAATATTTTAGATTGGAAAGCGATCTGGATCTTACAGGTTACGAATGGGTTCCCATCGGCAGCTCTGCTCATCCCTTTACGGGAAAAATGTTTGACGGCAACTTTAAAACTATAAACAACCTGACCATTAATGCCCCCAATAGTGATTACCAAGGGTTATTTGGCTGTATAGATGGAAGTAATTCCTGGTCATCGGTAGAGTCATTATATCTCATCAATACCAATATTACTGGACGGAGCTATGTGGGCAGTATTGCCGGGAAAATTAGTAATCGTACCACTATAATGTATTCTTCTAACAACGGCCAGGTAAATGGCTACAGCAATGTAGGCGGATTAATTGGATTTGTACAAAATAACTGCGTTATTTACGCATGCTTTAATAGGAGTCAGGTAACGGGAAGCGACTCGGTGGTAGGCGGAATAGTCGGCTCAGTAATGACTTCTTCCTCAATCGGTTTTGTTTATAGCACTGGAGTGATCAGTGGTGGTAGTGTGGTTGGGGGCATTGCGGGGCATCTTTATGCTGACAATAAAGTGCAATGGTCTTACAGCACCAGCTTAATTATGGCGACAGATCCAGGCATGATAAGCTTTGCCGGCGGACTGGTTGGAATTATTAAGGGTGCAGGTAACAAAATAGAAGTATGCTTACCTTTAAACTCGGCGATACTGTCAATTGGTAGGGAAAGACATTGTGGACGAGTGGTTGGGCACATTGATTATTATTATAGCCAAGGATCTACGGAGCTTTACAATCGTTCCTTGAAATCAATACTGGGAAGCTTTCCTCCAGATCAAGGGTGGGGCACGATCAACGGTGAACCTACTAGTGTTTACCATTTTTTTGCAGCGAATGGATGGAGTAACTACTTCATCGTTGATGCTGTTTGGTCTTATGGGGATATGCAGTTGCCATTATTAAAACCCGGAAATACGATACTTCCCTATCAAGATTCATCTTTTCCTAATCATTTACTATATCCACAATAATGATTTGCCATAAACCAGGGGGCTGTCTCAAAAGAAAGAGGCAGCCCCGCTAGCATAATAATATTTCTTAAGATATTTGACAATTACACGGGTATGCTTTAAAGTGAAGTGGAGAAAAGAGAATATAGCGTAGGGGTGCTGAGATTGTATCGGCTGAGATTAGACCCTTTAACCTGATCTGGGTAATGCCAGCGTAGGGAACAGCATAATTGTAAATAAATGCTTCTTGCTTACGCAAGGAGCTTTTCTATTGAAAGAGGGTTTTTTATGAAAAATGTTTTAACTATTGCCGGATCCGACAGTGGCGGCGGCGCAGGAATCCAAGCAGATATTAAAACTATGTGCGCATTGGGAGTTTATTCAATGAGCGTTATAACGTCGGTTACAGCGCAAAATACGGTCGCGGTGAAAAGTGTATTGAATCTGGATACCGAGATTGTTATGGCGCAGCTAGATTCCGTATTCGAGGATATCCGAGTGGATGCTGTTAAGGTAGGCATGGTTGCTACCGCAGAATTAATTGAGGCTATCAGCGCCAAACTGCTGGAACATCGAGCTAAGAATATAGTGGTTGACCCGGTAATGGTATCTAAGAGTGGATATCGCCTGCAAAGTGAGGATGCCTTAGATTCACTGTGGGGATTAATGAAGATAGCCGAGTTAATTACACCCAATATCCCGGAAGCTGAGATAATAACGAACATGAAGATTAACACCAAAAAGGACTTAGAAGAGGCAGCGAAGCAGATAGTGGACAAGGGAGTTAAAAGTGTGCTTATTAAGGGCGGTCATTCAGGTACAGATATTGTTGAAGATGTACTTTATTGCGAGGGAGAGTTAGTTAGCTTTAGCTCACCGCGGGTGCTGACCACTAATACTCATGGTACTGGCTGCACTCTTTCCAGTGCTATTGCCAGCTTTCTTGCTATGGGTTATGAATTACCGGCAGCAATACAAGCAGCCAAAGATTATTTAACAATTGCGCTGCAAAACTCAATTGCCGTTGGCAATGGAATCGGCCCGGTCGGGCACTTAGCTGCTTTGTACGAAAAAGCAAACATGCATTTTGAGAGGTTTTAAAGGAGAAAATATGATTAACGATATAGTTGCAGTCATTGAAGAAGTTGAAAAAAGGGTGCCATTGGTGCAGGCGATTACCAATTATGTTACCATTAGAGATTGTGCCAATATATTGTTAGCCTTTGGAGCTTCACCAGCCATGTGTGAGGCTAGTGCGGAAGTATTAGATTTTACTCAAATTGCCGATTCGCTATATATTAACCTCGGGACATTAACCATGGAACAAGAAAAAGCAATTATAAAAGCAGGGCAGGGAGCTAAGAAAAGCACAATTCCGGTAACTATTGATCCGGTTGGATGCGGTGCCATTCCAAATAAAATTGAGCTCATAAATCAGTTTAGTTCGATTGGCAAAATTGATATTATTAAAGGCAATATGGGGGAAATAAAAACACTGGCAGGAGAGTCATCCCAAGTGCGGGGTATGGATTCCATCGCTGGCGAAAACAGTGTTGAAAGCGCCGCCCGTGCGGTTGCTCGCCAATACAATTGTGTGGTGGCAGCAACCGGAAGCATTGATGTCATAACAGATGGAGAGCGGGTGGTGAAAATAGCCAATGGTACCGAAATGTTTACGAAAATTTCAGGTGCCGGATGTATGGTTGGAGCTTTGTGCGCGGCGACAGCAGCCGTTTGTAAGGACTATTTATTAGCTGCTGCGGCAGCTATAATGGCGATGAATGTAGCTGGAGAAGTCGCAGCCAAACTTGCCGGTGCACCAGCAAGTTTCCAAATTGCTTTAATTGACAGTATTTATAGTTTGAAGCCGGAAGAAATAGGGGCCTGGGGGCGTTTATATGAATAGTAAGTATCGCTTGTATTTGTGTACCGACAGCGATTTATCTGCGGGGAGGGACTTAATCGAGATCGTCGAGGCGGCAATAAATGGTGGGGTTTCAATGGTGCAGCTTCGGGAAAAAAAACTGTGTGCATTTGAGTTTTATCAAAAGGCTGTTGAATTGCACGCTTTAACTCAAAGGTATTCTATACCCCTGATAATAAATGATCGGGTTGATATTGCCTTGGCAATAAATGCGGAAGGGGTGCATATAGGTCAGCAAGATTTGCCTATGCAAACTGTAAGAAGGATCGTTCCAGCTTCTATGATTGTTGGGGTCTCGGTTTCCACAATTGACCAAGCAGTAAGAGCTGTGCACGATAAAGCAGATTATATTGGAGTAGGTCCGATATTTGCTACCGCTACGAAGCCTGATGCGGGTGAAGCTCTTAGTCTAAACTCCATAAAGGAAATAAAAGAAGCAGTGACGATTCCAATTGTGGCAATTGGAGGGATAGATAAAACCAATATCGGCGAAGTCTTTGCCGCAGGAGCTGATGGGGCTGCAGTTATTTCCGCCATTTTTAAGGCTAATGACCCTAAGACCGCTGCTCATCAATTATTGTTTAGTAATCGGGAGCCATGACTATCGTATTGCGACCGGCTAGTTTGCCATTATACATGAGCTGGTCGGCAATTTCGATGGTTTGCTCCAATAATGCTTTGTTATCGTGTTTACAGACGCCAATTGTCACCTCGATGTAGATCTTCTCGTTTTCGATTTCGATAGGAAAATTGCGCAAGTTCTGCTGAAATTTTTCCATAATAGCTTTAGCTTGGTTTAAGTTAGTGTCCCATAATAATAAAAGGAACTCCTCGCCGCCCCAGCGAATTAATAAGTCTTGCTTTCGGAATTGCGATCTCATGAATTTTGCCAAATTTATTAATACTAGATCGCCGTTGGCGTGCCCATAGGTATCGTTGATGTTCTTAAAATAATCAATATCAATTATGGCAACACACATGGAGCGAGAATTTGATGAGAGCATCAGAATATCCTGTTGATACTTATCTAACATGCGCCGGTTTCCTAATCCGGTCAAGGCATCAATGGAGGCGTCAAGAATGCTCTTAGTCAATTGCTGCTGGCGCTCTTGATTGATGGCAGATTGTATCAAGTAGCTCGCGAATAACTCGAATATACAAACCAGCACACAACTATTAAGAACGCTGAATTTATAGAGGCTTGAAAAAGTGAAAACGTACAAAGGCGGTATATTCAATTGAATCCAATTCACGATATTTAATGCAATTATCAGCGCTAAATCAATGAGAACCACGGATCTAAGTTTAAAAATATTGAATATATGGATCGGCAAAATAGCTGCGATAACGATTAATATGCTTCCGCTCTCCCCGAAAGAATATGTTATGATTGCATGTAACAGCAATACGCCAATTACTAAAAGAGAATAAATAACGCGAACGGTGGTTGCGGTTCCGTTCCGGCATATTACGAATAGTAACAATGAGAGCGGAACTTGTATAACAGAGAAATATAGAGCAAGCTTTGCACCTATAAAATAGTAATACAGTCCAAAAAAGCCGTATAATAAAGCTGCTAGTAAGCATAAAATGGTTAAAAAGTATTTGATGATTGCTACATCAGAGCTCTCATATGATTCGAAGCCGAAGCCTCTCTTGAAAATTTCCATGAATTACCTACTTATGACTATTTTGCAATATTAAGGGATAAATATTATAGCAATAGTTTATCATAATTGCAAAATACTTTAAATCTATATAATTTATATCGTCAAATATTGAAAATGCTGAAATATTGCCGATGAAGCTCGATTAACGATTTTGATGGGATCTTCAACTATAATGCAAAATGAATTGAGAAAAAATATTTGCTTTCATATTTGCGAGATCAATGAATTTAAAGAATATTTCGAAATATAAGCAAGAAATATGTACATTCAACAATTCGAGAGGCAGTGCGTTCAAGCCTGCCTCTCTTAGGGATTGAGAATGGTTTTGGTCCGATTAAACTGTTCGCATTTTAAGAGATTTATCTTTCGATATTTTCTTGAATGTCCCTATTAGATTTATCGGGACGGGAAGGCCATATCTTGTTAATAGCGTCAGCTTCTGTTTGTGTAATTACGCCGGCATTAACCATCTCTTCAACAAGATTATGTTGGTTATGTCTGATTTTAGCTCCCTCTTGCATGTAAGCTTCTTTTTCTTCAGCGTTCATTGCTCGAATTTTTTCCATTTCGGCTTTTCTTTCGTTGGCTTTTTCTTCCATGAAGGCGGCAATTTTATCCCCGGTTTCAGCGGAGACGACGCCCTGCTCAACTAATAAAGAAGAAAGATTAAGCATTGGTTTCTTTATAGACTTATCAAAGTTACTCTCTATATAAGATTTAATTTTATCAGCATCGTCTTGAGTTATTACCCCAGCAGCAACTAAGCTTTGCCAGGGATCATGCTTATCCTTCGGCTGTTCTTGGCGTTTTTCTTTCAATGCTTGCTTTTCTTCAGCAGATAGATTTTTAAAATTCTCAAACTCTGCTTTTCTCTCTGCACTAACCTTTTCAAAGTGTTCATTTACAGCGTCTAAGGTTTCTTGAGTAATAACGCCGTTCTCAACTAGCTGTTGCATAAGATTGTTGTTTTCAGCTTTCTGGCCAAAGTGCATGCCCGGCGGTTTCGATCCCTTACGGAATTCGCCATTTAAACCCTCTGAGACTTTTTGATCCATTGCCAATAGGTTTGATTTAATAAAGGGGGTTTCTTGAGCTAATGCAAAACTACAAGTCGATATTAACAGTGTCCCGGCTAGGGAAAGAGCAATAATAGATTTTTTTGATTTTTTCATTGTATACTTCCTCTCATACTTTTTTTAACCTGCAATTAGTATAGCCGGTCGATATTACAAATCATTGACAGTTAGGTCACATTTAAAGAAATATTTCTTAACAATTTGGTCACATCATAAGCCTAACTTATTTATGTCACACCTGTGCGACAAAATTCTCTATATTTCAACATCGATTTCTTTCGATTTAGCCAATACAGCCTAAGGTTACTAATAAAAAAGGTATCAGAAATGCAATTTTTCAGCATTGTTAGACACCTTTTTCCTGTTTTAGTTCGAGCTTAACATAATGGGGTAAGTGGTAGATTAGGTCGTGAAAGCGGTTATTGTACGATTGACTATAAACCTAAAGTCTGGCGTATCTTATTATGCACCTTTACATCATTATGATAATAACCTCGTTCTCTTAGAGCTTGAATAACCTCGGAATATATATCGTTTTTGTTGGGGTCGCTGATTGTGATGAATAGTACAAATTCTTGACCTTCATAATTATCACCCAGTCGAGCAACCGAATCAACCATTAATCTCCAAGGTTTTTGAGCTATCCCATTCTTGATTGAACGCGAGTATGACTTGATAGGGTTCCATTTGAACCCATTCTCTACCTGTGCCCTCTCATATTTTTTATCCCACTTTTTTTCGATAGGAACCTCGCTACCAAATCCCTTTACACTGCCGTTTTCATCCATATAGACGTATGTACCAAAGTGTGCATCAATATTTGCACGACAGTATTCCTGTCCAAATGCAGGGTCAACTTTAGGAGTATAAACTAGTGTCATTTTAATCTCTCCATAGCATTTTCCATCGCGCAACAAAGATTTGGGATATGGAAAATCATTAAACTCAATGAATGAGCCATCAAACAGCGTACCTGAGAATACAAGCGTTACTTCAGAGCTTGTACATGTCAGAATATCTTCGATATTTTGTTTTGGTAGCCCATATCCGTAGTACTTATTGAAGTCTTTAACATCTTTTTTTGCTTTTTCAGGAATGCTGGCTGAATGAATTAGAAATGCTTTTGCAAATTCACGAGAGCGTTCTTCGACCAGTCCATTTCTTAATCCCGCATATATAGATGTAATGGCCGGTGCAGAATAGCTCGTTCCGATACCCTCTACAACATTTCCGTTAATATCAAAAGATATTACGCCAGTCCCTTCAAATCGCAAATTACTCATACAATTACCGCCGTAATGAACCACATCTGGTTTTATGAGAAAATTTGCCCCAGGACCCTTTCGTGAAAATGGAGACGGCATATCTCTTTCAACAAAATCAGTAATTCCAATATTTGCTATTGAACCTACTGTAATCGCCCGTACCGAATCGGCTGGAGATGTAACACGATCTGCATCTTTAAGATCATTCATTGGCGGCCATTTCCTTAAAGGCGTTGTAGAATAGTTTCCTGCCGGTAGGATTATATCCACTTGGTAGGAATCCTGAATATCATCTAACGCGATTGCTAAGTCAGATATAGTGTCTCCGCATAAGTTGGTCGTTCCTAGAGACATATTCCATACTTTAACTTTTTCGTAATAACGGCTAATTACATCATGTAATATATTAATTAGGCTATCCTCAGACAAAGAATCTATTAGCCCTTTTTTCTTGTCATTATTTGGAGAGACAACAACATCTAAAATTTTGAAATGTTGCTGTTTCTGCATATTTGAGTTAAGGATACCTCCATATTGAATAACACCCGCAACAAATGTTCCGTGCTCATAATTTCTATATTTTTCAGCCACAAACAGCTCCCTTTTATAAATCCAAGGCTCAAGGTATTTATGCCCCGGTATGATCCCGGAATCTATGATACCTATGATAGGGTATTCCTCTCCGCTTACAGGCATCGGCAACCTGTCTAGTTTGCGTTTGGCTTGAACTACATGAGGAAATTCATAGGTATACTGAGGAAAAAAAGAGATTTTTTGTACCCCGGGATATTCAATGACATTCTCCAAATTTTCCTTACCTTCACAATACAACTTATAAACGCATAAGTTTTTTCCATAATTAAGCTTTACGGCTTCTAAACCTAATCGCTTAACATGTTCTTCAAAACCAGATGTATAATATTCGTTATCAGTTGCATCGTCAAATGAAAAAAGCTTAACTTTGATCGGCTGAGCAAAAGTGTCCTGTGAATCAAAGTCTATAATGTCAATTTTGTCAGCTAAGGAGTATGCTCTGATTTCCTGAATTTTAGTAATACTAATTTTAACATCCACGCTTGCAGCTTGATTGACCGTGTTTATTAAATGCCTAAGTCCTTGCGGCGTCACTTTGATAATAACTTCCTCAAGCTTATCTCCTCCGACAATTGGACAAGTATTAGACTTAAAAAGAGCTGTTGGTTTATGAGATTTAGCGATAGCCTTCTCCTTCATAACTACTTTGCCAATACAAGGAGTTGACGGAAACTGTTTAAAAGTACTTTGCAAAGATAATTGCAATTGGCTACATTGTAATGCTACCTTTTCTTGTAACTCCGGTGTAAATGGTTCATAAAACTTTTTACTGCCACCACCTGAATTTGCTGTATAATCTGTTTCTCTTGGTAAAACCACTTGAATAGGCAGACGATTATTTTCACTCATCTAATTTCCCTCCTCACATTTCAATAATCCTGATACATAGGATTTAGACGTTCCCAAAATCGATGCTATCTGAGCATAGCTAAAAAGTTTCTTATCTAAATCTCGCAAATGCTTGGCACGCTCACGCTGCAACTCTTTTGCGGATAGTGGCTCACTATCCTGTTGCCTTCCAATGCGTAAGAAATCAAACGTATTATTAATTACAGATGATAAAGAAACTGAATTATCTTGGAGAACAGCATCGATAGTAGCTTTATTAAAAACCTCCTCAATATCGGCCCCAGAAAATCCTGCTAAGACCACAGACACAAGATCTTTATCTTTGTCGGTAAAATCATTGTCTGCTAAAAAAATATTAACAAGTTTTTTTCTTGATTCATGATCTGGCTTATCAATGGGAATCTTAAAGCCAAAACGTCTCCATACGGCTGGGTCAAGTAAATGGTCATGGTTGGTCGCTGCAATTATTATGCTACCATTTTTCAAATTATCTATGTTTTGTAGCAAGCTGTTCACTACTCTTTTTAGCTCTCCGAGTTCATTGTTGTCATCTCTGACTTTGGCTATCGCATCAAACTCATCAAGAAATAAAATACAAGGAACTGATTGTGCATATTCAAATATTGCACGAATGTTTTTTGATGTACTTCCCAGATAGGAAGAAATCATACCATCAAGCCTAGCCGTCACCAAAGATAAATTCGTTTTTGCACAAAGATAGGCGGCTAATTTACTCTTACCACAACCCGGCGGTCCAAATAACAATATCGAGTTGGGTACATGAATCCCTGAGTTTATCAATTTATTAGTGTTTTTGTAATAAGCAAGAAACTTCTCTACCTGCTCATATGCCGTGCTATTTAGGACAATTTTCACATCTGCAGCCTGTATTGGGTTAAGCACATCTGCCATTGGTAATCTTGACTCTTGATCAATTGGAACCTTCATAGTATCGTTTAGTGACATCTGTGACATGTTAACAGACCCGCTTGCCAACAATTTTAAGAAACTGTTCGCAAGCCGTGTCTCATTATTTTCTTTAAGCTTATCAATCAAAAGCCTTGTATAGTTAGTAACTTTTGATTTATCTGACTTTAGAGCGCCTTCAACGATCTTGAGTACCTCGCTCGAATATTCCATAGCGCACCTCCTGTGTACGATTATCATTATATCGCGAACGAATCGCTTCGTCAACAGGATATTAACGAATATTGAAGAACGATATTCGATATTTTGAGAACGGTATATTTTCTCTTAAAAGTATACCGAGCGAATATATATTGCGTGCAGGAAAAACTCTGAGACGGAAAATAACCGTAGCAACGAGCAGAAGAATCTCGCCTCAGACCAAACAAGAACTATTTTTAGTAGATAAAAGAATGCTTGGCGTTGTTTCGTACTTTTCAAGTCTGTCAAATAGTGCCGAAACGCTATTTAATTTTTAGTCTTTATGAAACACCTCCGCATCCTCGACATATTTTGCAACTGGTGTTTAGGTCTTAAAAGTGGGGGAAAAGAATAAGACTAAACCTTGAAACCCTTGATTTTACGGGCTTTTCCGATTTAGTCTTATTATACTCTATGGGCACAGTTTGGTTACAGTTTTATCAAGTAATTGTCAATCGCTAGACAAGTATTACAGCCTATAATATACTTTGAGCATATTTAAGCAGGTGATAATAATGGATAATAGTGTAATACTACTTGTCGATGATGAACCCAAAATAGTTATATTATTGAAGGATTTTTTAGTGCGTGAGGGTTATCATACTCTTGCTGCCGGTGATGGCAAAGAGGCACTAAGACTGTTTGAAGAGCACAAGAATGATATCAGCATAGTTATTCTTGATGTAATGTTGCCAATATATGATGGTTGGACAGTTTGCCGGGAAATAAGGAAAATTTCTGATGTTCCCATCATAATGCTGACAGCTCGCAGTGAAGATTTCGATGAAATTCATGGCTTCGAAATTGGTGCCAGCGACTATGTGAAAAAACCGGTGAAACCGAGTGCTCTGATGGCTCGAATTAAAGCTCATCTGCGCAGGAACGCAAAACTGTCTAATGAGAATAAAGTGAGAGCATTCGGCGAATTGAGCATTGATACCGATTCTCACATCGTTACTAAGTCTGGGGATATTGTTGAATTGAGTCCCAAAGAATATGCCTTACTATTGTTATTGGTTGAAAACCAAGGGAAAGTTTTTTCGCGGGAGCAATTACTTCAGCAAGTATGGGGATACGATTATTTCGGTGGTTTAAGGACTGTTGATACTCATATTAATCGTTTGCGAAGTAAACTGCAAGAACAAGGCAATAGCATTGCTACCGTAAGGGGTTTTGGATATAGATTTGAATAAGTTTAAGTGGGTAATAAAATCCTCTATCAGAAAGAAAATTCTAATATATATGCTTGCTAATGTGGTTTTTTTCGCTATTTTACTTTTCTTAGCCAATACTTTTTTGCTGCGCAGTTTTTATATTAATGAAAAAAAGCATAATCTGCTTAATATCAGTAATTCCGCAACTGAAATTTTGGGCACTATTAATGACATTAATATGAATAATCCCTTAAGCGAAGAAGTTTTATTAGAACTTAATAAACTGGAAAAAATTCATGGCAGCAATATGTTTATCAGCAATCAAGACGGTTTATTATTATATCCTAATCAAACCAGAAGAATCGAAGGGTTTAGAGAAGGGGAGTTTTTCTTAGAATTAAACCTGCATAGACCGAACAGCCGCGAACTGCCCGTCTTTATGAATCTGGAACGCAATGGTTCAAATGATAGAATTTCAATAGAATATATTGATGATCATACTTATTTCGTGACCATGGATGATCCTCGCCTCAAGATCAGCACTTTGCGATTTCAAACTACTCTGGAAAACGGAACTAGAATTCTCCTCTGGTTGCCAATGTATGAAATTACTGCAAATATTGCGATTATCAATATATTTATACTCATAATGGGCTTAATTTCCATTGTGGTTACCATTGCTTGGGCCTTATTCATTTCCAGACAAATAGTCAGACCGATTACGGAAATGAATTATATTACTAAAAAAATGGCGGCTTTAAATTTTGAAGAGCAGTTAAATATTGAAGGTAATGATGAGATTGCTGAGCTGGCCTTAAGCATTAATGGTTTATCACATAAGCTGGATAAAACCATCGGCGATCTGACCAAGGAAGTTGCAAGAGAGAAGGAATTACTCTCGAATGTATCACATGAGCTTAAAACTCCAATCTTTTTGATTCAAGGTTATGCTGAAGGGCTTAAGGCAAATGTTGCTGCTGACCAGGAAAAAAGAGATTACTACAGTAATGTCATAATTGAAGAGTCAGAAAAGATGGATATTTTAGTCAAGGATCTTTTAGACCTTTCTGCGCTAAAATCAGTTGGATATAATCTAAGCTGTGAACAGTTTGAACTCAGCCTGCTCATCGATCAGGTTTTATTAAAGTATGAACATGCCTTTAAACAGAAAAGTATTATGGTGGAAACCCATTTGCAGCCGGTCAGTGTTCATGCAGATCCCTTAAGAATTGAGCAAGTATTGCTAAACTATTTAAATAATGCCATTGACCATTGTGAAGGTGCAAAAATAATAAGAGTTTCAATGAAGAAGGTTGATAATTGTACTATCGTGAGTGTCTACAATTCTGGACGCCAATTGCCGGAGCATGAAATCGAAAACTTATGGGATAGTTTTTATAAAATTGACAAAGCCAGAACCCGTGATTTCGGCGGAACCGGATTGGGTCTCTCAATTGTGAAGGCAATACAGGAAGCACATAGGCAAAGCTATGGTGTCAATAACCTAGAAGATGGAGTTGAGTTCTGGTTTAGCTTGGCTCATAACGCTGTTGGGAATCATAATCATGACCTGCAATGCTAATAATTGGCATAATTAGAATTAATCACACAGCAATTGTCGCAATATGTCGAATTTTTTAAGTTCATCTGGGGGGGGAGAATATGCTAATCTAGTAAAAAGAAAGAAATATATGAAATTGTTGCTAGTATTATTTTGAAGAATACTAGTCGTTATTACCTAGCAGAGATAATAGTTTATTCACACCACGCATTCGTTTAGAATTTGATATTCAATTCCAACATGTTCAAATTTTCTATCCCAAAAATAAGAGATGAACTAGTATATAAATCTGCAGAATTATTGTATGAGGATTTCGAAAATTATTTCCCGGCTACAAAAATAATACCGCATTCGAGTGAAGAAATGATTAATAATGGTAAAGAAGAAATTGAATCAGCTATCAAAGAGATTAGTCGAAACAAATCTTATGGCATCAGCAACACACTATCGTCGTCTAATAATGCACAACAAATTGAAACGCTTGCAGCTGCATATACCTATAATCGAATTGCTGCCCGAGATTATGCTATCTCAAATTGCTCCTGGTCAGACACTCTATGCAAGCATGAAAGTGCTTCACAAAACATTTCTTATTGGAACACTAAATATTACCCAGCTTACCTAGACAACTTCTGTCATAATGACTGTGCTGACTTTGTTTCCCAAGCATTGCATTACGGTGGAATACCCAAAGATTCCACTTGGACTAGGGCTTTTTACAATAATAATTCTTGGACATATGCATGGCAAAATTGTTATGGCTTAAGATCCTATATGCTTAACAAGGGTTACTGGAAAACATCAAACTGGACAAATGCTGCTGCTGGTGGGGTTAGATTATGGTACAACGTTAAAAGCTCTGGGGCTAAAGACTATTTTCACGCTGGAATAATAGTTAAGAACGATACGATTATTAGAGAGTTTAACGCACATACGTATGATCGTAGTCATTATGTTTATTCAAATGAATCAAATAAAGAATACTTCATTTTGTGGTAACAAAAATGTTCTCTGCTATGTTAAACATAGCAGAGAACATAATAATCAGAGGTGATTTTATTGGAATATTACGTATGCAAAGAAACAACGGTATTGACCGCGGTATTATTTGTTTTTTTATTTTTTACGATTGGCTGTGAAAACCCAAACTCACCAAATCAGGAGAATATGTATCAGAATGATAATGTACATGATGAAATCATTATTCCTTGCTTGGTATATGAAGAGAATGGTTATGTAATTGATTCTTTGGTCGCGAGCTGGAATACCAGTGCTGGCACCTTAAATATTAGCGAAAAAAAAGCATATTCTTTTAATAAAAATGACGAAGTTCGCTGCTTCACTTGGAATGGCAATGATTGCTTCCTTTTGTCAGATACCTGTGTGCCTTCAAGTCAATACTTGATTAGTACTGAGCTTTTTCCTTTAGACGCCAAAAGTAAGCAGGAAGTATTATTCGGCGATAATATTAAGTTGTTTAAAAAGTTGCCTGACGAGCCGAATGTTTATTCAATTCAAACTGAAATTGATGGACAAATACAAACGAAGGACATCCAACTAAAAGACACAAAATACCAAGATTCATCTGGAAAATACTATGACCTAAATCCATTTGATCTGTCATTTACTTATGCCGATGGAGTGTATGCCTATTTTATCTTCATTCGGCCCATTGATCATGAAAACAAATTCATAGTGATAAAATATAATCTAGCAAGTAATGAAAGCATGATAAATATCATTTCTTCTGATAGTCAGCTTACGCCTTCATCTCTTTTTCTGCAGAAGGATGTTGTAAATATCAATGAAAGATTCTACAGTCACACTGACAAGGGGATCGGAGCATTAGATCTAGTACAAAGCAAATTTACATATTTGATCGAACTTAGTCAAGAGTGTTGGAGTTTTATTCCAAGCACCATTAAGTCAGATATCTATATTTCGTCCCTGAGCGTAATAGGTGCTTACAATGATATATTGCTCGTTAGTGTTCCGGTAAACACAGGCAAATCCGATGAATCACTAATATGTGCTACCAGAGATAATAAGATAATAGGGGCGATATATAGACATGATCACATTATGCAATTCTATGATAAAGATAAGAATTTAAAGTCGGAATTAAATTTCGAAGGAAACATTGGATATGGCTCACAATTAATATTTCCCACAAAGAACAATACTAATTTAAGGTAATTATTTGCGTTTGAGAGGAGAAGTCTGTATTTAGGTTATTGCCAATAATCAATGGAAATCAAAGCCAGAACCCGTGATTTCGGCGGAACCGGATTGGGTCTCTCAATTGTGAAGGCAATACAGGAAGCACATAGGCAAAGCTATGGTGTCAATAACCTAGAAGATGGAGTTGAGTTCTGGTTTAGCTTGGCTCTAAATGTCAATAATGATCAGGCATCTATTAGTGAGTTCTAGCCTGAATAATATTGGGCAGTGTTACTGGAAAAACCAGTTTCCGCAAATTAGATAAGATTATTAAGGGCTACCATACCGTGAGCAATAGTTTTGCGTTTTGGCCCGGTAATAGATCACAATCCTTTAATCTTAATTTAATTTTTACGCTGCTGCGGTTTTTATTAGCAGCACTTCGAAAGTCCTTGGGGGTAAATTCAGATTCCAGACCTATATAACAAACTTCACCGGAATAGTCTTTACTTTCACCTTGAATGGGAAGCATTTGTCCATGACTTATATTAGGCAAATACTCTACCGGAACATAGGTAACAAGATATATATCAGAACTTGCTGCAATATCGGCAACACTATAACCGGGACCGACGATATCTCCTAATTGATAGTTTTTATTAATTACTATACCATCGATTGCGGCTCTTATCGTGAATTTGCTTAAATTGTCTTTAGCTTGGCGGAGCTGGCTTTCGGATTGTTTATAATCTGCCTCAGCGATGGTTAATTGCTCTGAGCTGGCTCCATTGCGTAAAATGGTAAGCTGCAATTCACTGTTGTTTAGCATGGTTGCGGCTGTTTCTGCTTTTTCTTTGGCATTGTCCCAAGTAAGCTGAGCTTCATCAAGTGCAAATCTAGAAATTCCACCGTTCTCGTACATTTCTTTAGCTGAATTCAAACTGGTCTCGGCAAATTCAAGAGCCGATGCAGCAGTTTTTAAACTTTGATTGGCAATTTGCACATTGTTTTCTGCTTGGGCCAAAGCTTCCCTGGTTGAGCCTTTTTTCAGATCTGCTAGCAGGGCTTGTTTTTTTATGAGCACTGCCTCTAACTGCTCTATTTGATAGATATGATCTTTACTGTCGATTTCAGCAACAATATCTCCTTTATTAACAATCTGACCTAAATTCAATGATGATGCTATAATTTTGCCGGCAACTTCAGCTTTATGCGAATAAATTATGGTTTCGACTTCACCGGTGAGCTTAAGGGTTCTTCCCGGCGCAAAATACTCTTTATAAATTGTATAGCTAGTAAAGCTTAACATTAATAATACGATGGCTATAATTATTCTCTTCTTCTTCATTCGGAAACCTCCCAGCAAGTATTAATGAAATAATTATCTGATTATTTTTTAGATCGTGTTTTTTTTTACGATTTTGTCAATCCTCGAGTTATGAACTGAGCCATAGTTTCTAAAGAAGTGGCATCAAGATTTTGAGTTTGGAATAATTCGGGAACAATTACATAATGACTGAGCAAAAACCCCATTATGGTAGTAAGAATGAGTTTAACAATAGTATCAGGGTCTTCGTCAATAACCAAACCCTTATTCTGCATTGCGACTATACAATCTATAAAGGCAGGAATCTGCCTAGATATAAACTGAATGAAAGCCGACCTGATTTCCATATGAAAAGGGATTTCTTGCAGAAGAATTTTGAAAAGGGCCTGCTTGCTAATTATCATATTATACCTATTCAAGAGCAGGGATTTAATGAAAGCATCTAATGAATCATAGGTTTGATTAAACACCTCGGCTAAATCGCTTTCGAATAAAGTATCAGTTTTTTCAATAATAGAATTAGAAATGAACAGCATGAGATCCATTTTACTGTTAAAATGCTTAAAAATTGTGCCTTCTGCAACTTCAGCCTTTTCAGCAATTTCTTTCGTAGAGGTAGCTGCGTATCCTTGGCTGGCAAAAAGCTCGATGGCAGCCGCAATAATTTGCTTTTTCTTGTTCGTCATATTCTTTTCATCATTATCAAATAACCATTCAAGCCAGTGACTATCTTGCATCATATCCTCCGAAT
This sequence comes from Syntrophomonadaceae bacterium, assembly GCA_031553935.1. Lineage (GTDB taxonomy): Bacteria > Bacillota > Syntrophomonadia > Syntrophomonadales > Syntrophomonadaceae > JAISDD01. Next base: position 16,473 of record JAVBKS010000040.1, read on the forward strand.
CTAAAGGCTTCTATGTCTTTTTAGAGCTGCAATGTTTAGAGTCATAAAAAACAAAGAAAATAATAGCAGAACAACAATATCAAGCCAGATAGCTTCTATTCCCTGACCTTTGATCATAATGCTGCGCAAAGCATCAGCCACGTATTTAAGTGGCATTATGTAGCTGAAGGATTGCAGCCAAGGGGATGAATCACTAAAATCAAAAAGACCGGAAAAGCAAATCTGAGGAATTACTACCAGGGGTATGAACTGCACCATTTGAAATTCATTGTTTGCTAAAGTCGAAAGTAAGATTCCTAAAGTTAGAGCATTAATTGCGGTTAAGAAAGTGATACATATTATCCATAAAATTGGTCCAGCGCAAATAACACCAAGAATCTGAATACAAAACCAAGAAATAATCAGCGATTGAACGATAGTAACAGTTCCAAATCCTAAGACATAACCAAGAACGATTTCCCAGCGCCTTATAGGTGTCGAGAGCAGCTTTTCAAGTGTTCCCGTTGTTCGTTCGCGCAAAAAGGATATACCTGAGATCAAAAAGACGAAAAAGAAAGTGATGAATCCGATCAAGACCGCTCCATATTGGTCAAACGAAGACATATCGTCATAGCCATAGATATAATTAATATCGGTTACTAAATCGAGACGGTAACTGTTATTAATTAATTTGGCAAGTTCTAATCCGGAAACTATTTTCGCAGCTTTAGCTGGACTGGTCCCATCGATCTCGGCCCGCAATTTATTGGATTCCATAAATACGATGGCGCTTACTTTTTCTTCATTAAGTAATTGGTAAGCCTGGCTGAAGTTTGAGCAGCGCAGGGTCCTAATGCTGTACCTTTCGAGATTATCTGCATAGGAAAGAGGAACATTAATAATTGCAACTGTCGGCTCTACATTAGAATCGGAAAGAATTAAGTAGAGCATAGATAACATCAATAGGGGAGCAAACATCATTAATGCCAGAGTACGGCGGTCGCCCCTAAGTTGTTGCAGGATTCGCAACGCCAGTGCTCTAACTCTCATGATTGCCTCCATAGAAAAGAAAAGCCTCTTCAATACTAGTAACACCTATAGATGATTGCAAATCAACCGGTTTGCCGGTTGCGATTAAATTGCCATCCCGTAACATCGCTAAATAATCACACTTTTCAGCTTCGTCCATAACGTGAGTAGTTAATAAAATCGTAACTCCCTGGCTAGTTAAGCGTTTGAATTCATCCCAAATACTCTTGCGAAGAACGGGATCAATGCCAACAGTAGGTTCATCTAATAGTAATAGCGGCGGGGAATGAATCAAAGCAATGGCTAAAGAGAGGCGGCGTTTCATCCCTCCGGAGAAAACCCCGACCTTCCGCTTAATATCTTGCTCAAGATTAACTAGTTCTAAAACCTGAGGAATTTTTTCTTTTAATTCATGACGCTTGAGACCATAAAGGGCGCCAAAGAAATTCAAGTTTTCCTCGGCACTTAAATCATCATAAAGAGCATCTCCCTGCGCCATATAGCCGATTCGATTCATTAGTTCAAGCTTAGGCATTTTTTGCCCTAAGACAGAAACTTGACCGAGAGTAGCAGCAGTTATTCCGGCTATGATTTTCACCATAGTGGTTTTGCCTGAGCCGGAAGGTCCAAGCAAACCATAGATATGGCCATAAGGAACCGCAAGTTCAATATCAATTAAAACTTGTTTGTCTCCGAAGGATTTGCTAACATTATGCAAACTTACGCAATAGTCAGGATTCATTTGGTTACCTCTGATAACAATGAAGTAAGTACTCACTCTATTATAGTATATTAAAGAGAGTTTGTTAATAGTAATTATTTTTCATGAATTAGTAAATACTATTTTCCTTAACCCGGCCCCTAATTGCGGCCACCATAGACAAATTTATTTGTTTATATTATAAATAGGAAATAGTATAAAATCATAGCAGAGTAAATGAATGTATTATAAGCCTCATGTGAGGAGGAGGATTTTGAATGTCATCACAGCAACCGTTGTCAAGCGTATATGAACCGGATAAGGTTGAAAACAAATGGTATGAATATTGGAAAGAAAAGGGTTACTTTAAACCCAGGGAGGATTCCCAAGCTAAGACCTTTTCGATAGTTATGCCCCCTCCTAATGTGACCGGCTCTTTGCACCTTGGCCACGCCTTAGATAATACCCTGCAGGATATTTTGACTAGGTGGCGCCGTATGCAAGGGTATCGATGTTTGTGGCTGCCGGGGACAGATCATGCTGGAATTGCTACTCAAGCCAAGGTGGAAGAGTCTTTAGCTGCTGAGGGTTTAAGCAAGCATGACCTGGGCAGAGAAAAATTTCTAGAACGGGTTTGGGAATGGAAAAACAATTATGGCGATAAGATAATAAATCAATTAAGTTTAATGGGTTCTTCCTGTGACTGGTCGAGAACTCGTTTCACTATGGATGCGGATTGTTCTTCGGCAGTACGCGAGGTATTCGTAAATCTCTATAATAAAGGGTTGATTTATCAGGGAGATTATATTATTAATTGGTGCCCGCGCTGTGATACGGCCATATCTGATATTGAAGTGCAGCATGAAGATCGCTCCGGTCATCTATTTCATATTAAGTACCCGCTGGAAAACAGTGCGGAATACTTGGTGGTAGCTACAACTCGCCCTGAAACTATGCTGGGTGACTCCGGAGTGGCGGTCCATCCAGATGATGAACGCTACCGGAGTATGATTGGCAAACAGGTCAGATTACCGATTATGGATAGGCTTATACCAATCTTTGCCGATGATTATGTTGAAAGTGATTTTGGCTCTGGGGCAGTCAAAGTAACCCCTTCTCATGATCCCAATGACTTTGAAATGGGCCTGCGTCATAATTTGGAGCAAATTAGCATTATGGACAACCACGCCATAATGAATGAAAATGCCGGTAAATATAAGGGCTTGGATCGATATGAGTGCCGCAAACAATTACTGGCTGATCTCGAGGAAAAAGGCTTTCTTATTAAAGTTGAAGATCACCAACATGCTATCGGTCAATGCCAGCGCTGCGAGACCATTATCGAACCTTTGATTTCAAAGCAATGGTTTGTAAGTATGAAGCCTTTGGCAGAACCGGCTCTAAGAAGTGTGGTAAATGGAGATATTCGTTTTGTTCCCGAGCGCTTTACCAAGATATATTGTAACTGGATGGAAGGTATTCGCGATTGGTGTATATCAAGGCAATTATGGTGGGGGCATCGAATCCCGGTTTGGTATTGTCAGGAATGTGAAAAAGTAATCTGCGCTAAAGTTGATCCTGAACAGTGCCCGCAATGTGGTTCTATTAATTTAGTGCAAGATGAGGATGTATTGGATACTTGGTTTAGCAGTGCGCTTTGGCCTTTTTCTACCCTGGGCTGGCCGCAAGAAACCGAGGATTTTTCGAATTTTTATCCGACATCAGTACTGGTTACCGGACGTGATATTATCTTTTTCTGGGTTGCCCGCATGATTTTTTCAGGGCTGGAGCATACCGGCAAAATCCCTTTCTTTGATGTTAATATTCACGGATTGATCCTCGATGGGCAAGGACGCAAAATGAGCAAATCATTAGGTAATGGTGTCGATCCGCTTGACATCATCGCCAAATACGGTGCAGATACTCTGCGTTTCTCATTGATCACCGGGGTAACGCCAGGTAACGATGTTCGCTTTCATTTAGAAAAGGTTGAAAATACCAGGAACTTTGCTAATAAGCTGTGGAATGCAGCCCGCTTCGTGCTCATGAATATGGAAGGCTTTAAAGAGATTGTGCTTGACCAAGACCATTTACAGTTGGTTGACAAATGGATTTTGTCGCGGGCAGAAAAATGCAAAATTGAAGTAACCAAGTGTCTGGAAAATTATGAAATGGGCGAAGCAGCTCAGATTATTTATGATTTTTGTTGGGACGATTATTGTGATTGGTATATTGAACTTACGAAGTCTAGGCTGGCAAAAAACGCAGCAGCCACAGATAAACTAGTCGCCCAAAATGTTCTCAATCGAGTACTGGAGGTAATTCTTAAATTACTGCATCCTTTCATGCCTTTTATTACTGAAGAAATATATCAGAAGCTTTCTGCTGCCAAAGAGTCAATAATGATAAGTGCTTGGCCTACAATTATTGAAGAGCTAATCTCTGAGGATGTAGAAATGCAGATGAATCACATAATGACTATAATTAGAGCGCTGCGCAATATCAGAGGAGAGTTTAATATTGCTCCCAATGCCAAGATTGAAGTAATAGCAGTACCTAGCGACAATCAAGCCCTGAAACTAATTGAAGATAACGCTAAGTATATTAAAGTTATGGCAGGGGTTGAAAGTATTAACTGCGAAACGAGCAGTATCGATCCTCCTAAACAAGCGGGCAGTGTGCAATTGAGTCAAGCAGTGCTTTATGTACCGCTTGAGGGAATAATAGATATCGCCCAAGAAATGGAGAGGCTTAATAAAAATCTAGTCAAGAGCCAAAAAGAAATTGATCAATCAGATGGAAAATTAAAGAATGAAAAGTTTGTTGCCCAAGCACCCCCTGAAATAATCGCCAAAGAAAAAGCAAAACTAGAAGAAGCGCAAAAAAAGAAAGAAGGTATATTGTTACGTCTGCAACTTCTGAAGAACTAATTTCGCGAAAAATTGCCGAAATCTGCGGGCCTGGAATTAAGCTGGGTTTGGAGCGGATTCAAGAACTTCTAAGGATTCTTGGCAGCCCGGAGAGCAGCTTCTTAAGTGTACATGTCGCCGGTACTAACGGCAAAGGCTCTACCGCTTACATGTTGGCTTCGGTATTGCAGCAGGCCGGTTATAAAGTGGGGAGATTCATTTCGCCGCATGTTTTTTCCTATAGAGAAAGGATAAATATCGATGGCAAAGATATAAGCTATGATAAATTCTGCACTTATTTGGAATTGCTTGAAGAGGCTATATCTGCAAACTTCAGTCAAGATATGCCCACTGAGTTTGAGATACTAACGGCAATAGCTTTCATGTTTTTTTGCGATGAGCAAGTGGATATAGCAATTATAGAAGTTGGCATGGGCGGACTTTATGATTCAACTAATGTAATAATGCCGCTTCTAACTATCATTACAAATATTGATTTTGATCATATGAGCTACTTGGGAACAGACAGAAGAACTATTGCAGCTAACAAAGCTGGGATTATAAAAAAGAATGCAGCGCTAATAACCGGCAATATTCATGATGAGGCCTGGCCGGTAATCTCTGCGGCTGCCAAACTAAATAATGCTCAAGTTTTTAAAAGTGAGGCAATTAAGATCTGTAAATGCCAAGGAAAGAGTGCTGCCAGCTGGGGTATTGAATTTTCTTTTCAAGGGGACAAATCAATCGTCTCTGACTTCCCGCTTCGGGGTGACTATCAGCTTGAAAACCTGGCTCCTGTTCTTATGGCATTGCAAGTCCTGAATGAAAAAGGATTTCAAATTAATAAGGAGCAAGTTACCTTGGCCTTAGCTGCTATTCATATTCCCGCAAGATTAGAGATATTGAAATATGAGCCGTTAATAATTGCCGATGCCGCTCATAATCCACATGGAGCCGAGGCATTGGCAGGATCATTAGAAACCATGTACCCTAATCGAAATAGGGTAATTATTTGCACATTATTAGATGACAAAGATAAGAACTCTTATCTAGAACCTTTACTTAAAGGCACTCGGGCGATTGTTTTTACGAACCCGGGAGTTGAGCGCTCGCTTCAATGGATGAACTGGCCGGAATTACAAAGTGAAAATCTCTATTGGGAAGAGGAAATGGAAGCAGCATTTGCAAAAGGGCTAAAGTTACTAGAAGAAAACGATTATCTACTTATTACCGGATCGTTTTATTTGATGGCTCCGGCAATAAGGTGGGCGAAAAAATTAGATGAGGTTTAAGAATTAATAGATGGACACTTGCATCCAGCAGTTGGTGTTCAGAAAGAATAATCGGCAGCTAAGAGATAATAATATCTCCATTATGGTCTATCCAGAATATTAATGGTAGAATAAATTGTAAGGGTGAGCATGTAAAATTTTACAAGGGGGTATTGGCTTGGTTTTCAGCCTGAAGCCACGAGAGGACAAGTTTTTTCAATTCTTTAATGAATTTGCTGACATGATTTTTCGAGCTAGCAGTATCTTAAAGAACTTTTTTGAAACCAGGACAGACGCACAAGAGAAACTAGATATACTATCTGATATTGAAGATCGTGGTGACAAATTATTGATAACGGTGATGAATAACATTAATAATTCATTCGCGGCCCCATTTGATCGGGAGGATATTTTTACTCTGTGCCGGGACCTAAATGATGTTATTGATCATATTCAAGGAGTAATGGAAAAGATAGTTATTTACAAGGCAACAACTAATGTTGATATTTACGCTTTAAAACTTGTCAATGCCTTGGAAAAGGCTGCAGAGGAGATAAAACTTGCAGTCAAGCATCTGCCGGAAATAAGGAGCAGACATGCAACCATCATCCAATCCTGCGAAATAATTCGAGCATTTGAGCAGGAAGGGGATGCGCTATACAGGAGTGGAGTGGCAAAACTGTTCGAGGATACGGAAAACCCGGTAGAAATTATCAAGTGGAAAGAGATATATGAACAGTTAGAGACAACCCTGGACTACTGTGAAAACGTAGGAAACACGATTAAAGGGATCGCGGTAAAATATGTTTAGTATTTATTTGGTCGCTCTGGTTGTTATTTTGGCACTAGTTTTTGATTATATTAATGGCTTTCATGATACCGCAAACGCTATTGCTACATCGGTATCAACCAAAGCAGTGACACCGAGAATGGCAATTGTTATTGCGGCTTGTTTGAACTTCGTAGGGGCATTAAGCGGAACCGCGGTAGCCAGCACAATAGGAAAAGAAATCGTAGCTCCCGATATGGTCACACCGCTAGTTTTGATAGCGGCTCTTATTGGAGCTATTTTTTGGAATCTCTTTACCTGGTTATTTGGAATTCCCAGCAGCTCCTCTCATGCTTTGATTGGGGGGCTGATAGGTGCTGTAATAGCTGGTTTTGGTGTAACTCATGTGAATTGGCATGGTTTTGCAAAGATATTAAGCGGACTTATTATTGCTCCGCTTCTCGGGGTGGTAGTTGGAAGCTTAGTTATGACCATACTTTTTTGGCTTTTCAAAAAACATTCGCCTTTTAAAATTAATAATCGCTTTCGCAGATTACAAGTTATTTCTGCTTGTATGGCATCCTTTGCCCATGGATCTAATGATGCCCAAAAATCAATGGGGATAATTACAATGGTGTTATTTAGTGCCAACATAATTGAAGTCTTTCATGTGCCCTTGTGGGTAACTCTGTGCTGTGCAATTGCTATGGCCGCAGGCACGGCGATGGGGGGATGGAAGATTATCCGCACCATGGGGGGCAAGATATTTAGGATCGAGCCGATTCATGGTTTTGCTGCTGATGCAACCTCATCAGTGGTAATTTTTTCAGCCAGCTTACTTGGGGCTCCGGTTAGCACAACACATGTAGTGTCATCAAGTATAATGGGAGTAGGAGCGGCCAAAAGACTTAGAGGAGTGCGTTGGAACATAGCTCGACAAATAATTATTGCCTGGTTTTTAACTATACCTTCAGTATCTATCGTTGCTTTTTTAGTTTATTATCTGCTAAGTCAATTTATGTAATGTTTTTATACGCAATGAATTCGTGCAGTGTAGATAAGGAGATACTTATTTGAAGTCAAACAAAATTCCCGAAGCAACCGTAATGAGAATGTCTATATATTCGCGTTTTCTTTTTCAGCTGATGGAAAGACAAGTACAGACAGTTTCATCTAATGAAATAGGAAAAGGTGTGGGTGTCAGTTCTGCGCAAGTAAGAAAAGATCTAGCTTATTTTGGGGAATTCGGAACCAGGGGAGTGGGTTATAGAGTTAAGGATCTCTACGGCCATATTATGAATATACTTGGCCTGGGACGCAGTTGGAATGTTGTAATTATCGGAGCAGGAAAACTGGGTGCTGCCCTGTCATTATATAAAGGCTTTATCGACCGAGGTTTTAAGATTTGCGCGATTTTAGATAACAATAAGGAGCTTATTGGCAATAGACTATTGAACATTGAAGTTGAATCCATTGATACTCTAAACGAAAAGGTATCGACGCAGAAAATTAGTATTGGAATAATAACAGTGCCGGCAGTGGAAGCGCAGAATGTAACCAATGCTTTAGTCGAATCAGGCGTAAAAGCAATTTTGAATTTTTCGCCAACAATTCTGCGAGTACCAAATAATGTTATTCTTCGCAATGTTGACCTGTCTGTACATTTGGAAGTGCTTAGCTTTAATTTAACTTACAATAGTAAATAATATCTGGTGCCAAAAGGGACGGTTCTGTCGACGCTCTGGCTATTGAGGGCCGACAGAACCGCCCCTTTTGGCAATAATAGAAAAAACATTTAAACCTAAGATGCATTTCTTCCGAAATATATTTTAGGAGGATAGATGATGGGTTTAACTAATGTTAAGAAGCAGACAATTCATAGATTAACATCTAGTAATTCTAGTATCGCTGAAGATATCATTGAACACACTCAAGCTATTGCAATACGCCTAAACAGATCAGAAAAGATATGGAAAACTCAATTTATCACCAAGAATATAGAAAACTATGGTTATTCATGGCATGATTTTGTGGAGGAAAAGATCTACTGGAATGATATTATCCACCCTAGTGATTATGGGGACCTATGCTATAGCCTTGATAATTATGAGCGTTTAGGCATTGACCGCTTCAGTATTCAGTATAGAATTATTGCCGCCAATGGTGAAGCCGTTTGGATGACAGATTTTACTACAGTTTCTCGGAATGAAGATAATGAAATTGTATACTTCGACTGTATAGTGTCAGATTATACTCAGATTAAGAATAGTCTGGACAAGGTGGAGGACAATTATAAGCAACAAGCTGTATTAAATGATATCCTGCAGAGCTTACATCAATCCGATCGCGATGAATCATTGCAGATTATCCTGGATAGAACCGGCAAATACTTAGATATTAGCAGGGTAATCCTCTTTGAGGATAATTACAATCATTCTAAAACCCATGCTGTTTATGAATGGTGCAATAATGGCATTGAATCCTTATTAACTAATGGTGAATTTATTGTTGACTATCAGAATGACATACCGGATATTGAAGCAGATTTGCGTATCTTCGGCATGAAAAAAGTTGATTATGGTCAGGTTTCTCCTGAATCTAGCTTGGAATTTGACAAAGAAGGAGTAATCGCTGCCGCCATCTTTTCAGTCTATCTTCAAGATAATCGCTATGGGTTTATCTGTTTTGACGAGTGTGTCAAAGAGCGCTATTGGGCAGATGATACACTAGCATTTTTGAAAAACATTTCGAATTTAGTCTCCACAGCATTATTGCATAAAATGAATCAAGAGTTCATTCGCAGCCTCGCTTACTATGATCATTTGACTAATTTGCCCAACAGATATAGTTTCGACGATCATCTCCAGGAGGCGATATTTGATGCTAAAAACAATAACTTAAGCGGTTATGTATTGTTTATTGATATGGATGATTTTAAGATCGTTAATGATGCCTATGGACACGATTATGGTGACGCGCTATTGTTAGAGTTTGCCCACTTCTTAAGAGAACAGTTTGCGCGCGAGAATAGGGTATTTCGCTTTGGCGGAGATGAATTCGTGGTCTTAGTTGATCACAGTGATGCTGAAAATATCAATGATATTATCTTCAAGACCTTGGCCCGAGCCAGATTACCTTGGGAAACCCTGGACAAGAAATTCTATTGTACTATAAGTATAGGGATCGTTCGCTTTCCTTATGAAAACTGCAGTGTTAAAGATGTTATTAGAAATGCAGATATTGCAATGTACAAAGCGAAAAAAATGGGAAAGAACAATTATGTTTTTTACAATAATAAAATTGATAATGACTCCATAGGGCGTGCGGAATTGGAAAGCATGCTGCGAGATGCCATCAATAACAATATGGAAGGCTTTGAAGTTTATTATCAGCCAATCGTTAATCTGGAACATGGCATACCTACAGGCGCAGAGGCCTTAATTCGCTGGTTCGATTCTCAGAACCGTATGATAATGCCTGGTGAATTCATTTCTTTAGCGGAATACTTAGGCTTAATTATTCCTATTGGAGAATTCGTTTTGAGAAAAGCTGCCGAAAAATGCAAAGTAATTAATGATAGTGGCTACCCTAATTTTTGCATGAGTATTAATGTATCAATCCGCCAATTCCAGCAACCGGACATAGCCAAAAGATTTGGGAGAATACTCAGAGAGACGGGAGTAATTTTTTCAAATATCATACTTGAAATTACGGAAGGCTTAGCGGTCAACAATCTGCAACGTATTTTGTGTGTATTCGAAGAACTTCAAAATATGGGAATACAGATTGCTATGGACGACTTTGGGGCTGGATATTCTTCATTAACTCACATGCGGGCTATGCCGATTGACATCATTAAAATAGATCGCTCATTTATTCGCGATATAACCTTAGACGCTTATTCGGAATCATTTATTCGCTTGATAACTAATTTGGGACACTCTATGAACAAACAAGTCTGTATCGAAGGTGTGGAAACAATTGATCAACTGGCATACTGTAAAAACACCTGCGCAGATACGGTCCAGGGATTTTTGTTCTCCAGGCCGGTACCAAGCGATGAATTAGAAGAAACTTTAGCTAACTTAGCTGCAATTTATCCATGTATTGAATCGGCAAGTTGAACAAAAAATTCATGAGAATTACCGTCAGACTAGATATTTCAGTTAATTGGCGACTAATAAATATGTATTAATAGCTAGCTGGCCAATTCCATATATTTTCTCTCCTTGATAAAATCTCATTCCTTTCTCTTTTCCATGATATTTAAGCAGCCGATTGTAATAGGAAAACTAAAGCTTCAACCTCAGTCACCCTAAGTGACTATTTTGGTCACTGTAGTGACCAAAATAGTCATAAAATTTGTGACCGATTATAAGACCATTGGCACTACTAATGTGCGCCTTATTCCAATTAAAATATAATTGAATTTATATGAAATTCTTGGCAGAACAATGGTGTTTTCGTCTTCTAGAACATTTTTTAGGAAGATAGATTACCGTTTCCTGTTTTCTACTATCCTAGGACTAACATATGTATGATAGTTAGTCCGTGAACATCAAACTGGGAAAGGATGTGAAATAAGCTGAAAAATACTGCTATATATAAGGAGGTAGTGAATTGAAGATTAGAAAAAGACTAAATAAGGCCCTGGCTTATCTGTTGGTATTATTTCTAGGTATTAGTTCATGGGGAATTAACCTGTACAGTGGGCCAGAAGCCAATGAAAGCATAGCTCGCGCTGAGTTGCTTTCCTCACAAGAAATAGTTCCAAGTGGAGTAAACGATTTACCACTGGATAATGGCAGCCTAACAGAAGATCCTATTGTAGCTCCTAGTAACGATGAATCAAAAGTTCCGGATGAGAATGCGAATGTTCAGCCAGGAGCGGACTTAGAATCCACAATTGATAGCGAATCTGACTCAGCCTTAGAACAGCAGAGCGCAAAAATCGAACCGATGCTGCAGGAGCTAAACCTCCTGGAAACTGGAATCAAACTGGACGCCTCCACGCTGGTACCTTCCAAAAGAGAGGTAAAGGCTGTCCATGATCTGGTTTTAACTTTGAAAAGCACAGATGCATTTAGTGTGCTAGCAGGAGACAAATTAGAGCTTAGTTCTTCAGGTATGGAGTATTTAGAAGCGCGTGTTGAGGCTGAAGGAATGAAAATAGATCATGGCTCTGGAGGATACGTTTTATTGGAATTCACCTCTGACCAAATCATTCCAATCACCGGAAAAATAATAAAAATAACTAATGTAAAGTCGGACAATGATGTGGTTACTGGCGTTAAATTAACATGGTATAAGCAAGAACAAGAAAGAGTCGAAAAGGGAAGCGCTAATCTACCAGATATAGTATACAACGAAGTTGTAATTGATGATCTTAAGTTAGTGATCACATCTCCTAATCAAGCTACTTTTAATTCTGATGGTGATGGTAATCTGAATCCTTCGGTTACGATTACGGTTGAAGCTCAAGATCCGGATACTAATGTTAAAGTACCCTTTAATGGATTCATTTACATGTCCCTAGAAAACTGTCCGCCTATGATCATTAATGACATGTTCATGAGCTATTCAGCACCTATGAATAATGGAACTGCAATTTTTGAGATTAATTCTTTGAAAAGTTATGTTATTATGGTTGATTCTTTTGATGCTGAGCTTAAAATGAGCACCGAATTCAAAGGGAATCCTGTTTCCGCTGCGATTCCTGCGAAAGTTGTGCCTCATCCTAAATCGAAAAGCGGCAAAGTAGTAGATGACAAAGGCCAGCCGGTAGCAGGAGCAATTGTCACGGTAAGCAAACAAAAGTATTCATCTGCTTACTACACTGCAGCTACTGACGCAGCCGGTAAATATACTTTTTATGCGCCTTATGGCGAAACCGAAGGATATTTAAAGGTTGAAAAAGGTGATTTGTATATGAAGACGGAGAAAACCTTTGCCTATAATGCTGGGTCCGTCAGTGATATTACCTTGAAACGCCTGACCAAATTTACACTTAACCTATATCGCGGCTCCGCTACCGAGAATGGTGTACTTCCTAGTGAGCAAGAAATAATTAGTAATCCAGATAATCTTATTGATCCATTAAAATGTTTTTTTGATGCTAGAAAAGGCCTTGACAATTTTTACACGATAAGTGAGGAATCGTATAATAATGTTATCTACCTAAACACTGCCGAAATCGAAGATAACCAGAATAAAGTTTTGCTTGACGGCAGGAGCAATTACTATCATGCGACCAAAGAGTTTATCTGTGATGCTGGCCGCGAATACACGGTTAATCTCTTCTCGGCTTCAAATGGTTATATTAAGGTTACAGCATCAACCCAAGCCTCAATTCCTATCGCCGGAGCGGTATATGACCACAGTGGCAGGCTAATATATGGTTCAAACTTTACCCTGAATCCCGGCCAGTCATTCGAGTACGTTCCGCCGGCGGGGAAAAGCGACCAAGAGGCAGAGTATACGGTAATCGCTCTTGATGCAAGTTTTGCTGCATATTTAGCTGGCTATGCGCCGGAGCACAATTTATTAGGTTTAATACCGGCACAATATCAAAAATCTAAGGCAACCATTAAATACGGCTTAAAGAAATCACTGGTTATGAATCCCCCCAAGATCACCGAAATTTTTGTACTAAATCCAGCAAAAACGAAATTGCGTGTGGCTGGGCAACATGGCAATATGATTTCCTTAGTAGCAACTTTTGAAACCAATACCTATTTGACTGCTAAGAGAATTGTATTTGACTTGCCTTCTGGAATAACCATGCCCGCCAATTATGAAGACATGCTGATTTGGATTGGAAATAACCGGCTTCCAAGCATATTCAATCACGAATATGATCATGTCAATAATAGACTAACTATCTATACAACTACACATGCCGAGTTTGGCCAAGGTGAGCAAGGATCAGCCTTAATCACAGTGCAGATAGCCGATAATGAGCCTAAGGACAAATTATTTGCAGTTAAAGCTACGCTAATTCATCAGCCTGTTGGAGTAGGAGATGTTAAAGAGAGCTTAATTGGTAATATGCAATTCAACCAAAATCGCGAATTAACTCTTTATAGTCCTAATTATGTCACTGCTGCGAATGGCTTAGCTTCTGCTTCTTGCGCGGTTCAAGGCACTGCGGATCCTGATGCCCAAGTAAAAATCTACGTTGATGGCAGATCGCCAGTAACCCTAACCGCTAACAAAGCCGGCACATATAGCGGTGAAGTAATTCTTCCCGAGGTGCAGGCGAATAAAAAATATAAGATTACCGCTCATAGCAATAATAAACGAGTTGAAAAGCTGGTAACCTTTGTTGAAATACTGCCAAATATCAATTATTTTAGTATGAATGGCAGCGACATTCGACGAATTGAAAACGGCATTAATCAGTTGCCTTTCGATTACGTTAATATCTCCTGGTTTCCGGGAAATTCAATGTATTTTGTGATTTCCACCGACAATGATGCCATTATCGACAAAATGTATGTGAATATTAATAATAATTCTCTGGGAAGTCCTCCGTATAAGGTTGAAGCTAAGCTCAAAGATGGAAACTGGGAAGCCAAAGGGATAGTTCCAGGTGGCAATTTTGTTCCGGGAATGATCTCGATTAGTTATACTTTAGATCTTGATGAGGTAAGCAGCGCCTACGCTGCAGTGACTAACTATGCCAGTGCTAATGATCGTTTGCGCGATTATGTGCCTCCAGCGGAGATGAAGACTGATCCTCAGGCATTTTGGCAGCAAATGTTCTCCAGCTATTTAGCAGTTGCTCCCGAAGAAATGAAAACAGCAACAACGACCTTAAACCAAGATGGGTCTAGAAATGTAAGCTTTAATTGGGATGGTCAGAATGTCAGATTAGACAACTTAAACCTAATCGATATTACTGGCGGGGAAAGAAATGAACTTATTAGCAGAGCTAGAGATAATTCCCTTCCCTTAGGGCAGGATGGCTATTATTATAATGAAACCAACTATATAGTATCCGAAAATGGCGGCGAGACTAAAGCCTATAACCATTATGAGCTGATGGATAAGTTCGCCGAATACAGCTCGATTCCTGATGCAATAAATCAAATGGAAATCAAGAGCATGCGAATAGAGTCCAGTGATGTGGTAGCATTGCCCAGCACCAATGAAGGCAGTGTACAAGACTATATTAGTACTGCTAAGTCGGTAGTTGATATAGGTTCCAATAGCCTAGGCGTACTAACCGGCTTAACCGGCACTCAGCTGCCGGAGCGAATGCAAAATGTAATGGATAATACCGGTAAGGTTTTGGCTCTGTACGAGATCCAACAAGATGTCAAGAGTATTTTTGATGCCGGAAACCTATTGGGCTCCATCGGCAAAGAGAGGCAAAGACTCTTGGAACTTATGTTCTCTCCCTGCTATGCCCAAATGAATGATCAGCAGCTTCAAAATATCGATAATCTAAATCAGAAGGTTGGCAAAGACTTAGGCGATGGGTTAAAATTCGTTCATGATACCGCTAATTTCGTTAATCTTAAAACCACCATCAACCGCTTTACCATGGGTTTATCTTCTAAGATGGAAACTGCTGCCAGTGCTCTGGGGCTGTCTACCAATCTTTTTGACTTCTTCGTTTACCAAGAGACCTATGAAGACCGCTTCAAGAAACTAAAAGAAAACAATGATCAGATGCGTCAGGCTATTAAACAAGTTAACAGTCAAAACACCGACCCCTGTGATCCTGATGATCCCGATGGCGATGACGACGGTTCCTGGCCGCCTGATGACCCGATGAATCATCCGAAGCCTCGTTATGCCTATGACCCTTCCGGCTTTGCTTACGAAGGCAGCATTGATAACCGCATTGCTGGAGTAAAAGCGGAACTGTATGTGGCAGATGATGAAAATGGCACCAATGCTAAGTTCTGGGCAGAAGCTCCGGAATGGGATCAGATCAATCCTCAGATTACTGATGAAACTGGTTGGTATCAATGGGATACTCCCATTGGCTGGTGGCAGGTGCGCTTAAGCAAAGAAGGTTACCAGCCGGCTCAAAGTGCCTGGCTTCCGGTTCTGCCGATTCAGCTGGGAGTAAATCTGGAAATGAAGAAAATCGGCGGAAATAACACTGGCTCCAGTCCAGGCTCTAGCGGTGGCTCTAGCACTTATACCATTACCTTCAATAAAAACGAAGGCAGCGCTAGTTCTTATGCTACCAAGAGTATCGCCTCAGGAAAAAATATGCTATTGCCTGATGACCCGCAGCGCGAAGGCTATAGATTTATGGGCTGGAATAGCAAAGCTGATGGTACAGGAGAGATTATTACTGAAGAAACTGTAGTGAAAAGCGGCATGGTAGTTTATGCCCAGTGGCAGGAAATCACTGTAGAGCCGGAGGAAAAACCGCCGCTTGCAAACGGAGCCTCTAAATATTTCGATGATCTGGCTACCGATCATGTCTGGGCCATTCAAGCTGTGGACTATCTCTACGAAAAATCGGTAATCACTGGAACCGGTGATAGAATGTTTAGCCCTGGTGCTAACTTGAAACGCGGAGATTTTATGATTATGCTAGTCAAGGCGTTTAATTTAAGAGCCGACACCAGAGATAATTTCGCTGATGTACCTAATGATTCCTACTACGCTGCAGCTATTGCAACCGCCAAAGCTTTGGGGATAGCCAAAGGTGACGGCACGAATTTTAGTCCCGAAAGTTCCATAAGCAGACAAGACGCGTTGGCTTTTATAGCGCGCACTCTAAGCTATATTGGCCGCGAACTGCCTACAGATAAAGGAAATATGAACATGTTCACAGATGCAGAATCAATCGCAGATTATGCTAAAGAGGACATAACAAGATTAGTTCAGGCAGGAATAATAACCGGAAGCGAAGGTCGAATCAATCCTGATTCCCCTGTAACGCGCGCAGAAATGGCTATTATCTTGTATAAAACCTGTAATTGACCAAAGAAATAAATCCTAGTTGGGATTGATCTCTTAAAGAAGCATCTGCTTTAGTTGAAGCGCTCTCAGTAGGCTTTGCCAGCCTGAGAGCGCTGGCGTTTTTTACTCAAGATGTTACTCCCTTACCAAGAAGTTATTTGTTATGGTACAAAGCTCATGCCTTAAAAGGAATTTGCGTAGGATTTAGAAAAAACAAATGCCATTTTGGCTATATTGTATAAAACTTTGAATACTTTTATAATAGATAAGACTAATGGCGCTAATTGTTTGCGCAGAAGCGAGGTGGGGATTTGAACCTAGAGATAGGATTGTTCTTAATATCCATATTAGCCTTTACTATTATTACATATATATTGGGCTTGCTGTGGTTTGGTGATAAAAGGAATCGACAACTGACCAGCTTCTTCATTCTAGGGGTATTAGTTTGTTTCTGGACTATGCTTAATGCCATAGCTATTATTAATGACGAAAAATACTTCCCTTATATTTACTCACTCAGAATGATTTTCGTATGTGCGATTCCATTTAGTTTACTCTGGTATTGTCTTAATTTTTCCGAACCTAAGCTGCTCAACTTTCGCTTGACCCCGATAATTATATCGGCTCTGGCAATAGCAGATATAATTGCGATGCTTAGCAATCCAATTCACCATTTATTCTTTCTCAATTACTCTTTCCCGATACCGCCTCGGGGTCCATTGTTTTGGATTCATTTAGCTGTAGGTTTTGTGGCCGTAATACTAGCATTCTTTTATTTGATTAGGCATGTATTAATAAATGCTCGTAACCAGCCCATCATTATTCTTACTGGAATCGGAACCCTGATCCCTTACACTTTTAATGTCATGTATACTTTTAGAGTTTTCGATTTTAAATACGATTTAACCCCTATAGGCTTTTTTGTCACCTTTTTGCTGTTTGCCTATTATTCCTACGGTTCGCGCATGCAGGGATTTAGGTTTTCAATGATAAATGATATTTTCTATTCTCTGGAGGACTTAATACTCATATGCAGTGAAGAAAATATAATCGAAGACGCTAATGATGCCGTGCAGAAAACATTTCCCGACTTTGCAATGATTCTTGGACGCACTACTATTGCTGATT
Source organism: Syntrophomonadaceae bacterium (assembly GCA_031553935.1). GTDB lineage: Bacteria > Bacillota > Syntrophomonadia > Syntrophomonadales > Syntrophomonadaceae > JAISDD01. The sequence continues at coordinate 34,188 of JAVBKS010000040.1, forward strand.
TTATTCAATATATTTTGGGAGAAGACAGTGAAACTGAAAAAAATGAGCTTAAAAAAATTCTAATTGATGATTTCTATAATTGCGAACTGCGAATTAATAATTCTCATTGCGAAATGATGACTTTTTCCTTAGCGAAAAGAAAAATTCCGCTGTCTTGGAATGCATATGGCTATATCTATACCTTAGCAAATGTCAGCGAGTATAAAGCCATGATAAATGAAATCAACGATCAGAATTATAAACTGCTGGAATTAAAAGAAAAAGCTGAGGCCGCATCATATGCTAAGAGTACTTTTTTGGCCAATATGAGCCATGAAATCCGAACCCCATTACACGCTATCATTGGTATGTCACAGATTGCGAAAAAAACCACGAATGATACCATAAAACTTACGCGCTCGATAGATGAAATTATCAATGCTTCGACCCATTTGTTGAGGCTGCTAAATGATGTTCTAGATATGTCCAAAATTGAATCGGGGAAATTTGCTTTGGCCTCAGATCGATTTTTACTAAAAGATGCTCTTTTGGAAGTGAAAAATATTATAGCTTCACGATGTCTCGAAAAGAATTTGACTTTTGTTGCTGAAGTTGATGATATACCGGCGATTACAATTTTTGGGGATGAACTTCGACTTAAGCAAGTCTTAATAAATCTACTAGGCAATGCCGTGAAATTCACTAATCCTTATGGTATTATTGAGTTTGCCATCGAATACGATATTCACGCCAATGAAAGAAATAGAGAAATAAGCGTTCGATTCTCGATAAAAGATAATGGGATTGGCATGAGCGAAAAACAAATCAATATTCTGTTTGTTGCTTTCGAACAAACTGATAGTGCGATAGCTGCGAAATTCGGCGGTACTGGGTTAGGATTAGCGATTAGCCAGCATTTAGTAGAACACATGGGCGGCATTATAAGAGTTAAGAGTGAATTGGGAAAAGGTTCAGTTTTCTCGTTCATAATTAATTTTCCCATCTCTAGTGAACAAGAACTGATTGATTTTTCAGATGTAAAACCTCTGCAACCGAAGCTTGCGGGGAAGCACATACTTTTGGTTGAGGATATTGAAATAAATAGATACATTGTTCATGAGCTTTTGCGGCCAACAAATATAGTAATTGATGACGCGGTCGATGGAAGGCAGGCATTAGAGGTGTTCGAAAAATCCGCTCCAGGGTATTATGATCTCATCTTGATGGATATTCAAATGCCGAACATGGATGGCTACCAAACTACTATTGCCTTAAGAAATCTTGATCGGCCCGATGCCAAAACCATACCGATAATTGCAATGACCGCCAATGCATTTAAAGAGGATATCGAAAAAGCCCAAGCCGTAGGAATGAATGGCCACATTGCAAAACCGATTGACATCGATATGGTGATGAATATACTTGAGGATATGCTAGGTGATGCGATACAAAGCGCTGTACAAGAAAATAATAGGTGAAAAATGAAAAGAGCAATAATACTTGTTTGGTTGATGATGATCGCTATTTTGGGGGTTAGTGCTTGCCAAAGCAAGTCTGAGATTATTCCGCTGCATTTTGTCAGTGAGAATTACTCATTTCAGCCCATAACCATAAGTCGTGACATGATTGGAAAAATAACTGCTGAATATGAATTTGACAATTATAAAACTATCTTATTTGAAAAGGCTGATGAAGAGGATAATGGGGTCCATGCCGGCATAATAGCTAACGACAAAACTTTTGATCTAGGCAATGTTGCTGGGCGGGTATATGCGGATTCCGTTAAAATTGAAACTGAAAACCTATACGGTGAAGACCTAATTAAGATTACAGGTGGATTTGGGGCTACATATGCTCCCACCTCTTATTATTCGATGAAAGAGTTTGAAGGAGCTTTGACCCCCAATCTAGTTTTGCGCTTAGAAAACTATTACCAGCATGTTGCTGACTTAGATGGTGATGGTGTAAAAGAAGTTGTTGAATATAGAACAACCATAGCCTATTTACATCGATACATTAATAATGGCTTTGCTCGTGCCGACCTAATTGCGGATACGGGAGCTTCTTCGATCGGCATAGAAAACAATTTACTGGTTGCATATTATAAAGGCCAGGACTTACCCGCGTATTATAATCTTACCAGCGATGGCTTGGTTAGGGTTTTCCAGTAAATCCTGCCTGATCAGCGCAAAGATCTGGAAATAAAGTCATTACTCTAATTAATAATGTATCGCTGAAAAGGATTCTGATGCTAACAAATAGAAAAAATAATCTAATTGCATTTGTGAAATAAATATCATATAATTTCTTAACCGCTATTTTTGGAGATTGGTTATGATTATTAGATATGGAATTCAACAAACTAATAAGTTTTCCCCTAAAATTATTCTATTAGCTTGGTGTTGGAATAAGTTTTACACTTTATCGCGGGAAAACCAGTGTAGTGAGAGATTAAGCAAAAAAGTCGCTGTTTTATTAAGCAGCGACTTTTTTGCTTAAATGATATTCATCTTTATTTACGAATAGTATTATAAGCACATTCATGATCAATGAAGCAATTAGCACATAATAAATTATTAGGATTAGGAAGTGAAACATTATGGATTTTGGTTTAACTGATGAACAAAAAATGTTTAGAAGAACTTTTGCTGATTTTTCTGACGAGGTAGTAGCCCCTGGAGCAGAAGAGAGAGATGAGAATGAAGAGTTTGACCTGGAGTGCTGGAAAAAGATGGCTGACCTAGGTCTAGCAGGACTTATAGTACCCGAAGCATATGGTGGAAGTGAAGCCGGAGCGCTGGTATATGCTATGGCAGTAGAAGAGATCTCTCGCAACTGCGCCTCGATGGGCGTAACTCTATCAGCACACAGCTCTTTGTGTGCTTGGCCGATCATTCATTTAGCTAATGAAGAGCAAAAACACAGGTGGCTTCCTCGCTTGGCTTCCGGGGAAAGCTTAGGAGCATTAGGGCTCACCGAGACTAGTGCCGGTTCTGATGTAGGGGCTACAGCTATGACAGCTGTCCGGGATGGCGATTACTATATTCTGAATGGCACCAAAATTTTTATTACTAATGGTTATTATGCTGATATTTATGTAAATCTTGTCAGAACGGGATCTAGGGACGAAAAACATGGGAATAGCTCTTATTTTGTAGTTGAGAAAGGAACCCCAGGCTTTAGTTTTGGAAAAAAGGAAAAGAAAATGGGCATTCGCTCATCAGCAACTTATGAATTAGTATTTGAAGATTGTAGGGTTCCAAAAGATAACCTGCTTGGTAATGCTGGTGACGGGTTTAAACAAACCATGCATGTTTTAAATGGCGGCAGAGTAGGGATTGCAGCTCAGGCTTTAGGGATAGCGGAAGGGGCGTATCGCTACGCTCTGGCATTTGCCATAGAGAGGCACCAATTCGGAAAACCAATTTTCAACAACGAAGGAATTTCGTTCAAGCTTGCTAATATGGCCATGAAGATACAAGCGGCAAGAAACCTGGTATATGAAGTTGCTTGGCGGGAAGATGCTGGACTTCCTTATCAGCTGCAAGGCGCATTTGCTAAGTGCTTCGCCGGAGATGTAGCCATGGAGGTAACGACTGAAGCGGTTCAGGTTCTTGGCGGATATGGCTATATTAGAGACTATCCGGTCGAAAGAATGATGAGAGATGCTAAGATTACCCAAATCTATGAAGGCACCAATGAAATTCAAAGGGTGACTATTGCCAATTGCTTGAAGCGCGGTGAAGTTTCAAATTACGATTATTAGTTATTAAACTGCAGCCCAGGCCGCCATGTTGGCGGCCTGGGCAAAAATAAATATAAATGGGGGAGTATTCTCAATAATTTCGCTTTTCCATAAATAATTACCGATTCTCTTTTTTAGTTCCTGATGTTTCTCGGCCCAAGAAATTTAATCTACGAAATAGCACTCGCGGATTTGGGTATTACCTTTTGTGTTTACGTACACGCGGTAATTTTCCACCTGATATGTTCCCGCTGCGTTGTTGCTGATAGAAAAAGTCTTAGTGTGACGAATGGTTGTTATCTCACCGCTGTATTCATTTTCCAGAAGCTCGGTGATAGTGATAGTCAGATTGTTCTTGTCGCCTTTAAGTTTTTCAACGAAAACATCGGAAATTGACACACCATTCAATTTTAACTTCGGCAGTGTTATTTCATAAGTATCGCCGCAAGTCTTGCATGTGAACACTTTTTTACCAGTTTCATAACGGGTAGGAGCTATCGTCACAACGCCGTTGTCCCAGTCGTGTCCGAGAGCGTCAACATAATTATCAACATATGCATCACGGCAGCGCGAGCAGGAATATGTCGTGAATCCTCTTTCCGTGCAGGTCGGGGCGGTTATGGCGCCAACATAGTCGTGCCCTAAAGCGTCGCTAGAGCCGTCCACATATTCATCGCCGCAGCGGGAACAGGTGTTAGTGGTGAAACCCTTATCTAAACAGGTCGGAGCAGTGATTGTACCGACATGATTATGACCTAGGGCATCAACATAGTCAGTTGTCTTTCTTACGTTCCAATATGAATCGAAGTATACTGTATAGCCTTTTTCGGTACAGGTTGGCGGGAAAGTTTCATCCACTTGCCAGTCATAGGGGATGCTGTCCACGAAATCATCATCATAGCTGTCGCCGCAAACCGTGCAGGTGTAAGTGGTAAACCCGTTCGAATCGGGGGTCATAGGAGTTACAACTTTTGAATAATTGTGGCCGAGGGCCGGAATGCTGCCGTCGGTATAACTGTCATTGCAGACCGAGCAGGTATTCGTTGTGAAGCCGGCTTCTGTACAGGTTGGGTCAGTGACAACACCGATATGGTTGTGACCGGTTTCATCCACATAATCAGCATTATAGCTGTCGCCGCAAACTGAGCAGGCATACTTCGTGAATCCTTTTTCCGTGCAGGTAGGAGCGGTTATAGCGCCCGCTTTATAGTCATGACCGTCGCTATAAATCACATCGGTGCGGAGAAAATCGCCGCAATCCGCGCATAAAATGTCCTTGCTGCCGTCTGTCGTGCAAGTCGGTTCTAAAGTAATATTTTCAGTTGTTTCGCCGGAGTGGCCGCAACCGTACTGCGCCGTCACGGTAAGATTGCCGGTGATATTAGAGAAATCCTTATCCCAGCCGATAAAATTATATCCTTCCCGTATGGGCTCGGCAGGGGCGGTAGCCGCCTTGCCTTGTTCAATCACTTGGGTGCCAATTACCCTGCCGTCCCAGTCAGCGAAAGTTACGGTATACTTTGGTATGGGGTTTGATGTCTGTCCCTTTGTATAGTAAATATCGTAATTGTTTAAGGCGTATTCAAAGGGTAAATTGCCCGCAGGCGGAGCCGAGAAGCTTGTCACGCCTGCAACTCGAGAGTTATAGGTGGCGATATCTGCCGTGTCCGTCATCCAGAAGGCCCGGGAAGCGGTGTTGCCGCTGAAAACGGCGTTTGAAATTGTGAGGTTATTTAAGCTGCTAGAGAAAATTCCGCCGCCGTAAGGGGCTGTGTTGTTGGAAATAGTACCGCCGGACATTTTGAAGCTGCTGCGAGCAGCAACAAACACCCCGCCACCAAATGTATTGAGGCTATTTACGCTGTTACCTGAAATTAACCCGCCCGTCATTGTAAAGTTATTGCTGGAAGCACTGCCGACATACACGCCTCCGCCGCCACAGCTCCCGGGCATGATATAGAAATTCTTGACGCTGTTTCCTGTGATTTCGCCGCCATTCATGGTAAATGTTCCACCATCAACATCAGACAAGGCCAGATATACTCCGCCACCGCCGGCAAAAGCTTGGCTATTTCCAGCGATATTGTTTCTAATTTTTCCGCCATTCATGATAAATGTCCCATTAGTTCTGATATATATGCCGCTGCCGTTACCGGTAGAATTATTGTTTTCTACGACTGCATCATTCTCCATAGTGAACTTTCCGCCAATTACCATCACCGCACAGCCCGTTCCAGCTGCAGGTGCTCCCGCCCAGGAGCCGTCAATCGTTACATTTTCCAGTACTAGCGAACTGCCCGTGGGAACTTCCACCAAATTTACTATTACCCCTCGTTTTATAGTGCCATTGATGATTTTCACATGCCGTTGAGGGTTTGATCCGCCGCGTGTATCTCTGATTACTAAGGCTGCAGATTCTGCTTGACCCTGTACAGCGGCATATATTATTTCGGTCGCACCTTTCAGGTCAATGATATATGGATTAGAGGATGTACCAGTTCCGCCGATTGCATATGCTGCCGGGTTATTGATCTTCTCCTGCAGAGTGGGGTCCGCGGCATGCGCAGTCAGTGGCAGGGCCGCGAACAGCCCGAACACCATCATAAGTGTGAGAAGAGAGGACATGAGCCTCTTTGCGCTTTTGCTTTTCATGTTTACCTCCAAATAGTAAGATTTTTGCTGTATCCTTAAGGGTCTGTTTTCGTTATGAAGTGTTTATGATTCGATTGGTAAACCCGTAATGCTCTGCGTGCATAATGATGCACTATTTTTCTTTGCCATCACCATCCTCTTGCAGCATTCCCATGATCTCATCAAAGGTTAGACGAGGACCGTCCGCCCAGTAGATACTGCTTCCGTCTGTCTTGACGGCGAACAGGCGCTTGTCGTCGCGTAATACGTTGAATGCGGGGTCGCTGGCCTTTGGTTCAAGGGACAAAAACAATGCTTGGGTATTGTCGAGATGAATTATTATCGCCGCTCCAAATATGGGCAGGGAATCAATATAATCGGCTGACGCATATGTAATTTGCGCCACAATCCCACCTCCTCGATTGTTTTATTGTTTGCACCAGCCGTTTTCTCGACTTTACGGCCAGTTCGGAATAGTTCCGTATTCATCATTATAAAGTACTCGGAAATCAAAATGGGCGAACCTTTCAAAAATGAAAGGCTCAGCCCAAACAATCTGTTTATGCCCTTGCCATGTCTGACTTTTGGACAATTCGTCCAGATGCAGCTCCGCTTTGTCAATCCCGCTCAAAGGAGTATCCTTGACCTCGCTCCATTGAAATCGTGTACCCGGAGCCGTTCAGCTTTTTTCGCAGCCGGGAAACAACAATGCTGAGCGAGTTTTTGTCCCCTGCTATATTTTGCCCCCATATCTTTTCATACAGGTATTCCGCGCTAAAGGTTTTTCCTTCATTTTGGGCAAGCATTAAAAGGAGAGCAAATTCTTTCTTCGCCAGAAGCATATCATTATTGCCGAAAAATGCCTGGGCTGAAACAATGTCCAGCTTTAGAGAGCCTTTTTGCACGATTTCTGGAACAATTGATGCCCGCCGCAGAAGCGCTTCAATCCGCGCCACCAGAACGTCGAAGTCGTAAGGTTTTGTAAGATAATCGTCGCCGCCCTCGGAAAGCCCGCGCACGATGTCCTCCGGCGTTTTCAGGCCGGTCAAAAGCAAGATGGGAATGTTGGATGTTTGCCGGAGTTCGCGCATATAATCCAAGCCGCTGCCGTCCGGCAGCATGATGTCCAGCACAATGGCGTCGGGCTTTGCAACGGCAATCTGCTCCCTTGCTCCGCGCAGAGTCGGCGCGGTCCTAACGTTATAGCCGCTCCATTTCAGCATTCTTTCGTTGCCGCGTAAGATTTGCTCATTATCTTCTACCAACAAGATTAAACTGCTCATAGCTCCGAACTCCCAAACTGTCCCTCGTAAACAGGCAGCGTATAGAATACCGCGGTTCCGTTTCCTGGTTTACTGTCTATCCATATCCTGCCGCCATGCGATTCTACCACGGTTTTACATAAATATAAGCCATACCCCGTACCGCCATCGCTCACGCCGCGTTCAAACACTCGGGGCAAGAGTACCTGCAATATGCCTTTGCCAGTATCCCGCACCGTGACGATAACTTCTTGCCCCTGTCTCTTTGCACTTACTGTTACTGTGCCGTTTTCCGTATGCACCCTAGCGTTTTGCAAAAGGTTACTTAGGACTTGAGCCAGCAAATCAGCGTTGCCGAATACGATCAATTCATTTTCAATATCTATGATGAGGTTATTGCCCTTTTCCGCAAGGGTCAGACGAAGCATTTCTATTCCGCTTCGCAAAAGCTTGGTAAAGTCCAGCTTTTGCCTGTCAGTGTTCTCACTCATGGACGCCAACGTAAGCATACCGCCCACCATACGAGACAGACGCATGATTTCACTTTGGGCGTTCTTGAGAAGTTCTCCCACTTCCGGGTCGTTAATAACTTCGCCCATGTTTTCCAGTAACTTCATGACCACTTGCACATTAACAGATGTGACCGTAAGGGGCGTACGCATTTCATGGGAAGCGTTGGCGAGAAATTCGGTTTTTACCCGGTTGGCTTGGGCGAGTACGGCATTCTGCTCATCAAGCTTTTTCTGTTGTTCGTTGTAAAGGCGGAAGTGCGCGAGAGCAATAATCGCTAGCGATACAGCCACGACGGTAAAGTCAATTATATTGTTAATAAAATACCCGCTTTCATTGGGAAAGCTTTTTACTAGACCCGGATATGCAAAAGAAGCTGCGATACAACCGGTATAAACAATCACCTCGAGTGATAAAATGATGATAGCGGGCTTCTTCTCTAGCATGAAAGCGGTAAAAACAACCGCAAATACGAAGAAGCTCGGCACACCTCCTTTATAGGCGCCCATAGCGAAATAAAGGTAAGGGAACAACCCCAGAAATATAGCAAATATCGTGATATAATAACAACGCAAGTATTTCTGGGTTCGCATAGCGTAATACATAAGCCCGAAAGCCATAGCCGCCGAAGTCCAGTCAATGAGAGCAGTGATAATGTCGCCCCTTGTAATCAGGGTTACGCACCCGATAAAAAAGGCTCCGATTGTTCCCGCCATCGCCAAAATATTGAACAGACGGACGCGAAACTCCAACTGCGGGCTGAAGAACGAATCAATAAAACGGCTCACCGGTGATAAGGGCTTGTAGGATAAATGAGACATGCATGACGCTCCTATATGTATTTGGCATTATTCGTTGGAAGCGCCAAAAAGCGGCAAATCGCAACGCAGCCATTGACCAACCTGCTTAATTGCACGATCTATATTGTATTGCACATTGAGGATCTTTTCAATAAAAAATCGAGCATGTATAAAGGGAAAGGCGCATTGACGCCTTACATACCTATCTTTTCGACAACTTCTATGCATTACATTGAGTAATATCTATAATATAGGTAGATAACTATGGAGGAAAAAAGATGAAGACTTTAGTGTTAGCGGAGAAGCCCAGCGTGGCGCGTGAAATTGCCCGGGTTCTGAATTGTAATCGAAAGCAAAAAGGGTATATAGAGGGCGATAAGTATGTAATTACATGGGCATTAGGACATTTGGTCACCTTAGCTGAGCCCCAGGAATATGATGACAGTTTAAAAAAGTGGGATTTGCAGCAGCTGCCAATGTTGCCCCAGCCGATGAAACTTAAGGTGATTAAGTCAACATCTCATCAGTACCGGGTGGTAAAAGAACTTATGAACCGACAAGATGTGAAAGACTTAATTATTGCTACCGATGCTGGGCGCGAAGGAGAGCTGGTTGCGCGGTGGATCATGTTACAAGCTCGCTGGAAGAAACCATTCAAACGTTTGTGGATTTCGTCCCAGACTGATGAAGCTATCAAGCAGGGTTTTGCTAATCTTAAGGCTGGAAAAGACTATGATAATCTCTTTGCTGCTGCCCTTAGCCGTGCAGAAGCTGACTGGCTTGTAGGTCTTAACGTAACCCGAGCCTTAACATGTAAATTCAATACTCAATTAACTGCTGGTCGGGTACAGACTCCTACATTAGCAATGATTGTTCAAAGAGAGCAAGAAATAAAGGATTTCGTCCCGGTCGATTATTGGACGATTAAGGCGGATTTTGGTGATTACTTTGGTGATTGGCGAGATGCTAAGCAGCAAGGCAGAATATTTGATCGCGCTAAGGCAGACAGTATTATTGAAAAAGTTAAGGGTGAAACCGGAATTATTAAAGAGATTAAGAGGGAGAAAAAAAGCACTCCCCCTCCTTTAGCATATGATCTAACCGAACTGCAGCGCGATGGCAACCGTCGGTTCGGATGGTCAGCCCAAAAAACAGCTTCAGTTTTGCAAGATCTCTACGAAGTACACAAACTAGTTAGTTATCCTCGTACAGATAGCCGCTATATCAGCGAAGACATCGTACCAACTATACCTTTCCGCCTGCAGGCTATGAATGTGAGTCCCTTTGCAGAATTTATTAAACCATTGCTGGGAGCTAAGATAACTCCTAATAAGCGTTTTGTAGATGACAAAAAGGTTACTGATCATCATGCCATAATTCCGACGGAACAAAAATTTAATCCCGCCGTTTTAAACGGGGACGAAAAGAAGTTATATGATATTATCGCCCGCCGTTTTTTAGCACTTTTATACCCGGCATATCAATATGATCAAATAACCATTACGACCATAGCGGCAGGAGAAAGGTTTGTCGCGAAAGGCAAGGTAGTTCTGGATTGGGGATGGCGAAAAATAACAAATAAAGCCGACGAAAAAGATGAAAAGGATGAGAACGAGGAATCTTTGGTTGAGCAAATTCTGCCTGAACAACGTGAAGGGCAGGAGAAAAAGGTTAAATCCGTTAATCTGAAAAGCAATAAAACCAGACCCCCAGCTAGGTACACTGAAGCTACCCTGCTTACTGCCATGGAGAGTCCAGGAAAATTCATTGCTGATGAAGAGCTGCGTGACAGCATGAAAGGCAGTGGCTTAGGTACCCCGGCAACGAGGGCTGATATTATTGAGAAACTGTTTAGTAATTTTTATATTGAAAGAAATGGCAAGGAAATAAGTCCGACGTCTAAAGGCATTCAGCTTATAAATCTTGCTCCAGTAGTATTACGTTCTCCAGATATAACCGCGAAGTGGGAGCAGCAGTTAACAGGTATAGCCCATGGAAATGCAGACAAACAAGGATTTATTTCAGATATTATGGTCAGCACTAAAGAAATGGTTAATGCCATAAAAGCAGATAGCAAACAGTATAAACATGATAATCTGACTAAGAATAAATGTCCGCAATGTGGAAAAAACATGGCAATGGTTAACGCCAAAACAGGGAAATTATTAGTTTGTCCAGACCGAAGTTGTGGCTACCAGCAGCAGGACAGGAAAGGACAGGGTGCGAATTCCAATTCAGCTTCTGCAAAAATTGACAGACGTTTGCTCGCGCGCTACAGCGATAATAATGATTTAGGGCAGAGCCTGGGTGATAAGTTGAAGGCAGCTTTAGAAAAGCAAAACAAGAAACCATAAAAAACCAAAAGCATTGATTTTCATCCCCTTAGGGAAGAGTTTTACTGGGTTTATATTCGGTTGATGCAAGAAGGGGATATTTACTCTTAATAAAGCCATTGATAGTGTTAAGTTTGGAAAAGCCACCGCCAGTTAAATCATAGAAAAATGATTCTTCGCCTAAGAGCTGATCTCTTATTGATTCAGGAGCATGGCCGCTTTCAAATAGTTTCAGAGCTTGAAAACGAAGGACATGGTCAGAGAAGTTACTGGTCCATGTTTAGAAATACTTATCATTAGAACCGCTCTGTCAAGGGTAATTTGGATATTTCGTTTTTTAGCCGTTTTGCACTAAATTCTCACGAAAGTCAAGAGAGCCGCAACGGCTCTTTTTTGATGTCTTAACCCCAAAAGCATCAATTTGCATAAATTAATATAATATTTGCAATCGCAGATATTATATTAATAATTCTCAATTATTTCGTTATACTATGAATGGAAGGTCTTCCGTGCCGAAAGTTGAGGTAGATGCAATATGAAAATCAGCTATAAAAAGTTATGGAAACTGTTGATTGATAAAGATATGACCCGGCGTGATTTGCGAAATAAGACGGGCATAAGCACGGCTGCAATAGCCAAAATGGGTAAAGGCGAAAATATTCAGACGGATTTACTCCTTAGGATATGTAAAGTCATGGATTGTGAATTGTCGGACATTATGGAGATTGAACGTGATGATGCGAGTAACACTTAGTAAGGGAGGCGGAGTCTTGGAGAACCAAAACCTTGAATGGAAAGAATCTTGGCGCGACGAGTATATGAAAACGCTCTGTGCGTTTGCTAATACTTTTGGTGGCACTTTGGAAATCGGCCGTAATGATCATGGAGAACTTGTAGACATTGGTTCTTTTACAAAACTCTTGGAAGATTTGCCCAACAAAATCAAGAACTCAATGGCGATTGTTGCGGATGTCACCGTTCACACTGCGGAGAGCAAAAACTATATTGCCATAACCGTTGGTGCATATCCATTCCCGATAAGCTATCACGGCGTTTATTATGTACGTTCCGGTAGCACCACGCAGGAACTGACGGGTAACGCACTTGATGAGTTTATGCTTCGCAAACAGGGGAAAACCTGGGACGGTGTTCCCGTGCCATATGTATCTTTTGAAGATTTTGAGAGCGATGCTTTCAAGGCATTTCGCCGCAAAGCTATCTCCAGTGCCCGTTTGACGGCACAGGACTTGGAAATCACCGATGAAATGCTTTTGAAAAATCTTCGGCTTGTTGAAGGTGATTATCTAAAACGTGCGGCATTGCTAATTTTTCATCAAGACCCCGAAAATTGGGTACCGGGGGCATATTTAAAAATAGGATTCTTTGAAAACGGTGCAGACCTGATTCACCAAGATGAGATACACGGGCCGCTGATAACTATGGCGGATAAAGCGGAGGAGTTGGTGTACCTTAAATACTTCAAAGGAATTATCAGATACGAGGGGCTTCAACGCATAGATGATTACCCTATTCCCCGTCAAGCGTTTAGGGAGGCTGTATTAAACGCCATTATTCACCGTGATTACAGCACAGGCAATCCTATCCATATCCACATATACCCAGACAAAGTGCTTATATACAATGATGGCAAATTGCCTGAAACGTGGACAGTGGAAGACTTGTTCGCTCCACACACGTCCAAACCATACAATCCGTTGATTGCCGGAACATTCTTCCGTTCGGGGCAGATTGAAGCGTGGGGACGCGGCGTAGAAAAGATTACAAACGCCTGCAAAGATTGGGGTAAAGCCGAACCGTTTTATCGGGTTCGTCCGAATGAAGTAATGATTGGCTTTAATACCGAATCGCAGTTCACCGAAAAGTTCACCGAAAAGTTCACCGAAAATGAAACCCAAAAGAAAATCATTGAGCTTATGTACACCAACCCGAAAATAACAAGAGAAGAGATGGCAAAACAAATCGGTATCACGGTTCGCGGTGTGCAAAAAAACATTAACACTTTGCGGGATGCTGGACTGGTTGAGCGTATCGGAGCGGCAAAGGGCGGACATTGGGAGGTAAAAAACCCAAGCAATAAGTAAAGGAGGCGCAGTGATATGACGATTGATTTTGAGAATCTATTTGATCAATTACTGACTGCCCTGCAAACTGCTGAAAAGCGACATCGGACTGTTCGCGACAGCGCGTCCGATAATAGTGACTGGAGTACCTACGACGGCGAAGGAGAACTGATTTTAAGTAAAATTAAATGGCGGCGCAGTTTAGAACCGCTACAGCGATAATAATGATTTAGGGCGAAGCCTTGGTGATAGGTTGAAGGCAGCTTTAGAAAAGCAAAACAAGAAACCATAAAAAACCAAAAGCATTGATTTTCATCCCCTTAGGGAAGAGTTTTACTGGATTTATATTCTGTTGTTGCAAGAAGGGGATATTTACTCTTAATAAAGCCATTGATAGTGTTAAGTTTTGAAAAGCCACCGCCGGTTAAATCATAGAAAAATGATTCTTCGCCTAAGAGCTGATCTCTTATTGATTCAGGAGCATGGCCGCTTTCAAATAGTTTCAGAGCTTGAAAACGAAGATTTTCTAAATAATCAATTTTGGCATTAAACGCATTCTTAGCTTCCTTTTCCAAGATTAGCCCCGAGCAACAAAAGAGCTTTTCAAAATCCTGACGGGCAACTTGTTTGAGTGAATCCAAGCTGGCTTGGGGATCCTCACCCAGCAGAATCAGGGTGTTTTTTACCGCCAGAAAAAGGTCGCCAGTAAACAGCCATCCATGATCTGGTTCTAATAATACGATATGATCAGGTGTATGTCCTGGAGTATGTATGATTTCAAAGCGATAATTATTCGTTAGTACTTCCTCTGTTATGGGCTTTGCAGATGACTTAGCCGGCTCCTTGTGAACATCAAGTCTATAGTAAGGTGCGGGAGTATAAAACTCGGGCTCTTGTTCGATTATAGGTATAGCTAATTCATGTGCCCAAGCCCAATTACAATTCTTATTGGCAATGAAATAACTGTTGTTACCAACATGGTCTTCATGCGAATGAGTATTAACCAAAGTATCTACGGAGACATTTTCGAACGCTCGCGGTATGTCGGCGGCAACACTTCTAGGTCCCGAGTCAATTAGTAGTCCGTCGACGTAATAACAATTTACGTCTAAGTTTAATGCCCTAGAAGCTTCTGAGGACATGGTCAGAGAAGTTACTGGTCCATGTTTAGAAATACTTATCATTGGTTTCCTGCCTTTAATCAAGTGCTTCAGATAATATTATAATTAAATAAAGCCATCATTTAAACAAAAAAATATACAATTAAAGTCAGTTGCAATGATTTTCTCCGGTTTGAAAATTAATGGCAGAGATTAATACAAGTTCTTTTTGAACTCTACAACATATTTTCAAGAGAGCTTTGCTCATTTAATATTTCACAAAAATAATGCCATGCATATCTTTTACCTTAACTCTTTGGCAGAGCTGATAATTGGTAGGCACAGCATTTTCCAAATATAATTAGAATTATTGCACTAAATTGGCATTACCCGATTTTGCTTTCTTGTCTTTTTCGTTCTTTCCATCACTTGCCGGCGGAGTTGATTTTTTCTCTTTGCGAGCCTTCTTATTATCTGGTTGACTATTTTTTGCCATATATATTCACCTCAATATTAGTTTGATCTTTTCGAGGTGTAATATTATTTTAATTAATGGCAAAAATATTTCCGAAATAAACCAATGCGCTTAACGATATCTGCTTCCTTTAGTTAGATACCTCATTACCATTATAAGTAATTTGGGAAATATATACGGATGCTACTATTACTGCACTTTGTGGTTCTTAGGTCCTTCAGAAAAACTAAAGGTCTCAACCTCCTCAATATCGATATAGAAAATTTTGAATATCGGATTGTCGGGAGTGTTGTATATGCCTTTTATGGGCGGGTTCTCGTCAAGCGCGCGGGATTTCAATTCAACATCTTCAGTAAATACCGCTTTACCATATATAGAAACCACCGGGGCAAAGTCTTGGGAATAGGTACAAAAAGACACATTAGGATTTGACATTAACTGGGCATAAACTGCTTTTTCGCTGCTTGTACTGAAATATACTCTCTTTTCATCGGAAAAAAGATACTGGAATACTCTCGTTCTTACCTTATTACCATCTTGGGTTGCTAATACACCATTGGGATTGGCATGCAGAATTTCTTTAAAATTGAACATTTTATTACCTCCGTTTTTTTGCTTGTATTCTTTTGCCTTTAAGAATAAAATAGCTCTATAAGTTCCTGATGTAAAGTAGGCACTTAATAGTGCTGTAGTTACCTTTGGGAAACTATTGGAGGAATTGCATTGAGAAAAGGAAATGAATTACCCGTTTGTCCTGTAGAAACTGCGCTTACACTTATGGGTGACAGATGGAAGCTTTTGATTGTACGCGATTTATTGACTGGGACGAAACGTTTTGGAGAATTGAAAAAGTCATTAGACGGGATTTCTCAAAAGGTACTAACTCAACACTTGCGTATCATGGAAGAAAATGGTCTTGTTAACCGTGAGGTATTTGCTGAAGTTCCACCGAGGGTCGAGTATTCTTTGACTGAAACCGGATTAAGCCTTAAAACCATACACGATGCTATGTGGCAATGGGGCGAAAAGTATAAGGAGTCTTTAAGATAATAGTTGGTGTACCAGTGGAACCTGGCACACCAAGCAATGTATTATTTTATTCCCATCTCTTTAGCCACTATTCCCTTCATGACCTCTGAAGTTCCGGCGACAATGGCATGGAGTCTTGAATCTGTAAACTGCTTAGATATTTCGTATTCTTCGCAATAGCCATAACCGCCAAACAATTGTAAACACCTGCTGGCAGCTCTAAAATTCATCTCCGCAACCCAGTACTTAGCCATACTCACTTCTTTTACAACATTATCTTTACGTATATGAGCAAGGGTTAGTTGATCAACAAAGCTTCTCGCCAGTTCAATTTCAGTTGCAACTTCAGCCAAAACGAATTGTGTGTTCTGAAATTGACTCAACTTTTTTCCGAATAACATACGCTGGTCAACGTATTCCATAGCCAACTCCAAGGAGCGCTCTGCCATATATAAGTTAATTATCGTACTTATCAATCTTTCTTGCTGAAGTTTTTGCATCAGATATTTGAATCCTTCACCTTCATTGCCTAAAAGATTAGCTGCCGGGACCCTGCTGCGAATTTGCTAGGTGCAGCCGGTATGATTCTAACCACTAGAGCTAAAGCTGAAGCTTTGGGATTAACTCCAATAGCTAAGATCACCTGTGTAGCAAGTATCGCAGCTGATGAAAAATATATACCCTCTGTTCCGGCTGACGCAGTAAATAAAGGCCTAGCCATGACGGGACTAAAATTAGATGACATTGAGCTTTTTGAGATAAATGAAGCCTTTGCCGCTATGCCCTTAGTGTCGACCAAAGTTCTATCAGGTGGCGATGATGGGAAATGGAAACACCTGAATGAGATTACGAATGTAAATGGCGGAGCAGTTGCCATTGGACATCCTATCGGAGCCAGTGGAATTCGTATTACGACAACCTTAATCAGAGAACTAAAAGCCAGGGGTGGTCGTTATGGAATCGCTGCAATATGTGGCGGATTAGCCCAAGGAGACGCTGTAGTTGTTGAAATAGAATAATAGAATTTATGTTTAAGGGAAGAGTAAATAGCTTTTTCCTTAAACACAATTAAATATATGGGAGATGAACAATCATGAAACTAAACAGTATGCTTTATGAAAAAGATAATGATATTGCTATTATGACTTTCAATCGTCCGAAAGCTATGAACGCAATAGATGAGACAGTATTGGAAGATATCGAAACAATACTTGATGTAATTGCAAAAGATGATGATATAAAAGTGGTTATATAAGCAGGGTATTAATTATTTTCCGGTGAACCGAAATAAAAAGAGTGTTCGCTTAAATATTACCAAACCGGAAGGTAAAGAAGTATTCTTAAAAATGGCAAAGGATGCCGACGTGATTTTAGAAACATTCCGCCCAGGCACCATGGAAAAACTTGGGTTGGGATATGAGCAAGTAAAAGAAGTTAATCCAAGTATTGTTTATTGTTCATTGACTGGATACGGTCAGGATAGCCCTTACCGTGATTTACCGGGTCATGATGCAAATTATCTTGGTATTGCTGGAGTTCTTAGTACTATTGGCACCAGAGATGGCAGACCAGTTATACCGGGAATCCAGATCGCTGATATAGCAGGGACCTATAATGCGACCGCTGCGATTCTTAGCGCGCTTTACGGAAAACTAAGAACCGGTGAAGGGCAGTATCTTGATGTAGCTATTACTGACAGCGCCATACTGTTTCAAATCTTAGGAATGACACAATTTATGTTCAACGGTGAGAACCCCAAAATGTCTGATGAAGTTTTGGCAAGCAAGTATGCTTTTTATGAAGTTTATCAGGCTAAGGACGGACAGTATATTATCAGTGGAAATGTGGAAGAAAAGTTCTGGCAAGATTTCCTAAAAGCCATTGGTAAAGAAGAACTGATGAAAGACATGTATGCCGATGAACCGCG
>JAVBKS010000009.1:0-73491 GCA_031553935.1 Syntrophomonadaceae bacterium
TGAATTTTACTCAAGCCCCCAGCCAAAATTTGCTGCAAAGCTTTCACATCTTCACAGCTTGGATAGCAAACAATATTCATTGCCAGCAAAGGGCTGCCACCCATAGCATAAACATCATTTATGGCATTTACAGCGGCTATCTGCCCAAACAGATAAGGATCATTAACCATAGGGGTAAAAAAATCAAGTGTTTGCACAATAGCTAACTCATCATTCAATTTATAAACTCCGGCATCATCACCAGTGCTTATTCCTACTAATAGATTTGGATTGCTGCTGGGATTTAAATCTTTAAGAGCCTCTGCTAAGGTCCCCGGACCTATTTTTGCTGCTCATCCAGAAGCACGAACCATATCCATCAACAGTTTTTCCATCACAACTTCGCCCCCATGCTTTTTTTAACTAGTCTTTAATTCCAAAGAAACTCTTGTAGGCTTTATATGCCATATATACATCGGCTTTACTCGCTATCTCAAAAGGAGAATGCATACCCAACAGGGCAACCCCACAATCAACAACTTCCATACCATAGCGAGCTAAATACTGAGCAACAGTGCCTCCACCGCCAATATCGACTTTGCCCAGTTCACCAATTTGCCATGAAACAGCATCCTTATTAAATATTCCTCTAATTTTGGCTAGGAACTCAGGGTTACTATCATTGGAATCAGTTTTTCCTCTTGAGCCAGTGAATTTTGTCAAAACCACCCCGTGAGATAAGAAGCTGTTATTCATTTTTTCGAATACTTCAGGGTAATTAGGGTCAATTGCGGCATTAACATCAGCTGAGATTGCGTAAGAGTTTTCTAGTGCTATGCGTAAGCTGTAATAATCATTTACACCTTGCAAGTTCATTAGCTCCGCCATCATATTCTCGATTAGAATTGATTGCAGCCCAGTATTGCCGGCACTGCCGATTTCCTCTTTATCAACTAGTAAGCAAATGGCAGTACGTTTGGGTTTTTTTATCTCCAGAATTGCCTGTAATGCTGTATAAGCGCTTACTCTATCATCCTGCCCATAAGCACCCACCATGCTGCGGTCCAAACCAATCTCCCGTGCCGGGAACGCTGGCACCGCTTCGATTTCAGCGCTGACGAAATCTTCTTCATCAATATTATACTTTTCTTTTAATATATTGAGGATTTTATTCTTAATTGGTCTCTTATCAATATTATGCTCAGGGATACTGCCTATTAGGATGTTTAAGTCTTCACCCTTAATTCCTTCACCCATCTTCTTTTCCATCTGATCTTTACCCAAATGCGGCAATAGATCAGTGATGGTAAAACAACATTCACGCTGGTCTTCCCCAATATTAATATTGATAGTTTCGCCATTAGCTTTCACAACTACTCCGTGCAATGCAAGCGGAATCCCTACCCATTGATACTTTTTAATGCCTCCATAATAATGCGTCTTTAATAATGCCATTGCATCCGCTTCATATAGTGGGTTGCCTTTTAGGTCGATTCGAGGAGCGTCAATATGGGCAACAACGAAATTAACTCCCTTTTCAAGAGGCTGCTCTCCTAAAACCATTAAAGCACAGTATTTTTCTTTTTTGCTTAAGAATACTTTGTCCCCAGGTTTCATTTTCTTTATCGAATCAAAAGTCTTGAATCCAGACTTCAATGCTAAATCCTTTGCATAGATAACTGCTTCTCTTTCCGTTTTGACATTGCTCAGAAAATCAATATATCCAGCGCAGAATTCATGCACCGCCTCAATTTCTTTTTCACTAAGAAGTGACCACGTATTTTTAAAAAGCTCATCATTTGTTGGTTTCGTCATTTACATTTCCTCCATTTTTCGTATCTATGATTAATCTTGTCAATTATCAAATCCTCTATACGTTTATAAGAAAGGCATCCTTTAAAGCAGTAAATCCATGTAATAACGAGGCTCCAAAATATGATTCATCCACCCAGGTTACCATTCCAATACCAATATCCATCCCTAGATATTGTCCAGCTTTAAACGGTTGATAGAGCAAACCAACTAAAACCACAACTATTAACAGTACTTTAGCACTATTAAATCCTAAGCCTAAAACTCCATCAAGACCATGCAGGTATCCTCGCAGGATATTCTTGCGAACAAATGTCAATAATAACTCTCCTAAGCCGCAGATGATAAAAAGGATGATAAGAAAACTTATCACGGTCATCAGCCAGGAAGCTATATCCCAAGCCGGATTTGCAAGAGCGGGAGCACTTCTAATTCCCAAAAAATCAAGATCTAGTTTTAACGCCCCTACCGGAAAATTCGCAATCAGCCAGGCACTAATATTAGCTTGAATCCCAAATGTTTGTTCTAATATTGCTTTTAGGTCTTTAGCATTCCATGCTGCAAAAAACAGCGCAAAAATCGATAGAAACATACCTCCCATAGTTTTCACCAGACCCTGGCGCCAACCACTGTACATTGCACCGATAATGAGTATTACTAAAATGAAATCAAAGCTATTTAGTTCATTAATTCCGTTAATGGCAGAATCTAACACCCTAACTCCTTTCAATCATATATCACTATGCAGCATAATCAACATATATTGAGTATAAACCAGATTAGAAATGCGGTGCAAAATATCTTTTAGCAGTAGACGCCAGAAATACACAGCAATCAATATTCATATGATATGTCTGTATTATCGTGAATTAGTTCGATACTTTCCCATAATTAAGCTTCACTGCCAATTATAGCACTAATGTAAATTCAGTTTTACCCGAAATATATTATAATTTGGATAATTCTAATCTAATCTGGAAGGTGAAACTATGCGCTTTACTATAATTACAGCTTTGACAATAATACTCGTATTATTTTTTGCTCAGCCTGCCATGGGAGCAGACCTTAGCAATCAATACGTAACCATTGATGACCGCAGCAGTAGCAAAGGTTTTGTTAATGTAAGTATCATCAAATCTACGGATAATTCTTTTAAAGCAAAAATAAGCAAAGACGGGCGCGATTATCTATATACCATCCCCGATAAAGAGAGAACATTCCAGCTTCCTCTGCAAATGGGAGATGGCACTTATGATATCAGAATCCTTGAAAAACTTGAAAAAAATCGATATGCCACCCTTTTCTCAACTAGTATTAGGGTTACGATTAGTGATCCCCTGGCACCTTTTCTGAATTCTCATGTGCTAATTAATTACGAATCAGCTCCTAATACAGTTGCTGTAGCTAGAGAAATTACCGGCAGCAGTACTAATGATATCGAAAAACTACAAGCAGTTTACAGCAATGTAGTAAATCGGATAAGTTACGATTTTGGATTGGCAAACAAAATAATCGCCGGTCAAGTTACTTCTTATGTTCCCGATGTTGATGAAGTTTACGCCAATAAGAAAGGGATATGTTTTGATTACTCGGCTGTAATGGCTTCAATGCTCCGTTCGCAAGGTGTTCCTACCCGAATGGTTTTTGGGTATGTTGCTCCAAGGAACTTATATCATGCGTGGAATGAGGTTTATGTAACTAATATAGGTTGGGTGAAAGTCAGAGGAGCTATACAGTTAAGCAGCCAACAATGGTCAAGAATGGATGCTACTTTTGCAGCTAATAATGGTTACGCCGACATGACTAGTTTTATTGGTAATGCTGAAAACTACAAAACCACTGATATTTATTAAAACACCAATGAAAGGATTTATATATGTCTGCAGATGATACCGTAGCAAATGAATCAAGTAAACGGAAAAAGACCCTGAAACCACAAGAATTATCTACGTTTTGTTCGCAACTTGCATTAATCGTACGCTCTGGTATACCTATAGCAGAAGGACTTCCCCTACTAATTATTGAAGAAGAAGCGAGCACCGATCTGAACCGCGCCGCCACAATTGTAAATAATTATGTGCAGAACCATGAATTTTTCTACATTGCCCTCGAAAAGAGCGGTTACTTTCCTAATTATATGGTTCAAATGGTACATATAGGCGAAACCAGCGGTAATATTGACGAAATAATGGAATCATTGTCAAAGTATTACACCCGCGAAGAAAACCTTAAGCATAGGATTCGCAATGCAGTTACCTACCCTACCACATTGATTGTTTTAATGTCCCTAGTAGTTCTTTTTTTAATCGCGAAAGTGCTGCCCTTATTCGAAGATATATTGATATCATTAGGCAACCAAATGCCTTATTCAGTAAAGCTAATCATGCAAGTCAGCAATTTCCTAAGCTACAACTGGGTTGCCATACTGCTACTATTTATCTTCATTTATATTGCAGCGTTTTTTTGGAATCGCAGTAGCCGCGGCAGCTATATAAACGATTCCCTAAAAATGATTTTGCCGGGATTTAAACATATATATGAATTAATCTACTCTGAGCGTTTTGCTAACGCCATGGCCTTCTTATTAGAAGCAGGGATAAATTTAGACACTTCCTTAGAGCTGTCAAAGAGCATTTTAGATAATGCCAAGATGGAGAAGAAAATTAGCCACTGCCAAAACTTGCTTATGAGTGGCAATACCCTTAGTGAAGCTTTGTATGAATCAAAATGCTTTCCTTTGTTATTCACTCGCATGTTGGGTATCAGTGCAAAAACAGGCAATCTGTCAAAGATGATGGCGGATCTCGCTTCAATTTACGAAAAGAAAGTGAACAGTTCCCTGAAAACTGCGACTTCAGTTATTGAGCCGAGTTTAGTAATTGCACTCTCGATAATCGTTGGTATCATCCTAGTTTCCATTATGTTACCATTGCTTGATATTATGTCAACAATCGGCTGATCTGCAATGAAAGGATAACTGATGAATACTAATCTCCGTATACCATATTTAGCTTTTGTCGCCATATTAGTAATTATTGTTGCTAATCTCTTCGTCCTATATAAACTTGATAAGCAAACAGCGGATAGCGGCAAACAAATAATCATTATTGAAAAAGCGATTAGTCGAGCCGCCATTGCTTGTTACGCTTTGGAGGGAAGTTATCCTAATCAACTTAGCTATCTAGAAGATAACTATGGAATTAGCTATGATCACGAGCGCTATTTCGTTCATTATCGTTATGAGGGAGCTAATGTATTTCCGCAAATTATCGTATTTAGCAATTTTGGGCCAGCAACCACGGGGAGCGAGTAAAATGGATAATAGAGTCCGAAATGAAAACGGATATTCACTTATCGAAATAACTTTAGTAATGGCCTTATTAGCCTTATTCGGTGTTTCCACATATACCTTGGCAGCTTCAGGTGTAAGTTATTATGAAAAAAACCAGATTGAAAGTGAGAGCCAGTTTAACCAACGAATTGCACTATCCTATTTGGTCAATCGGGTGCGCCAAAGTGATATATATGATTCGCTCCATATTGAAGAAACCTCCGCAGGGCAAACATTAGTGATAAGCCAAACCATTTCTGGAGAAGTATATAGAACCTGGATTTATCATTACAACGGCTTTCTCTGTGAACTGTTAATTCCTCAGAGTCTTCCTTTTGCTGCTGAGGAAGGCATTCAATTAGTGGAATTGAGTGGTCTTAGTTTTTCCCAACCCAGTACAGGTCATGGTATCCAGATTAAAGTATGGAACGATGAACCGCCAACAAAGTTACCGCCATTGCAGGTTTTTTTACATTTGAAGTCAGCATTATAAGGATGGGAATCTCAATGAAAAGTCGCATTTTACCCCTATTAATGAATAATCAGGCAGGTTTTACCTTAATAGAAATTATTATGTCAATCTTAATTCTAGCCATTGTTAGTATTTTCGTTTTACAGATGTTTATAAAAGCAGATATTCTGAAACAAAAAACCATCGACAAAGATTTTGCATTAAATACGGCGCAAAGCGCCCTTGAGCATTTTCGCAATGCGGGATCGAATCCTAATAGTTTAATCGCAGATTTCGAAACCAGCCCAAAACTATTAAACTATATAGACGACAATAACTATGAATTGGAATGCTACTTTGATAAAAACTGGCAGCCCTTGCTTGAAAAGTCCAGTATTGGTTATACTTTGACACTTCGCATTTCGTCTGATAGTGACCCCAGTCTGGTTGGAAGGCTCTTGCAGGCCGAAGTAGTTATAATCAGACATCATCCTTATCTGTTAACTAAAGAACATGATGTGAAACTATGTAATTTACATAGCCTGGTTTATATGAACAATTCCAGCCCAGAAAGGAATTAAACCATGTCTATAAAGCGAATTATTGTTGACGAAAACGGAAGTTCCTCGGTACTCATCATTATTGTATTACTGTGTTTGCTTACCTTTGGCATGCTCACCCTAATGTCGTCATTCGTAGAACTAAAACAAAGCACCAAAGCCGAGGCTCTTGTTGTGAGCTATTATGCGCTTGATGATCAGGGTGCCTTATTCATGCAAGATGTAGCCCAAATACTGCGCAACGCTGCCGACATCACTCATATATTTATGGATAAGGGGAGCATTGGCAAAGATGAACTCTTGAGCGACGCGTATAAGTCCGATGAGACTAAGGCAATAATTGCATCGATAAAGTCTAGCTACTCAGCCAAACAAGAAATCTATAACCGGATTTTCATATATATAGCATTGCAATTGCTTGCAGAGCATAATTATCTGACCATACCTGAACCAAGCGATAACCATATACATACTAACAGTATTAAAATAAAGCAGGAGATTCCGAGCGACTCCAATGCAAACATCCAATCAACCCTATTTATTGAACTTGACGTTTTGCCTGTTTATGATGATTATTCCAGTCAAATAAACATTAGCAAATGGTATCACCAGATTGATGAAATTGAGCTACCTGACAATGATTCTTTCAAAATATGGCCAGGCATAAGCTCCACCAACTAGACTGCTTCTAAAGTGAAAGAGGTGCTAAACTGTGATAGATGTCATCGGGCTATTGACCCAAGCGGTAAAGGAACAAGTTTCAGATATTTTTATAACATCTGGCTCCCCAATAATATTCAAAATTAACGGTGAATTAACGAATTTCCAAACCTCAATACTAATGCCCAAAGATACCACCGAGATCATTGAAAAAATCTTCAGCTTAACTAATAACGACAGTGCTTTGCAAGAGTTCAACCAGACTGGTGATTGTGATTTATCATTTTCCATCGGCGGAACCGGCCGCTTTCGCATTAATGTTTTTCGCCAGCGCAATTCAATGGCTGCAGTGATACGAGTAGTTCAACTCACCCTTGCTAATATCGAAGATCTTGGTATTCCCGAAGTGGTGGTTGATCTATATAAAAAGACCAAAGGGCTTATCCTTGTAACCGGACCGGCTGGAAGCGGCAAATCAACAACTTTAGCATCATTAGTGAATCTGATCAATAATAAAAGAGCCAGCCATATTATTACTCTGGAAGATCCTATAGAATACTTGCATAGTCATAAACAGAGCATCGTCAATCAAAGGGAAGTTGGAAGTGATACTTTCTCCTATGCTAAGGCTCTGCGATCAACACTTCGCCAGTCACCTGATGTTATCCTGGTTGGTGAAATGCGAGATCTCGAAACTATGAGCATTGCTCTGACAGCTGCTGAAACCGGACACTTGATTCTTTCAACCCTTCATACGGTTGGTGCCGCCAAAACTATCGATCGCATAATCGATATATTTCCATCCAAACAGCAGCAGCAAATCCGCATCCAGCTTTCGACAGTTCTCCAAGCTGTAATTAGCCAACAGCTCCTTCCTTCTCCTAGCAAAGGTCGAGTTGCAGCCTTTGAGGTCATGATTGCAAACAGCGCCATTAGAAACCTGATCCGGGAAGCGAAAACTCATCAGATCGATAATATCATTCAACAAAGCTCATCTCTAGGCATGAAAACCATGGACATGAGCCTTATTGATCTTTATAAAAAAGGAATGATCGAAAAAGAAGACTTGTTAACTTTTTGCATTAATCATGATGTGGTTTCTAGGCAAATAAAATAAAATGCTTGCGGGCTGAAAAATCAGCAGGTCACTCTGCCCGCATCTTTTTTAGGTTATCTAGCTTGGCATTAGTGATCATGATAGTAACAATAGAAAAAATTAGGTAGTAAGCTCATCAAGTGCGGAAATAACATGGGCGATTTCCTCCTTGACTTCTTCCGATTTTTCTTCCGTCAAATATCTCGACAAAATCCCTCTGGCGCGCTCATTTCCAATCTTACCCAAAGCCCATACCACGTATTTTCTAACCATGGCATCAGGATTAGAAAGCGCCAATTCAAGATCATTTAAATATTTTTCATCTTTCGAATTACCGATCGCAATAGCTGCATTTCTCATAAAGTAACGCTTATCCTTAATATAATTATATAAAAGCGGTTTTATCCTGCGCTCATAATACTCATCAGTCATATTCAATATGTCTGCCAGAGAAATGTCAGGCTCAAGTAAAGCAGTATAGGGGTCGAGATTCTTTTTTTGTTTCAGTTTTCTTTGATTGTGAGGGCAAACATCTTGACAGATATCACATCCGTGAATCTTTGTGCCCATCTTTTCTCTTAGTTCATAAGGAATAAATGAAGAAACAGTTCCGCGGCCATCTTGGGTCATCCAGTTATTAAAGGCAATGCATTTGTAAGGATTCATCTTATAAGGTTCGTATATGGCATTAGTTGGACAATTATCCATGCAGAAACTGCAGTTCTCCTTGCACAGGCTTGCTCCAGTGGGCTTGTCATATTCAAGTTCAACATTGACTACCATAGTGTTGATTTGGATATATGAACCAGAATCCCCAGAGTAGGCAAAAGTATTCTTGCCTATATCGACTATTCCTGCTTGGGCTGCTGCCCATCTTGCTGGAATTCCTATGCTGGTGTCAACCACAACGCCTTCTTTTTCCAAAAATTCTCTCATTAAGTTCAATCTGGCATGAGTAACAGTATCTTTTGGGGGATTATAGCATCTTGCTAAATATACTTTTCCTATTAGTTGCTTTAGATTTTCCGGAAATTCATATTGATAATAATCCCAGAGCAAAACAATTACAGATTTAGCCTCCGGCATGAAAAGGCAAGGATTTGCCCCCTTGGCAGGATTCGTTGATGTGAAATCAAAAATATTATAAAGGTCTCCCCTTGAATTCACTTCATCAATATAGCCTAATAAACTTGAGGCCGGAATAATCCCCACTCTGCTGTATCCAATGCTCAGTCCGTACTCCTTTATCGCGCTGGAATTCATATCGCTATCCCCTATTCATGCTTTTGAATATCAATTAATTGATAAATAAATTATGGACGAGATCGCTCAGCTTACGTCTCGCCCATAATTTAATTTCTTACTTTACTGCCAAACTACATTGCCGCTAACTATATCATAATACGCACCTACTACAGTTGCGCCTTCGTGTTTAATGATCTCGTCATTTTTTATAAGATTGACCATTCCATTAATATTATCATGGATAGCAGTGTCAACATCGGTTCCGGGCTTAATAGTTTTCTTGATTTTTGCAATCACGCTATTAAGATTATCCGGTAATTCCCCGCCACCCTCTACTGCTGCCGTGACTGCTCCGCATTTGCCATGGCCTACCATTACCACTAATGGTGCATGCAAATGCTCAACTGCATATTCAATGGACCCTAATGCCGTTTCGTCAGCAATATTGCCAGCATTACGAATCACGAAAATGTCGCCCAGCTTTTGATCGAAATACACTGCCGGGTCAACACGGGAATCCGAGCAGGTAACGATTACGGCAAATGGTTTTTGCCCGTCTTTTAATACATTTCTGTCGGCTTCATTAGAATTGCGGACCATGCCGGTGTTATTAACAAAACGATTGTTGCCTTCTTTTAGATACTGCAATGCCATATTAGCATCCGTTACTTGGTCAGCCGGATTATGTATGTTGGCAGGATTTTGTGGACTTTGGACTTCAGTTTGATTTTGTTGGGCGCCTTGGTCTTGATTTGCTGGTGTTTGTGGATTACAAGCGTAGATAGAAAGAGAGAACATTAATACAGATAAGATTACTAGTGCTTTTGCTTTCATTCGAGCGACATCCCCTTTACTTTTTTAATGATTTTATCCCTGCATTTTATCAAAGTCAATATATTAAACTATCCCTTCACCTGCTAACTGTCGCCAATTATTTTCGAAACGCTCAGACTTTGGGGAACGAATAAATTGCGCTATGTAAACCGGTCCCTTAGCGCCGAAGCATCTGGAAAACGCTATTCAAAGAATGCCAAGGAAACTGCTTCGAGATATGAACCATTAACCTCAGCAATCAGATATTCCTTATTCCTCTCGTTCTTTTTCGAAAAAAGAACCAAAAATTTCTTCGCATGAAAATAATTGGACATTTAGCGGCTTGGCTTTAGACTGTCTAACGCATATAATACGGAAGACTCCCCCTGTCACCATGGGTGACATCCCCCTCGGAGTGGGGGACAAAGCCTCCCTCTCCGAGGGAGGTGGCGCGAAGCGACGGAGGGAGTCCCTTTTTGTGCTCAGCCTAGCGCCTGCTAACTGTCGCCAATTGTTTTCGAAACGCTCAGTATTGGGGGAACGAATAATTGAACTCTATTAATCGGTCCCCTGACGCCGCAGCATCTGAAAAACACTATTACCAGTTACCACACGAAAGCCGAGCACGAAGAAGGCGTTTGTCTGAGGCGGAGCCGAGTTTAACGCCTCAAAAGGTGCGCAGGCTGAGTTTCGGTAAATGTTTAGGGTTTTTCATTGCGCAGGCAGGTTTTCTTTGGTACCTTTCTTTTGCGCCAAAAGAAAGTACAGGTATATGGTCAGCGAAATTTATTATTTCAAGAATTGCTTCTGAGGGAGGTGGCGCGAAGCGACGGAGGGAGTCCATCTTTTCTATTCGAAAGGAATAACTTTCACCTTATTATCATTCATAAAAAGTATCTCCCCAATTGGAGATTCTTTTTCCGATAGGGGAATTAGCTTACGGCTTTCGTTCATTTCAGCAATTATCAGCTCGCGAATATTATTCTCGATATGGTTTACGAAAAAAGCAAATGTCTTTTCGTCATTAGAAGCTTTCATTACTGAAGTTATCGTATGTTCATCACCGGCATCATAATATACATGCCCTAAACTATCAACAATTTGGTCATTTGATGAATCGGAGTCTGGGGAGCCCGAGTTAACATAATATATTCTCTCTTTGTTGTTCGACCAGAAAAAACCTAATCCATAGAACTTATCTATTACTTTCGCTTCTATACTGTCAACGACAATATAGACTTCTTGTGAAGGATTAATATGAGCGCATATCCCATATCTCTCTTCATCTATCCATTCTGAGTACTCAATGTTGGAATAATTGATATTTGAAAGCTCAACTAACTTCATTCCTGCATCATTACTGCTAAATATGACTGAATCAAAACTTTGACCAGCTTTTCTTGCAACCCTAGCGCTAATACTGCCGTCGACAGAAATCTTGGCTTGTTCATAATACTCGAACTGACTGAGATCTATCTCACTTCCAGTAAGTTTTTTGCTCTCTACATCTTCTTCGGCACTATTCTTTGTTATCGGACTTGGCTCATTGTTATCCAAGGGTGCTAAATTGTTATCTTCGATCAATAATGAGGAATCATCATTCTCATTATTCTTTTCGGCGCGGGCATAAACGGCGCTGCTGCCAAGGGTTAGGCACAGGAAAAGAATAGTTATTTTGAGCATAAAACTATTAGACCACAATTTATTAAGCATTAATAAACCTCAAATTAGATTTCGTATATCCTAAAATCAAATTACAAACAATTAAAACTAAGAATTGCATATAAACTGTAACTCGTAACTGCGCTGCAATAAGTATGATTCGATCACTATAAGGGTAAAGACCAATATAGCGGCACTGTTTTGCAAAGACTCTATACAGATTGTATTACTCTTGAAATAGAGTTAACTTTCAGTATTGCGCTCTGCCCTATCTACTTTATTAGACAATAATAAAAAAATCAACTCTTGATTACGAAATATTTCTAACTTGTTTTAAGTATACAAATAACCGATAATTGGGAGTAGACTAATAAAAGACGTGAATGAAGTGAGGCATAGAATATGAACGATCGGGAATTACAGCGATATACTCAAATTGTCGCTGCCGGAGCTGCTTTTATTTCGCCTTTTGTGGGCAGTTCTATCAACTTGGCAATCCCAAGCATTGGAATTCATTTTAGTTCTACCGCATCGATGCTCAGTTGGATAGTATCAAGTTTTTTACTATGCTCGGTTTCTTTTTCGGTGCCCTTTGGCAGTCTGGGTGACGCAACTGGCCGCAAACGGATATTAAAAATAGGTCTTGCAATATTTACTCTTGCCTCTTTCGGAGGTGGATTTGCTTGGTCGATGAGTTCTCTGCTTTTTTTTAGAATTGCGCAAGGTTTAGGAGCCTCTATGGTTTTCGGAACATCGGTAGCTATACTTACCACGACATTTCCTCCAGAACAGCGCGGCAAGGTTTTGGGGACTAATGTTGCAGCTGTTTATACAGGATTAGCTATGGGTCCTGTTTTAGGTGGGGCCTTAAATCACTATTTTGGCTGGCACTCGATTTTTTATTTTTGCGGAACTTTTACTTTGATCGTATTAATTATTGCATTGTTAAAACTGCCTAATGAAGACCAAAAGCCAACTAATAGATTTGATTATCTTGGCTCAATACTATATACGATTGCCATATGTGCTCTTTTAAGCGGGCTGTCGCTGCTGCCACAAACTAGCTTAGCTTGGTTCCTTGTAGCTTTCGGGCTGCTTTTTTCGATAGCCTTTATTATGCATGAATTAAAGATTGATTTCCCGGTTATGCCATTGCGTTTGTTTTTTAGGAATAGAGTTTTTGCTTATGCTAATTTGGGTGCTATGATAAACTACTGCGCTACCTTCGCAATTAATTTCTTGCTATCAATTTATTTGCAGACTATTTTGGGTTATGATTCTCAAATTGCTGGCTTTATTATTTTGGCGCAAGCACTAGTAATGATTGTTATATCACCGTTCTCCGGCATCTTTTCGGATAGAACCAATCCACTCATTTTAGGGATGGCCGGTATGATTATTATTAATATTGGCCTGTTGATTTTCGTTTTCATTGGCTATACGACGCCGATTGCCTTAATTATTTTTAACCTTATTCTCATTGGAGCCGGTACTGCTTTGTTTGCCTCGCCCAATACTAATATGGTTCTGGGATCGGTTGATAAACAGTTTTCCGGGGTTGCATCCTCAACCATAAGTACGATGCGTATGGCTGGCCAGGCATTTAGTATGGTTATAGTAACTATGGTCTTAGGTTGGTTCATTGGGCAAGTAGAATTAGCCAAGGCCCCCCATGATGAACTTCTAGCCGGCATAAAATATGCCTATGCAATTTTCACTTTCATAAATGCTCTGGGAATACTTGCATTGCTGCAGTGTAGAACTCCTAAGCTTGCTGATTCCAAATCATAAAGTTATTATCAAGTTTTTATGATGACCGAAGTAAGTTGCAGCCGGCTGGAATCATGCATAATTAGCTGCACTTCTTCTGTCCTATTATTTTATATTATCAATTTATATACCGTTCACTGGGCGGTATAACTAATAAATCATTTACAGGAATGTGTAACATATTCTCTTTGTTTACGACCGCTAGAATTACTACTTCCTCACCGATTTCTTCAGTTTGATAAAAACCAATTACGCAAACGGTCTGAAGACTTCCACCTAGATTAACTGAAAAAAGCTCTCCCTTATTCAAATTGATCCCTCCATACTCTCCCATCAATTATTATCTTTTCAACAACGGCTGTTATCTTAAAAGGGTGCTCAGAAAATATTGCGATATCAGCCTTTTTTCCAACCTGCAATGACCCTACTTCATGATCAATTTTTAAGATTTCTGCAGGATTAAGGGTTATTGCCTTAAGTGCTTCTTCTTCATCTAAGCCTGCTCTTGCTGCTAGTGCAGCACATAACCGCAAATGTTCAATTGGAACCACCGGATGATCAGTTATCAGGCAAAATTTTACTCCTTTCGAAAACAGATCAGCAGCGCTTTCAAATGCTACTTCCTTCATTTCAACCTTAGCCCTGTTCACTAATAATGGACCCAAACAAACCGGGATATTCGAGTGCTTCAATTCTTTCGCAACAAATGCAGCTTCAGTACCATGTTGTATAACCATGTCTATATCAAATTCTTCTTTTATCCTGATTGCAGTCAAAATGTCATCGGCACGATGAACATGAATGAGAATCGGCATTTCTTTTTTGAGAATTCTAAAAAGGGGTTCCTTGCGAAAAAAGTCCTTGTTATCTGGACTTTTATCCATTTCCTCTTGAGCTTGGAATAAACTTTCTCTTAGCAAAGCAGCATTAGCCATTCTGGTCATCGGAGCTTTCTTTTGCTGTCCATAGACTCGTTTTGGATTCTCCCCCAATGCCGCCTTTAACCCCCAAATTTCTTCATAAACCATTTCCGTCTTATTCTCTGCCCAGTTTTTCAATAATACTGCTTGCCCGCCAATGATATTTGCACTTCCAGGCAAACATAATGTGCGCGTTACTCCTCCTTTAAGTGCATCACGAAAACCAATATCCCAAAAATTAACACCGTCTAATGCTCGCAAATAAGGTGTAATCGGGTCACTCATTTCATTGACATCGTCCCCCTCAATCCGATAAATTTCTTCTTCTAGACCAAGGTGAGAGTGGGCATCGATTAAACCTGGAACAATCCAACTATTTTGCGCTTCAATAATGTAGGCATCTTGAGGAATTGTCAAATTCCTGCCCAAGGCAATTATTCTATCGCCTTCAATTATGATAACCCCATCTTCAACTATACCCTGGTTTCCCATGGTACAGATCTTACCGCCTTTAACTGCAAGCATTTTTTAATCCTCCTGCATTATCATATGAGTTTCTCCAATGGTGAGTTCAGCTTTATCTTCGCCATTATTTGTAATCAAATTTTCGGCTGCCGCAACCAAAGCAGCAAATAGCTTTTTGGAATTCTTATCATGCATCAACTCTGGATGCCATTGAACTCCAAGCCAAAACGGATGACCTTCATGTTCAATAGCTTCAACCATCCCGTCTTCAGACCATGCTGTGCTCTGCAACTCTCTGCCGACTGTTCTGACCGCTTGATGATGAAAACTATTGACTCTAATATTACTCTGGCCCAAGATTCTGTGCAAGCGGCTCGAAGCTTCAATCTTAATGGCATGAAACCCATAATCATAAGGAGCTCTTTGTATATGCAAGAGCTCGCTTTTTATGTTTTGCCAAAGTGTGCCCCCTGCCGCAACATTCATTACTTGGCATCCCCGACATATCCCTAATACTGGCACCCTTTTTTCGAGGCATTTTTTAGCTAAATGCAATTCAAATTGATCGCGCTTTGGATCAATTTCGCCAAGACCCAGATGAGGAAATTCTCCCCAATAAACCGGATCTAAATCTCCTCCACCGGACAACAAAAATCCCTGGCATAGCGAAAATAATGCATCGATCTCAGCAAGATTCGTGGAGGGAAGCAAAATTGGTATTCCATGGGCTTCATGAATGGCGTTGATGTAGTCATCCTTTAGGGTGTGAATTCTATTTTCATAGTCATTTTTTACACTTATTCCAATTACCGCTTTCATGAGAAAATTCCTCCTTTAACCTATACATAGGCACAAAAAAAGCAGATCTTTAGGACCTACTGATAAACTAATTAATACATATTTTCTCTATAAGCGGATTAGACTAATTACTATATTTTTCTATGTATCAGGTCTCATTTAACCCAACGCTTATTGCCAGTGCCTGATCAACTTTATCCATTATTTCCTTGCTGAGGGAAGCAATTCTTTGCTTTAACCGCGTCTTATCAACGGTTCTTATCTGCTCTGCCAAGATAACAGAATCCTTATCTAAGCCATAGTCTTCTGCTTTTATCTCTATATGAGTCGGCAACTTGGCTTTGTTAATCTGTGAAGTAATGGCTAGGATAATAGTTGTTGGACTATACTGATTTCCAATATCATTTTGCACGACTAATACTGGCCTAATTCCGCCTTGCTCTGAGCCAATAACTGGATTTAGTTGGGCAAAATATATTTCACCCCTTTTAATCATCAAAACTATCACTCCATGATCTTTTCTATGGTCTTACTAAGAGCCTCTTCTTCAACACTTAAATTGTCGCTGGCAATATTTATATTCAAATCAGCCATCTCTTGATACCCTTTTTTCATCTCTTCAATAAACAACCTGCGCTTACGCTCCAATAAATAGAAGACTATGGCTTCTCGGACCAACTCGCTTCTGTTCATATCCTCTAAAGCAGTAACTGCATCAATTTCAACTAATAAGGCCTCAGGTACAGTAATAATTATTCTCTTTGAGGTCGACAAAGCCAGCACCTCCATGGAATATTTCCAATCTGATCAATATTATTATTATAAGCGGAAGTACTCAAGCTCGCAAATCCAATTATTACATAGGTCCCTAATGTTTATAGATTCTTGGGACTCTAGAGCCTACAGAGCAGACTATCTCATAACTTATGGTGTTAATCAGATGCGCTATATCATCAGCGCTAATTCCATTTTCCGGGCGTCCAAACAGTATGACCTCATCTCCAATGCTTACTTTAGGGATATTGGTTACATCAAACATACATTGATCCATACATATTGTTCCCAAACTTGATGCTTTATAGCCATCAATATATGCCCAAGACTTATTTGATAATAATCTATTATATCCATCAGCATAACCAATTGGTACAACTGCAACCATGGTTTTCCCAGCGCATTTAAATGTCCGGCCGTAACTTACAGTTTGACCAACATCCAGCTCTTTTAAACTGCTAATTCTACTTTTTAGTTCCATGGCCGGGATTAAATTCAGCTTACGCTTATCGACATTGTCTGGATATAGGCCGTATAATACTAATCCTGCCCTAACCATATTAAAATAAGCTTCTGGTAAATCCATCAAAGCAGCACTATTTGCGGAGTGAATCAGCTCGAAATCTATCCCATTGCTTGATAGTTCTTTCAACAGATATGTGAAGTCTTCTAACTGCTCGAAAGCGAAAGTTTTATCAATACTATCGGCAAGCGCAAAATGAGTAAAAATACCTTCAAGGTGCAAATGAGATAATTCGGAAATGTCATTAATAGTTCTAATTGTCTCTTCGTCACATGGAAAACCTAAGCGTCCCATTCCGGAATCAATTTTTATATGAGCAATTGCCTTCGTGCCAATCACTTTTGCAACTCTATCCAGTTCAGCTGCCAAGCCATAATCGAAGACACTCAAAGCAATCCGATTAGATATGGCTACTTTGGCACAAGTATTAGGGGTATAGCCAAGTACTAGAATAGGAAGGTTTATTCCGGATTCTCTGATGACAAGGGCCTCGTCGATACTTGCGACTCCTAGATAATCCACTTTTTGCTTTTCACATTCCTTGCTGACTTGAATTATCCCATGTCCATAAGCATTGGCCTTAACTACCGCCAATATTTTTTTACCCTCAATTAGCTTTTTCACAGAATTAACATTATTGGAAATAGCCTTAAGGTCTATTTCTGCCCAGGTGGGTCGGTAATTATCCATTGTCTTGCACCAAACTCTTTAAAATATCATTTCGACTAATTATTCCAACTAATTTGTTGTGTCTGACCACAGGTACCCGATTGATTTTATGAGCGTGCATTTTGGCAATTATCTCAGGGATAGTAGCATCTTCTTCAACAGCGATCACTTTTTCAGTCATCACCTCATTAACGTTCACCGCAGTGTATTTTTTGAGATTGTTATTAAAACGTATGGGGTTTTCAATGAATATAATACTGTCAAATAAAGTAATATAAAAGGGCATTTTCAATTCATCAGCTTTAATAAGTAAATCTTGTTCACTTATTATCCCCAAAAGATGACATTCATCATCAACAACCGGGACTCCGCTTATTTTATTCACAACTAATAACTTAGCAACATCTTCCAACTTATCTTTTGGTCTTACTGAAATTACTTCTCTGGTCATGATGTCTTTCGCAATCATGATTATCTTCCTTCCTAAAATAGAATCGCTGATCTGCATTCAAAGTTGAAAGCAGATCGTTGCTAACCACAGGTCATGATCAAGTATATTTTAGACATTTAAACAATAATAATGCACAAAACTATCTTCTATTAGAACTACGATTTGAGTTTTCATACTCTTTCAATACTTCCGGCAAAAACTCTATGATATCACCTGCTAATAAACTCCGTTCCCCAAGAGCCATTCTTGCTCGGTCTCCTGAAAGGCCATGCAGATAGACTCCTATAAGAGCAGCACTGCCGGCATCAATGCCTTGAGCTATGAATCCCCCGATCATACCGGCTAGAACGTCTCCACTTCCTGCGGTAGCCATACCTGGATTCCCGGTAAGATTAATGTAAACTTCACCGTTTGGCAGCGCAACAATCGTCTTGTTTCCTTTCAAAACCAATACAACTCCCCACTTGGAAGCAAATTCTTGAGCTGTAGCAATTCGGTTGCCTTGAATGTCGTCAATACTCAAGCCAGTCAGGCTAGCAAATTCACCGGGATGAGGTGTAAGCACTACCGAAGCAGAACGACCGGCAACCATGC
Organism: Syntrophomonadaceae bacterium; assembly: GCA_031553935.1. Taxonomy (GTDB): domain Bacteria; phylum Bacillota; class Syntrophomonadia; order Syntrophomonadales; family Syntrophomonadaceae; genus JAISDD01. Next base: position 18,574 of record JAVBKS010000009.1, read on the forward strand.
TCAGATCATCTCGTAATGCCATCAATCCATCGGCATCAACCACAACTGCCAAATCAGTTTCTTTTAGCACCAGGTTCATTATTTCATGCGCTTCCGGATAGCGTCCTAAGCCAGGACCTATTGTGCATACAGTCGCTTTCTTCATTTTTTCAATCAATTGCGGAACCGCCGCTGTACTTATCTGGCCGGAAGCTGTCTGCTGCAAAGGTATCGTCATGATTTCAGGAGTTGCTGTTGCTACAGTATTTAGTATCGACTCTGGAACCGCTGCCGTAACCATACCTGCTCCAACCTTCAATGATGACCTAGCCGCCATCATAATTGCCCCGCTTAAACCTATAGAGCCTCCTATAGCCAAAACATGTCCAAAACTGCCTTTATGAACTTCACGCGCGCGTGGTTCTATAAATGTCGATACCAGTTTATCAGTGATTACACTTATTTTGAAAGCATCATCTACTAACAATGAAGATGGAATTGAAATATCAGCAATAGTCAGTTCTCCGACAAATAAAGAACCCGGCTCTAAAAAATGACCCAATTTGGGCAAAGCAAAAGTTACAGTATGAGTAGCTCGGACTGCTTCTCCGTGAACAGAACCATTGTCTGCTTCAACACCGGAAGGAATGTCAACCGAAACAATAGGAATTCTGCTGGAATTAACTGAGCGGATTACTTCAGACTCAAATTCGCTTGGAACTCCTTTGAAACCAATTCCATAAATCGAATCCACAATCAAGTCGGCTTTCAATAGAGCCCATTGAAGTTTTTCTAAGTTTTGCTCATCGTTTAGCAACCAAATCGGTTCTTGCATGTTGGCTAAGATTTCATAATTACTGCGCGAATCAGCCGGAAACTGCTCCGGCAAACCAAATATAAAAGTACCGACTTTTGCTCCTGCATTACTCAGATGACGAGCAATAACAAGCCCATCACCACCGTTATTACCTTTCCCCACCAGCACCACCACTCGTTTGCCTATTAAATCAGGAAAAATGCCTTTAATGACATCGATCACTTTTAGACCGGCATTTTCCATAAGTATTAAGCCCGGAATTTTAAATTCTTTTATGGCACACTGGTCAACTTCTTGCATCTGCTTGGCATCTAAAACTTTCATAATATCACCCCTTTAGCATCATTGCTATGGCAACTGCCTGCTCATTTGTATGACTCAAGCTCAAATTTATCTCTTTATACCCAGAATCACGGTGGTTGTCATATGCCAGATTATGCAGCCTTATCCCCGGCTTGTTTGCCTCATCTTTTATGACCTCAATATCAATAAACTCTACTCCTTTAATGAAAATACTATCTAATTTGCGTACAGATTCTTTTGCAGCAAATCTAGCTGCTAATGAGGGGTAGGGATTTTTTTTATTTTGGCAGTAAGCAAGCTCATCAAAAGTAAAAACTCTTTTTAAAAGTCTAGGTGTGCGAATAACCACTTCTTTGAATCGATTGATATCGACGATATCAACACCTATCAAAAATCTCACTTCCAATCATGCAAAACTCGCGTGTTCTGCGGTGTTTAATTAATTCTGTCCCTACAGTTTAAATATCATTGATTTGACATATAAGATGCCGGACAGCTCTAGATTTGTCTTTATCGTCCGAAACATCGGGCTGTAGAAGGCCGGGGCTAAAGCAATTAAGTATTAATTATTAGCATGATTGCTAATGGTTTCTAAAACCTTAATATTTTCTTGTATTTAGATATCTATTATGCAAATATTACTCATTAATTCGCTTTACGTCTTGTAAAAGTGAATTCTGCCCTTCGCGCACTAAATAAGTTATTGTAATCTTTTCCCCGTCCTTCAGGTTGATTTCATCCCACTTTGCATTCAATTCGTCACTTAACTGGAAAGCCCTTGCCGAAACTGGCTGAGGCAGATTACTAAGCTTAATTTCTACGGAGTTATTATCAATTTGTCCGACATATTCACCCTCTGCCGTCTTAATATTCGCAGCCGGTTCATCCTGGATCCTAGTGTCACTCTCTTGTGGATTAGGGGTAACATTTGCTTCCGGTTTTCCATTGCATCCGATAATGAGCATAGACATAATCAAAATAAATAAACCCAATAATTTAATCTTTCTAGCCATCTTTTTCCTCCTTTATCCTTTTTGCGCAGTCTATTCAATCATTAATTAGAATGGCTTGCTCTTTGTTTTCCATCTAAAAAACTGCTTACTGCAAAAACTTTGGTAATCCTAAGTTCATACTACAAATGTACAGCCACAAGGTCAATACAGTTTCGAAATATAAGTTTTTCAAGTATACTTATAGATAATGTTCCTTAATAAGGCTATTATATCTGATAAATATCATTAACACTTTAGTATCTGTGAGGCATTATGTTAGTCGAGCTTACGAAAAGATTAAAATTAATTAAGCCTGTCGGTTCATCTTTGTTTCCCAACAGCAACTCCTTATACATAGATGATGATATCCAGGCAATTATCGATGTTTCCGCTGGAACTGAGGCATATAATGTAATTGACCCTGCCAGGGTTGAGATGGCAATAATCACTCATGGTCATTTTGATCATTTCAAGGATTACAAACTATTCACCAAGGCTCTTTTTTTCGGAGGACCTGAGGATGCTGCACTGTTTGCGGATGCTAATAGCTACGTGGAAGATCAGTTTATCTATTGGGATATGTTTATGGATTTTCCTCCCCCGGTCGAGAGTATAGTCGTCAAAAGCAAAAGCAAAGAAACCTCATTGCCTCCAGACTTCATTGAAAGCGTTTTGAGTTCCAGCATCTCGATGGATAAGTATATAAAAGATAGACAAAAAATTAGTTTTGGCCGAGAAGAAGCTCTTGCAATTCATGCTCCCGGCCATTCTCCCGGTCATTACATTTTCTATTTTGATAAAGAGGATCTGCTTTTTACTGCTGATATTGATCTGGCTTTGCTTGGGCCTTGGTACAATAGCAGCAAAAGTGATATTGGTGAATTTATTAAGTCGATTGATTTGGTAAAAGAAATTAATCCCTCAATTTTAGTTAATTCCCATCGCAAGATATATTACAAAGAAGATAATATCCCAAAATGGCTTGATCGCTTTAAGAGCTTCTTTTTATTTCGCAATGACTGTATTTATGACTATCTAAAACAGCCCCGCACCGCTTTGGAAATCGCTAATCACCAAGTCGAAGTGGAAAAGTTTTCAGCTGATGACTTTTTCAGAGTATATACCACCAAGTATGTAGCTTACAAACATCTTGAATACTTGCGTGATCAAGGGGTAATAACCTTAAACAGTGACAATTATTGGGTAAGGAAATAGCGTTAGCTTAACTGAAACTTCGATTCTAATTTTCGACGAGCTAAATAAAACGCGTATTCTATCGGTCTTTGCAAAGCAATTATCCTCGATTCTTCGTCCATTGCTTCGAAGCATTGGCGGCCGGGCTTGCGATTAGCTTCCAGAAACCAAACCTTGTTACTCTTATCAACAATAAAATCAAGCCCTAATTCGCCCAACCTTAGGGCGGTCTTGCTTAGGATTTCCGCAATTCTTAAGGATAACCGGCAAATTTCTCCTTTAATAGCGTAAATATCTTCACCTTTGCAGCCACGATCAGCAAAAACTTGTTCAAATTCATTGGCTTGGCCACCAGTGTGAATATTGGTCGTAATTTGTCCATCTAAACCGAGACGCGCAGCAATCCCCGAAACTTGCCAAGCATTTTCAGCATCCTTCTGAACGATCACCCGCAGATCAAAGTGCGCCCCATCACCATACACTTCAATACCCTGCTGTATAAGATATGCCCTTGGATAATCGCCCTTTTGCCAGCCAATTTTTAGTGATTTTGTGGAATTATAGATCTCAACTCCTGATTTTTCGGCCCGGTGCAGCTCATATCGATTCTTTTTTCGGCTTATTTTTATTATTCCTTTTCCCTTGGTTCCATTGATGGGCTTAATATAAACCATTTTATGTTTATTGAGCATTAATTCCAGATCAGCATGACCAAGTAATAGCCTGCTCTCCGGTTGGAAATCGGCAACATCTGTGTATTTCGCTATCTTTTTATATACGCTCCACTTGTCACCAATACTTGAATTAAATACTATTACTCCCTTGCGGCTTAATCTGGTTACAGTATCTTTTGCCCAAACTAAGCTCGGGGGAGCAAAGCTTCGATTATAGCAAACTGTTGGCAATGGAAAAACATCTATAATCCACTCACCATTTGCGTTAAGCTTATAACCGAGGACTATGTTCTTTTCCCAAATAATGTCGGCAGCTGAGAATATATAGCCAATTCCATTATAGGATGCAATGGTACCTAAAAACTCGCGAAAATACATATCCTGAACCCCAAAGGAATTGCTTGGAAAATACTTGGTAGCTAAGATTCCAATATAAATCCTATCTCGATGTATTTTGGAACCAAGCACTTGTTTTTTTTTAGCGGGCTTTAAGGCTTTTTCTGAATTTTTCTTTTTTATAGAATTGGAAATACTGTTTAATTTACCAGTGTTAGCCTTTATTATGGCATTTCGGTTATCATTTTTTTCCTCTGGATTGCTGCGAATTTCTACTTTCAACGTTAAATTATCTTGACTATTTACTTTAATCTTCACCTTTTAACCCCAATCCTTCTTGTTTTGTTTATTATATGAATACTCTGCTAACGGTTGTTATCAAAATCAAGATAAAATTTCAAATTCTGGTTTCAAATCGAATAATTACTGGAATAAGATAAGCTTAATTTTTCAATAATATTATTAAGCTTGACCCTGCAGAAGTAATTGCCAAATGTTATTCTATCAATGTTAACCGAGGAGGTATAACTGTGAAAAAACCTGAAAGAGCTTCCGAAAATCTAAATGGTGTTGAATGTAATGTTAAGAACTGCCACTACAATAGCCAAAATTATTCTTGTATGGCTCCCAAAATTAAAATACAACCTCATATAGTTAACTCGGCTCATACTGATTGCGCCACATTTACAATGAAATAACCCATTTTAAGGTCTGCACTTTTCAAGCCCAGAAGTGATTATTTTAGCTGCAATTCGGCTAAATATTCGCACAAAAAAACCCTAAGCAATGCATTTTATATAGCGCTGCTTAGGGTTATTAATTCACCGGTTTTTTTAAACTGCCAAATTTAGAACTTCAGCGACTGCTGTCCAGTCTTCTCTTAAGGCCTCAGTCCCCATTAATGTCCCTATATGGCCTCCATTGGTTAGGATTTCTACGACATCTTCTTCCGGAGTACTTATATATTTTTTTAAGGCAAAAGCTTGTTCGGGAGGCGTAATATGATCCTTTGCCCCTGCTAAGATAATAACAGGACAAGTAATATTACGTAGATCAACCGGTCTTCCGTCCAAGCTAAAGCTACCTGGTTTAGTAAGATTGTTTTCCCTAAAAATATTCTTAATAACTTCTAAATAGAATCTACCCGGCAAATATTGGGTGTATTCGTACCAGTTCTCAAAATTAACGAAGCGTCGCAATCCATCCTTATCATTGTTCTGAACCATATCCCATAATCGATAATACTTGCGTACATAGTGTTCTTCGGCTTGCATGTTTTTAAAACCCATAAGCATATACTGCCCGTTCATGCATCCATTGCCCATACTAACCAGCATTTCAAAAAACTCGAAAGGAAACTCTTGCGCATTAGCAACTATCTCTGATGGCGCAGCATTAACATCTATTGGTGCAGCTGCTAAAGCTAAAGTCGCAATCTTCTCTTGATGCATAGATGTGTATAATGCCGATTGCCAACCACCCTGGCATTGCCCCATTATGTGAATTCGATAGAAGCCCGTTCTTTCTCGAATTTCGTCGACTGCCTCATCAGTTAATCTAATATAGTCCTCTATTCCTAAATCTTTAAATTCCAATGTCGCCGATAACCAGTGACACACATAGACATCATAACCATAGCTATGGAAAACTTTCACCAAACTCTGGGTTGATGAATAATCTGCCAAATTAGAATGGTGCCCAGCTTGAGGCGGCAAAACCAAAATCGGCCTTTTATTCGGATCAATACGACTGGAAGGAAAGTGCAATAACTTCAAAGTTTGATGTTCATATATTACATTATAATTAGTAGACCAATTGGTTCTTGGATCATTAAGATTATTTATAATACCGAAATATTTGCTCGCATTCTTAATATGATTCCAGAAAGGATTATATGATTTTTGCCAGTTCTCAAAAATGTTCCAAGTTTCATTTACATAGGTATCCCAAACCATTTTTATTCTTATCCCCTTTCGTAAACTATACTTATTATATTCGGAAATTCCCATTCTGAATATTCTCGTAAACTTCCATAGTAAGTGGTGAATATTTCTTACTATTAATATCATAATAAAAGAGTTTGTCTTTGATCGTCCCCGGTGAATAGTTATCTTTTCTATAAACGTTTACCATTTCATCCCAGTTCTTTCCGGAGGGCAAGTCGGTTATTAACCTAATAAAAACCGGCTTAGCATGATCTGGCATTTTCCTGTCAAGATAATCAGTAAAAAGATTCCAATTGAGTTTTTCCTCCGGCAAAAGTTTTATCGCCGCCATGCCGCATCTTCCCTCATAACCAGGAATCTTGACACTGTAAACGCAGGCATCTTCTACCGGTCCTAGGAACCTGATTATTAAATTGGCAACCAGTTGGGCAGAAACTGTTTTCGCTTTCCATCTATATGCGTGCCCCAAACGATCAACAAATGAAATATTATCTTCTTCATGGAGCTCAACCAAATCGAAAGTATTAAGGTAGCAATCCCCTTCTTGCAGTGCATTATGGACTAATTTCAGCTGACTGGCTTCCGGATCCCCCAAATAACCTGGAAAAGAGTTATAATCATTAATAGCACATAATAATACTCCTTTTTCACCAACTTTACAAGGAATGACTCTGCCCTGCTGATCTCTGTATACATTACCATTTTCCTGGTCACAGCAAACCACCTCGCCTTGGCGGATGCCGCCAAGATTTAAATTACCACAAAGACCGGGGTGTTCCATATAGTTAATAAAAAAACCAATATTTTCAGTGGTTCCATAAATCTCGATCACATGATCTATATTAAATCTCTCTCGAAAAGGTTCTTGCAGTTCTTTAGATATTCCATTACAGATGATAACTTCCAATGTGTTTTTATTATCCTTCTCACTTTCCGGCATACTAAAAAGATAACGCAGCATTTCACCAGCGCCAACGAAGTAATCAATATTATGGGCTGCTATATCATCCCAAAAAGTGCGGACTGAGAATTTGGATTTTAAGACAATGGTACTACCACTTACAAACATGCTTCCTAAACAAACATTAAGCCCTATATTTAAGTAAAGCGGCAGGGCAACATATTGTCGACGATCTTCATTCATATGGCAAAAAATACATGATTGGTGCCCTACTAAGAGGAAACGTCGATGTTCAACCGGTACGGCTTTTCGCGGTCCAAAATTTCCAGAAGTATAAATATAAGCTAATATATCATCAGAACAGATTGTGCTGGTAGCCGCCGGATTAGTAGTTGCAACATTTTCCAAGAGCGGGTTGATCCATTCGAAATTATTGGGCATGTTATCCGGTTTATCACCTTCGACATAAATTTTTCTCGGTGAGTACAATCTAACTATCCCTGCTACACTTGCATATAGTTCAATAAATTCTTGGCCGACAATAATGGCCTTAGCCTCAACTAAATTAATCCCCGAAGCCAGAACCTCACCACGCAAATCATAGTTCTGCAAAGCAATTGTAATACCCAACTTGCTTAGTCCAGCAAGAATCGCTATCATCTCCGGTCTATTACTCATCAGCAACGCAACTACATCACCTTTTTCAAAACCATTAGCAGCAAAATAACCAGCATACTGATTGGCGCTTGCATTCAGCTCTTTATAAGTCATAATTCCATTATCATGAATTATGGCTGGATGATCCGGGCGGTTTTCCACAATATTTTCTAATTGAAGACCAAGCGATTCGCAGTGAAGTTCTCGTGAATTCTGGACCGCGTCAATATGATATTTAATTATTTCCCTCTTATTCATATGTACCTCGCAAATATTTTCTAGGGTAACCTTCCATAATTGCTTAATGCTCCCAGTTCAAAGCTACACCTTGCACTGAATCAACTTCTATATATAATTATCGGATCAAAGCAGTAATTAGTATTATTATTATCGGAAAAGCTGACCATTTCTTTAGTTGCGGCAAATGTCAGTTGTTGATTTTATGGCCATATATGTTTATTTTGCCCATTTTAACCCTGGCCGCTAACAATCAATATCAATACTTAAACTATATATGATATCATTGTATCAATTAATTATAAAACAGTAATGAGGTATAAATGAAATTAGTTTCATGGAATGTTAATGGGATTCGGTCCTGTTTGAAAAAAGGCTTTCTTGATTTCTTTAATAATATCGATGCTGACTGTTTTTGTCTTCAGGAAACCAAAGCCAACCAAGACCAAGTTGAATTAGAATTGCCTGGTTATCACCAGTATTGGAACAGTGCTCAAAAAAAGGGATATTCAGGAACTGCCATATTTACTAAAACAGAACCGTTACGAGTTTTATACGACATGAATATTGCCGAGCATGATACTGAAGGCCGAATAATAGCTCTCGAATTCGATCAATTTTTCTTGGTAAATGTATATACTCCGAATTCGCAACCTGAGCTGCTGCGTCTAAAATATAGAATGGATTGGGAAAGTGATTTCCAAAAGTATTTGCTTGATCTGCAGAAGTTCAAACCAGTAGTTTTATGTGGTGACCTTAACGTTGCTCATCAAGAAATCGACTTAAAAAACCCAAAAACTAACCGACGTTCTGCCGGTTTTACTAATGAAGAACGCGATTGTATGACCGATTTATTAAGTAAAGGCTTTATTGACACCTACCGCTACTTTTATCCTGATCAGACCGGTGCGTATACTTGGTGGTCATATATGGGCAAAGCCAGAGAAAGAAATGCCGGTTGGCGGATCGATTATTTCCTGATATCTCAGCAGCTACTGCCAACGCTAAAAAAAGCGACCATCTTTCCTGAAATATTAGGTAGTGATCATTGCCCGGTAGGCATTGAATTAATTTAGCAAATTAGATATTTTAAGGGAGTGAAGAAGCTTGAACAAAAAGTATCTCGGTTTCGTAATTGTTGTAATTTTCGCTTTATTATTAGGTTACAAATGGACTGACTACAAGGTGTCTACCTCCGAAAAAGCGATTGACAATCAAGAAGTAATTAACAAAAGTGATAGTAAAATCGAAATGCCGACAGAACCCTCAATGCTTAAGGAACCGGCTTTAACACCAGAAGCTGTCAAAGAAGATGCGCTAAAAACAACAACTAGAGAGAATACTATCAACAAACCGGTACCACCAGATAATATAAACGCAGAAAATTCTGTTAAACCTAGTGAACCCGAAAAAACAGCAATAAAAAAACCAGCAACCGTTGCCGAACAATATGACCAGGCCTTAAAAGAAGGAAAAAGTATGTGGCTAATGTTCGAATCTGAAACCTGAACTCCTTGTAAGAAACTCAAAAAGGTTTTTGAGGAATTAAAGCCGGAGTACGAAAACAAAGTCTTGTTTCTGGCAATTGATGTGAATGATAAGAATAATTACGATATTCTTCGTACTTATAAGCTACGTTATACTCCTACTTCAATAATTATTGACGAGAATGGACAGATCAGCTCTAACCATGTCGGATTACTTAGCGCTGAAGAATTAAAAAAAGAATTGAATAAGGTGATAAAATAATGCTAGCTTGGTTCGAACAAATTATTCCTAATCTAATCGGTTCTGTATCACCTTTTTCTCTTTGCGTCATAGTTATTGTAGGGATTTTAACAAGTTTTACCCCCTGTACATTAAGCCTTGTGCCGATAATAATTGCCTATGTTGGGGGAACTCATACAACCCGTAAATCTTCTTTTATTTATTCTTTCGTATTTGCCCTTGGCACCGCCACTACATTTATGCTTCTGGGTTTTTTCGTGGCTGCCTTTGGCGGCCTTTTCGGTTCGAGACAAAGTATTCTATATTATTCAGTTGCCTTGGTCTGTCTGCTTGTTGGTCTCAACCTGTTAGGGTTGTTGCCAATAAATATTAATTATGGCAGCACTTTGCTCAATCGTTTTAACAACCGCGGAATTGGAGGCAGCTACCTTTTAGGTTTAACTACTGGTCTTGTTGGTTCTCAATGTGGTACACCTATACTAATGGTTATCCTAGCCGTTGTCTTAACTCAAGGTCAATGGCTATATGGGGGGGTACTGCTTTTCTTATACGGCTTAGGCCGTGCAGTTCCCATTATTATTTGCGGCACTTTTGCCGGTTTCATAAAACACATGGAAATAGTTGATAAGTATAATAATGCAATTGAAAAAATCGCCGGATTTCTTATTCTAGGTATGTCTATATACTTTATTTACCTCGCCTAAACTAAAAGTACTTCACCAATCATATTCTAATTTCGAATTCTATCCTGTTTTGCAATCCAGCCAACTCACATCAACATACATCTATAAATATGGAACTAAAGTAATATTTTAGTTTTTTTTCATATTTTGTGGAACAGCTTTCCATTTTTCGCAATAACATATAGCAAGAAAAGCTAATCGAAGTTATGTTTTCTAATTATTCTATTTTTTGGTGGCTTTCTAATTAGGTTTAAGGAGGAAATTTAAGTGAGTTTCGAAGATGCGAAGAGCATTGTAGCTAAAATGGCTCCCAATAATGATGATCTTGATGAAGCAATCGACAACGACTTTTTTGAAGACGATGATTATTTAGATGATGATTTCCGTCATGAATGCTGTCATCGGAACAACTGCGACCATGGCTGCGGTCGCGACTGCTGTTGTCAAGGCCCAATGGGACCCCAAGGATGCAGAGGCCCTCGTGGTCCCCACGGTCCCAAAGGTAGAACTGGAGCAACAGGTGCGACTGGTGCTACTGGCACTACCGGTGCAACCGGTGCTACCGGCGCTACTGGTCCAACCGGCGACATCGGGGCAACGGGTCCTACTGGAGCAACAGGAGCAACAGGCGCTACTGGCGCAACAGGTGCTACCGGTACTGGTGCAACCGGACCCCAAGGTCCAATCGGACCCCAGGGTCCGCAGGGGCTAAATGGTGACACTGGTGCTACTGGTCCTACCGGTGCTACTGGTGCTACTGGCGACACCGGAGCAACTGGTCCCACAGGGCCAACTGGTGCTGACGGCGGCGTTGGCGCAACTGGCCCGACCGGAGCTACCGGCGAAACTGGAGCAACTGGGGATACCGGACCTACTGGCCCTACTGGTGCTGACGGCGGCGTAGGTGCAACCGGCCCAACAGGTGCTACCGGCGAAACCGGAGCAACTGGAGATACCGGACCTACGGGTCCTACAGGGCCCACTGGTACTGACGGCGGCGTTGGTGCAACCGGCCCGACCGGAGCTACCGGCGAAACCGGAGCAACTGGAGATACCGGACCTACAGGCCCTACTGGTGCTGACGGCGGCGTTGGTGCAACCGGCCCGACCGGTGCTACCGGCGAAACCGGAGCAACTGGAGATACCGGAGCAACTGGTCCTACAGGGCCAACGGGCGCAGACGGCGGCGTTGGTGCAACCGGCCCAACTGGTGCTACCGGTGAAACCGGAGCAACTGGGGATACCGGACCAACCGGTCCAACGGGGCCTACAGGTCCTACAGGGCCTACGGGCGCAGATGGTGGCCTTGGTATAACTGGACCAACCGGTCCCACTGGACCCACTGGTTCTCCCGGTCTTCAAGGGCCCCCAGGAGAGATTCCATTTGATACTGACTGTTTCTGCGTAAATCAAATGATTTTCGTTATCAGCCAGCTTATTGAACTATTCCCGGGCGCAAAAGTTAGAGTGTATTTTGGTTGTGGCGGTAGTGCAACTGGTCATTTAGGTGCTCTATTCCCAGGCGGAGCGGCACAAGCAGGGGTGCTGGTTTTGGAAAACAGATTTGGGGAAGTTACTGAAATCATTAGTCTGTGCCATATTGCCATGGTAAAGATAATAAATGAATCATTGGTTAATAATGACGGTTCACTTAGAATTACTTTCATCCCACCACCAGGGATAGTTGTATCGACTACTTGTTTATTCGATTGTGAACTTGCAATGAGAGAAATTTTAAATAATTTCATTGGAACTTCTGAAACTATCAAATTAATTTCGGCCGGCTCATCAACCGGTAATCAACCAGTAACTGCAACTGGATTCGGTATTGTTCTACTGTCTGATGATCTATTAGTTTCGCTCTGTAAAACTGAAGCGTTAGTAAGTAAAGACGTGTGTTATGACGACTAATTGACAGATTGGGGCTTAGGGTTTCACCCTAAGCCCCTTTTTTAATAATTGCAAACAGAGTTCTTTCTCAGGCTGCCGCAGTGGAGAGAAATTAGTATCCAAAACCTTGGCTCGAAAATAGTATATAACAACCATACTCTATGAATGGGAGGATTATGATGTCATCAATTAGTCTATGTATGATTGTTAAAAATGAAGAGAATAACTTGGAAAAGTGTTTAGCTTCATCTCACTCGCTCGTTGACGAAATAATTATTGTCGATACTGGTTCAACCGACAGTACTAAAAGTATTGCCGAGAAATTCTCCGCAAGAATTTACGATTTTGATTGGGTAGATGACTTTAGTAAAGCGCGAAATTTTGCATTTTCGAAAGCGACTATGGACTTTCAGATGTGGTTAGATGCCGATGATGTAATTCTGGAAGAGGACCAAAAAAAAATTCTGCAATTGAAAGAAAGATTAACTCCAGATGTTGATGTGGTTATGATGTATTACAATACAGGATTAGATAGCAATGGCAAGCCGACTCTCAGATATTACCGCGGACGATTATTTAATAGATTAAAAAACTTTAAGTGGCATGACCAAGTCCATGAATTCATCCCTGTCTCTGGTAATTCAATCAATGAAGATATTGCGATAACCCATACCCGAACTCATTCTAACGGTACCCGCAATCTGGATATCTATCGAAGCATGAGGCGTAATCAAACTCCATTTACCCCCAGGAATCAGTATTATTTTGCTAAGGAATTGTACTATAACGCTTATTATGAAGAAGCTATTACTGAGTTTATATCCTTTTTAGATGATGATAGAGGTTGGTTCGAAGATCGTATTTGGGCATGTCGGGAACTATCCTTTTGTTACAAAGCTTTGAATCGCAAAAACGATGCATTACAAGCTCTGCTTAGAAGCTTTTTGTATGCTTTGCCTAGAGCAGAAACCTGCTGCGCCCTCGCAGATATTTTCTTCGAAAAAAACAATCTCGAAGAGGCGATTTATTGGTATCAATTGGCTTTAACCTGCAAAAAGCCTTCTAATAGTTGGGGATTTAGCATGAGCGAATGTTACGGATACTTGCCTTGCATTAGTCTTTGTTTGTGTTATTTCCGCTTAAACAATATAGAAAAATCAAAGTATTATAACGATTTAGCCGGATATTATAGACCCAATGATAAATCCGTAATCTATAACCAAGATTTTTTTGCTTCCCTAAAAAAGACTGAGTAATTTTCTATTGAAGCACTTTTTCATTTCGTCATGTTCACAATGATACCCTTAAGACATTTCGTTTTTCAAAGGATTCTTAAAGTACTATAACTTTATGCAATCCTTTGCCACAACAATAAGACAAGCAATTGTTAACTGCGTTTTTCTAAAGCTTAATTCGGATATCAAAGCCAGTCTTTTTGAGGCTTGCTAAGCGCCAGGGGATTGAAATTCGTATGCTGATCAAAGACATCTATCTGCTCATATCTTTTTAGCTTGCCAGTAATAAAGTATGTGATAGGGGTAGCTAGGATCTCGTAGCCCAATTTAAATACGTATTGGGCTAAAATCATTTGCCCTATGATTGCAAGCGGTTGAATTCCATAAAAAGCAATACTAATAAATAATATTGTGTCCAAAGCTTCGCCAACTATAGTAGATCCAATGGTTCTTACCCACAAATAGCGTCCAGCAGTTAATATCTTTAATTTTGAAAGGATATACGAATTGCAGAAGCTGCCTAATAAATAAGCAATTAATGAAGCACCTACAATACGTGGAGTCATATACAATACGGTGTAATAAGCATCTGCCGCTTGGAAGAATTCTGGAGTCGGCAGCTTAAGAAGAACCGCGAAAACAGCAACCATTAAGATATTAGCTATAAATCCAGTCCAAATAACTACGCGGTTTTTATCATAACCATAAACTTCTGTTATTACGTCCCCTAAGATATAGGCAATTGGAAACAGAATTACTGCTCCTGGCAAAACCCATTGATCGATCAGTATTAACTGGCCGGCAATAATGTTTGATAATAGGAGAGTACTCACAAACAATCCTGATATTAAGACGAATAAATTAGACACTTTGCAGGCCTCCAAACAATTGATACTTTGTCTTATTAAAGTGGTCTGAACATATTAGGCGCTTCAAAGAATCTAAGTTTTTTAAAAGCAACCTTAACAATTATATCATGGCTACTTGTTCAGGCAAGCAGGTGAATTTTTTTAGTAAAACAAATAAGCCTACTAACCGATATATAATATTGTAATTCTAATTCGCGTTTTATTTATCGGCTTAACGCAAATTAGCAACCATAATAGTCTACACAGCAGAGATCAGTGGTCCTCTTGAGAGTAAATACGATCTTAACTTAAAGGACAGCAATGTCTTCTTTGACTGCAATTAGGACACTTGATACGACCTTAACTCAATCGCTATAACCAATTTTATTCATCTATATTTTGGATAGGGAACACTATAACTTTTCTTGGAGGCTTATATGTCAATAAAAAAACAACTATTGTTTGCGCTATTATCCTTTGCTTTGATCCCAATAGTATTGGCTAATATCGTTTCTTACGTTTTTATTAACCGAGATCTAGGTTCGGTCGAAAAAGAGCAAGCAAATTTCTCCATATCTACAGCGCTAAATTGTTTTGATTATGTGGGCAATAACATCCAGTCTAATGTTCAAACTTATGCTTTTTGGACATCCATGTACGAGTCATTACGCTACCAGCAAAATACCGAGGAAATGCAAGAAGAGCTGAATATTGCATTTAATGATTATCAATTGGAATTCGAGCTGGTATGCGATAAGAATGGAAAAATTCTATGGCGCTATGGCAATACTGAGGAGTTTGCGGATAACATTTCTGATCATCCAGTATTAAACAGGTTGAAAAGTGGAGAAAAATCTTTCCATGGAATCTATAACTTCAAACAAGGTATCGCTAATGTCGGATGCGCACAGATTTTATTGAGCGGAGGAGAAGGTCAAGGTGACTATTATCTGATTATGGGAGATCTTATTGATCAGGAATATTTAGCTAAAGTAACCGGCCTATGTGGGTCAGAAATTGTATTATTTGATACTAATAAGAAAGTTTTATTTCAGTCACATCCTATTGCCAAGAATGTGCCCTCTGATTTAGAAGATGTAATCAAGTTCCAAAGCCCAGATAACGGAAAGACTTATCTCACTACCTATAAAGCTTTAATCGACATTAATGGAACAAGCGAGGCAGCCATTATTGCAACTGGAGTAGAAGCTCAAGCAAGTTCCCAAGCAATTAATAATATGGTCTTGGTTGCTATTGTTGTAGTATTTATTACCCTATTAACAGCCTTAATCGTAGGCTCTATTATGGCGCAAAGGTTTACCCAACCAATAAGTACATTAACTAAATTGCTTGATTTCGTTGGTAATGGTGACCTAACTCATAATTATCAAAAAACTGAACCTGGCGAGTTTAATCTGATGATATCTGCCTATAACAGCATGGTAAACAACTTGAAAGGACTAATTATCGGCACCAATTCGAGTGCCAACAAAGTATTAGAGTCTGCTACCTTTTTGTCTGATAATGCCGACCAATTAACTATATCAAGTTCTGCAATAACTAACAGTATTAGAGATATCAATACTATGACCGAAGACGGACTAAAACATGCTGCTAAATCATTGCCCGCAGTACAGAATATCACTAATACCATTGTCGAAGTAACCAACAGTGCACAAGTGGTTTTGAAACTCGCCCAAGATGCAGAACGCTCTTCGCTTGATGGACTAGAAGTTGTCCAAAACTCAGTCAAGCAGATGAATGAAATCATTAGACACGCGGAATATACAGAATCTGTAATGAATAAACTCGGAATCAACTCAGGAAAAATCAGTTCTATAATTGAAACCATTACTGGCATCAGCGAGCAAACCAATTTATTGGCCTTAAATGCTGCAATTGAGGCTGCCCGTGCCGGCGAATCCGGTCGCGGTTTCGCTGTAGTGGCGGATGAAGTTAGAAAGCTTGCCGAAGAATCAGCAATTGCTGCCACAGAAATAAAAATGTTAATAACTGAAATCCGCAGCGATATGGAAAAAGCAATTTTATCATTCAATGAGCAGACCCGCGCCATAACTGAGGGAGCAAATCTAGTTAAAGCTTCGGGATCTACATTTGAAAAAATCAGAGAAGCATCTCAGGCTGTAGCTGATAATGTTGACACAATATCAAAAGAAACTGAAGAATTATCACAACAAGGTAAAATAGTTGCTCAGCAAGTAAAATCAACTGCCGAGAGATCTGAACAAACTTATGAGTACAATCTCATGGTTACTAATGCCAGCACTCAGCAAATGGATTCTTTAGAGCAAGTCCTACATTCAATTCAGGAATTGGAGAAAACCTCTGAAGAATTAACTCAGTTAACTTCTCAATTCAAAATTTAAACCAATTTGCCCTAAAAATATACCCCTTAACACGGATTAGAATCCCTAATGGCCTTCGGAGACCATTAGGGATTCATAGCGACCTCTATTTGCGGTCTCTATGACAAATTTATACGTCTATATTTCAAACCATGAATAATATGATTGATAATACCACTTAAAGGAGAGGCAGAGACTTTATTCTATTTCCTCGTCACATCAAATAGCACCTCATTGTACCTTTCGCTTACAAGCTAAAGCACTGATTATTAATTTTTCTAGTTTTTAGACTATATTTGCCATTTTTCTCCTTGACATCCAACAAATAGTTGATAACAATATATGTATAAGTTATTCAGAGTAAGCTATAGTTCGAAGTCTAACAACTTTTTTGCAAATGAAAGGTGATAATTATGGGAATTGAACCTGAAGTTTTTTACGCAGCAATACATGATATCAAAACTCCCTTATTCACTATAGACGTTATTTTTCAAATGCTGGAGATGAAACAAAATGATATGATCGAAAGTGGGATTATGACTGCGGAATTCTTTGAAGATTATTTGTATACCGGAAAAAACAATTGCCGGCTTATAGCGCAAATCATTGAAAACATGCACGATGTTTTCATGATCGGCAATGACAAAATCTCTTTTAGACGGGCTTCATGTGATTTGCGAATGCTCATTTCCGAAGTAGCTGATGTATTTAATTTCTATATGCTGAGCAAAGAAATCAGTTTTAATACCATTATAAATGGACAAGACTTTCTTGTAGATTGTGATGGAATTAAAATGAAGCGAATTCTAATTAACTTGCTCGAGAATGCTATTAAATACACTGAATTAAAAAGAACTTCTCCCAAAACAATTATTTTAGAATTATTTGAGAATGAAGATCATATAATCATAGCAGTAAAAGATAATGGCATTGGACTCGACAGCTCGAATGAGCTCAAACTAAGTTTTGAGGATAAAAACCGCAGTTTTTCGGACTGGGGCATCGGTCTATCCTTAGTAAACAATATATGTAATGCCATGAATGCTGAATTGATCATTGGTAATAATGAACCCGAAGGAACTAAGGTCGAAATAATTTTACCCCGCAAATAGCATGCAGTCAGCTTTTGTCTAATTTTTGTACGGCTGTTATTGCTCAAAGCACTCTTAAAGAGGGCTTTGTATGTTTGCGGGGTATTTTAATGTAGATAACCATTTTCAGGCATACCTACTTCTCATTTCTCCTGCATTTTTATATGATCATCCCTATTTTTAGACAAATTTTTGAAGAATACGAGCTTGATTACTATATTTATATAATGTAATATTTATAAATAGTAACTATCTTGCGGGTGGTGAGAGCAATCGAGAGAGAACAGTTAATACAAAACATGTTCACCAAACTATTTCCAACCATGAAAACCCTATTTAAAGCATTTGGGAATGTTTTTTCATCCAGTAATATTTCTAGGCTTAATTTTTCTTTGTTAAATCACATCAATAACTGCAGCAATACAATGAGTTATTATAGTGAAATAATGCAGCTGCCGCGTTCAAATTTAACTCTGATAGCGGATAAATTGATTAAAAAAGGTCTGGTTGAGCGTCATGATGATTCAAGTGATCGGCGAGTAGTAATTCTTAAAATTACCCCCCAAGGCGAAAGCTATCTACAAGAGATAAAGTTATTAATACGAAACGAATTTGCGAAAAAGATGAGCACCGTATCAGATGAAGATATAAGTCGCTTTAATCAATTGATTGAAGAAATGGAGATAATAATAAGAAAAATATATGACGCTGATCAAGGAGAAGTATAATGCGAAGGAAAATTCTCGTTTCCGTATTGTTAATATTTATCCTCCTCGGGGGAGGTTTTGGCTACTATTACTATTATACGAGCACAAATTTCATAAAAACTGAAAATGCTGCCATTGCAGCAGATATGGTCACCCTAACCCCAATAATTTCCGGTAATCTGCTAATCTGGGATGTTAAGGAAGGCGATCAGGTCAGCAAAGGCCAGTTGCTCGGGCGGCAAGACACCGGTGCATTGCTTTCTAGCAGTGATATCAACTTAAAGACATTAAACAATTCAGCCGACGCCTTAATGAACAAAGCTGATATCAAGGCTCCTATAAACGGTCAGATTGTTAAATCATATGTAATCCCTGGTCAGCCGTTGGCTCCCGGCATGGAAATAGCGGTAATAGCTGATATTAATAAATCTTATGTTTTGGCTAATATTGAGGAAACCTACATTTTCAAAGTTAAAAATGGGCAAAAAGTTGATTTGTTGGTTGATGCTTACCCTAATAAGCATTTCACTGGCGAAGTAAAAAGTATAGGCCAGGCCTCTCAAAGCGCCTTCAATACTATGCCTTCTTTAAATACCAGCGGAACTTTCAGTAAAACCACGCAATTGATACCGGTAAAAATTCAACTAAATAACGATGAGAATCTCCCTATGCTCTTAGGGATGAATGTCACCGTTAAGATTCACATTAAGTAGGAGGATGATGTTGTGAATTTTTCCATGAGGGTACTTGTAATTTCAATGCTTCTATTAGGCATGCTGGGTTGAAGCCGAGCAAGCTTAAACATCTAGTTTATTTAGATCATTACAGGTGATTTTATGCTGACTTTGTTAAAATATATTAAGCCATTTCGAATGCTCATTATTCTTGGAATTGTAGCTATGTTTGGTCAAGCCATGGCTGAATTATATTTGCCCACTATTATGTCAGATATTGTCAACAATGGTATGATGAGAGGCAATTCCTCTTATGTACTAACTAAAGGTACTTTCATGCTGCTTGTAGCTTTATCCAGCGGACTACTTGCCGTAGCGGGGAGTTTTTTGTCAGCTAAGATTGCACTTGGGCTGGGCAGTTATGTGCGCGATCTGCTGTTTACAAAAATTGAGAGCTTTTCCCTTGACGAGTTTGACAGAATCGGAACGGCTTCATTAATTACCAGAACTACGAATGATATTACTCAGATCCAAATGGTAGTTGTAATGATGTTTCGTTTTATTATCTATGCCCCCATAATGTGTGTTGGGGGTATAATAATGGCCTTATCCAAAGATAAACAATTAACGATACTGCTTGTGATAATATTGCCTCTGATGTTCTTAACTATAAGTAGTATTGCTACATTTTTAATGCCTTTATTTAGGCAAATGCAGACAAAAGTTGATAAACTCAACCTGGTAATGCGAGAAAACCTCACTGGAATAAGAGTAATTAGGGCTTTCAATCGCATTAATTACGAAAGCGAACGTTTCGAAAAATCTAACCGGGAATTAGCCGATATATCAATTAGAGCTAATAAGATCCTTGCCCTTCTGCAGCCGGTGATGGTCATGTTCTTAAACATAACCTCGATATTAATTATTTGGTATGGTGGCATTCGCATCGGCCAAAACAATCTTGACATCGGCGATATGATGGCATTCATGCAGTATTCCATGCAAATAATGTTTTCGATTATCATGGTCTCAATAATGTTCATTATGATACCCAGGGCTCAAGCATCCGCGATTCGAGTTAATGAAGTTCTGGAAATGGAGCCAGAAATAAATGACCCTGCTAATCCGGCAAAGACTACTTCATTGCGCGGCTATATCGAATTTAAGGATGTTACCTTTAGTTACCCCGGGGCCGAACAACCGGCTCTAAAAAATATCAGCTTTACAGCAAACCCCAATGAAACTGTGGCTATTATCGGCGGAACCGGTTCCGGAAAAACTACTCTTCTCAATCTGATTATGCGCTATTATGATGTTAATCAAGGCTGCATATTAGCAGACGGTATCGATGTCAGACATTTCAAGCAAGCTGATCTGCGAGCAAAAATCGGCTTTGTTCCCCAGCAGGCTATCCTATTTTCAGGCACAGTTTCCGAGAATATACGCTACGGAAAAAACAATGCCAGCGATGAAGAGGTAACCCAAGCAGCTGCCATTGCCCAAGCTATTGGCTTTATATCCCATATGCCGGAAGGATTTAATAGTTTTATTTCCCAAGGCGGCACCAATATTTCCGGTGGCCAGAAACAGCGCCTATCAATTGCTAGAGCTCTGGTACGCAAGCCCGAGATATACTTGTTTGATGACAGTTTTTCGGCCTTAGATTATAAAACTGATGCTCTGCTAAGAAAAGCTCTGCAAACAGAAATCAGGGATGCAACTATGATAATTGTTGCCCAACGGGTGAGTACTATCATGGATGCTGACAGAATTATCGTATTAGATAAAGGCGAAATAATTGCTATTGACAGTCATCGCAACTTATTAAGAGAATGCGAAATATATCGGGAAATTGTTTCTTCTCAATTGAACGAGGAGGAAATCGCATGAGCGCTTCAAATAACAGTAGTTCAAATAAGCCTAACCAGGCGGTTCAGAATCGAGGCCCAGGCCGAAGAATGCAAGGCTTGGTTGCGCCTACTGAAAAACCGCGTGATTTCAAAAGAACCATAATTCGGTTAGCCACATACTTATTGCCCTATAAAACCAGGTTCATAGTAGTAATGTTCTTGGCTATCGCCAGTACTGGATTCTCTATTATTGGACCAAAAGTATTGGGGCTGGCGACAACAAAGCTAGGCGAAGGTATCCTGGCCAAATATCAATATTTTTTGCAGCTGCAATATGCCATCAGCAATAATTTGCCCTTAGCAACAATAAACCGGCTTAAACATACCCCTATCCCAGGTTTTGATTTCGCTTATATCGGCAAAATTCTGCTTATAATGGGTAGCCTTTATGTTATCAGTGCTCTATGCAGCTATACTATGTCATACCTAATGGCTGGAGTAGCTCAAAATACTGTATATGATCTGCGAAACCAAATGAAAGCAAAATTCGATAGGCTTCCGCTGAAATACTTTGATAGCCGTCCTCACGGTGAGCTTCTGAGCAGGGTTACTAATGATCTTGATAATATTGCAACCACACTGCAACAAAGCTTAACCCAGTTAATCACCTCGGTAATCAGTATTATCGGCGTGCTTTGCATGATGTTTTCCATCAGCTTTTTGCTCAGTCTCATTGCTTTAGTTACTCTGCCAGTCTGTATGTTAGTTACAATGAAGATTGCCAAGTACTCCCAGAGATACTTTGCTCGTCAGCAAAAACATTTGGGAGAGCTTAACGGACATGTTGAAGAAATGATTACCGGCCACAAAATTATTAAGGCCTTTGGCAAAGAAGATGATTCCATCCGTATCTTCCGTGAATCTAATAACAAGCTCTACGATGCCGGCTGGAAAGCCCAATTTGTTTCGGGTATTATTTTCCCAGCAATTGCTTTCATAAATAACATCGGCTATGTGCTGGTATGTATATTCGGTGGACTTATGGTTGCCCAGAGAACTTTGGATATTGGTGATATTCAAGCCTTCATCCAATATATGCGCAATTTCTCAATGCCAATAACTCAAACCGCCAATATAGCAAATGTAATTCAATCAGCTATTGCCTCCGCTGAGAGGGTTTTCGAAGTCTTAGATGAAGATGAGGAGGTAGCTGAAAATCATAATCCTCTTATGCTTCAGGATCCTAAAGGCAATGTTGAGTTTAACCATTTGTATTTCTCCTATAACCCGGAAAGTCCTCTTATCGAGAATCTCAATATTGATGTCAAGTCCGGCCAAATGGTAGCAATCGTAGGGCCTACCGGCGCCGGTAAAACTACCTTAGTAAACCTATTAATGCGCTTTTACGAACTAGATGGAGGTTACATTTCAATCGATGGAGTCAAGACAACAGATATATCCCGCAGCAACCTCCGCCAGCTCTTCGGCATGGTTCTGCAAGATACCTGGTTATTTAATGGAACTATTAAAGATAACATTGCGTATGGCAGGGTTGGCGCCAGTGATGAAGATATCTATCAAGCTGCTAAGGCCGCCCATGCAGATCATTTTATCCGAACACTTCCCCATGGTTATAACACTGTACTAAATGAAGAAGCTTCCAATATCTCGCAAGGACAAAAACAGCTCTTAACCATTGCCCGCGCGATCTTAGCAGATCCGCCCATACTCATTCTTGATGAGGCAACCAGCAATGTTGACACTCGTACGGAGGTCCTCATCCAAAAAGCAATGGCTAATTTAATGAAAGACCGCACCACGTTCATCATTGCTCATCGTCTATCGACTATAAAGAATGCTGATTCTATCCTAGTAATGAATCAAGGCAAAATTATCGAACAGGGCAATCATCAAGAACTGTTGGCTGCTCAAGGGTTTTATGCCGATTTATACAATAGTCAGTTCGAACAACCGGCTTAAAGAATACAAGATTCTTTATCCGCATTAGCATTACTAACTACTTCATTTTATGTATAATCTAAGTAGCGCTTAGTTGACGGCGCTAATCATTGACCGGGAGATAACGAATGCGCAAACACCTAAAGTGGCTAAATGAGCAAATCGACCTCTGGGAACAAAAATCACTGATCGACAATTCTACCGCGCAAGCAATCAGACATTTATATGAATATGAACATTCCTCCTCAAACAAAGTGTTTCTAATGATTTTTGCAATTATTGGTGCCCTGCTAATTGGTGGCGGAATTATTCTTCTGCTGGCAAAAAATTGGGATATGCTTTCTAAAACTACAAGGACCTTAATCGCTTTTACGCCTATGATCATTGCCCAGATCTTAGCTTTATTCTTAATATTAAAACGAAGCCCTTCCCTTACCGCCAGCGAGAGTTTAGCTACTTTCTGGTCCTTAGCTCTGGGTGCTTGTTTGGCAATGATTTCGCAAATCTATCATCTCAGTGGACCATTAGATAATTTCGTCTTAAGCTGGATGCTATTACTTCTTCCTATTTGCTACTTATTAAACGCCGCTATGCCCACAATTTTTTACTATATTGGCATAACCATTTGGCTGGGCGATTCCGCCCACAGCTTTGATGTTATTTACTTCTGGTTGCTATTTGCATTAGGGCTGCCGCAGGTATTTAGAATTCTTAAGCATAAACAAAATGAGATCATAGCCAAGTGGATCTCATTGGCAGTGCTTACCCTATTTATCATCGACTTTGGTCTTAGCATAGGCAATCTATTCGCCATCGACGGTTTTTGGAAACTTAGTTTCTCTTTACTCTTTGCCGCTTTCTATTTTGCCGGCTATTACTACCGAAAATCTGCTTTGGCAGTAATCCCCAGTCCTCTAGAAATAGCAGCATTTGCCGGTACTTATACGATATTTTATTTGTCTTCTTTTAACTATGCCTGGTCAAATTCTGCTCTCACATTCGCTAGCATTCCCATCAACTTTAATGATGGATTTCCCGTGGAGTGGATAAACCTATTTCTGCTGATAATGCTCCTAATAGTTATTGGAATCGCGTTTTTCAAAAAATCCCCTAAGGTAAGTGCGCTTGACTGCTGGTTTTTCTTTGCTCCCCTACTGCAAATGCTGCTGTTATTTTTGGATAAACTACCTGTTGACAGCGTGTTGTTAGTACTAGCTGCCAATTTGTATATTCTGCTATTCAGTGTCATGATACTCTGGCAAGGAGCAAAAAACAGCCAATTATCGACCATGAATTTAGGTTCAATTTCACTATTCATTTTGATACTTACCCGCTTTTTAGATTCGGATCTAAGCTTCACTGCCCGCGGTATTGCTTTCATTATCATAGGAACACTTTTCTTAATATCTAATCTGCTAATTAGAAAAAGGATCAAAGGAGAGGAAAATTGAGAAAGCATTTATTAACCTTTTCATTAATATTAGTAATCATATTGCAGATCTGCTTCCCCCTGTACAATGTTTGGAGTCAAGAACAGATCTTAAAACATGGACAGTTAATTAAGTTCAAAATTGAACCGGTTGATCCTTATGATGCTTTCCGCGGAAGGTATGTAACGATTAATGTCGAGTCTCCATCTCTTAAAGTCCCTTTAAATGAAGATTTTTCTGCGAACCAGCCCATTTTCGTATTACTAGAAAATGATAGCAGCGGAATAACTGATATGATTGGTGTCACTCAAAACGCTGATACCGAGGCCTTAAAAATGAGAATTGATGAGTGGAGTATTGACTCCGATGGCGAGATATATTTTCGCTTTCCGCTAAATCGCTATTATCTCGATGAAAACAAAGCCCCAATTGCTGATAAAATCAGCCGGAATTTTAATAAGAAAAATGCCTTAATCAGTGCTCGCGTTTCTCAAAGCGGCGCAATTATTATTGAACAGCTATATGTTGAAAATAAACCCATAGAAGACTATATAAACGAACTTAAATAAGCTAAATATAATATCCTCTAAAGAAGAGTTATGTAATACTATACATATTTGTATTATTGTGGTATATTCTCTTTTGAGGGGGTGTCTTATGAGCAAGACCGATAAAGAGCTGGCAGTTGAACTAACAATTTACGCGATAACTGTTAATACCCGCTTGGCATATATATGCAATGCTGCCGGGGTTCAGCAAGTTACTCAAACCCTCAGTGTTGAGCAGATTGATAACATGTTAAGAAAATTTTACTCTACAATCGCTTCCTTTAAGGGCGGCGACATCGACTACTAGGAAATCTATTTCACAAGGTATGACATCCATGACCCCCATTTTCCGATTAGGTTAATGGGAATTATTCTAGTAAGAAATGCGCTTACATTCCCGAATTTGCGATATAATAGGTTGAATAACAGATAAGCTTTCCATTGTTTTCTATTGTCCGGCATTCGTTTAATTATGTTCTTAAAAGAGTAAAAATCTTTGTATATCCCCAGGTATCCTGCAATTAATTCATCAGCTGTGAGCTTTGCTGGAGAAAAGACAACCCGAGCTGTATTATAATGGCTAAGATCATTATCAATAATCTGTCCATCAGCCTTCATTCTATTGTAGAGGGCCGTACCAGGATAAGGGGTTAAGATATGTGCAGTCAGGGTCTCCACTTTATTATCAACTAACCACTTTAGGGTTCGGGGGAAAACATCAGACTCATCATCTTCAAGCCCGAAGACCATGCTGGCATTTACCATTATCCCTCTTTGATGAATTTCATTTATTAGCTTTTCATATTTTGCAAGGGCATGGTATTTATGAACACTTCGTAGAGATGAGCTATTGATAGATTCAAAGCCAATAAAAAGACTTTGACATCCGGTCACCGCCATTAAATCTAAAAGCTCAAGCTGATCAGCGATACTTGCGGTTACAGCTGCATTCCACTTAATGTTTAAATCTTTAATGCTTAAGAGAAACTCCCGCGTCCATGTCGGGTTGCCCGTGAAATTATCGTCTATAAACATAATATGTCTGGTATTAAGAGCAGCTATTTCATCTAATATATCGTTAATATTCCTATTAACGTAATTGCGGTTAGCGCAGCTATTGTAGCAAAAATCACAGCGATGGGGGCAGCCGCGGCTAGTACTGATAACATTCTTGTATAAGTATTTGTTCCCTTCATTATCCGTATAATCAGGACCGCAGATTTCCCTGCCGGAAAAACCCGCCATATCTTCATAGACTCTCATCAGTTTACCTTGCTCACTATCAGCTACGATTTGCTTCCAAACCCGCTCCGCATAACCAACGCATATGGCATCAAAATAATCCCGGCAGTCATCAGGTACAGCGGTTACATGTATGCCTCCTGCCACTACCGGAACACCTTTTTCACGAAATGCAGCAGCAATTTCCCGTGCTCGGTTCATTACATCAACGGTTACCGTGATCCCAACCAAATCCACCTCTTGACCAAAATCAATTTTTTCAACATTCTCATTAATAATGCAGACGCTGTGCTCGGGCGGAGTAAGCTTTTTTAGCGTTAGTAATGCTAAAGATGGAGCCATTTTGGTCTTTAAATCCGTATCCATGGGACGCTTATTCATTTTCGGTTGTATTAAATAAATATTCATAGCTCTCTTATGATAACCCTCATGCAAAGAATTAAACCCCATCTGGGCGGTCTTTAACAACGACTTCCTTTTTGTATTCCAATATGTCACCCGGCTGGCAATCTAAGGCCATACATATAGCTTCTAGAGTTGAGAGCCGTATCGCTTTTGCTTTGCCGTTTTTTAGTATAGAGATATTTGCTATCGTTATTCCCACCTGCTCGGCAAGTTCGGTAACACTCATTTTTCTTTTGGCCAGCATTACATCAATATTAATTACAATCGCCATAGTTTTCTCCTCTAGACCGTCAGATCGTTTTCAGATTTTATTTCTATAGCTGCTTGCAGCAATCTCTGCAGAACTGCTGCAAAAGTAGCGATAACAAGCGGCGCCAGAACAATCAGCAATCCTAAAACTACTACTCCCGGCGCATCATCAGCTTCGCCGATCATGGCAAAAACCGGTAGACCAATAACATAGATGCCACTGATTGCAATAGCACAATTTCTAATACTGCGCAGAGCTCTTACCGATACTTCGGAGAATACTAAGTTTTGGTCAATATAACCAAGTAGTTTTAAGCTCTGATAGAGAGCATAAAAAAAGGGAATGGCTGTTGCATACAAACCTAATAAAATTGGGTATTGCATGCTTGCTAACTGCGGAGCCAATTTGGCAACTTCACTAACAAATCCCGGCAGACCAAAAACACATATTGCCAGAACGGCAATTCCAATAAAAAAAATAGCCCCTCGCAAAAAAATAGTTGGTACTCTTTTCATAAAACGCACCTCTTTGACTTTTTTTCAATTATAACATATTATTTATCGTTTATCAATAAATGTTTATCGTTTATCTGGGCGGGCAGCATGGATCCATAAATCTAAAGGTTGATTCCCTATCTGGTGGAAAATAAAAAAAAGGAGCTAAAATAGCCCCTTATCGCTTAGTCTTATTTCTAGTCAGTGATGTCTTCTGAGTTAACCGCAAAAGAGAACATCAGGCCTGAAGGGTTGTTCTCCGCATTGTATTCATCAAGCCCTGATTCGCTGTCCCAGGCACAATTGACTCCATAAATCACGATATAGTTGTCCCCACTGGTTAAGAAGGGCTTAATATCATATGAATATACTTTATCCCAACCACCATGAGTGATGAAGCCATTTATCTGGGTGCGATCTCCAAATAGAGCTTTCAGATCTTCTATATCTTCGAAGCTTTTCGTATAGGGCATCAATAACGAGTTCGATTTCCCTACATAGTTATTGTTTACAAAGACTACAAATCCATTGTCACTAGCTATTCTCAGGGTCACCATGTCATTAGTAATTTGTTCACCTGGAATATTAAATGCCTTGGCATAGCGAACAACTTCCCCTACCTGAGGATTCGTAGCCGGATTAGTATTGCTTATCCACTTCGCCTCGGTATAGCCCTTAGAAATGTCAAGCAGATCATTTACTATTGATTTCATGTCATTGTAAGCTTGACGATCCGCATCTCCTTCAGGCTTATTGGTAAAAGCTTTGTCCCAAGCATCTGCACCATATAGTGATCCGGTGTCAGTTTGAACTACATCAGCAAAGATTTCGTCTAAGGCACCGAGGAAACTTTTTGCAGTTATTCCGCTCCCCGGGCTGCTAACTACAATTGTCCTAAATTTACTGTCAGCAGGTATATCAGCAGGTATCAAATTCCCAATGTACACCATATTGATATTCTTGGCTTTCCCTTTGCCATCAATAGCTAATTTGGGAATACTGTATTTCCCAGCTTCTGTTATCGTTACTGCTCGATACTCATTTGCCATTTTTACCATTAAGGTCAAGCTCTTGTATTCAGTGAAAAATATTTCCTCTACAGTAAGTAAGCCGTCCTCTTTCTGCTTTCCATCCCATTCGAAAACAATCCCTTTTGCTTCGAATGCATAACTATGGGCATTACTAGAAATTTTGCCTTCACTATGTTGTTTAAAATCCTTGGCTTCTTCTTTATTCATTACTTCATAATCAATCGTCTTTATATCACCGGCATAGGCGGGAAGGCCAAATGCTGCCGTAAACAGCATTGCGATTCCGATAATGATAGAAAATACTTTTTTCATTAAATCACTTCCTTATAAATTTTTTATCTTAACATAGCCCCCTTGCTTTGGATCCCTCCTTTATTATCCAAATTAATAATTGCTATATTATAGTAGTTCGCGGCTCAATAAATATTTTTGGGGGGATTTTAATAAAGTGCATAATTTTGCAACTTTCTAGTAATCCCCCCAACCATTAATTAACCGATGTTCCCTTATGCCTTGGCATCATGGGCGAAACAATTCAATTCTTATTATTGTCATTTTTATCATGCTTACCTCTGGAGTCATCCTTTTTACTCTGTCCTTGATTTCCATTATTCTCAGTTTGCTTTTTTTGCTCTTTACTCAGTTGTTTTGCTTCTTTTTCGCTTTCTTTCTCCAATTTTTTCGAAGTATTGTCTTTGCTTTCTTGTTCCTTATCATTATTAAAACTTTTATTTTCTACCGTATTGACCTTATTATTTTTATTGTCGGTTTGGCTGTGAAGCTGCTCATTCAATTCGCTCATAGGCATTACCAGCAGTTCTTCCAGCGACTTGCTCTGATCGACGCGATAAAGTTCTTCGGCCCTTTTTAGTTTGCCCGGAGAAACCCCTTTCGCTTGGGCTTCATCTCTTAGCTTTAGATCACTAATATCGACATCAACTGCCGGTAATTCAGCCATACTGTGCAAGACTTCATTTATTTTCGCAGCTGCTAATGAAGTCGTTTTCTCGTTTTGAGCAATAACTGTTAATTGGATCGAGGCTTCTTGATCCGCTGGACTTAACCCATAGCCTTGTGATACAGCCGCAGCAACTATGGTTTTCAAAGCTTCTTGCGCTGAACCCTTAATCCTTACTCCAGCAAGAAATTTTTCGCCGTCTTCATTAACAGCGCGGACTGATTTTACTCGATCCATATTATTAAACGCCAACTCGAAGCTGGGATTAATATCAACAGCTAAATAATAGGCATCTATTCTAAATAAATAAGCGTATAAACCACTAAAAGTAAATATTAGAAAAGTCGCGGCAATCAGTGCTATCTTGCGGTTAAGCGTGATCGGGGTGTTAAACTCCACTTCCGAACCTACAGGTTTATGCGAAATTCCTTTGACTCGGTGAAAACAGCCTTTGTTATCCATCACGTAGGAAATACCATTTTCATGGCTTATAAGCAAACCTCTCATACTGCTCCACCTCCGTTCAGTTTTATGTATTCTGCTAAATATTCATAGTCGCCAGTTAGTATAATTAGTGAAGCTAATAAATACTTTCGAACCCTTTCCAGTTTTTTTTCAGGGACATTTGTAAGCTTGGCAATCTTTTTTATTGGCAAGTAACGCTTGACTTGAATAATCTCGGTTATTTCTTGGTTTTCATAGCATTGTATCACAACTTGGCGACAAGTTTTTTGCAAAGAATTGTGTTTAGGAGATTGTTCATAAAGTGATAATAGTGTGATTTCCCATTCCTGAAGCTCCATCTTAAATTGTTCAATTTCCATTGATAAGAGAGCATTCTGGCTAGCAAACGCATAAGAGCTCATTGCAGCAGCAGTCGAGGCGGGGCTGTTATCATAGGGTTCTTTTTCATCGCTTAATAATACAATTTTTTCTTGGTAGCGGCTTTCTTTGCGCAGACCATCAATCAGCCTCAGCTTAATTATTTGGTTGGCAAAAGTCAAAAAATGGCCTCTGTTTTGATCGTAACTTTTAATTGCTTCATAAAAAGCCAGCATGGCAATACTTTGGTAATCGTCAAAGCGGATTTCATCATAGCCGTAAATAAACCTTCTAACCCGGCTTTTGATGAAAGGCAAAAATTCTTCAATAAGTCGATTGGCTTCATTTTCGTCCTGAAGCGCACGGCAGGCTCTCTCATCAAGAGACACTATCTCAACCTCTTCGTATTTATCACCTTTTTGACTTTTATGACTCTTGAATATCATAACAGCATCACCTGTACGACTAGCTGCCGGTACAAAACCTCAGCCTAAATCGCATAACCCGAAGTTAAAACAACCTTCAACAATTCTTGCTCTCGTATACCTCAAACCAATGGTTTTCACATTATAGCCATTATATTGCAATGTCAGTACAGCGAAAAGCACCTCTAGGCATCAATAATTTTTACTATTTCGCTTTCCTTATGTAATTGCGCGCCTAATCTTTGGAGCGCGCTTAGCTTGTTACTTAGTACGAATCAGTATTAATATAGAATCGGGAAATACGAGTACCTAGTTTAGGAATAATAATGGAAACAGCAGAAAATGATAAATTGACTTTTACAGGTAAGCTTGCTATGCTATAGTCAATTAACTTGAAATGGAGATGAGAGGGTGCGCCATCTTTCTTGCTAAGAAAAATAAGGCATGATGAAGAATATTTACTGTTGCTTTTCATTATGCGCGCAAGAAAGTAGTTCAATTTAATCTTAAGAAAAACTCATTAATTCATCTAAGATTTTTTAAGCTGTAAGAAATTACTTTCTTGCAGCTTTATTAATTTTGGGGAGGATTATTATGTCATTAATAAATATATCTAATTTAACTTTTGCTTATGATGGCAGCTACGATTATATCTTCGAAAATGTAAGCTTCCAGATCGACAGCGCTTGGCGCTTAGGCTTCACCGGAAGAAATGGACGCGGGAAAACCACATTTCTAAAGCTATTAATGGGCAAATTAGAATACCGTGGCACAATCACTGCCAGCGTTAGTTTTGACTACTTTCCCTTCGAGATCCAAGACACTAAGCTTAAGACCCACGCTGTTGTAAATAGTATAATTGCCGACTATCAAGAGTGGGAACTTGACCGTGAGCTAAACTTACTAGGGCTATCAAGTGACTCACTTGCTCGCCCTCTAAGTAGTTTATCCCTCGGAGAACAAACCAAATTATTATTAGCTGTGCTTTTTCTTAAAGAGAATAATTTCTTGCTCATCGATGAACCCACCAACCATCTGGATAGTTTAGGACGTCAGCTAGTCAGTAAGTACCTGCGCTCCAAATCGGGGTTCATTCTGGTTTCCCATGACCGGGCTTTCCTAGATAATTCAGTTGACCATATTCTCTCTATCAATAAGGCCAATATTGATGTGCAAAAAGGAAATTTCTCGAGCTGGCTGATAAATAAACAGCGTCAAGATCAATTCGAGCTAAGTGAAAACGCAAAACTTCAAAAGCAAATCGAGCAATTGCGCATTGCTGCGCAAAGAACTTCAGAATGGTCTGATAAGGTAGAAAAAACTAAAAGAGGACCTGAAGGAAGCAAGGCCGACAAGGGCTATATCGGGCATAAAGCAGCCAAAATGATGAAAAGATCGAAATCCATAGACAAACGCCAAAATGACGCCATAACTGATAAGTCGAAACTGCTAAAAAACTTAGAGAGAATAGATGATCTTAGAATCAGCCCTCTAACTCATCATTCCAGTAGACTTATGGAGCTATCTGACATCGCAATATATTATGAGGATAAATTAATTGCGTCGAACATAAATCTGAGTATCGAAGCAGGCGACCGTATCTTATTAGCAGGTCAGAATGGAAGCGGTAAATCAAGTATAATAAAGCTCATATGCGAGGAAAACATTAATTACACCGGCAGTATTAAGGCAGCCAGCAAATTGATTATCTCTTATGTTCCTCAGGATACTTCAACACTAAAGGGTAAGCTCCCGGGATTAGCAGAACAATACGGAATTGATCTGACGCTTCTATATACTATTTTGCGCAAACTAGACTTTAACAGGGACCAATTCGATAAAGACATGCAGCATTTCAGCGCCGGTCAAAAGAAGAAAGTCCTGCTGGCTAGGAGCCTTTGTGAACGCGCTCATTTATACGTATGGGATGAACCTCTTAACTATATAGATGTTTTTTCGCGCATGCAAATCGAGGAATTGCTCTTAGAATATCAGCCGACTCTGCTATTTGTCGAGCATGACCAAATGTTTAGTCAAAATATTGCTACGAAATCGGTAAGGTTAGGATAGAAACATCTAATTCCAAAAAATAACTAGAAAAGAATATTAGGCTAGGCTTGTTATGAACTTGCTGGTAATATCAAGCCTATTAACAATTAACATCGCGCTTAGCAACCTCCGAAATTACGCTAAGAACCCGTGGTAAAATGTCTCGGCACTATTAGAAAATTTATTATAAATTTTTATCCTCTTCCAGCCTCCGCATATTCTTTTTTATTACTTTCAATTCCACAAGTCTATAAACTGAATATATTATAATTATATAGATAAACACGCTATCATCTAAATCAAAGTAAATTACAACAAAAGCTGCAAAAACGGAAAAAAGTATATACCCTAATACAACCAAAATAGCTCGCACTGTACTATCATCTGCTTCAGTATCAACTTTTATGTATACTCTCCAAGTCCAATAGAACTCATACATGATAATTGGGCATGTTGCCAGAAAAGCGAATTTCAGAAGCATAAGATCAATTACTATTCCATAAGACTCGATCCAAGAAACGAATTCCATGTCTCATTCCTCCATCTGAATATTTTTGAGCGCCACTTACATAGTCCAGTTTTCTAATAAAAGCCCAGGTATTCTCTCGAATTCCTTAATATTGTTAGTAATAAGAATCCCTCTTTCCGACAACACTGTAGCTGCGATAAGCAAATCATTCGGTCCAATAGGCAAACCAGCTCTATCAAGAAATGCTCGTGTCTCTCCATAAGAAAAGGTGGAGGAATCTCCAAATGGAACAATTTCAAATGGAGAAAGAAATGCCATGATCTTCTCCAGGTTTGCATCTCTTCTGCTGCTTTTTTCAGCACCATAAATCAGTTCCGCTTTTACAACCGCTGGAATCTTAATATCAGCAGGATTAAGCGACAGAACTTTCACTAGTAAAGCCGGATATTTCCCTTTCAAGTAATATATGCACATATTAGTATCCAGAAAATAACTCATAGGCTTTCTCTTTTTAAGTCATGAGCAAAATTAAGAGAATCAGATTTAGAAAAGCTGTCATCAGTAATGGAGCCAAAGATTTCCTTATACCCTTCTGGCCATTTTCTCGAAAGATGCTCTTTTAGGGCTTGGGATACATATTTTGAAACAGAAGTCTTATTGATTCTAGCAGCGGTTTCAATTTTCCTAAGTGTCTCTTCATCTATATATAATGAAAGCTGGGGCATACGACCACCTCCAAAAAGCTCAAACACAAGTCTATTATACTTGTCGAATTGTTAGTTGGTCAATTTATTATCTTTGTCCCACAAAATTGAGTTACATGGCATTTTGTTGATAGAATTTTTCGAATTTCTTAGTTAGTCACTTCAACTATTCAACTAATGAACCTTTGAGAAAACAAGTTTACAAGAAAAGCTGAGTATAGTAATAACGGAAAGTCGAAGAATCGCTATACGCACCCCCAACCCCTAATCCCCGAAATTGCGAAGACAAAATATTGCTGCGGTGTCCGGACGAATTTATCCAGCCGTGCATGGCAGAGATCGCATCAGGGTTTCCGGCGGAAATGTTTTCACCGAAAGCATTAATTCCTCCGGCTTTAGCCCTATCCCAGGGGCTGCGCCCGTCTAGGGATTCATGATCAAAATAGTCTTTATTTGCCATATCTTCACAATGAAGTCTGGCAACATTGCTTGCCTTTTCCGAAAAACTAAGAATCGCTTTATTATGAAAAGCCCTGAAGGCATTAGTTATGTCAAAAATCTGCTTTTCAATAACTATTAAATCCTTATCTTCATGGCCAAATGAGAACCTGATATTGCTTGGGCAAGCAATTGCATATACCGCATCCCCGTCATTGCCATCTTTGAAATACCTGAAATCGTTTTCCCGGCCTCCCAGAGTCTTGAGATTATTACCCAAAGCATAAATACCGATTACTTGTTTATCCTTAACCAGCAGCAGTGAAAACTTGTCATAATCAGAGTTAAATACATATGCAGAAATATCGGCTGCTACTTGATCAATTCGACCGGCTTTGCCAATTCGACTTTGTACTTCGTTAATATCGTCTCCAATTCTAAGCTCATAACTACCGACCACAATTCCCATAATTCTCGCTTCTGAGACCGGTTTAGCCGGCTTGGACATTGATGCAATATTTACAGTCTGGGTATCATGATCCCAAATAACATCAAGCCCAACTGCCTCTGATATCATCCGCAGTGACACCAGTGTCCTGCCATTAACAATTAGTGACTTCACATCGTATATCCTTGTCTTACCGTCGATATTAATGATGTTGGTCCCCACCTGGTGAGTAATAACCGACTTCTCCCGCAATAACACAAAAGTACCGTTCTTAGGATGCCACTGCAGTGTTAATCCCAGGGGTTCACAAATACCCCGAATCGGCACCATGGTGCGCCCGTCGATGATGATGGGATCAACGTCGAAGCGTAATTCTTGTCCATTGAGAATGACCTTGATGCTCGCAGCAGCCATTCCTAAGCCAGCATTCACTATCATCATCGAAGTAATAAGAACCAGAATCGTAAAATATGCGAGTAGTTTTTTCATTTTTTGCCTCCTGTATGAAAATAATTTTATGACAGATTTTATTTTGCTAATAGCTAAGCAGTTTATTATATTGTATAAAAAACCCTTTTTATAGAAAACTAACTATATATCCGTAATACCAGGAACCTAGTGGACCTCCAAACTCTCTATGAGAAAATCCCCTTACTCCTTCTTTAGGAGACTTTGTGAGACTACTTGTCATATGAACTGAACGCACAGATGAATAGTTGTTAGAATCTGGGTCTTGAATAAAGATATGTTTATAACATATTGTTTCATCTTTTTCATCATGTAGTTCTTGATCGCATTCCATTGGTTGATAGATACCTTCAAGCGCATGGTAATCGTATTCAGCTTGAATTGATATCCCTGAGCTATAATAGTTTGGTTCGATATACAGTGGCTCAACTGAGTGAATAGAACCATTATAGAAGCCGTCTGAATATGTGGCTTTGACAATTGTTTGCTTTTGAAAAGGGTTTAGCTGTGGTTCTTGGTTTATACAGATTTCAACCCCTTCACCATTTGGTTTATCATTACCCCATGTTCCTTCAAAAATATACTGGTCCTTTGAATCACAAAACCATATTCCTATCCCATTTCTTTTATTATCTATATAGTCTCCATAGTATAAAAAGAATTTCCAATCATACTCAATATAATCAATTTCGTTATCTTTAAAAACTTGAACCATGTATAGACCCAAACCTTTGGTATCGCCTCTCTCATTATTCGGATAGAAAATTATTGGTTTATCTACTTCAACTAATGTAGCAACAGCATTGAATCGTTCAGTCTGTATAATATTTCTTGCCGCGTTTATATCGCCCAGCTCACATAAGCCAAATAACTCTTTTAAGAGAGGATTAACCGCATTTCTTGCTAACACTTCTTTTTGAGTCTTAATCTCTTCATCCTTAGTTAGTTCATAGCCATAGTTTAATAAGGCAAACGCCCAGTCCGTCTTACCTATTTCAGCAAAATATTTTGCTATGCTTGAGAACTTTTTGACAATAGTTTTATGGTTTTTTTCCTGCTGCTCGTAAGCTCTCTTTAATATGTTGCTGATATCCTGAACCGTATTTTCATCTAAACGCGCAATATATGTATCAGCCAAACCTAAATAGGCTTTATCTCTCTTAGCGTCAATGGTAATTGCCTTATCGAATTCTAAAATAGCCTCGGTGTATTTGGATTCCGCAATTAACTTATATCCCAGTTTTATCTGTTGTGTATAAGGGTCTGTGGCACTTATTGCAAAATATGAGGCTCCGCTAAGAGCAATAATTGCAGAAGCTAAGATAATAATAATGGATTTCTTATTCATAATACCTCCTCGTTAATCAGAACCAAAGAAATAGAGTATTCCTCTACGCCCGTCAGTTAACTCAATATAATACCATGAGCCGCGGTTGAATAACCAAGACACATTTCCATCTAGCGAATTCGGAGAGAAAGCCTTAATGAGTCTAAAACCTTCTCCATTATTGAATCGAAACGGCTGCCTATCAATTGAGTAACTGAACTCCATCCAGGGTTCAAAATCATCATCGGGCATTAGAGACTTTTCAATGAAATGCGGTCCAAATACTGATGGTTCAAATTGAGACGAAAACTCGTATCTCTTTCCATAAGCAAGAGAATAATCATTATCGTATTCAATCAACTCATTCCCTTCCAGCTGGTAATATGCCATCGCAATCTTGGGTGAAGTAAAATCAACATATTGGTCTCGCCCAATGATTCTCCCTCTCTGATCCAGCCATGCAATAGTGGAATCTTTCCACCCGGCTGGCACCGGCCCAATGTCGAAAAGTTCCATTCCGTTATACCGAATCATATGAATAAGTGGATCTTCACTCGGCCCGACGTCATAAATCGCAATTTCCGAATAATCATCCGTCTTATCAAAATCAATAATGTCGGCTCCGCCAAAATAATCCAACTCCAGTTTGAATATGGATGAGTTAACTCGCAAAGTAACCAGAGCTCCATGTTCTTCTGGTTGATAATTATATGTAAGGCTTATTTCGTCATCCCCATTGCCATGCAAATCAAAAACTGTTTTCCAGGTTTCTGAACCACTGTATCGAAGAGCTCTTCCTCTAAAACCGGAATTCAATACCGCGGCATTAAATGGCATAAACTTGCCATTTAATAGCTCGAATTTTTCTCCAGGAATTGCATCTTCTACTGCATTTATTAGTGCAATATAATGAGTGTTGTTTCGAATATCATCATGATAATAAATATTATTAGATAATTCTTCCAATATGCTTAATGCTCTGTGAAAATCATTCATTTCAAAGTAGACTCTAACTAGTCCAATCCTTGAATCAATCGGCTTTTCGTTAATTAGAATTGCTTTATTAAATGCTAGTATAGCTTCCTCATATTTACCTTCAGACAACAGTTTATAACCCAGCTTTATTTGCTGCTCCGACGGGTCAAATACATCAAAAGTAACTACTGCTACAACCACTGTTGTTAATATAACGACAACTATACTAATAAGCAAAATATTTTTTTTCAATATAAAGCTCTTTCCAAATGCGCCAGAACTCACAGGGTCACGACTTTCCGGCGTACTGTGGTTTGTGTTCATAGTCTTGTAGCCGCATACTCCGCAATATCTTGCCCCCGGTTCTAGCTTTATAGCACAATTATGACAAATCATAAAATTTTCACCCTTTTCAAATAACGATTTTGATTTCAACATCAAATACTAAACAAGCACTCAAATCAACTTTACCACTTATCGCCATCCCATTTTCTTTTCATAAGCAATCAAGGTATCCTTATTTGCTTGCTCTATCTCATTGAATTCACTGTCGTCGAAATTTGGATTAGCATGGTACCAAGGCTTGGCGGAAAAATAATTTTTGTATTCTTCTTCCTGAAAAATATACCCATGGCGCGCATAAATCTCGTTCCTTATCAAAGCAACTTCTTGTTTGCTTAACTTTGATAAAAATGTCTCCGTTATATATTCTTGATCACTGGGATATATAAAGTTATCCGAAGAAATAACCTTTGGGGGTTCTTTTTCCTTAGCATTTTTCATCACCGGTGGCGCTTGTTCTGGAGTAAGATTAGGCGTAATTGCATTATTCTTATTTATATCAATGTCAGAGGACTTTATGGGAGCAATACCATGGATATTTGATTCTCTATGCAGCATATACCAAATTGCTGTACTTGACATTATTACAACGACGATCAAAACAACGATATAAGGAAAAAGGTTTTCTTTTCTCTTTTGCAAGCCATGATCATTTATTAGCGGTGAAACGCTTCTCGTCATCGAGAAATTATCATGCTTTGGAACAGGTCTTTGTTTTAAAGGTGAAGCTCCGCATTCTGTGCAAATTTCTAAATTTTTTGCCTTTTTTACACCACAGTTATAGCAATACACAAAACCATCTCCTAATTATTCATTAACACGAATTGTTAATTGTTTGCTTAGTATGAATATAGAAGCTCTATTTTGGAGGTAGATAATTGTTTGCGAAATATTTTTGCCTGTTTTCTTTCATATCCATAGCGCCATCCTAAATCCTTCCCCATGCTTCGAACTCCGTTTTCGATTCTGAAATAGACCCAATCATTCAAGTATTCAACTTGATCAGTATTTTGATAATATCTTTCCTCCATAAGAATTTCTCCTGTAATTCCTAAATTGCTGTAATCTTCTTTGGTAAGTAGTCTAACTTTATTACCTGAATTATCAGCATATATACTTATCTCATTGCTTGCTTCCAAGAGATTTTTGCTTTCGAAAAAGGGAGTTTTAAGCACGCTTACATCCAAGCTTGAATCTTCCACTATTCCGTTTTGAATGTCTAAAATAACTGGGGACAAATGCATATGCCAATCTCTCCCTGATAAATACAGAAGGAAATAACCCTGACTTTTTTGTATAACTAAAAATTTTTCCTGTACCAGCTTACCTTTTTCACCAGCTAGCACATTGAAATTACTTCCATCTTTTTTGATTCGCGCAATTACTCCTCCATTATATGGTAATTCTGAGCGATAACGAAATAGTCCGTCATACCCTATATTGTATGTTCCACTTCGACTTCCGAAAGAAAAATAGAGATAGTCATCAACTATTTGTACATGCTGTATAGCAACCGAATTTGCTTCTGCAGCATCATCAAAAAAATCCATCTTTTTTGAAAACAAGACCTTTTCATCGTACCCATCTGCTCTCACAGATCCAATTCTTATTTGATCAGCTGGTGTGTTATGATATGAGAAATATAGCATTCCATCGCTTTCGCCGTAGTGTAAATACTTGCCTGCTACTGTTGCTATCTTCGCTCTGGATCTGCAATTGATTATGGAAGTGTTTCTTATTCTGATATCCCCGGTTGCTTCTTCGCAAACAATAATTCCCCTATAAGGATCGAGCGTTTTTATACTTCCACTGCCATAATCCTTGCGATCAGCCCCGGAAAAATCTACTGAGTAGATTTCACTAATTTCGTTTTCTAATACTGAACACTGTAAATAAAATCTATTATTATATATAAATATCTTTCCAGCACCTGTATCAGTAAACAATTCTTCTTTATTTCCTTCATTGTCAACACGCATCATTTTCTTACTGGATCCTTTTGCGTGAGCATAGCGAGCGAATACGGCACTTTTTTCAAAACTGTCATCATGGTATTCCCGGTAATAGGTATATCCGCCATATTGTACGTAGTAGCCTCCATTGTTAATAGGTCCATTAAATGCTATCACTTTATGCAACCAGTCCCTAGCTTCTAGATTATCCGGGTCCAAATCTAGGACTTCTCTTAGGAATTGCTCAGCTTTATCATATTCGCCCAGCATAAAATGGGCTTCGCTGGCTCCGATCCGTGCCGAAATGCTCTTCGAATCAATTGAAATCACTTTATTAAATGCTAGTATCGCCTCATCATATTTGCCTTCAGCAAGCAGTTTATAACCGAGCTTAATTTCTCTTTCAACCGGATTGAAAACTCCTGTAGCAACAATTTCTTTCGTTAGTAATACCATCAAGCAAACTGCAATAATGCTGATAATTAAAACCAATCTAAATTTTTTATTATTTTCTGGTTGAATACTCTCTGTAATCAGCTGTTTAGTTTTCGGTACATCTGCTAAAGCAAAACCGCAATTTTCGCAAAATGAGCTGTCAATCTCATTTATAACCCCGCAATTTCGGCATAACAATCGATCACTTCCTTTCTGATTCTACTTTAACTATTCATTTCTATACCCGCAACGCGAGCAAAATTTCCCCTGACTCAGAATACTATTGCCACATTCTCTGCATAGCCTAGCTTTATTTTGCGACT
This sequence comes from Syntrophomonadaceae bacterium, assembly GCA_031553935.1. Taxonomy (GTDB): domain Bacteria; phylum Bacillota; class Syntrophomonadia; order Syntrophomonadales; family Syntrophomonadaceae; genus JAISDD01. Next base: position 59,176 of record JAVBKS010000009.1, read on the forward strand.
GTAATACTTGGATGTTATTATCAGATGGAACTTCGCTAAATAAACCTACCGTTTGTCTGTTTGAACGCTCTACTGATACAGTTGCTGATGAATCAATTCCCTCTGTCAGGTGTTCTGTAATCGTTATTTTTTCGGTAGTATTGCATTCATCTCTATTCGAGTTGACAATATTTCTATGATAATCAGGGTTTCCCATTTGCTCTTTTCTGACAAAACTCAAACTGTTATGAGATAGAGAGTTTTCCAAAGCTCTTCTGACCATCATTTTTTGGCGTTGATCCTTAGTTGTTATATCAACCAAAATCCAAATAATTGTTGCGGTGAAACCAGCAATACCGCATCCTAATACAAGCAAACCATTTGTAATCATCGACATCTGCCCTTTCCTTATAAATAAAACATGCGAAATAATTCTCTATCAAACTTACGAAAATATTAAAAGTCTATAGCCATCCTTTTTGTCTTAATTCAGCAATTTTATTAGTAAGCGGGTGTAAATCAGTAGAATTGGCTCCGTTTGGAGCATATCTAACGGCCAAGTTGTAGAATTCTACAACTTGGCCGTAGTCTCGACTGTTTTCGTCCTTACGGCTTTCTTTTTCCAAGTGCAGAAAAGCAAATTGCAAATAACATTTGTAATCATCCGAATATTTATCCTTCATTTCCTTAAGCTTCTTTTCTGCCAAATTCAAATCTCCAGACAGCTGATAAATGATCGCCAAGTTTCTATATATGTAAGGTCGGCTATATCCTATGTCAAGCAGCTTTTGAAACTTTCGAGCAGCACTGCTATAGTTTTCAGAAGCAAAATAGGCTTCAGCTAGGGTTTCAGTAATTATCAAGTCATCTTTATCATGTAACTCCTGTTCTGCTCGTTCTAATACTCTAATCTGATTATTAAGAGCATCTTTATCCGTATTTCGGCTTCGTTTATAAATACTTGCCAGTTCTATATAAGCCTTTTTAATAATAATCTGATCGTTAGACTCACTAATGGTTTTGCTAAAGCTGCCTATAGCAGCATCAAGCTTATGCTCAGCTACATAGACCTGGCCGTTAACATAATCTAAAACATCATTACTGCTGCCTAAAGCGACCAACTGATTCAGCGTCTCCCTAGCCTGTGAAACATCACCTTTTTTGGCATAACAAACTGCTACATCGCGGGCATATTCAATATTTGCAGGATCAATTGCTGAAGCCTTGACCATATATGAAACTGCCTCCGGGTATTTTCCATTTTCGAAATAGACGGTTCCTTTAAGATAATTATACTGGCCATCATCACTGAGGCCGGCAATCTGGCCGGCAACTTCATCTAAATAATCGATGCACTGCTGATAATTAGTCTGTTTCAAAAGAATTTGTGCTAAACCCAAATAGCCTTCTTTTGCTGTAGGCTCAATACTATTTGCCGAATTAAAGGCTTGCATCGCCGTCTCAAATTGATAGTGTTTCAAAGACTCATACCCATTGCTGACGAATGCATCAAACTTTTCTTTTCTTTCCACTCTCATAATGCTTATACCGCATAATATAGTGAATGCAAAACTTAGCAGCAAGGCTGTTTTTATGAAATACTTTACTTTTTCGAGTACTTTTTGTTTTTTGTAATAATTGTTGAAAACGAAAATGTTATGCAAATCATGCGATAGCTCTGCCACGCTCTGATAGCGTTTAAAAGGATCACTTTGGACGCATTTATTAACTATGAATTCGATGCCTTCTGAAAAATCTTTGCTTAATTGGCGGAGCATTCTGAATTCATAGGGAGGCTCATTCGGGCTTTTTCCGGTAAGCAAATGATACATAGTGACACCCAGAGAATAAATATCGGTGCGAGCGTCGGTTTGAGAAGTACCATACTGTTCAGGTGCTGCATAGCCCCTAGTGCCCATATAACTGGTATCGCTGCTGCTATCCGTTTTGTATTCCCGCGCTATGCCAAAGTCAATTAGTTTTACTGCATTATCACTGGACACAATGATATTTGAAGGCTTCAAATCACGGTAAATAACCGGATTAGGGCGATGATTATGCAAATACTGAAGAACGCCGCACAATTGTTTCGTCCACTCGATAACCGTTGCCTCATCAAAACTCTTGCGCATATGTAATTGTTTATCCAGAGGTACTCCTTCAATATAGTCTTCGATAATATACAGGTGTTCCTCATCTTCGAAAATATCCACTATTCGCGGCAAGGCAGAGTGATTTAGTTGCTTGAGAATATTCGGTTCTGCCAGCAGATCATAATTGGCTTCCGCTTTTTTGGGAAGCTCCTTAATAGCCCATTTACTACCAAGGTTTATGCTTTCAGCCAGATATACCGTACTCATTCCACCCGATCCTAACGTTTCAACTATTCTATATCTCTGAGCCAACACCCTCACGTAATCACCTGCTTCAATTGTTTTGAGTTTCAAAAGCTTTTAAAGCTTTAATAATTAATGCAGTTATATTATCTTTCCCTCCCTTGTTTAAGGCTTCATCAATTATATTTGCAATTATTTCTTTTTCAGACTTATTCTGCAGTAACAAATTCAATAACTTTTCATCATTGATAAAATCCGTAACTCCGTCACTACACAAAAAGAATTGGTCATTATTTCTGAGTTTTACAGATGTTCTATGTGGTTTGACTATCTGTTCTTCCGGCGGAATCCCTAAGTACTGGGTAAGCTTGTTGCGATGGGGATGTTTTTTCGCTTCTGAGGTCGACATCATTCCGAGTCTAATTGCCCGAGTTACTGGAGTATGATCTTCAGAGAGCTGTGCTATTTTTTTTCCCCGCAGCAAGTATATTCTACTGTCACCAATATTGTATGCATGTGCAGAATCTCCCTCGATACATAATAGTGCTATCGTTGTGCCAATTCTGCTAGCCCCTAATTCCTTGGCCTTTTCACTAATAAGGCTACATGTTTCTATGCTATACATCTGAATGTATTTGTGGATATCATGGAATTTTATTTCGCTAAGCATATTTTGGTACTTGCCCAAAGTCTTGGCTGCAATCAAAGCTGCCCATTCGCCCTTTTCTTCGCCGCCCATTCCGTCGAAAACTGCATAAAACTGTAGATTTTGCGTTCTGCTGTCGGAAGAAATCGCTGGTATTTCGCGATTTGATTCGTCTAAAAATATGCCGTTATTATAAAAATTATCTTCATTGTTATGGCGTTTTTTTCCGATATGTATTCCTACCGCTGAGGAAATTTCAAAAAGCATTTTTTCACCAACCTAGAAGGATATTGGGTACTGTATCCAAAACTATTGTCTGTCGCTCTTTCAAAGTCTTACAGCCGATTTCAACGATTATTATCATGGCCATTCCAGAATTCTTCTATTGATTTCCACATATGGGAACCGCCTTGTCCTGTGATGTAAATAAGCTTTCGGACAATTTAGCAGGAGAATAGTATTACTTATTGTTTCCTTTCCACTATTCTCGTTAAATTAATTCCATCCATTCCCTTACATCCATTTGCCGTAACATATGCTTTTTTAGCTACATCTGCGTAAGCAGCCAAGGTGTAGTTTTCTCCTGAAGATCTAGACTGTTTCTTAACCCATTCTACTGCTGTGATGGTCATTTTAGTGGTGCCCTTTTCAATGCCCCCTGCACCTTTGAAAACATCATCAGGTGCACTAGGTGTCGTAGTGTGAGCCGAAAGTGTGACATTGGTTGAAAACAGACCATCAATTTTTACTTTTTCAATTACAAAAGAGATTTTTCTCATTGTCGAGGGATAATATGTAAGCCTTACTTCTCCGTTCCATGCTCCCTCCAAGCTCAATTCTTCTATCGTTGCAACGGTTTCGAAATTATTTGCTTTCCATATACCTTCGGAGAAAGAATACTGAATGTTAGCAGAAACTTTTACGATAGCAACACTTCTATCGATAAAAAGAGCAAGCGTTACCATTTTGTTTGTCACAGTGTCTACATTTTGAATTTTTTGTACTTCAACTCTTTTAATCTCATTCTTATCAATGAAAAATGTTTGTTTATTCTCATTAACCATTAGGGTAACTGTTCTCTCAGCAAATTCGTTTTTTATTAGCTCTAGGTCATCACCTGCAAGCTCTGGGGATTTTTCTTCTTTACCATCCGGTTCAAAAGTTAGCGATTTGAAAATTGGCGGAATTGGATTATTTGCCTTTGATTCTTCAACGGGCACTTTCGTTTCTTGATTAACCGTCGAGCTATTAGCTGGAACGGATTCATTATCGAGGACCTTTTTTCCACAACCAAAGCATAATACAAACATCACAATGACCATCAATAACAACAAATGTTTTTTCATTTCAGATTCTCCCTTCTAAATCAAATAATGAATCGAACTTGTAATTGAAAATCATTGCTGATTAGCCACTCTTTGCAAGGTTTGAATGTTAATATAAACATTTTCACCAGCTCGATATTCTTTTTGAAATGAATTATAACCATTTAGTGTTACTTTGATCTGATATTGACCTTTGCAAATTTTGTCAATAACATAATGATCGGTATAAGCATCACTTTGAGAAAAGTTTTGATATTGACTTGAGACTTTCTTATTATCTATAAATAATTCTGCACCTTTGGGAATACTGATTACCCAGTCTTTAGTTATTAAATTATCTGAACTCATCTTCCAGTTTTCAAAAATTAAATATTTTTTCTCTTTTTGTTTTATGAGAACCATATTCATTTCGTGTTCTTCTTTGTAGCCAGCTACTGTGTACTTAATATTGTAATTGCGCAATATTGGACTTTGATCCTTAACTGTTGCAGGCTTCAGATTGTAGTTTAAAAGGGAAGGCATATTACTCTTCACTGCTTTTTCTAAACTTGCGACACTGATGAAATCATTATTAGGCAAATCGAAATAATCTGCTGCTTTGGCATAATCCTGCTTAGCTAGTGCTTGCATGATTCTGTCGACTACTTGTTCTGGAGCCATAAAATATGCGAATGATTTATACGTTACCAACAGTATGGCTAAAAATACGATTATCACTAAAACTCCCTTAGAAGGCATCTTTAAGTAGTTTTGGCTGTTATTCCTACCAATACCGTTTTCCTGATGACTCTGCCTATATGGATTTAAACCGTTATTAATCACTGGTTCAGTGGTAGTATCCGAAGAATCACTATACATTCTCATTTCCACACCGCAGTTCTCGCAAAAACGTCCGAGAATTTCGTTTTTCTGTCCGCAATTTTCACAATACACCTTAATTCCTCCCGTTAATAAATAACTACTTTTTTCATATAATCATTTCTAGAAAAATCCACTTATCTTTGATTTTATTTCTTGAAAAAGGCTCTTCGATGCTCTACTATTAATTTCATTTATCTGCTGGGCAAGTGGACTCGAAACATAGTATACCCGACCGTTTTTTTTAGCTAGTACCATACCATCCTTGAATCTACCCACCCAATCATATTCTAATGGAATAACTTCTCGCCCTTCATAATTTATGAAACCCCATTTGCCATTTTTTCGAACACTAGTAACCCCGTCTCTAAACGTATAAAAATCTCGGTAATAATTTACATTTGAGGAATAGTGCTCGATATGTTTTTGGTCATAATCGTCATATTGAGGTATGATAACTTCTTGCCCTCTAAGATTAATAAATCCCCACTTACCGTTCTTTTTCACTCCTGCCAAACCTTCATCAAAATCGTTTATGGTTTCGTACTCTAAAAGGGCGATTTCTCTTCCCAGACGGTCAATTATGCCATATCTAGTTCCTTCTACAGTTGAAATTCCAACCTTAGCGACTCCATCATTAAATGCGCTAGCGAATTCGTATTTTAATTCGAATACAACGTGTCCCGTTTTATCAATATAACTCAATTTTTTTCCACTTTCGACCACAGCTAAGCCCTCGTTAAATGAGCTAATATCATCATATTGAAAATCTATGATTACGTTATTATACTTGTCTAAAAAGCCCCATTTCCCATTGACTTCAGCTCCAGCTAATCCTTCTCGGAAAGACCCTAAACCATCATATTTTATTGGTATTACCACCTCACCGTTCCTGTTTATATAACCGGATTTACCATTTAAGCGTACAAGGGCTAGAGCGCTTAAATCAAATGCTCCCACGTCATCATATTGAGGCACCGGCTTCATATTGCCTTTACTATCCTTATAAAACCTTTCACCGTTAAGCATGATGATCGAATCAGTTTCGTTCAAACGAAAACTTAAATAGTTATCATATCTTATAGGAATTACTAATCGTCCATTAATATCTATACACCCTGATTTACCATTTTTCCGCACTGCTGCCAATCCATTATGAAAAAAAATACCACTAAAAGAATCATCATATTGAGGCGGAACAATCTCTTGACCTTCTTTGGTTATAAGGCCAAATTTTCCATCGTTTTCAATTGTTGCGACCCCATCAATAAAATGTAATCTGAACTTATAATTGTCAGGCAAAACTATTTTCTCGATTCCATTTTTATCTATAGCCAGATATCGTCCATTTTTCACAACAATGCTTAATCCTTCAAAAAAAGGCAGAACCGAATCATATTGTAATGGAATTACTTCTTTCCCTGTTCGATCGATGAATCCCCATTTGCCATTGATTGATACAGCAGCGAGCCCTTGACTAAAGGCATGTGTATTATCATAAATCAAAGCTATTACTTCTTTTCCTGTTCGATCGATGAATCCCCATTTGCCACTTTTGGTAACCATAGCGAATCCTTCAGCGAAACCATTGTTAATGTAGAATGAGGTTTCGTTATTGTGATCATTATAGTCATCATATTTTTTCAAAAGATCAATAGTAATGATTCCAGTGTTTATACTGCTATTACTGCTTAGTCTTGAACCTGATTCTAAAAAATGTAGCAGCTGACCGCCCGGTTTGATCACTCCAAAACCAATAAGTCCTACGCATGTTAATCCAATCAAGGCAAACAAACCAGCTATACTAAGCAAAAACCTTTTGCTCACAAACTTCCAACCTCCTAAAACCTGAATAGTCGAAATATTTTGCTTGATTGCCTTGCACTAAAACATTCGATTTAAACTCTCGATCGAGCTGGCAGCATATGACCACATAAAGATGATTTCTAAGAAAATCACCGATATATTCGATAGAATTACAATATAAAAAGCCTTTGATTCTTCGCCTTTTGCATATGCCATAATCATTAATAGTATTATTAAATACGACGCGATCAGCGAGCCAAAAATCAATGCCGTAGATAAAGCTACAAAGAAACTCGAAGTAAATAAACCAACTCCTAAAATAATTAGTAAGAGCAAATTAACACTCCATCCAATAGTACAAGGTATCGAGCCGGCTGCAACTATTGCTAATGTCTTATTAAATGGAACTTCTAATCGAAATGCTTTCGAATACATCATCAGTAGCAATGCTAAAAATGCAGAAAAAATCACCAAAGCAATAAATGAGTAAAAAAAATAATCAGTATTTACTACCGAAATTGAACTATATCTTGACGCAGATTTTTGAGCAGCAGACATCGGAGTATAGATTAACAAACCACCGATAATTGCCTGCAAAGCTAATAGAACAATTGACTTGGTATATGAATCATTTTCACAAATTTGTCTGGATATCGTGGCAGCATTTTTGAAAAACCCCAAAAAATAACCTAGTATAGTATTCGCTAAGCCTTTCACAGCTTCAAAATCAACATTCTGGTTGCTTTGTTGATGCTGGTTATATATCGAAGGTTCTGATGTTAACGCAAAACCGTTACTTTGATTTCGAGAGTCATCATAGTTATTATTCGAAAAACCAGAAATTTTGTTTTCTGCTGGGTTTAATACCGCACCTCTACAGGAACATGATTGACCTACTTCGAGCTTATTTCCACAGTTTATGCAAAATTTAGCCATTGATCTTCTTCCTCTCCCTCATTTATTATTTCTTCAATGTTTCTTGATCCAGCATGTTCTGTAAATTTGACCTGAACATCTGAAACTCTGAATCTACAAAACCAATAAATTCAACCTTTTGGATATCTTTATGATTAAACATATAAGTATGATCACTATTGATATACCCTTCAGGATATAAGCAACCTAAATAGTCGTACTCGCTCTCATCTTCAGCATTTAACTGCAATATTCCATATATCATCAATCTTTTCTCGCCGCCTTCCAACAGCACAACTGAACCAACTGGTAATAGTTCCATGACTCATCCTCCTAACAAATTTTATAACAACTTGTTTACTTGTAGGGTCTTTGGGTAAGTTCGAATAAATTCTTTATATAGGAAAATGAAGAATCTCCCCATGATTTGTAATCTGATATTGAGTTGATTGCATTCCAGATACCATGTATCGTATTTTTCGAAGTGAATAAATCTGAGAAACTATAAATAAAACTAGTTCCTGAGCCCACCATACCGCCTATACCATAAACTACATTTCCGAATAGCTCTCCTCCGTCTTCTTGCCCAATCCAAGAACCGATATTCCAATATCCGTTTGCTATGCACTCTGCTAAAGCATTCCTGCCAACTTGATAGTACTCTCCTGAAATCGTATATTTTAAATCATTAAAACCATTAAAAAAATCGTTGATTCCATATATTGCAAGCAATGCTCCTAGTGGAGCTCCAGCAATAGTACCGAACATCAACGCTCCACTGATAGCTTGAACAGCTCCAGTCGCAATCCCAAGAACTGCAAGTCCCACGTTTACGCCTTTATATATAAATCCGCCTGGGGAAGTTTCACGGTTCCACCATGCAGTAACATCTTCAATGGCAGCTTTAGTCGCTTTTCCAATACGGTCTTTTATATCTTCAAATACGGAACCCCTTTCCTTCCCTGTGAAATCAGGAACCGGTACTATGGATATTCCATCTCCAATGTTAAATGAATCATCTCCGCTGGTATTCTGATAGACAAGTTGCTCCGACAGTAAGTATTCAATTCTTGAATTATCTAGCACTTGGCCGCATCTGCGCAGGTTTATCGCCGCAGCACCTACATTAGATGACCTGCTTTTTACGTGGGTAGAAAAGCTCTTACCGCGTGTATTGGATTGTAAATAATTCATATTAGCCGCTATATTATTTAATCTAACCCTACATTCATTCAAGATTAGTGAGTATTCGTAATAGTTTTTAACGGCATCATTAACTGATTGGAATCGTATACTATAGCCCATTATTAGCTACCCTCCCTTTATAAAAGTACTGTTATTCCTGATAATCTTTGAGACTGAATTTTAGTACTGCCTCTTGTAGCCAACCAGGTAAAAGCAAATCTCGTCCACTTATTAGTTGAGGAAGTATTCTGAAATATGTATTTTTATTATCAATTGGCAATTCATGATTTCCAACCTGCAAAGAGTTTACTCGATCTAAAACTTCACGTTCAGCGTTTTCGAAAATCTCAGCACAGTAATCTAGTTTGACGCTCAAGCTCTCCACATCATTAAGCAATTTTACAACTGATTTATGACACTTTCGCAGTGTATTTAATTGTTTTTCCTGCCAGGATCCTGCTTCACTAACTATCTGGCTTAATCTATAAACCTGATCGCCTAATACGCCTGCCCAAGTATGCAATTCTTTGCTGCTTTCTCGCATAAGTTTAGAGAAAAAATATAGTTCATTCAAAAGTTTTTCCCCCTTTGCTCAGGCAGGCGAGCTCCATCACATCAACTTCTATACACCAAAAACATCCCCCGGCAAAGTACTGGAAGTAGATTCAACTTCACTTTCTGCCTTTTGGTATATTTGTGCTATTTCCATCAGGTCTCCCGAGTATTCATCTACAATATTTAGCATCATCTCGATATCATCATGAACTTGCCCAAATTTTGCCTGATAAGTAGATGCTGCTTCACTTTGCCATGTTGTGTTCAACCCAGATATTTCTGTTTTCACCGCTTCCATCAGACCGGTTAGTTGTCCCCTAATTGATTTCATTTCTTGTGCTTTACTAACAATTTCTTGTGGTTGAGCTTTCAATTCTGCGTTCATTTTTTGCTTCCCCTTTCGTTTTCAATTAGATTCTACGAATCGAGTTTGTATTTAAGGTTTCCATTGCTCTAGCTTCAGCATTATCATAACTAGCCGCATTTGATCTAAGTGCTTCTACGTATTGCAATAATACTCGGTTCATCGCTTCAAAACGTTCTCTGTCAGTGCCTAGTTGAGTCATGAAACGTTGACTGGCATCTCCATCCCACATTGAATCTAGCTGTTGACCAACATTATATAGGTCATTAACTCTTTGAACGAAATCCCTGGCATAGGTTTCTACTTGATCGGCTACTTGGCGCATTTTCTGAGTTGTTACTCTTGTTCCGGCTTGACTCATTCTAATTCCTCCTTAAAAATATCATTTCATTTCTTTAGTTTTGGATTATCTTCTCAGCCTCTTCTTCAGCCCGTTTCAGAGCTGCTGCTGCTTGGCGCAAAGCTCTTGCTATGCTTTCTATACTTTCACCTTCCTTCCTAATATCAATTTGTATTTCTTGCATTTTTCTTAAAAATTCTGATGCCGCTTCACCATTCCAAGCATTTCGGACTTTATCAGTTGTTTCCGTCATTTTGTTATTTGCTAAATTCCTGATCACGAGCGCAATTTGTTCTAGTTCTCCAGCTTGCTTTATAGCTTTGTCAAAATTAAATTTTATGGCCATATGATATACCTCCTTCACACTTCAAAGACATCACTTGGTAAGGAGTCGGAAATAACATTTGCTGCATCCTCTCCAGTTATGAATGCTTGAGCAATATTATTCAAATCATTTACATATTCTTTCAAAATGTTTATTACTGTCGGAGTTTCATTAATTAACATTTGCATTGACTGAAAAAAAGCTTCTGAGCTATCCCCTTGCCAAAGCAGCATCAATTGTTGTACTTTTTCCTGTATAAAGCCAAATTCGCCTTCTATCTTGCTCTGCTCACCCTGAATTAGATTTGCTACGCTTAACAATACCTTCGGATCAATTCGAATGTGATTGCCTTGTAAAGACATAAAGACACCCCCGTTAATATTTAAGCTCATGAACTATTCGTTTTACGGCATCATCAGAGGAAGAATAGGCTGCAGATGCTTCGCGAAGTCTTTCATTATAAAACTGAAAAGCTCTAAAGTGAGCAAAAAATGCAATTGAATCCAGATTATAGCGCTCGAAAAAAGCATTTTTGCTTTCACCTTCCCAAGCATTATCTAATTCACTAAGCATTGCATTTGTAATGCGCTCATATGAACGAGATATCAGATTCAAACTTTCCTCAATACTTCGCGCTGAAGAACTCAACTGAGCCGGCTCAACTTTAGTCAATAAAAAAGTCGGCATTATTACTCTCCTTTCTTAACTTCTCGACTTAGTTCTTGTAAATAGTGCTGAAATTTAATTTCCTCTTCATCTTGATAACCTACGAAGTAGATATTTTCTATTTGTTCATTGTCAAAAAGAAAGCTGTGATCAGCATTAATGTTCCCTTCTGGATAAAGGCAAGCAATATAATCCCAAACCCGGTTACCATCAACTTCCCTTTGCAGTCTTCCATAAATCATCACTCTTTTCGAACTGTCTCGCAAAAGCACGATAGAGCCATTTGGTAGTAACACGCTCATCCCCTCTACCCCCTCCTTGTCTTATCTTGAACAATTCCACCATTAATGACTGCTGATTCGCCATAGCCAATGCGAAAAGTCTGATGGTTCTGCTTATTCTTCGATAAACCGGCAGCAATTGATCTTCCAATGAAAAACAAAACAATAATCATTCCCAACATTTTATACTCACCGCGCAGATCACCCGAAAATAATGCCAACTTCTTTACTGCAGCTACCGCAACTGGAACAATGTGATCTCCACAATCATTTTCTTTTGCAATTCCAGACTTATTATCTTGAAGAGCTGTTTTCACACCCAACCCTAGAGCTGCAAAGGATGAAGTCGCAGCCGCTGTAATGCTAATCGCCTCAGAATGTCTATCCGACTTTGTTTCAGGTGTTATTAATACTTGATCTGATCCAGATTGTGGGTTCGTCTGTTCATGCTTTGATTGATTCTCATCAACGAAAGTACTAATCTTTGCTCCTTGATCATTCTGAGACATCGTTTCAGGAACAAATGCATAATCATCTCTTATTCCTGCAGCAATACCTCCTCCCTGATATGCAGCAATCTCATAACCATCTTCCGGTTTAATCTTGCCATTAGCTGAATTCAAATCAATTCCAAGATAGGCTTCTTTCCTTGGATCACTATTTTCTTCGACCAGCAATGGTTCAGGTGTCTTAGTATTAAAACTTGGCTTAATAACTGAGCTATCATCTCTTGTATCTGTTGCCATCTTATCATTTGAAACATTTGGATAATTTGCAAGTTGCTCTTTGGCATCACTATTCTCCACAACAGAATTTCTGACACTATTATCATGTAGCCTTTGCAAAAATCCTCTTACATCATTCGCAAATCTCCCCCATAATAAGGGATTGTTCCTCCCTAAAATACCTAGAGTTAAAGGAAAAATTGCCGTCCAGTAGGTTTCAAAAGGTATCCCTCTGGGAAATTCCTTGTCAATAAATGAATATAATCCTGAATAAAGGTCTCTTTCTAGCTTTGTTTCTTGTTTAACATTCATAACGGAATCGTAGAAATTAGACGATACATCCCCTGATGGAATTTCTTTTGTTAAGGCAAGCTGACTAATCAGTAAATTCGATATGTCATTATTGTATTGGTAAACCATATCATTGAGGGCAACAGTTTCATGTTGGAACACCCTATTATCCGGCTTGTATTTTCTAAAATAGTCAAGAATATCTACTGCAATGAAACCTTTAGATTGTCTATATGTTATGTTATCTCCTAGGCTATAACTATTATTGCTCTCTTCCTTTTGAGTTTCTCCTTGGATGTCACCTTGCTTCTTGACAAAAAAGGTCTCTGGCAGTACGTTCTGCACTAGGCTATAGGCAATCATTTCTGCGCCATAATATGTGTTAATTATCTCATTTAAGGCCACAATATAATTTGCAGCTAACTCTCCGTTTCGAACAATAGCATTGCGAACTCTCATAAGAGCCATGCAAAGTTCTTCCAATGACAATTCCATGTCCTGTATGATAATTTGAAGATGGTTAGCTTGCTCATCTATTTGATTTCTAGTGTTATTTAATTCATGGCTCGCACTGCGAAGTATTTCGAATTCAATCTCGAAAAAGCTCACTAGTAATTCCTCCTCAAATTAGTTAATTAAAAAATACTACGCACACATTCTGACCTCAACAACGCATTGACAAATGGTCATTTTATTGGTACGAATTGCAAAAATTAAACCAAGATCAATACCTGCCCGCTTCTAACCCCGGCCTTTCTGAGATTCCGATGCTCTAATAATCTTTCTTTGCTTATCATATTAAACAGTTCGGGATTGTCACCCAAAGATATTTGTCCAGCTTCATATTCAGAGATCTCTTCGATAAGCCTTTTTTTCACTTGACCTACTGTAGACCGATCATCAAGTACGAATTCATAGTATTTTCCGTTCCCTGGTGTAAAAACATCAATATTTATTCTCATTTTCATACCTCTAATCAAAATATTTTTGCCGCGGAATAAGCTTAATATGATCTGGATGATGCTCGTAGTTAAGACATTCAATGTACATTCCCAATGAATCAAACCTCCAGCCATTATCTATGGATTCAAATCCATTCGCTCGGGCAATACCAGCTACCAACATTCTTATTACCGGCTGAATCCAGACTTCCCCTTCTCTGATATATGCCAGTTTCTTCTCCACCAAACCGTTTAAGTCGTCAATTTGCGATCTGTTCAAAACTTGTTTCACAAACGCAATTCCTGAATCACTAAGTTGGCTCGTATTCTGCAACAAAGTAAATAATTCATTTTTCGAGATGATAAAAGCGATCTCTAATTCCAATGGTTCAGGCCTCCAATATTTGCTGAATACTGTTTCGATACGTACGAGAAAGCGGTATTCGACATCCATCTTTTAACTTTATTGTCATGTCCGCAAAATGAACCGATTCGATTTTGTCAAGATTTACAATGAAACTTCGATGGCAACGCGCGAATCTATTCGGCAATTTCTTACTTATATTATCCAATGAGTCATAAAAGGAGATTTCTTGCCCACAAGTTCTCAAGCAAACTTTTTTTCTTATAGACTCAAAAAACAAAATGTCATTTAGAAAAACCCTATAATGGTCAGTTTTTATTTTTATGCTAAATGTTCCTTCTGATGCTGATTCTCCCAATCTATTCAGCTCATACACAAGCTCATTTAATAAATCTCTTAGCTGTCTGTTATTCA
>JAVBKS010000003.1:0-140024 GCA_031553935.1 Syntrophomonadaceae bacterium
CCTTTGCTATTGCGGTAGCCTTTCCCGATATGATAAACATATTGATATTTTCCACTTTTAGTAATGCTGACATTAGAAGACGGTAGCGGGACAGGGTTATGAACTATCTTATGTTTGGCTTTCATAAGAATGCCCCCTTTCAGTGTATATCTTATTATATGATATACACGATGGAAAAGTCAACCTTTTTTTGCGACTGACTACTTTGTCTACAACCGATTATTTCTTACTCTATTGCTTTACTTTTCTTGTATATCATAATAAAGTGCGGAATTTAGGGTGAAATAAGTAAGCCGGGGTTAATCCCCGGCATTATGGCTAATTTGGTGTTGATCTGCGATGATCTGGTATCTTGGTTCCATCTTTCTTGGTATGACCTTTAACCACCACGATCTTCTTCTCTTGTTTCCCTCTTACGCTTGATTTTGTTTTTGCCATTTTAGATAATCTCCTTTATGTTTGTTAATTAAGGAGAATATTGCGCTAACTCAAAATTCCCTCAGTTTCACATTATTTCCGCAATTTGTCTTTATCGACCCAAAACCGGAAAGCCTTTAACCCATACCAACTGGCATAAATGCGGCGACCGTTTCTGGTGAAATAGGAAGAATAAACCCACATATTACCGTCTCCTTTCAAAATGGAATATAATACCACTTGAAAGAAAAAGGCGCACATGATACAATAATCTTCACCACAAAAACATTATACCGTTAGCGAAAGTGCGCTGTCTCTTTCGTTAGTGGAAGACCAATAGGTCTACAAATACGCCTGGTTAAGTATAGCCGGGCATATTTTGTTTTAATATGTCCACATAATCACCTCCTTCACAATTAGTTTGATAACAGCTTTTGAAACACTGCCATTTCAAGGTTGGCCTTTTCCCTCCACTTGTCAATACGCTTTTTGGGGTCATTGGAATCATTGAAATCCAAATTTTCTATAGCAGTTATCACAACGCTCTTTTCTTTTTCTTTGATTATGTAAGTAACGACATTATTGCCGTTACATTCAATATAACAAGTCTGAAAATCGAGATTAGGGTTTATATAACATTGTTCATGGCAGGGCATCGTTTTCAATTTTAGTATGTTCTCCATGATCGCCTTTTTTTCTACTTCTGGAACACTTGCCAGGTCCTGCGAAACAGATGGTAAAAAACTCACATTAAACACCATGAAGATCCTCCGTCATAAGGTATTTCAAATTGAACATTTCTAAGAACTCATCCAAGGGGATCATTTTTTCACCCTTAAGTGTGCTCTCGAAGTATTTTCTAAGCGAAGAAATTGTAAAATAAAGGTCTTTGGTTTTCTGCTCTTCAAAGAGCAAATTGCGATAATCTTCAATGTTGATAATCACAGCCTCAACCTCTTGATCACGTTCAATAAAAATAGGTTTTTTTTTGGCCAGATTCAAATATCCAGATAAATTGCGAACTAATTTTGTGGCAGATACTAGCTGTTTAGGTCCGAACTGAACAGGGTCATCATCATCATAACGATTTGGTATCATGCGCTTCCGCCTCCTTTTTGATGCTTATCATAATACTCATTATAATACATACAAAAAACCCATGCAAGAGAAAATTAAGAATCTCTACTTTCAATCCTTCTTTCCCCTCCCTGCGACAAAAACCCTAGGACGAAAAGGCAATAACATTCCATATCCTTTAATTTTAAACAAAAAGCTAAACTATTTATAGACTTGTTATTATTAACCATAAACTATAACCTACTTACTAGAGATCTCTAATCTGACAAATTATTTTAGAGGAGGGCTAATTTTGAAGAAAAAGATATTATTGTTGGCACTGTTTGTGTTTATGTTCGGGATGTTTAGTTTTATTGGCCAGGGAGAGGTGCAGGCTGGGGTTGGGGAATGGGAGGAACTGGATCCTGCCCCCTTCGGAAGCGTCCATAGATCGTCCGCCGTGGTAATTAACAACAAAATATATGTTGTAGGAGGCTTTTATGGAACAAATACACTTAAGGTTTTCGACTATATTAATGAGACGTGGTCAGAATTGAGAGCATGTCCATCAACAGCAGTAAATTCAAAGTCTGTGGCATTAAATGATAAGATTTATACACTTGGTGGGTCTAATCTTACAGAAGATATTGAAAGAGAATTTCGAACTTATGATCCAGCTACTGATGAGTGGTCAATTTTGCCTAGTGCTCCTTCAGATACGGGATCAATGGTGGCCATAAATGGAAAAATATATGTTGCGGGCAAACAAAACTATCTAATGTATGATCCAAATACGAATCAATGGTCAATTTTAAGTAATAGGTCACAATGGGGGATGGCTCCTTCTGCAGTGGCCCTTAATAATAAGATGTATATGAACAATTATTCTACAACAGTTCATGCTCATAGATTTTATGTATATGACCCTGCAACTGATACAACAGAAGAACTTGCATCGGCTAGTATTGCAACATATCCTTCATATATTTCCTCATCAAGGTTAGTAACCTATAATGGAAAAATATATGCTTTAGCTCGGTTTTCGCTGCTTGAATATAATCCTATGACAGATCAGTGGAGTACGATGTCTAATACTAGTATATGTGACGGGGATTATTCTGCTGCTGTTGTTGTAAATGGAAAGATGTATGTATTTGGAAATGGAGGAGGTGGAATATATCAAAGCATGGTACAAAGATATATATTTGAAGAATCCGATGACCCAACAGACCCTGAAGACCCAACCGACCCCACCCCAACAACCGGCAATAAAGCTCTGATCATTACCTTAGACAATGGCTTTGATAAAACTTATCTAGTGACTAACAGCCAGCTAGAAGCCTTCATAGACTGGTTCGAATCAGCAAACGACAATGATTTCTATACTATTAATAATCCTTTAGGAGGCAAAGGAGCCAAAGACTACCTAGTCCACGACAAAATCGTCTGCTGGCGAGCAGCAGACATTTAACCCATCTCCCACCCCCAGCCGCGCTGGGGGTTTTTACTTTTCTGTAACACATCCAGCTCACCTTGCATAAATTTTCCTGTATGGCGAAACCGGGGATCCCTGCTAGCTTCGCATAGTTTTAAAACCAATACTGTGAATTCAATACAGGAAGGATGGATTGAGAATGAGTATCAATGGTACTGTTTTACCGACACAGGTTTTAGTTGGTGCCCATGATTCATGTTATCGACTATGTACGTACCCAACTAGTTTTTCCGGATCAGCAACAGCTGAATTATTGACTCTGCAAATAAGAAATGCATCTAATTATGATCAAGTGTCTTTAGTAAATGTTCTCGTGGGTCATCATGGTCAGATATTTTGTGAAACGAAAGGAACAGGCTCAACTCGCCAAGTCAGTATTAGGACTTATAAATATTTGGAAAACAATGTTGAAAAAATAGGGGTCTATCTATATAGTGACCAGTATTGCTATACATGGGAATTGCATGCTTTATCAGTAACAAGCGTAAACTTAGAATCGCCTATCACTAGGCTTGGAGATCGCAACTATGTTCCTGCTGGTGAGCTCGTTGCTGATAGTAGAACGGGATTTGGATGCATGGGTGAGCAAAAGGTTGATAATAAAACTGTTGCCACAGAAGAGCAAGCAAATAAAAATCAAAGCACAAATCAAAAAGATTTTTATGGGCAAATAAGTGTTAAATCGCCTCCTGCTTCTTTTGACTTACCAGCAGCGGTAGGGGATGGCGTAACTGATGATACTGCTAAAATCCAAAATATATATAATAAGCTCAAGTATGGGGAAACACTAATCATTCCGCCAAGTCATGATGCTAGTGGCATAGGGAAATCGTATATAATTAGCAATTTAGTATTTAATAGGTCTGAAGTTCATATTGATTGCCAGGGGTGGTTGGAGCAAAAAGCAAATCAGGATAGTCCGGCAGTTACCATTGGTGGGTATAATTCAACAAATAGAATCGAAGCCAAAATAAAATTAAAGAAATCAGGTGAGCTTAAGTGGTACAAAGAAAATGAGTTAGGCGAAATGGAGCTCAACGAGAATAACATTGGTGTAAAACTACTAAATACGAATAATGGGACTTTTACTTTTGACATTGCAAACTTTACACAGAATCTAGTACTTGTTGGCGAGAAGCTTAACCAATCTGATACAGGCTATGGAGGTTGTTGTTATAATCAAATTCACCTTATAAGGATTGTAAATGGACAAAAAAACATTGCGTTTCAAGCCGTTAACAAGGGGTATGTAAATGAAAACAAATTCTATGGCGGGCAAATTGCTTGGGCTTCTAGCATTACAGACTATGATCGTTATCAAATTCATATACCAGATCCTGTGCCATTTGATACTGTTTATAGGATTAATCACAATGTATTCTACTCGCCTTGCTTGGAAGCAGTTGGAGGAGGCACATTGATTTATTGTGAAGGTAATCGCAATCGATTCTATAGCCCAAGGCTCGAATTTGGATCGGAAGCCATAATATCTGCGTATTTTGGCGTGAATAGCTTCCAGAACCATATTATTTATCCTTATTGTAGTCGTGAGATAACAGATGGTAGCAGCTTCATAAATCTTGGGAAAGAAAACCATTTATATGGGACTCGGGCTATTCACTTTAATGATGCGCAATTAAAAATGGAGAATATTCAGATTAAAGGAAAAAGGACGTATGGAAACTTAGGTTTCATAGATGTAGCACCGAAGGTTACGAAAAACGAAGACGACAATCTTGTTTATAACAATACTGAAAAATTATGGGTAGGCAAAAAAATAGTCGAGAGCGGAAACAAAGCTACTTCCGAAATAATTACATCCAGTATTGATGCTTTAGGAAACGCTACATTTACTTCATTAAAAGAAGAGACGAAAAATATTGATTCGATTATTACCACTGAAAATACAGCCGGTTGGTATCGAATCGCGCGTAGCAGAGAAATGGTAAACACGAATGCTGGTATTTTTAGAATTGAAGGCACAGTGGATAGCTGGAGGACCATTGCGTTAATTGCTGCAAGCTGTAATTTTGGTTATGATCCTGAGCTAAGCATATTAAGCTGTTCGCAAATTCCTTCAGCCGCTATTATAAAAACTAGGATTGTATACAGCACTGTTTATAGAGAACATCTAGCATATATTGATATTTATTTGACAGCAAAAGAATCAAGAAGGATTATTATTGAATTGCTAGGTAAGCAGGGATGGATATTGCAAAATCCAGTCCGGGTCGAAGATGAACAACAAACGCCAACAAAGGAAATTCTTTTATTGCCGGGCATTACTTCTTTAAATGGTTTCAAGGGAAAATTTAATCCAACAGTCAAATCGCATACAGAAACATCTGGAACAATAACATTAGACTTAAGCTCTGATAGTATTTTCAAGATTAATCCAACAGGAAATATTGCCGTTAACCTAACGAATAAGACTGTTACAGATAATACTTTAAGAGAATTTGAAATATGGATTTCACAGCCTTCATCATTAGTGCAGATAGTATGGTTTAATGGCATACAGTGGCGCGGCGGAAGCCAGCCTACGATGCAAGCAAGTAAGACTAACGTGTTTATGTTCAGAACCACAGATGGAAGTAGTTTCGTAGGTAATCTGGAATATAGTTACTAACCTTGGGGCTTCGGCCCCTTTTTTATGATCAGTACGAGGGGGAAGCAGCTACACAGTGATCCGAAAGAGTCTCCACATAATGGCATTCTAAGAGAGTTCGATACTCACACGCTTCCGCCAATTTAACAAAAATTATTGCCCCTGCAACTATCGATTGCTTGGTGCCAGAGTAGTATCAAGGCTAGCAACAAAATAAGCCTATAAAAACAATTGTTTTTTATAGGCTTATTGATATTGATTTAGTTTTCGATGCTATAGGTAATTTTCATTACCATGGGATAAACCCGTTTCTATTCGAAAATGTGCCGGTGGGTACATCATTTCCGATTGTTGCCATCCTGACAATTGCATCGGTTCCCTCCTGCATGGTTTGGTTGCCGTTCCTAAACTGTCCGCCGGAGTTAGTAGGGCCGGGGTCAACCGCGTTGATTTTTATAGCGGGCAGCCCTTTAGCATATTGTGAAGTGAGCATACTAACCGCGGCTTTCGACGAGGAGTGAACGGGGGCGAATACCTTCGATGCGTTTTTTATTAGAAGCCGAGAATTTCATTTGCAAATCAATATTTCCCTTGCAAAACTTTTTATCTTTTTCGTAGTTCTTCTTTCTTTTGTATATCATAAATTGGTGCGGAATTAAGGTTTGACAGAAACACGATTAAGCGTATATAAGTCGCAACACATGAGTAAGCTATATGAGGTGGGTAAGTCTGAAAAATTTTCTACGAATTCCTTCTGATAAAACTTTAAAGGGAGAAGTAGGCCAAAAATGAAGTCAGTCATAATAGTTACTATAAATGGAGATATGTTTTTGTTTGAGGATAATGGTTTATCGTCAAACGACCGTGATGATTTGCAGAAGATTGCCGATCTTCAAAAAGAAAAAAACTTGACCATCAAGCAAGATGAAAAGAGTATTTGTGAGCAGTTTGTAAAAAACGCAGAGTCAGAGTTAAATATTATTTTAGAACCAGTTGGGGTTTCACGCGTTTTAAGGATAAAATACTACTAACTTGTAACAAATGGTCCAAATGCATCGTTGATAATCATGTCTGAAAACTTTCTGTATTGACTTGAAGTATAAGGAAATTTTTTTTTGGAAAAATCAATTGTCAAATTCTGAAAAGCTTTATCGAAAAAGTCAAATTCTTGTAAACCGCTTATTGCTAACTGTCGTGAGTATGCTATGATAAAACCATTGATAGAGATAACAGATAGCAGCTTTGACGTTTGATCGTTCCACTGACTATCGAAATTCTTTTTTAAAGCTGAAAAATATGAGCATAAGTTATTTGCGCAAAACTCAATATATTCGTTAAGAGCTTTTTCGTCCTTGCTCAATAAATAGTTTTTGCTGCTTTCTTCCCAATGATTAAACATGCTGGTACCTTCTTCCGAAGGAGTCAATGTTACTAAATAACGAAGTGCATACTTGATAATGGAAGCAACTTTAATTTTTGACCCTCCAGTAGAGGTTAATTCGAATTTATTAAAGAATAAGTCCTTCTTGTTAAGGCTTTCGATAACACGACGAGCTAAACCTATATCTGAAAATGGGTCGTTTATCATTTCGATATGAAGTAAAACGTCAGGGGGCACATTTTTGGCATTAGAATTAATTTCGAGAAAAATTCGGCTTTGTATTTGTGATATTTCGAGAGTAGACATTTCTTGAGGAAATATTAATCCCGTAACCAATAGGTGAAGCTTTTCCCTCAAAGGTGAGATTTCGTGTTCTAGTTTGTCATTTTCAGGGCCGACATAGTGAGCATAAACTCTATGCTGGCCATCAATTATACAGATACTATTCCATTCGTCGGGTATAACAAGTTTACAATTCTCAAGGGCCGCTATACGCTCGATGTCGACATAGACGTCAGAATTATCTATAAACCGAACAGTATTGGGGAGCCCCACGATAATGTTATTGTAAAAAGCTTGACCTTTATCGGCAAGAAATCGACGGATGCTTTTCAGCTTATCTTTTACGATCAATCGCTGATAGGGCCAGTTCGAGCCTTCCCAATTGTCTTTTCTCATTACGTATGAAGTGTTTAACAGTATATCGGCTGACATCATGAATGAAACTAAGCGAACTCCATTATAGATGCCAACGGAATCCTTAGAGCTGATAATTGGAGCTTTAATAGTTTTTAAGGCGGCGTCACTTTTCAAGGGACCAACCTTGTCTCTACTTAGTCCCAAGAAGCGGAATATTTCAGGGCGAGAAGATAGTTTAATGCAGTCAGTAGTTCTATTGAAGTAATCTAATGTGGAAGGCTCTATAAAAATAATATTTTCAAATCGGGAGCGATCTTCAATGCTTAAAGGCAGCTCGTTTTGGGAAAAATAAAGATTAAAAACTAAGTAACGATCAATATGATGGATATTGAATTTGTCTCTATTGTTAGGAAAAGCTTCTCTTAACCAGTCAATAAAAGCTGCAAGATTATTGTTGATCGCATCAAAGGCTTCCTGTTTCTTCCTAATGTGGTCCTTGATTTTAGTTGTTGCTCCAGTATCTTCGCATAATAGTAGTACATTTTCATACATAAATACTGCGTCGACCTCTACAGTGCGATTGCCCATTTTGATGTGTTTGTCGATTGTGCTGAAATGCAAAAAACCCGCACTTGTGAATGTTGATCTAATTTTTTTGCGAAAAGATGCATCCTGTCGCTTGATTGATTCATCATTAGTTCGCCTTTTTTTCTTCTTAGCCATCAACGACATTCCTCCTAGCATTAGCAAATTCCTCTGGTAGTCTTGCTACTGAAGAATTATTATTAGGCTCCTCAACAGGTACATCTTCACGTATCTTCAATTCTCCTTTTTCTGCCGATTTTATTCGTTCAACGGCAATATCATAATAGCGAGGCAATATTTCTGCTCCGGCAAACCTACGGCCTTCCAAAACTGCTGCTACACCGCTGGTGCCTACTCCTGCATATGGGTCCAAAATAAGTCCGTTGGTTGGAGTCAACGCTCTTATTAGTCTGCTTGGGATAGCAACAGGAAATTGGCACGGATGCTCTGTCTTTTCCACATGGTTTGCTTTAACATTTGGGATTTCCCAGACATCAGAGGGGTTTTTCCCTAATATATTGCCACTTAGCTTCCCTTTGTTTGGTCCTTTGTAGGCAAGCTTTCCAGGATATTTTTGAGGGATTCGTATGCTATCCAGATCAAATTCATACTCGTGGCCCTTGGTAAACCAGAGTATTGTTTCGTGGCGACCACTAAAACGATGCATGCTATTTAAACCGTGCCCAAAAGTCCAAATGATTCGATTCCTTAATAGAAGTGGGTATTTTAGGCACTTGCTTTCTTTCATAAAAATATCATAAACAAAGAAGTCCAACGGGAAAACAGAAGCATCATTGACATGATAGCCTATTTGCCAGCAAATACTACCACCAGGTGTTAGTGCTTTATATATATAAGGAAATATCCTCATGTGTTCTTCTCTGAATGATTCTATATCGTTATTGGGATCTTCGTACTCTTTGCCAATGCAATATGGGGGAGAAGTGATAACTAAATCTACTGTTTCATTTGGAATCTGTTTTAACAACTTCAAACAATCCCCGTTGAGCAGCGTTACTTTGTTGTTATGTTTAAAACGTTTAAATATCTTCATAAACAAACTCCTATGTAATTAGGAACCACATAACCAATTAATATATTTGTACCATTATTTGTGCAATGCTGCAAGATGCCATGGGGATGGAAGCAAGCTGTAGGCAGTTAAAATCTAGTCCACGACAAAATCGTCTGCTGGCGAGTAGCAGACATTTAACCCACCCCACCCAACCCCCAGCCGCGCTGGGGGTTTTTACCTTTCTGTAACACATTCAGCTCACCATGCATAAATTTTCCTGTATGGCGAAACCGGGGATTCCGGCTAGCTTTGCATAGTTTTAAAACCAAAACTGTGAATTCAATACAGGAAGGATGGATTGAGAATGAGTACTGATTTAGAACAGAGAGGTATTAATGTTAAGTTTCCGCCGGCTTCTTTTAACTTACCTGCAGCGGTGGGGGATGGGGTTACTGATGATACTCAAAGAATTCAAGACATTTACAACAAACTTAAGACTGGTGAAACCCTAATCATCCCCCCGAGCTTTGATGCTAGTGGTGCTGAGAAAGCGTATATGATTAGCAATTTGATATTTGACAAGTCTGAGGTTCATATTGATTGCCAGGGGTGGTTAATGCAAAAATCAAACGTTACCAACGAGCAAAAAGTAGCGATTACCTTGCAAGGTCAAGCTACTCATACTCAGCATATTGAGGCGCGAATTAAAGTCAAAAAAGCAGGGTCGTGGGCAAATAGTTGGGGTCAAGGCAGTATTGGAGTTAAGATGCGTAATCTTAGCAATAGCAAAATTACCGTATATGCACGTGACTTTGGAACAAATTTACTCTTAGAGGGTGACGGAGAAGGGTGTGGATACAACTCCATATACCCTCAGTTTTTAATTAATGGTAAGAAAAACATTGCTTTTAAAGTTACCTGCACTTCCAAAGATAATAAGGGTTGGGTAAATGAAAATAAGTTTTTTGGCGGAAGTTTTGCCTGGAATTCTTGTATTACAGATATGGATCGTTACCACATATATATGCCTGAGGCTGAACCTAATCCTTTTGAACCTAATGGAAAGGTTTATTCGCCTGACAACAATGTCTTCTTCTCGCCTAGCTTGGAATCAGATGAGAAAGGGGTTGCAATATTCTGTGAAGGAAGGAGGAACCACTTTTATAGCCCAAGGTTAGAGATGCACGATTCGCCAACTATTGTTCATTTCGGACCAAAGAGCTTTAAAAACCATCTAGTTTATCCATGGCATGCGTATGATGTGTTAGATACTGAAAAGTTCAAAGATGAGGGCAAGGAAAATCACATTGTGGGGAATAACACGATTTTCTATAATGATACTCAGATTAGGCCTTATAATATAAAAATAAGAGGCGCAAAGAATAAAGTCAGTACCAATAGCGAAAATGATAATCTACAACTTAATTGGGGCAGTTCAGGCCTAATAGATGTGGCTCCCAAGGTGTTTAGTAATAATAATGATTTTACGTTTGATAACAACGAAAAACTCTGGGTTGGCAAGAAAATTAGCGAGAACGAAAACAATACGACTTCAGAAGTTATCACTTCAAGTATCGATGCATTAGGGAACGCAAACTTTGCTTCCGTTACTACTGCTAAATTGATTAATAGATTAATATATGGCAATAGAAACTGCTGCTACAAACTGTGTGAATACTCTAGTGATTATATCAATTCAAATGATGCAGAGATGTTGCATTTTAGAATCATTAATTCGCGGCATTATGAATCGCCTTCAGTAAGTGATATTATGATTGATTACAAAGGGAATATTTTTGCTGAAAATAAATATGTGACAGAGATGAGTCCTCAAGTTTATATAGCTACCTATAAATTCAACGAGAGAGACAAAGAAGGCACTAACCCGGTTGTGAAGATTTTTGACGTAGGTGTTTATTTGTTTAGTGATCATGGTAGCGATAAATGGGAATTACAGTGTTTGAATAATTCTGCAGTTAATTTGGATATTGTTGCTATCAAAACTGATTTGGCAGTTCTTCCTAATGATATTACTGAACTGCTTTTAGAAGACAATACCATTCCTGTAGCTAATAGCAAGACTGGTTTAGGTTGTATCGGTGACATGAGAATTAATACCAAGAAAGTATGGCATGAGGGAAATATGCCAGCTATCCGCATCAGCAACGGGCAGTTGCAATTCCACGACGGCACAACCTGGAAGACATTACAAACAGTCTAACTAATGAGGGGCTTCGGCCCCTTTTTAATGATCAGTATGAGGGGGAAGCAGCTACACAGTTGAAACACAGAGAGTTATTGGGTTCCCAATATATAGACAAAGTTAGGGAGTTCGATTCTCACACGCTTCCGCCAAATATATTAAAGCGAAAACCCCTGTAAGTACCGAAAGAAAGTAGGTTTGCAGGGGTTTTTTGATGGGGTTATTAATTTGACTAAAGAATGAAGGGATCGGCAAAATGGCTGAGCACATGTATTCTTCTGGATCAGGAAAATATAGTGAATACGAAGAATGGGCCGGAAAATTATATAAGGTATACGAGATAGAAGCAAAAAAAATTATTGATGCCTATATGGAATCTGCTTTGTAAGTCAATTACTTAGTGCTCTTCTATTAAGGATTGAACAAGTCCCAGAATAGCTTAATTGTCATAACGAGAGTAACAAAATTTCTAGTTAAGACTTTTTTCTATTTTGTTCAAAAATTCTTGGATGATTTCATCTGCCTGCTTAGAGCATGTTTGATTACTAATACTGATTCGAAAGTACTGACGGTATCACCAAACTGGGTTACTCTAACCAATGCTAAGATACAGGGGCCTTCGGCCCCATTTTTTCATACCCCCCCCGAGGACTTTTCGATTCTCAACCGCTTTCACAATATATAGGCACTCAAGAGACTGGATTCAGCTTATTCTTTCCACTTAATTCCTGTGGCTTTTAAGCTATAGAATATCGATCTATAATATAGTTGAAACTTATGGCAATATTTGCCTTGGGGAGAGTAATATGCCTGATATTAATCCGATTTTAAATTTACTTGATAAGCATAACTTTTTTTATAAATTATTTGATGTAGTTCGCTTGGTTGACGCTCAGGAAGGAAAACAGCTAGAGTATACGGCTGATGGCATTATTGTTGAAACTGCCATTCATTGTACCGATGTTTTTAACTCCTCGGAACGCTGTAAGAACTGTACATCTGTCAGAGCCCTCTATGCCGGGAAAACGATGATAAAACTTGAGTATGTCGGAGGTGCGGTTTTGCTCATTTTTTCCGTTCCTTTGCAGCATGAAGGCCGTAACATCGTTATTGAAATGGTGAAGAATATTTCGGACAGTATGACGGTCGATGTCAAAGATCAATACCGCTTGGATGAAGTTAATAATATTATTAATAATCTTAATATGATTGCCTCAACCGATGCACTGACCGCTCTTTATAACCGTCGTTATATCGACGAACATTTGCCGGTTTTTTTAGAAAATTCATTGCAAAATGAACAAACTCTTTGCGGTGCTATTATCGATATTGATGATTTCAAAAAAGTAAACGATGCTTATGGGCACCAAATAGGAGATCAAGTCCTAGCTCTAGTCGCCCAGGCTATTTCCTCTTTTATCCGTCGGAGCGCAGATTGGGCTGCCCGCTATGGGGGAGAGGAATTTTTTGTTTGTTTTGCCGGAATTGAGCTCGACGATTTTCTTACCGTGTTGGAGCGCCTCCGTATAGAAATAGCACGCAATAAGCTATTGCTCGATCAGGGCAGTCCTGATAATTACATACAAGTTACAGTTAGCATTGGCGCCAGTATTCTTAAGCCCCACGATAATGCTCAGTCTTTTATCGAACGTTGTGACCGGTTGCTATATGAAGCAAAACAAAGCGGAAAGAATTGCGTAAGGGTACAATAGATTATAATCCTAGCCCGGTGGAAATCTAGCTGCTTTGCTAAAGCCTATTGTCTTAACAAAAAACCTCAAACAAAATAGGAAACATTTAAGTAGCTCACCGAATCCATTTTTGCTTTTTGTATGATCATGCTAAGAGCAATAGGCCCTTGTCTACCTTTCTTTTATCCTGCCATTTGGGAATATTATATAGTTCAGCGGGCATGACTAGGATTAAGGTGAAAAATCTCATTATTATTCAGTTTGTATTCTCTGGTCTCATAAAGTGGGGCAAGAAACTCTTTATATTCGTTCTGGCTTATTTCGTACGCGCGACAGACACTATCTCCATTATTCAAGTCATAACGTATTAAGACAGGGACCAGATCATTCGAGTCGAACTCCTCTGGATCTACGGTCAATTCTTTGCTCTTACTCATGCAAATCGCTGTATGGAGTCTAGTTATATAGCTGATGCTATCTTTACTTAAATAGTTAGGAAGGAGAGAATAGCCTGCTGCATAAGGTGCTGCCTTACTTTTGCTATTTACGATGCTAACTTGTTCATATCCACTCGCAAAGCAGATCTTTTCTATAGTGTTAAGTTCAGGGACATATTTTGCATAGCCAATAAGATCAGTTTTTATCGTCCAAATGGTAAAGATCAAAACTGAAGTGAAAACTATATACTTTGCCAAATTTTCTTTGGTGAATGATTTGTAGATCTTTCGAAAGACTAGATCAGTAACAGATAGTCCTAATAGAGCCCCGAATGCATACCCTAAGTATAAACTGAATTCTGAATTAAACCAGCTGTAGAAATTTGTGCCGATAATAATTGCAGCAATAATTGCGGCAAAATACTTGATGATCGAAACAAAGTAGTCCGCAGTTATGGTCAAGCCACTTCTTTCCACATGGCGGAATTTATGAGTATAATAGCCAAGCACGTATAAAAAAATACATATAAGCACCCATATTAGCATTTGCATAGCGACTAGTGAATTGTATTCAGTATAAGGCAAGCTTGGGAGAACTGACAGCAATTTGGCCGAGATAATCCCTTGGAAATAGCCGGCAGGATAGCCAGGCAACAAAGTCCCAAGTGTATAGGTTACTAGCTGTGTGATAGAAAGAGGCAATGGCCATCCCAATATACTCAGAACAGCCTGTGCTTTATACGTGCCGCTAACAGTTGCCATCCATACGCTTACCAAGAATATATAAGTCGATAGGATTAAACACTTAAGCAACCACAATAAAATAAAATTTTCTGGTATGCCCGGATCTCCCCAATATAGAATCAACGCCTGGCAAAGCATACCAACAATAATTATGGGAACATATAGCATTATTAATCCACAAGCAACATGTGAATTAAACAATACCCCACGACTGACTGGCATTGCATACATACTGTTACTGGCAGAAGCGGAGTGGAGGTAATGGAAAAAATAAGTAGCCACGACTATCGGCATGAAAATTATTAATATGTAATAAAATCCGCTTTCAAGGGAGAGTAATCTCATCAGTTCGTTTGGATCTAGCTGATTATACACTGCACTCCTATAGTACAGGATAATTCTTAAGGGAAGGGCTAAGATCAAGAAGAATAGATAAAAATACATTATACTTGCAAAAGATTTCAGGTCATTTCGAATGATTGCCTTGTTTATATATGACTTCCTAGCGGCCATAATTATTGCCCCCCTAATTCATAGATGAAAATCTCTTCTATAGTAAGAGGAATTATTTCTAGTATTGCAGGATTATGTCTATCTATTTCACTTTTGACTTTTTCAAGCGGTCCGCGCATAATCATCATCGCCAACGAGCCTCTGCGTTCAGAAAATATGCATCCTTTAGGATGGAATGTTTCTGGGATTTCCTGTGGAAAGGCTACTTGGATTTTATGATAACAAGCTTTTAAGTCGTCTAGGCCTTCGCTTAGCCTTAGCTTACCCTGTTCTAGCATCGCAATATGATCACAGATATTCTCCAGCCCACTGAAATAATGTGACGAAATCAATATGGTAGTTTCATGAAGCGCTGCACTTTTTATAATGATGTCTTTTATCGATTTTCTTACAATGGGGTCAAGACCCTCAAAAGGCTCATCTAAGATAAGAAATTCAGGTCTTTGCGATAAGGCTAGGCCAATTGCTGCTGCTCGTTTCATTCCTTTGGAAAATGAGCGGATTGCTTTATTCATTGGTAAGTTGCTTTGCTTATGCCAAGCAATAAAGAAATTATTATCCCATTTAGGATAGAGACTTTCGTAGAATTTCGCCATGTCGATTAGGCTATAGTTAGGGAAAAAATAGAGTTCATCAGGCACAAAGGCCAGTTTTTGCTTGAGTTTATAATTATCAAATATTGTCTCATCATTCCATAATACTGATCCCCCATCAGGAATAATAATCCCAGCGATGATCTTTAGTAAGCTAGTTTTTCCAGCTCCATTAGTTCCAACCAGTCCAAAAACTGAACCCATCTCTATGGTGATACTGATATTGTTCAAAGCGTTGTTTTGGTGATAGTTTTTATAAATATTTCGAACTTCAATCATAATGGTTGCTCCCGTTCTTTCTGAGAATTGTAAGTACGATGTCATTAATATCTTCCATGTTTTTGCCTAGAATTAACATTTTTTCAATAGTTTTAACTAGTGTTATTTCCAATAGCTGCAGTTGGCTTTCGCTACCGATATGCGATCTTTTGCTTACAAAGCTTCCTTTTCCGGGAAGTGAATATATATAACCCTGTTCTTCTAAACTTCGGTATGCTTTCTGTACGGTATTTGGGTTAACTAGCAATTGGGCTGCCAAAACCCTTACCGCAGGTAGTTGCTCATCAGGTAATAGAAGTTGACTCTCAATCATCACTTTTATTTTTGTATACAGTTGTTCAAAGATAGGAATTCTGCTCTGGAAATCTAAGTCAAACACAATTGTCCCCTCTATCTGTATTCTAAAGCAATTAGTACAATTAATACAGCTAGTACGATTAATACAATTATAGCATTTTCTATCTATTAACAGAACATTTCGACAATGCAGGTGTATCGTGAAATCAGGGCGCGCAGAATAATTGCCTTTTCTTCTATCTATAGCCCTTATATACATACCTGGAACTTATACCCATAAGCAGGCATAATGTATATAATCTATGGAATAGTTTCTCCAGCTAATAAAAATAGTTGTATTTCTTGCTGTTTGGAGAAGGGAGTTATTTTTATGGGCAATAAGCCAATAATAGTATTAGATCCTGGGCATGGTGGTAAAGATCCAGGCGCCACATATAAGGGCGTTATGGAAAAGACGGTTACCTGGAATCTGGCAAATATTATCAAGGACAAACTGAAAACCTATGAAGTAGAAGTTAATGTCGTGCAGCCTAGCACAATCAATCCTAATAGCACAGCCAATGATGAATTATATTTGCCGGTTAAGAAGGCTAGAGATATTTCAGCTGACTTTTATTTATCCATTCATGTTAATGCAGGTGGTGGAACCGGGTTTGAAAGCTTTTTATATAAGAAAGAAAATGATCCGCGAGTCTTGAAGCTACGAACACAATTGCATAGACAAATCATGAATCTATTAAGAAAGTTTGGGGTTATTGACAGGGGGGAAAAGAAAGCTGATTTCTATGTTTTGCGCGAAAATTATAAAAATGGGATCCCAGCAGTGCTCATAGAATGTCTTTTTTTAGATAATCATAAAGACCGCCAATTACTAGAATCATCAGATTTCTTAGATGACTTGGGTAATGAAATAGCATACGGATTAGTAGTGGCTTTTGAGCTTAATAAAAGAGATGGATAATATTCTTATTAATTTGCACTTGGGTAATATTTCACAGGGGAATTAGTATTAATATATTTTTCAAGAGAGCAAGCATAATTTATG
The DNA here is from genome assembly GCA_031553935.1 of Syntrophomonadaceae bacterium. Lineage (GTDB taxonomy): Bacteria > Bacillota > Syntrophomonadia > Syntrophomonadales > Syntrophomonadaceae > JAISDD01. The sequence continues at coordinate 16,999 of JAVBKS010000003.1, forward strand.
TCGGTACTCCCAATTGGATACAATAATAAGAGAGTGACCCCGCGAGTCATAATACACGGAGTCACTCGATTTTTTCTGTCATTATTAGAATCTAGAATTATAGTTACTATATGGTTAATGCCAAATCAAACGAAGTATGGATGGCATCAATAAGCCTTTTCGGACTTACGGCATCGCCTAACAGATAAATATTATCAATATCTGATTTTAATTCTTCATAGAGTTTGTTTACCGATTTGCTGCCAAAGGCTACCACAACACTATCGACGGGAAGAGATTCAAGATTACCATCGACTTCATAATAAATAGTGTTTTCCTTTATTTCAGCGACGCTGGCGTTCAAAATAGGCTTTATACCGAGAAGATTGATATGTTTCATAATACTCCAGCGTAAGGTCATACCTTTGCCGATGTCATCGCCCCGATTCATGATGGAAACTTTGTAACTGCCATTAGTGATAAAATGGAATAAGTCTTCTGGAGCTTCTGCTTTATGGAGCATAAGGAATTTCAGAGTTTCGGCATCCATTGTTCCTTTTTCGGCAATGAACATGGCGGTTTCACATCCAGTCGCTCCACCTCCGAGAACTACTACATTGGGACCCTTGACCTGAAGTCCAGCAAGAACATCCCAGGCATTAATAATTGGTGTAGATCCGTCATTTTTGAGATCAACATTAGTAGGGACAGCACCGGTTGCTATCATAACGATATCGGCATTTTCCTTAAGTATCGAGTCGCGGTCGGCAGTTTTGTTAAGCTTAAGCTCGATCCCTAATTCAGCTATATAGTGATCGTAATAATCTAATAGCTTAATAAATTCATGTTTGCCTGGAGGAACAGACGCGATAATCCATTGACCGCCAATTCGATTCTCTTGCTCCCAAATCTGAACACTGTGCCCTCTCATAGCTAAGGTGCATGCCGCTTCTAGTCCAGCAGGGCCGGCACCAATGATTAATACTTTCTTGGGAGAATCGGTCTTGGTAATATTAGTTGTACCTTCTCTGCCTTGCCGTGGGTTAACTGCACAATGAACCCCTTCATTTTCCGTCCGCAGTGAACTAAAAAGGTTTTCCATACATACCATACAGCCAATGCATCTTCTGATACTTTTCGATTTACCTCTCTCAGCTTTAACTGCCCAATCAGGGTCGGCAATGAACCCTCTAGCTATCGAAATCATGTCACTAATACCATCTTCTAACACGCGCTCGGCAGTTTCCGGATTATTGATTCTGTTGCTGGCGGTAATTGGAATAGAAACATTCTGTTTTACCAAACCGGCTAAATAAGTATAAGCAGCGGGAGGAACTTCTGAAGGAAGCTGAGGAATGTAAGTTTCGTGCCAACCGCCAGTTACGCTTATCATATCTACAGAATGCTTTTCTAATTCTTTAGCAAATAATATAGTTTCTTTCCAAGTATTGCTGCCAGGCATAAAATCATTACCGGCTATTCTAGCACTGATTGGAAAGTCCGAACCGACTTTTGAACGTACTTCTTGAATTACTTCGAGGGGAAAACGCATTCTATTTTCTAGCGATCCGCCATATTCATCAGAACGCTGATTAGTTATAGGTGATAAAAACTGGGAGATCAAATATCCAGTAGCACAAAGAATCTCAACAATATCATATCCGGCTTCACGCGCTCTGAAAGCGGCTACTCCAAAATCAGCTACAATTTCTTTTATTTCGTCAATAGTCAGTGCCTGCGGGGTGAAACGAGTGAGTTTTGAGGGAATAGCTGAGGGCGCATAGACTTTTTTGCCGTCTAAGAATCCAAAAGCATAACGACCGGTGTGAAATAGCTGTAAACCGACTTTGGCTCCATGCTGCTTAACACGTGAAGTCAGTTGCTTATGCCCTTCAAGAAACTTTTCCTCACCGATTGACAGAAGTCCGCCTTGGAAGTTTTGCTCATTGATAGCAGTTGCACCGGCCATTATTAGTCCGGCACCGCCTAGCGAACGTGCTTCATAAAAGTCAATTATTCTCTCTGTTGGGTTACCGTCTGGGCAATAAGCAAGGCCAAAAGCAGGTAAAATGACGCGGTTTTTTAAAGTCAGGTTGCCAATTTTTATGGGTTCGAATAAAAGCATAGGAGAGCCTCCTTTGGTTGTATGTTATAGAAAGATAATACTCTATTAATAAATGGTAACACATTGCTCATAAACAATATATTAATTTTCTATTATTGATAATAAAAGTAGATACATTTAATAGTATTTCAACTCAATTCTGGTTTATAAGAAATATTTCATGTATTTTCAAGTGACTAATAAGAGCTTATAATCAGGAGTAACAGAATAGTGACAAGCATTTATTTTGTTTTGCAAGCTCGTAATAGAAATATGATGTACTTAATAACAGGAAAAAACAACGCAGGAAGGGAAGAACTATCTCATGAAGATAAAAAAAGTATGGGCAGTATATTTCAGCGCTACCGGAACCACAGAAAAAGTCGTATTGGCATTGGCCGACAGAATAGCAGCTAAACTTAATCTTGAGCGCGAAAATTATAATTTTACCCTGCCCAAAGCCCGTGATGTAGAAACGAAATTTACCGACAGCGACTTAGTTATTTTTGGAAACCCGGTTTATGCTGGGCGCGTTCCCAATGTATTGCTTAAGTATTTTGACAAAATCGCAGGAGATTCCTCTCTCGCAGTTCCTGTAGTTGTATATGGCAACCGTGATTATGATGACGGACTGATAGAATTAAGAGACCTATTAGAAGCCAAAGGGATGCACACAATCGCGGCAGCAGCCTTTATCGGGGAGCATTCATTTTCAAGGATTCTAGGCAAAGCCAGACCAGATGAACAAGATATGCAGAAAGTGGAGGCATTTGCAGATCAGATAATAAGTAAAATTGCATCACAGGCTGATATAAAACATCCGATAGAAGTTGAAGGAATACCCAAGCCTTATCGGGGCTATTACCAGCCTCGGGATCGTAATGGCAATCCGGTAGATATACGTAAAGTCCAGCCCAAGACTAGCGATGCCTGTAATGATTGTATGCTTTGTGCTGAGCTTTGTCCCATGGGTTCTATAAGTTTCGATGATGTTAGAAAATTTGTGGGAATATGCATTAAATGCGGTTCGTGCACTAAGAATTGCCCTCTGCAAGCTAGGTATTACGATGATGAGAGATATATCTATCACCAGGTAGAACTGGAAGAAGGTTTTGCACGCCGGGCAGAACCATCGATATTCATTTAATTCTGGTTTTTTGATGAGAATTCGAGAAAATATTTAGCTGGAAAATGTCCTTTTAAGATCTGGGCAGTAAAAAATGACGAAAAAATAATGCACTCGATGTGTATAAGGCATCAAGTGCATTATTAATAGTTAAAGCATATTAGTAAAAGTGAGTCTTCTTTTGACTAAATCCACTGACTCAATGATCATCTCATATGGTCAGGTAGGTTTCACCAACCAAGAGCCGTTAATTCCGTTCTAAGCCCTTCATTTTCTTCTTGGGCTATTACCTTATTAAAAGCACTAAGGCCAAAATCTTTTAGAGCTTCTGCTGAATTTATTTTGTTTTGCGGAAAGCCATCATCCTTTAATAATGCTACCATTTTAGTAAACTCGTCGATAATTAGCTCACATAGTTGAGAATGGCTTATTTCAGTTCCTAATATACTATTAAAGCTACTTAAGTATTGGCTTACATAATCGTTTAATTGAGAATCGCGATTCGTTTCGTCATAAATTCTTATCTTAGCGATATCATGTAAGGCCATGTAAGCATTGCTGTTAATTCCCAACCGGTGCTGCACCTCAGGTGTATATAAGTCCTCGAATAGAACGAACATTTCTGCAGGTGTGATGGCACTCCAAGTTGAGTAAGCGGCATCTAGTGACGCTATTTGTTCAGAGGTCAGAGTAACTAGAATACTATCTAGCTCAGCCCAGGGGAAAGTAATAAGCACGAAATTAATATTGTTTTTTTGAGCATAGAGATGAGCTGCAGAAGCTTCCGCTACATACCAGGTCAATTGGCTGCTGCGGCCATTAAAAGCTGTGCTATTAATGGAAGTAACACTTTTGGGGAAAGTTAAGCTCATAAGGGAGCCACAGTCAGCTAAAGCCCAGTCGCCAATCGATATCACTGTGTCCGGGATATTTATGTGGGCTAAAGAGTTACATTTATAAAAAGTGCTGTTAGCTATTGCCGTAACTCCAGTAGGTATATTAATTGTAGTAAGATTCGTGCATTGGGCGAAAGCATGACTGCCAATAGAATTAACCGTAGCGGGCATATTAACAGTCAGTAATGCAGTATTGCCTTGAAATGCTTGTTGTCCGATAGCTTTAACTGTAACCCCGCCGATGGTTTGGGGAATTGTAAGATTAGCCTCGCTGCCATTATACTTGGTGATTGTACCACTGGCTGCATTGAAAACGAATTCATCGCCACTTTCAGCATAAGCTGATTGAGTTCCTAAGAGAAGAAACCCTCCGAAAAAGAGAGCAAGCACAATGATTAAAGGGATTGACTTCTGATTCATATTTTACCTCCTTTGATTCGCAATAAAGTATTTCCTTATTATAAGGGATAGGGCAGAAAGTGTACTATGCTGCCAGCATAGTGGAAAATCATGGGACTTTCTCCATCAAGTTTTGTACTTTCTTAATTATGCAAAATAGGTGATACTAATATGAAGCTAATATATGGTGATAAATATAGAGACTAGCAAGAAATAGAGGCTTGGCGATGAAATCTAAAAAACCGTTTAATAGTGAAAAAAATGCTAATGCCAATAAAGAGAAATATTTGACCATTGATATTTTGCATGCACTGAAACAAACAAGTACGATTGAGGAGTTTACCCAAAACTATGCAGATTGTTTTACCAATATCTCGGTTAAAGATTATTTGGAAGAAATAATAAAAACCCGAGGTCTTAAGAAATCAACCATAATAAAAGCTTCACAGCTTAGTGAAGTCTATGCTTACCAAATATTTGCCGGAGTCAAGAATCCATCGCGTGATAAGCTGTTATCAATTGCAGTAGCAATGCAAATGAGCCTTGAAGAATGCCAATTCTTATTGCGAATAGCAAATCTTAACGAACTATATGCTAAAAATCGCCGCGACGCAATTATTATTTTTGCGCTGGGCAAAAGGCTCGGGGTAGCGAAACTAAATGAATTACTCTTTGATTTAGAAGAGTTTACCTTGTGAGAAACCCAAGATACTAGAGGGATGAATTAATAGGGGGGACAGTATTGAATCAGAAGGAAGAATTTATGTCCCAGTTTGCATGCCCGCAGCCGGACTTTTTGCCTCAAAGTATTGAACAAGAATACGAGTTTCTTTCTTGCTTGGCGAACAAAGAAACTCGTTTGGTGTACCTTGTACGTGACAAAATGACGAAGAAAAAGGCTGTTCTAAAAATCTCCCTGCCTCAGAGTCCAGACAATGTTAAGCGTGAATATGAAATACTGGAAAAGTTGAGTCATCCCGGAATCCCCAAAGCACTATGGTATGAAAAAGATGATTGCGGCCGCGAATATTTGTTGCGCTCATATCTTAGCGGAATTACCCTGGATAAGTACTTAGATGAGACGGGATTGCTGGGGATAGAAAAACTTCTAGAGATTACTTTGAAACTATGCGACATTATAGCTTACTTGCATCAACAGAAACCAGCTGTTATTTATCGTGATATTAAGCCTCAAAATATTGTCCTATTAAACCAAGGTGAAATTGGTTTGATAGATTTTGGCATCTCGCGCCTGGAGAACAAGACTAAGAATTTTGATACGGTGTATGTTGGAAGTGTTGCTTTCGCTGCTCCTGAGCAATTTGGTTTTACGAAAACCGATTTTCGTACCGATATTTTTGCTTTAGGCAAACTGATGCTCTATATGTGCACTGGCGAGACTGATTCTAACGCGTGCGACCTAGAAGCAGTTCCCTCAGAACTAAGCGAAATAATTGCGAAGTGTATTCAACTATCCCCAGAAAAGCGCTATGCCAGCACAAAAAAGCTTTCTAAAGCATTAAATAAGATTATTAATCCTCCACTAAGCAAGAAGCTTTTTAACCAAGCGGCAATTGCTATTGTTCTAGCTGTTTTTATGATTTGGGGTTTACCATTATGGGTAGTATCGATTACGGCAAATCACGTTCAGGACCAAGCATTGATGGCTAACTCAAATGAACTAGGCGTAGTTTCTTTGCAATCGGATTTGCTTATTAGGGCAGCTCGCAAGAGTTTAAGTTTAAGCGATTCTGCCCCTTTAACAGAGGAGAACCTTAGTAAGGTTACAAAATTGGCCATTGCTAGTGAAGGAGCCCGGCCATCTTTAATTGAACCGAGAATAATTGAAAGTTTTCAATTATTGACATTGCCTTCAACCTTATTAGTAGATCAAAATACTTATTTTACTGATTGGGATGAACTAAGGCATTTTCCCAATCTTAAAGAACTGACATTAAGTGGATTGCATATCGTCAACATCCCGGTTTTATCAGGCTTGGAGCTGGAGAAATTAAATATTTCTCATAATGAGATCATGTCGCTGGCACCTTTGCAGACGATGCCCACATTACAAACGCTTGATATTTCTTATAACCCGCTTATCAACATAGCTCCGTTAGCTACGCTTAATGCGCTTAATTCCCTGGATCTTTCTTATACCCAAGTGCGTGATTTAAGCGTACTTGAAAAGCTTAGTAATCTTCAAACTTTACTTTTGAGATCGACGAAATCTGCAGATTATGCAGTTTTAGGGAAACTACGGCAATTAGAGAACCTGCAAATAAATAATGTGATCATAAAAGATTATTCCTTTCTTATTCAATTGGATAAGCTGAATGTTTTAGAACTAAGCAGTACACGTTTTGCCGATTTAGATAAGATTAATAGTCGAAGGTTGCAAGCCTTGGATATAAGCATGAATTACAATTTCATAACCAAAATAGAAGAGTTGCAAAGATTTCCCGAGCTTATTGCACTGGACATTAGCTTTAACAATATCAGCGATTATTCTCCGCTTAGCAATTGTCTCAAGCTGAAAACATTAGCAATTCATCAAGGACAGATAGAGGAAGAAAACAATATAGTTTTGTCAGATATACCATTAAAAAACCTGATAGTATTAAACCATGGTTGGGAAAATAATGAGACCAAGACCACAAACATTGATGGTTTTACTGTTATACATAAAACTTTGGCAAATACTCCCTAAAACCTGAACGACACCGGTAAGCAAAAATTAGGAGGCAAACCTTTGCAGCGAACGATCTGTAGTATATTACTAATGATATTAATAGTTATTTCTTGCGGCTGCCAGGCTGAACCAAAAAAAGCAAGTAAAGAGCAGGCTTTGCCGGCATTGACAGCCCTAGTAAACGAGATTAGCTCTTTTGATAATCGCATATATGTTTATCGTGATTATGCTGATGGTTGGAATCATTTTACCCAACGTACCTGGAGAGGAGAGTACGGTATAAAGCCGATTCTTCTACAGGAGTACGCTACCGTTGCTTATAGCGGCACGACTTCTATACATACAGCGATAAATTTTAAGCAGCAGAAGTGGGGTGGATTTCTTTTTCTAAATGGGGCCCTAGGCCCGGGCGAATTTGAACCGATCTTGAACTTGGGCGAAGTGGATGCCGGTATGGATTTAACCGGTGCCCAAGCCTTAGTTTTTTATGCCCGCGGGCAGAATGGGGGAGAAAAAGTTGAGTTTTTTTGTTCTGGTTTAGGGCATAATGAATTGGGACCACAAGAACCTTTTGCCGATTCAGCACCGAAAATCAGCACCGGCATTATTACTTTATCTACAGAATGGAAGCAGTATACTCTAAAATTAAACGGGTATGATCTTAAGCGCATCAGTTGCGGATTTGGTTGGATTGCCCAGGCAGACCATAATAAAGAACAGGAGCAAATTGAATTTCTTGTTGATGAAGTGTATTTTTCCGTCAATACTCCCCCCGAAAAGTTGATGTTGGCTAGTTATAGTCCAGTGCCTACCGCGCGTGAAGACTATGTCATCAATAATGCAGCTTTCGTAAATGATAATGCCCTTGCCTGCATCGCATTATTTCGCGGCGGACAAAAAGAAAGAGCCTCCCAAATTGCTCAAGGATTAGTTTTTGCAGCCAAATACGACCGCTATTTTTCTGACGGACGTATCCGCAATGCCTACCAAAGCGGGACATTAAATAATTTTCCGGGGTGGTATTCAGGTCAGCGTAAAACTTATGCGGTTTTACCCAGCTTTTATCTGTTTACTACGCAACGCTGGCATGAGGATTATTATATGGTTTCGAGTGATTTGACCAGTATTGCTTGGGCTATTTTAGCTTTATGTGAAGCTGCAGAGAACTATCCGGAGCAAACAGATTATGCGGTGACGGCAAAGCAGTTGGCAAAATTTGCTTTACAATTTCGCGATGAGAATACAGCTGGTTTCTATAGTGGCTTCGGAGGCTGGGAGCAAGGGCAGAAATTATTAGAAGCGAAAAGCACGCAGTACAATCTGGAAATAATGGCGGCCTTTAAGCGAGTTGCCTCTTTACCAGGGATAATCGCACAGGAGAAGGAACAATATTTGACTGCAGCTCAAAGCGCGGAGAGTTTTATATTGCAGCAATACGATCCTGAGCAAAGTTGCTTTTTGCCTGGGTTAGGAGTGGCAAGGACTTCCGACAGTGTACTTTTAGATTCTAACAGCTTAGCGGCTTTAATTCTGCCTGTTGAATACCAAGGGCAGAAAGAAAAGGCTCTGCACTTTGTGCGAGAACACCTGCGCGCGCAAGTGGGATACAGCTGCTCTGACACTGATCTTAAGGGGATATGGTGGTCGGGAACCGCGCAAATGGCCTTGGCATTAATTGAGGTTGAACCCGAGGAGACGCAAGCAGAATTAAGCTCAGCTTTGCAGCAAGCAAAGCTGAGCAGTGGAATGTTACCGGCAGCTAGCATAGACTATTTGGATTCCGGGCGGCGAAATATAGGTGATGAAAGGCCGACTTATTTCTTTAATCGCGCTCATATAGGTGCAACTGCTTGGTTAGCACTGGTTGAAATGAACAGTAATCCTTTTATTAGTCAAAAAATAAGGAATTGACGCAAGTATAATTTTTTGGCGCAGATATTGCAGTTGTTCTCGAAGGGTGACAGATCTAGTCTTTAAAGAAAGTCTAAGGCCACTACTTTTTGGTAGCGGCCTGAAAAATAAGATAAATAAATATTGATGGTGTTAAATAATCTTTTTAAGAATGTCAGCCAATTTTGGCAGTTCTGCTTCTTCTAAATCGTAGCGGACACGGACGGCTGGTTTTTCGATTTTCATTATGCGTCGCAAATCGATAGGAGTTCCTATAATAACTAAATCAGCAGGGGTTGAATTTATTGTCTGTTCCATTTCCTTGATCTGGATAGCTCCATAACCCATTGCTGGAAGTAGTTCAGAGACATGAGAGTATTTATTGAAAGTATCTTTAATACTGCCAACCGCATAAGGCCTAGGATCAATAAGTTCGCTAGCTCCTAAATTACGGGCTGCAATTACTCCCGCTCCATAAGCCATATGTCCATGAGTAAGAGTTGGGCCGTCTTCAATAACTAATACCCGCTTACCCTTTACCGATTCAGGTTCTTCAACCGTAATAGGTGAATTAGCCATAATTATGGTAGCGTTAGGATTATTATCAATGACTGCTTGTTTTACTAGAGCGATATTGGCAGGATCAGCGGAATCAATTTTATTGATGATAGCTAAATCGGCCATGCGCAGATTAGTTTCTCCGGGATGAAATTTTGTTTCATGTCCGGGTCGATGGGGATCGACGACTACGATGTGTAAGTCGGGTTTATAAAAAGGAATGTCATTGTTACCGCCATCCCATAAAATGACATCAGCTTCTTGTTCTGCTTGGCGCAAGATCAACTCATAATCAATACCAGCATAGACAACCATACCATTGGCAATGTGTGGTTCGAATTCTTCACGTTCTTCAATGGTGCAGTTAAATGTGTCCAGATCTTCAAAACTAGCAAAACGCATACAGATTTGATCCTCTAAATTACCATACGGCATAGGGTGACGAATAACTGCAACTTTTTGGCCGGCTTTAGTCAAGAGCTCAGCAACATATCGAGTGGTCTGACTCTTGCCTGATCCGGTGCGCACAGCTGTTATTGCCACAACTTTGCGGCTTGATTTAATCATGGTGTTGTTAGGACCCATGATTCTATAATCGGCGCCACATGCTGACACTAAGGAGGCCTTATTCATCACATATTCATGCGAAACATCACTATAAGCGAAGACAACTTGGTCAGCTTGTAATTGCTTGATTAATTCCGGCAGTTCACTTTCAGCGTGGATAGGAATACCCTGCGGATATAGTTTGCCTGCTAAGACTGGCGGATAAACTCGGTTATCTATATCCGGAATCTGTGTTGCTGCTGTGAAAGCAACAACTTCGTAAGCAGAGTTATCGCGGAAATAGGTATTAAAGTTGTGGAAGTCGCGTCCAGCTGCACCCATAATAATTATTCGATCTTTCTTCATGTTACAAACCTTCCTTTTTTATTAGAGTTTTATTAAGGGAGGGTGTTAAATAAAATTTTCCGGTTCCCAGGAAAAGATAAAAACATCATCCCGCTTCTGCCAATTGAGTTTTTCATAAAATGCAATCGCTCCATGATTATCGGCATATACCAATAAGTGAATCTTGGAAGCTCCTAGTTTCCTAAGTTCAGACAGGGCACGATCTAAAAGCTGTTTGCCTAGGTTCTGTCTGCGAAAAGCAGCGGCAATAGCTAAGTGATATATATAACCTCGCCTGCCATCATATCCTCCAAGCACAGTTCCAATAATCTGATCACCAGCTACTAATACAAAACTAGTCGTTGGGTTCCGATCAAGAAAAATCTCCAGAGCCGGGGTATCATCGCTTGAGCTGATACCAATACCGGGGATATCACGCCATAGGTTCTTCATAGCTTCAATATTTTCTTTGCGAGCATAGTCAATAATAGTTTTGCTAGTCAAATCCTTATTATCCTTAGCGTCAATGGATTTTTATTTGTTAATTATATATAAATGAAATAAATATTACTACCAAGCCTAAGCTAGAAAAAGCAACTGATATGAGGCGGGAATAATAGCCTCAATCTTCAAAAAACGCTAATATGCTAAATAATACTTGGAAGTTCTCATGATGAATACAGAAAAATATACCGGTATACATTGACAGCACAAAAATGGTTGCGGCAAAGATAATATTCTTCAAAATTGGAATTTTCGTGGCAAGTCTGCGGAAAGGTTGTTGCAGGATAAAAAACCAAGTTCGACCAAAAATTACAAAGTTTGATGTGGCGATAAAAGTCGGGTATAATGATATTTGAGAAAGATTTATAGGAGGAGAAATTAATGAAAAAATTATCTGTTGTATTGCTGACCGTCATATTAGGGATATGCGTATGGGCAGCGCCGGTATTAGGTGATGACGCTATCAAGGTTTTCTTTAATGAAAGCGAAATCAAGTTTGACCAACCACCGATCATCGAAAACGGATACACCTTAGTACCTGCCAGAGCAATTCTAGAGACCTTAGGACTTAGCTTAGAATTCGATCCTGCTGCTCAAAAAGTTACTGCGAAGAATGATACATATAATATTATCATGACTATTGGCAGTAAAACCGCTACCGTAAATGACAAAGAAGTGACATTGGATGTCGCGGCAAAGATTGTTTCCGACCGCACCTTAGTACCGATGAGATTTTTAGTTGAATCTGTAAACCTAGATATTAAATGGGATGAGGCCACACGCACTATTACCATATCCCAAAAAGCGGTTACACCTGAACCAGTTGCAGTAACACCTGATGATTTCAGCGGTGAGTTTTTCAGTAACTTCCCAACTGTTTTGAATTTCGTAAAATTTGCAGAACTAAAAGCTGAAGAATATACAGTGGTTACCAATACTGAAGCTTTAGCACTTAGCATTCCTACTACTGAAGCTGTGACTGCTAAACTGCAACCATATTATGATGTTTTAACTGCAGCTGGTTTTACAAAGGATCTAGAATTATCAACTGAAACCAGCATGATTTTTACCAAAGATGATGTAAAAATTGTCTGCGCATCTGATGCAGAGAAAAAAGCGATCAGCTTGACTATAGAAAAAGTTGTGGTAGAAGTAACTCCTGAGCTGGTAACTGAAAATACAGCTACCGAAACTGAGACTACTACCACTGATGAAACCACAGCTGACAATACCCAAGAAACAGAAACAACCGAAGCTGAGTAATTGCAATCTAAAACCCATGGCTGAGGCGTATTAACCGCTTAAGTCGTGGGTTTTCGTTTGTTTACATAATGATAACAGGACTCTTTTTTGGCTTATTACCGGCGCAGTTAATGATCCCGAATTGAGTCTTGATATATTTTTAATAAATATTCAAATGAGGAGTAATAATGAGATTTAGAATAATCAGTGCCAGCAAAATAAGGGAGCCTTTCTATGTTGAGGGAATAAGAGAGTACCTCAAGCGGCTGCGTCCTTTTATCAGTATAGAGATCGTGGAGGGTTATGATGAAAAATGGCCGCCCAATGCTAGCCCCGCTCAAATTGAAGGGATTCTGGAAAAGGAAGCCCAGCGGATTCTAAATCTGGTTAAGCCGGAAGAAGTGCTGATCGTTTTAGATCGTCAGGGGAGGATGCTTAGTTCTGAAGATTTAGCATTGAGGATGCAAGACTTGCTGTTAAGTGGCAAACCTCGCATTAATTGGGTGGTGGGTTCTGCAGCGGGAATAGCTGAAAGCCTAAAAAAACGGGCGAACTTGGTATTTTCTTTTTCACCGTTAACGCTTCCGCATCAGATGGCAGTACTGATTTTAACAGAACAAATATACCGCAGTTTTAAAATAATAAAAAATGAACCTTATCATCATTAGATTTAGGAATATTACCGATTGTAATAGTGCATTTCTACTATATATGGTTATTATTAAGGGGGAATATAAGTGGAAGAGCAAAAGCAAACGGCTTATGCAACCTTTGCTGGAGGGTGCTTTTGGTGCATGGTGGAGCCTTTTAAAAGGCTTGCGGGAGTAATATCAGTAAAGGTTGGTTATACCGGAGGAGACACAGAAAATCCAAGTTATGCCCAAGTCTGTTTAGGAAAAACCGGACATCACGAGGCGGTCCAAATAATATTTGATCCCGAAGTAATCAGTTACCGCAAAATACTAGAGGTATTTTGGGCTTCAATTGATCCTACTGATAGTGGAGGACAGTTTGCCGACCGAGGATTATCATATCAGAGTGCGATATTCTACCATGATGACGAGCAGAAAATAGATGCCATGGAATCAAAAAGTGCCCTGGAAGCAAGTGCCCGCTTTGCTAGCCCAATTCTAACTCCAATCCTGCCGGCAGCTCCATTTTATACAGCTGAAGAAGAGCATCAGGATTACTACTTAAAGCAACCGTTACGCTACCAGATATATAAAAATGCATCTGGTCGTGAAGATTTTCTTAAAAAGCATTGGCAGGAGGAAGTTATTGAATTGCGCCGGCGGTTAACGCCTCTGCAGTACGATGTTACCCAAAATCAAGGAACTGAGCCTGCGTTTAAAAACCAATATTGGAATGAAAAGCGTCCAGGAATATATGTTGATATTGTAACCGGGACGCCGCTTTTCAGCTCTCTTGATAAATATGATTCCGGGAGCGGGTGGCCTAGTTTTACTCAGCCAATCAGAGCAGGAATAATCATGCTTCAACCGGATTTGAGTCTGGGTATGATGCGAACAGAAGTGAAGGGCAGCGATTCATCTTCGCATTTAGGGCATGTTTTTTCTGACGGGCCTAAGCCGCAAGGGCAAAGATACTGTATAAATTCAGCGGCTTTAAGGTTTATTCCGCTTGAAGATTTAGAAAATGAAGGTTATGGGGACTATTTGCATCTATTTTCCTAGCAAGGTATAATTTCTTTATATTTGGGCACTGATGGACAGGGGGGCGATATTTTGAATAATAACGAAGAAAAAAAAGAAATAATTGATATTGATACTAATACCAACTTCATACAAGCGATAATAAATGAAGACATTCTGAATCAGAAAAATGGCGGGCAGGTGCACACGAGATTTCCGCCCGAACCGAATGGTTATTTGCACATTGGACATGCCAAATCAATCTGCCTTAATTTTGGATTAGCGATAAAAAACCAAGGCATATGTAATCTGCGCTTTGATGACACCAATCCAAGCAAAGAAGAAGTAGAATTTGTGGAGTCAATAAAAGAAGACGTAAAATGGTTAGGCTTTACTTGGGACGACCGCCTATATTTTGCTTCTGATTATTTCGAATTCCTCTATCAATATGCGCAGCAGTTAATTAGAGAAGGTAAGGCTTATGTTTGCGATCTTAGCCCCCAACAGATCAGAGATACTAGAGGCACTTTGACGGAACCAGGACAAGAAAGCCCCTTTAGAGAGCGAAGCCCTGAGGAAAATCTGCTGCTTTTTGCTGACATGAGGGCCGGAAAATTTGAAGATGGCAGTCGAGTGCTAAGAGCTAAGATTAATATGGCGGCAGCCAATATTAACATGCGTGATCCGGTACTCTATAGGATACTGAAAGCAGAACATCACCGTACTGGAGATGATTGGTGCATTTATCCTATGTATGATTATGCACACCCTTTGTCCGATGCCTTTGAAAACATCACTCACTCCATATGCACGCTGGAATTCGAAGATCATCGGCCATTATATGATTGGGTGCTAGATGCTGTGCCGATCACAAGTTATCCGGTCCAGGCAGCATGCAGACCGCAGCAAATCGAGTTTGCCCGCCTTAATCTTACTTATACGGTAATGAGTAAAAGAAAACTAAGAGCATTGGTTGAAGAGGGGATAGTAGACGGCTGGGATGATCCGCGCATGCCTACTATTTCAGGTTTGCGAAGGCGGGGTTATACACCGGAAGCCATACGCGATTTTTGTGAACGGATAGGTGTAGCCAAAAGAAATAGTATGGTTGATATTGCCTTGCTTGAGCATTGTATCCGCGAAGATCTAAATGCCAAGGTAGCTCGAGTAATGGCGGTACTGCAACCGGTTAAGATCATTATCACCAATTATGAACCGGATAGAGTTGAGTGGTTGGAAACCGAAAATAATCCGGAAAACCCTGAAATGGGAACCCGCACGGTTCCGTTTGCGAGAGAGTTATTTATCGAGCAAGAAGATTTTATGGAAGAACCTCCGAAGAAATTTTTCCGTTTGAAGCCGGGTGGTGAAGTCAGGCTAAAAAGTGCCTATATCATTAAATGTGAAAATGTCATTAAAGACGAGGCGGGCACAATAACGGAAATTCACTGTACCTATGATCCTGAATCCAAAAGCGGCGGACCTAACAGTGCTCGTAAAGTTAAGGGGACATTGCATTGGGTAGCAGCGGATTATGCCATCGATGCCGAAGTCAGGCTATTTGACCACCTTTTCACGACCGAGAACCCAGATCGTGATATTGAAGGTAACCTAAAAGACGGCATTAACCCTGAATCCAGAGTGATATTACCGCAGGTTAAATTGGAACCTAGCATTAAGTTGGCATCCCCTGGGTCTAACTATCAGTTCTTGCGCCAGGGATATTTTCATTTAGATTCCCCGAGACCTGAACAAGATAGGTTAGTTTTTAACCGTATTGTTTCTTTGCGGGATACCTGGGGGAAAATTCAGAAAACTAGTGGCAATTAATACTTCGAGAATGAAAGCTTAAAAAGAAAAGATAGTATTCTTAATAATAAATACGAAGGAACAATATTCAACATCATAAAAGTGGGAATTATTATGAAAAGATTAGATTTTGTTGCCGCAGGCAGAGGAAAAGCCATAATTGCGCTAATCGTAGCAGCATTAATGATCCTTATCAGCAACACCCAACTGAGCGAAGCAGCAGAGAACAATGAAGCTAATGAGCGTAATTTTAAGGTGGTTGGTTATTATTCTGGGGATCTATTTAACGAGCCGGTTGAAAAATTAGCTACAGATAAGCTGACCCATGTTATTTATGCATTCTTAATCCCTAATGCTGATGGGACATTAGTACCTTTAGAAAAACCGGAACAATTAAGGGATGTAGTAACCAAAGCCCATCAAGATGGTGCCAAAGTACTTATCGCGCTGGGAGGATGGTCATACAAAGGAGAACCTCTGGTTGGGAATTTTGAAAAACTAGCTGCCCAGGATGAAACCAGGAACATACTCGTATACAATACTTGCCGCTTACTAGAGGAATATGAGCTTGATGGTCTTGAACTAAATTGGGAGCACCCAACCCCAGTAACAATTGGTGATTACGAAAAGCTGGTCAGCGAGTTTAGGTTTGAATTAGACAGAATTAATAAAGAATTCAATGCGGTTTTATATGGAGCCTGGTCACCAGATCAAGGGCCAGAAATATCACAACTAATGAATCTTAATCTCATCAGTAATTTTGATAATATTTCGGTCATGGCTTATGATTTAAGCGAAGCTGAACATAGCCCCTTATGGTTTGCACAAACTTCGGTTGAGTATTGGATTAAAAGGGGAGTGCCTACGGAGAAAATAATTCTAGGTATGCCGCTTTATGCTCGGCCTAGCTGGAAACAATACCGGGATTTGGTAGCCCTTAATAGTGATTATGCCTATGATGATTATGCGCCTACCACACCTTTAGAGTCATATTATAATGGAATAAATACCCTAAGAGAGAAAACGTTAATAGCTTTGCGCCAGGCCGGAGGCGTTATGCTATTTGATATCAATGAAGATACCAACGATCAATATAGTGTTCTAACAATGATCGATGATATAGTTAAGAGAACAGCAAGTTTTTCAGCAATAGAATTAGAGAATCACATAAGCATTATCATTAATAAGCGTGAAGTGGTTTTTTCCAAAGAAGACGGCTATGGAGTTCCTTTTATTGATAATAATAACCGTACCATGCTGCCGATAAGAAAAGTATTCGAAAATTTGGGTGCCACAGTTAACTATGATGGGGAAAGTCAATTAATAACAATTTCTGATGCTTATTTCAGAGTAGATTTGCCATTAGGCAAGAAGGTTATTATTGCCAATGGCATCGAAAAATCGATCGACAGCGCTGCTCAAATCATTGAAGGAAGAACCTATATACCACTACGTGAGGTATTGGAAGCTGCTGGACACGAAATTAAGTGGCATGAGACCAGCAAAACTATCTATATTGAATAAACAAACAGTCAGAAAATTTATAGTGCTGAGCGTAGACGAAATAAGGTATTCGAATTACCTTGCACTTACTTTGGCTCCTAAAGAAGAGAGTTTTTCCACTATATCCTCATAACCTCTAAAGATATGACAGGCATTTTCAATCTCGGTTTCACCCTTTGCAGCAATAGCTGCGATAACTAAAGCAGCGCCAGCACGTAGGTCGGTAGCTTTGACTTTTGCTCCGCTGAGAGCTTTAACACCCTTGATTATAGCCGTGTGTCCCTCAACTTTGATATTTGCTCCCATTCGATTTAACTCATCAACAATCTGAAAACGATTTTCGAAAACGTTTTCCACGATCATGCTGGAGCCCTGCGACAGTGTTAACAAAGCCATCATTGGAGATTGCATATCAGTGGGATAACCTGGATAGGGTAATGTCTTGACATCGACAGGCAGTATCTTAGCTTGACCGCGCACTAATAGGGCGCTTTCCCGTTCTTCAATTATTGCGCCGGTTTCTTGCAGTTTTGCAACAATGGGATAAAGATGGGTAGGGATAATGTTCTCAACTAAGACCTCGCCTCTTGAGATGCTGGCTGCAGTCATAAAAGTACCGGCTTCAATGCGATCAGGTATAATGGCATAACGGATTGGTTTTAATTCAGTGACCCCTTCAATTTTAATTAAATCAGTCCCGGTTCCGCGGATTTTTGCTCCCATTGAATTAAGAAAGTTAGCAAGATCAACGATTTCAGGCTCTTTGGCCGCGTTCTCGATAATGGTCAGGCCTGGAGTTTTAGTAGCAACCATCATAATGTTTTCAGTTGCGCCGACACTGGGGAAATCTAAATAAACCCGAGATCCTTTAGTTGATTTGGATTTTGCATATATAAAACCGTGTTCAATTTCAACCTCTACGCCCAATGCCTGCAAGCCTTTAATATGAAGATCCATAGGGCGAGAGCCGATATCGCAGCCTCCGGGCATCGAAATTCGTGATTCGTTCATGCGGCCTAAAATGCTGCCTAGTAACAAGTTGGATGCGCGTAATCGTTTTGAGAGTTCATAAGAGGTTTCGATTTTGATTGGCCCAGAGGGTGGACATATTGAAAGACTCTTATCCTCATTCCAGCGTGTTTTTACGCCGATATCGTTGAGTAATTCAATCATTACTGATACGTCTTGGATATTCGGTAAATTATCCAAAATAGTTTCACCTTCAGCCATAACGCTGGCAGCCATTAATATCAACCCAGCATTCTTAGCACCGCTAATCTTAACCTGTCCTTGTAAAGAACGTCCGCCTTCTATGATCAAAAAATCCTTCAAAATGTACACCTCTCGCCCAAATTCTCAAAATATTCGTTAACCTGCGTTTGGAAAGTAAAATAGTCTACCTGGGTTACTTTTTCTATGGCATATTTAATATCTTTGTTTTGACTCAATTCATCCAAAATGATGAATAATGAGTTTTCGCCGTAATTAGTCACCAAATAATCAATTATTTGCAAAGACTCCCAATAAGCAATTTGCGAGTCCAGTTTATCAAAATTCTTATCCAGTTCAGTTACAGAGTAGTAATTATAATCACCATTCTGGGCAAAAGGATTAGAGAAAACAAAGCCGGTTTGCTCACGCTCCACATATTGAGCGACACCCTCAGTCCACCAGCGGGGATAGTTTCCGGCAGTTATAGTGTCAATCCAATAATGAGTCAGTTCATGTACCATAGGACCCTTTTGCCAAAAGTCCTGATTAGATTTTTCTTTAATATAGTAAGTTGGAGATAAAATGCGTATGGTACCTCCCCAATATACTCCCATAGTAGAGGCATCATGTCCCCACCCGAAACTTTTGCCCAAACTTTCTTGGTCAGGATAAACAATCATAGTAATGCGCTCGTTATCCGGCCAAGAGTCGAAAAAACCGGCGACACTGTAATAGGCTTTTTCAGAAGTTTCGGCAATCATAGATATCGTTTGTAAATCATGTCCTGTATATTTAATGTCGTAGTTTTCGGTTTTTATCTCCATAAAAGAGACGGTACTCAGTCTAGTTTCTTGGCCAATTAAAAAGCGCATAATAGCATGGCTATTTTCAATCAGGTAAAATGCAAACAGAACTAAAAGAGAACATATAATAAAAACCGAAGGCTTTAGATTGCATAATTCTTTCAAGTCAAGCATAGTTGCACCCCTCCCCTTGAGGCTATTATACTATGCTAAAACTGTTTTGAGATGTAACAAATTGTGGTTATAACTACTTTAAATACTCAGTTACCATTATCCCTGCTATTGCTCCATCACCAACCGCAGTTGCAACTTGGCGGGCTTTTTTTATTCGTATGTCACCGGCAGCAAAAATTCCTGGTTTAGCTGTTTCTAAATCATTATTTGTAACAATATATCCATCTTCTAACTCCAAAATGCCCTCGAGAAAATCAGCCGCCGCAACCATTCCTATGCTAACAAACAATCCCTCGACTTCTAACTCTTGCTGCTGTTTCGAAATTGTGTCTTCAATTACTAATTTATTTAGTATGCCTTCACCGTGTGCTGATTTTATAGTTTTGTTAGTCAGGGGCACAATCTTGGGCTCTTCTGTCATTTTATCCAGAGCGCTGGGATTGGCTTGAAACTCATCCAACCAATGGATGAGATAGACTTTGGAAGCAATACTGGCAAGGTATAGTGCCTCTTTGACAGCGGACTCGCCGCCTCCGACAACGGCAACCGTTGCTCCTTTAAAAAAAGCACCATCGCAAGTTGCGCAATAAGATAAACCCCGACCAATATAATCGGGTTCATTAGCGATTCCAAGCTCCCGACGCTTAACGCCAACGGCAATAATAATTGTTCTCGCTTGGTAAGAAGCTTGAGTAGTCACTACGGTTTTGAGCTGCTCATCCAAATTTTCTAGGCGCTCCACCATTTCATACTTTAACTCAGCTCCGAAGCGTTCTGCTTGGCGCCACATATTATCAATTAACTCATCACCATTTATGCCGAAAGGGAATCCGGGATAATTGTCAATTTGATCGGTTAAGGCAGTGTTGCCTCCTAAAATATTGCCTTCCAGTATTAGAGTTTTCAGCTGGGCACGTCCAGTGTATATGGAAGCAGAAAGACCGGCAGGGCCACTGCCGATAATAATAACATCATAGATTTGCATCGCTTACTATCCACCTTCTTAGTAATAAAAATGTTAATACCCCTGACCATATTATTGGCCAAGGGTACGTTTTTTACTATTTTAAAGCATTGAGGGGGTTGATAAATGATCCTCCGGAAATAACTTCAAAATGAACATGAGGTCCGGTGCTTCGACCAGTTGAACCTAGGGTTGCCACAACTTGGCCTTTGGAGACGGTGTCGCCGACATCAACTTTGATAGTTTGGCAATGACCATATCTAGTAATCATTCCATTGCCGTGGTCAATGATTAAAAAGTTTCCATAACCGCCTTGCCAACCGGCAAATACAACGGTTCCAGCGTCAGCTGCACGGATCGGGGTACCGATTGCGGTAGCTATATCAATAGCATTATGCCCTCCGCGAAAGTATTGGGTTAAAGTTCCAGAGACTGGCCAATCCAAATTACCAGAGCCTTTAACCGAGCTACCGGAAACATATCTTGAGCTGGTGGAGCTACGAGAAGCAACCTGTAAGGCATTGCCTTTTATCATTATTTTATCAATGGCGGCTTTCAATATGGTCTCAGATAGAATGGTTTGGCTTTCAACCTGCCCATTAAGCAATACTTCTTGATATACAACATGGCGTTCACCTGGTTGTCCTTCTTGGGTAACCTTGATGCTGTTAGAATTTGGATCATTAATAACTTTTACGTCATACGGAATTTCTTCCGTCTTTTCGCCTTCAACTACAGCAGCAACATTAATGTATGGTTTTGACTTGACAAGCACTAACTGCTGCCCGATCTCTAGGGCATCGGTAGTTAAATTATTCGCCTGCACGATATCTTTTACATAGAGATCATTGCGCCTTGCGATTGCCCACAGATTGTCGCCATCGACTATGGTATAGACCTCAGGCGAATCGGTTCCGGTTGTTACTAACCTAAAAGCATCCAGTTCGCTGGAAATCTGATCAACAAAGACATTTTCTGGTTTAACAGTAATATTTTCGTTGAAGTTAACCGATAATAGCTTTTCTCCAGTGACGGTTTTCGAATAATCATCTTTTAGTCGGTTAAGTAAGGCATTTGCAATTTCTTCAGTCTCAACATAAGTTACCGGCTGATCATTTACTATGATGGCAAAAGCTTTGGTCTTAAAACTGAGACTTTGCTGAAGAGCTAAGGAAACACCCTCTTGAGGGATTATGAGTCCCCGCGGTGCAAGGATGGGTTTAACTTCCAAATTATCATGCAAATTCATTGATTTATCAGTAGCCTGTGTTTGGTTCGCAACTATTTGGTTGTAAGCTTGGGAAAAATCAGAATAGTCTTCCACATAAAACTCAATGTTACCGTTTACATAAACAGCATACCCTGGAGTTCTAATAATGAAGGCCCAAATAAATAGGAGGGCAAATGTTAAGCCTGCGCTTATACTAAATACTCGGAACAATCGCTGTTCCTTATAGAGGTTAATATAGTGTTCAATCCTGACTTTAATTCTATTAATCATATAAAATCTCCGCAATTATTTTTTTTATAGGTCTTTATATCTATAAAATTCCATAATAGTTTGGCAAAATCCTGCTAATTCGACAAAGAAATATTATTTGATGCCAATTTTTTCTCGATATCTAAGAATATTGCTTGCTCTATTCTGGTTCGATGCATGGTACAAGTTACTGTTGCGGGAGATTGCAGGTCACCATTACTGAAATAATTATTGGCATGACAACCGCCCCCACAATAGAATCTTGCCCAGCATTGTCTGCATTCGGGCTTATTTGTCAAGTTATTCTTGGCGAATTGATTTTTCGCTTTTTGATCGAAATAGCGCTCGTTGATATTCCCCATGATAAAATCCGAGTGCCCCACAAATTGGTGGCAGGGATAAATATCACCATTTGGAGTAATCGAGACGTATTCTATGCCAGCTCCGCAGCCAGTATTTCTCTTTGCTAAACAAGGTCCATTTTGCAAGTCCAAATTATAATGAAAGAAATTAATATCTAAACCTGCATGATAGTGTTTCAACAAAACGTTCGTTAGTCTATTATATTCAGCAACTACACTAGAAAGGTCCTCTTTGGTGATTGAGAAATCGTTTTGGCCTATGGCGGGTTCTAATGAAAGGTTGGTAAATCCTAAACTGATCATATGTTCAAGATCGGAACTGAAATCAAGATTATCTCTTGTAAAGGTACCGCGAATATAATAGCTTGCCGGTTCTTTTCGTACTAATTGTTGAAAATTTGGAACAATGGTTTCGTAACTGCCAGATCCATCGTGTAATACACGCTTAGCATCATTTGTAATTTGCCGTCCATCAAGGCTAAGAACAACGCTAATATCTTGCGCGATTAAAAAATCCATTATATCATCATTTAACAACAGACCATTGGTCGTCATAGTAAAATTAAGCTTTTTGCCGGTTTCTTTTTCCTTATGGCGTCCATAAACCACGGTTTGTTTTACGACATCCATATTAAGTAAAGGTTCACCGCCAAAAAAATCAATTTCTAAGTTTCTTACATCTCCACTTTGGGCAACTAAAAAGTCCAAGGCATCACGAGCAGTAAAGGATGGCATTAAAGCTACCTTATCCCCGTAAGAACCTTGGCTGGCAAAACAATAATGGCAGCGCATATTGCAGGCATGAGCAACATTTAAGCATAGAGACTTAATTGCCATTTGCGAATAATCAATTTCAATTGGCAGCGGTTCAGTAAACAGGCTGCCTGAGTCATAGGCATCTTCGATTTCGTCTAAGGTTTCGTTAATTTGCCTTTGATCATATGGCAGATTTAAGCTTTCATACTCAAAAGGCCAACCCTCATTGATGATTCTTTCTATAAAAAATTTACTGATTTCATCGAGTAGATGAATCGAGCCGCTATTAACATCAAGAAGAATGAACCTATCTCCATATTCAAACAAATGAATATGGGCAGCAAAATTGTAGTCATGCAATTTAAGCATGGAAAATCTCCTCTTACTCCCAAAACAAAAATAATGGGCAATATCCCATTATTTAACTATTGATTGCGACAAGCCTGGTTGCCGACAGTGCAAGAAGTTTTACATGCTGATTGACATGATGTTGCGCATTCGCGACAATTCGTACTATCAAAACTCCTAATTAAAGTTGGCTTAACAATAGTAATAATATGTTTTCTATTTGTATCTCTTAACATTCTTAAACCCCTTCCCCTTGTTAAGTTTGCATTAAAGCGATACACTGGAGCGGGAAAAGGGGTTCGAACCCTCGACACCCGGCTTGGGAAGCCGGTGCTCTACCGCTGAGCTACTCCCGCTTAGATTTTTATTCTAATCTATATGTTAAAACTAGTCAACTTAACCAAGGAACACGTACTGATGAAAAAAAACGGTACTAATATAATAATATGTCAGATCTATTTAAATTTTGATCGCAAAATATTTAGAATATTTGCCGTTTAATTAATCGTATAAAAGAATGTTTGACAGCTTCATTTTATCTACAGTTTTTTGGGGGAGTTTTGCCATATTGGCAATGGCAGAAGCGGTTATGGTTCCATCAGCTAACTCAATTCTAGCCCCGGTTTTGTAACCTTTTTCCCCACTTTCTTCAACCCAGCCGAAGACCTTGAGCGGAGTCTCAAGCGGAGTCGGCCGCAAGAATTTTACGGTTAATTCACTAGTTACGAAAAAGACTTTGCGATAAAAGTCTTCCTTTTCTTCTAATATCATGGCTCTGCCTGCAGTCTCATCTAATAGAGCGGTCACAATTCCACCATGGGTAAAGGTTCCGGTTCCATTATTGTAGCATTGCTCAATTACGGCTTCAGTCCAAACGATTTGCTTATCAAAATCGGAATACCAGGTTAAGCGCATTCCTCGTTCATTATCTCTTCCGCAGAGAAAACATCGGCTGGAATCATACTGTTTAACCATGCTGCCATCAACCTCCTAATAAATGTAACCATAATAACTGAGTAGAGAACGCTGCTTAAGCGCAATCCATTAGTTAGAAAACCTAAATTGTTCGAATGAATAAATCTTAGCAAAGTAATATTGACGCCGTCAATTAATTATGCAAGGCATAAATATTATGAATGAACAAACATATTGGATTGCATAGACAACTTTGTTAAGATGTTATTATATTATTTCTATTCAAAATATAGACGAAAAATTTGTCTATATCGACCGCTATTAATGCATAACGCTCGTAGCAAGTAAAATAGTATTATCTTTGCTTAAGGGAGGTTTGTTCCGAAAGGATAAAGTAATGACAGTTGACAAATTAGAGGTAAAAAGAGCCCGATATCCTGACTGGAAAGATGATTATAATTCTAAGCTGATCACAGCTGAAGATGCGGTTAAGCTCATAAAAAACCATGATGTTTTAACTCTGTCAGGGGGATACAATGTTCCCAAAGACTTCGTTCATGCCTTCAATAAAGAGGTCTTGAATCTACAAGGAATCAAAGTTTGCACTGCCCTGGCTTTGGATGTACATGATTTTATGAAACCGTCCTACAAAGATAACCTGCATGTTGAAACGGCGTTTTTGGGTCCGGCAGAACGTCAATGCTTGCAATGGAACACCGCTACATTTACACCTATTCATTTAAGCCAATTGCCTAGGTGGCTCGAATACAACCGCCCTAATGTGGCGGCATTTATATGTGCGCCTCCGGATGAAAATGGTTATATGAATAGATCTTGTTTCGGGAATGTTATATCTCCTAGTATTATTGCAGATGCAGAGCATGTTATCGTCGAAGTCAATCCCCAAATGCCTTGGTTGGTTAGTGAAGCACTAAAAATTCATGTTTCAGAGGTTGACTATATTATTGAATCAAATACACCGGTCACAGAGATCAAAGAGCCACCAATAACTAATGAGGATAAAATAATTGCTAAGTACATTGCGGAAATGGTTAATGACGGCGATACTATCCAGATTGGACTTGGCGGGCTTGCGTTTGCCATAGGTTACTTTTTGGATGGAAAGAAGGACTTAGGAGTACATACTGAGTTGGTTAACAACTCCATCATGGAACTTATGAAACTAGGTGTAATCAACAACACGAAAAAGAATTATTGTACAGGGAAAGTGGTCTCCGCCTTTTGCGTCGGCGATCGTAAGCTTTGGGAATTCGTTGATCACAATCATGATTTCTTCTTTAATCCGATAGATTACAATAATGATCCCCGTATTATTGGGCGTAACGACAATCTCGTTTCGATTAACAATGCATTAATGATAGACCTAACTGGGCAAGTAGCATCTGAATCGATAGGTTTTAGACAATACAGCGGTACCGGAGGCCAGGTTAATTTTGTCTTGGGTTCTTATCTTTCTCAAGGGGGAAAAGCTATTTTGGCGTTCAATTCGACTTACATAGATGAGAACAAAGAACGAAAATCTCGTATTATGCCGGCATTACCGTATGGCACCATAGTTTCTACTTCACGCAATGATGTTCAGTACATAGTTACGGAATATGGAGTTGCAAATCTGCGCTTGTTAAATTTACCGGCTAGAGCGAGGGCACTAATTAAAATCGCTCACCCTGATTTCCGTGATGAACTGACTTTCGAGGCCAAAAGGGCTGGGTGGCTATAGCACCCAGCCTTGATTTTAAGTTCTGCCGAAAAATAGTTAGTTGCTAAAGGGAAAACTGAAGAGAATATGACTCATATGTTTAAACTAAAGCCTGGTTACCTTTGCGGGTTTACGATTAACTGTTCGTTGATACTTATAGGTGGGATAGCCAATAGCTAATGTTGATAAGATACGCTCATGAGATTTCAAACCGATATAATCTCTTAGTCTCACATCGGCATCGACCGCAGCGCTAAAAAAGCCGATAAAGCAGTTGCCTAATCCCATGGCATTAGATAATAAAGCTATACTGGCTGAAGCGATACCTGCATCTAAGATAGCTGTCAATGGACCGGCAACGGCAATAATTGCGGGAGCACTATAAAATAAACCATCGATTCCATGATTTAAGTAGTTCGCGCAGATTCTCTTTACCCCGGCAAGATAATCGACCCCGGAGTTCTTCTGCGCTAGGGTTTTGGAGCCTTCATGATCATTAATTAGCTTTTCTAAAGCATTAATAGCTGTTTTGGTAAGCTCTGCAACAGCATCTGGATTATCGGCTACAATATACCGCAAGGGTTGTTGATTGCCTGCGGTAGGACTGTAACGAGCAGCTTCAATTAATTCCGCAATTACTTCCGGGGATACCGGCTTATTAGTGTAAGACCTGATACTCCGGCGAAACTTTATGAAATTTTGCAAATTGCCATGGTTAATGTCAAAACTGTTGCGCTCATAAGGGATAATCTCCAGGGGATCATAGTTTACTAGGGTGATCGCTGCAGTGGGGCAAATGGCTAAGCAATGGCTACACTCAAAACATAGCGCATTATTTATGCCAATATGGTCATCATTTGCAGTTAAGGCATGCGTTACGCAATCCTGAACACAGAGACCGCAGACATTACATTTTTCCTGAGAAATAGTAATCATATTAACCTCCCCCTTCTACACTAGCGCGGATCAATCAATCATCTTTATGCTTAGTCATTTCAGCTTTGAAAGCACTTAGTTTTTGTACTACTTTAACATTTTGATCCAAATTCCTGCTTATCATCATAGGCTGCCATGAGTAATAATCTTTGACTAGCTCAAGTGTTTCATAGTTTTCACCTAAATAGTCATTGTATATCTCTCCAGGTAAAAACGCTTCTTCTTTTTTCGCATTGATAACTTGAAAAATTATCTTCATTATATCATTGTAAGCTTCATCCAGGCTGCCAACATTATATACTACGTAATCAGCGCAGGCAATGGTTTGCATCTCCTTTTTGGCGAGCTCGTAGCGTTTACTGATCTCGTCTGTTGGCAGGCCCATTTCTAATAAGGTAGATCTTATAATTGATAAATCCCGGTAGATAAAAAGGCTGACAATATTTTCTTCACCAAGAAAACGGCGCATTGCCTGAACGCCTGGCATTCCCATTGCGGCAACGCCATGTTTCCCGCTTTCTTTGAAGCGATTCAGCTCTTGTTTAGTCAGCCCATAACGGCGGTCGAGGTAATTAGCTTCTTGCTTGATATCTCCATGTATTTTCAACTGCAGATATTGCTCATCATTAATAAAATAGTATTCCCGTCCATAAACCTCCTGAGAAAGTTGCTTCCTGGTTGTAAATGATACAACCGGGAGTAACATGTCGCTATTTTTTAATACAATATATTCAGCCAAAGTTGTAACCCCTGCAAAAGTTGGACCGGTAAGAATGAAAAGCTTCATGCGCTGCTCCTTTAATAATTATTAGTATTGTTGATATCGTAAATAATCGGCATTCATATGAATGATTTTGTCGGCAGAGAAGGAAGTATAATAATTTGCAAGTAATTTTTGAAACTCTTGATATAATAATTGCAAAGACAAAATTTTTTGGAGGACCAATGAAAAGAGTACTAGTTTTCGCGCCCCATCCTGATGATGATATTATAGGCTGCGGAGGCAGCATTGCGCGCCGGGTTGCAGCTGGTTATCAAGTATCTATTGTTTATATGACTTCTGGTGAGGCTGGGGGCTTAGATATTGAAAAAAAGAATCTCTTAAAGACTCGCGAGGAAGAAGCCCGAGCTGCAGCTAATATTTTAGGAGTAAATGACTTAGTATTTTTGCGCCTGCCAGATGGATATATAACCTATGGACAAAAAGAACTGATAAGTTTGACCAGTATTATAAGATCACAAAGGCCGGATATAGTTTATTTACCGCATCAAAGTGATTTGGTTCCGGATCACACCAAAACATTTGAATTGGTTTGGGAAGCTTGCCGACGTGCAGAGACCAGAAACTTTCAAGACTCGGCAGGTGATCCTTGGATCATTGAGAATATCCTTGCATATGAAGTTTGGCAGCCGCTTGACAAAATTGGCTGGGTAGAAGATATCAGCCGGGTGATGTCTTTGAAAATGGAAGCTTTAAAGGAGCATGTATCCCAGCTAAAACTGATGGCATTAGATGAAGCGGTGCAAGGATTAAATCGATATCGGGGGGTAATGACCGGCAAAGGAGAGTATTGTGAGTGTTTTCAAGTTTTGAAGACCAAAGTAGTTTGGTAAA
The DNA here is from genome assembly GCA_031553935.1 of Syntrophomonadaceae bacterium. GTDB lineage: Bacteria > Bacillota > Syntrophomonadia > Syntrophomonadales > Syntrophomonadaceae > JAISDD01. The sequence goes on from JAVBKS010000003.1 coordinate 45,529, forward strand.
CAAAGGGAAAAGCATTTTATTGTTATCACCGTTTGGCAAACAACAAAGAGGAAACACTCTAACCGCTGCTCGCCTATGCAGGGGTTTGCAGAAAATGGGATGGCAAATTGATAATATTTCTCTGGATGAAAGTGGAACCGTAAAAGAAATAAAGGAAAATTTAGCAGAGGGCAAGTACTGTCTATGGCATGGATTGCACGCAGGGTATATGGGGAGTTTTAGGGCAAATATGCCGGAAATAAGCTCCTTGCCTTTTCTGTTAACCATGACGGGAACTGATTTGGGCAGGATCATGCACACGAGGCAAAACAATGATTTGATTTATAGTACTCTACAAGCAGCCCATGCCATCGTGGTTTTTAATTCCGCTTATGTTAACCTTATTGCAGAAGTTGACCAAAATCTGACTGCCAAGACTCATATTATTCCCCAAGGCGTAGAATTGGAGAACGGGAAATCGATACTTGTCGATGAAGCTTTTTCCCCATCTGATTTTGTAATTTTACTGCCCAGCGGATTACGGACGATTAAAAACATTGATATGGCGATTAATGCTGTAGATGTTTTACAGGAAAAGTACAAAGAGCTTCGTTTATTAATTATCGGAGCCCCGATTCAAGAAGATTATGCGGAAAGAATTATTGAGAAGCTTAAAACCAGAAATTATATTAAATATATTGGCGAAGTTGATCACCATTATATGAAAAGTATATTTCAAATGGGCAAGGTGGTTTTAAATTGTTCCCATACCGAGGGACAGCCTCAGGCGGCATTAGAAGCAATGAGCCTTGGCATTCCTTGTATTTTGACAGCGGTTCCTGGAAATCTCAACATTATCACCCATGGACGGCAAGGTCTATATATCAATGATACCGAGCAGTTATGCGAGGCTATTGAGTATTATATTGCAAACGAGAATCGGCGCCTAGAAATGGGGGATGCGGCTGCACATTTAGTTGCGGAGCATTTTTTGCTAGATGCGGAAATTAAAGCCTATGATTCATTATATAAAAACCTTTTGTCCAAGAAGCAATAATAACTTATATTGGAGAAAACCATGCAAATACATGTTCTGGCCAGCGGAAGTACTGGTAATTCCATTCTGTTACAAGCCGGAGAGGTAAATGTTCTAATAGATGCCGGGATTAGCACCCGGGCTATAACTGGAGGTTTAGCAGGACTCGGGCTTACACCTGCAGATTTGGCAGCAGTTTTAATAACTCACGAACACAACGATCATGTCAAAGGGCTGGAAGTCTTATTGAAGAAATACAAAATACCGGTGGTAACGCGGCACAATACCTGGCAAAATCTTTATTGCCGAGAGAGCATTCCAGAAGAATGCCGCTACATTCTCGAAAGACCACTGAGAATTGGACCACTAAAAGTGAGATTTTTCAAAGTGTCCCACGATGCCGCCGACCCGGTTGGTTACATATTCTTATATCAAGAAAAGAAAGCGGTTGTAATGACAGATTTAGGACAAGTCAACCAATATTTGCTTCAACATGCTGCCCATGCCGATGCAATAGTTATGGAAAGTAATTTCGACCCGCAAATGCTTAGATACGGCCCGTATCCCCCCTATTTAAAAAAGCGGATAGCTGGACCCCGTGGTCATTTATCTAATCAAGATGCTGGTGAGTTTTTAAGCAGGGTTGCTAAGAAAAGTCATTTGCAAATAATTTTGGCTCACTTAAGTCAAAATAACAATACTCGGGAATTAGCTGAAAAAACTGTCACAGATATGTTGAGTATAAAAGGACATGATGATAATACTGCGATCAGTTTATTTCCAGCTTATCCGACCCAAACCGTGAGTATAAAGGTGCCTTAACTCTTGATAACCTCAGGATAAGTAACACCGAAGGTTTCAACTGTCATGAAGAGGATCTTTTGTTCGTTATAGGGCCTATCACTGCAATCTCTAGTTGCATAGACGATTTCATCAACAACATCTAGGCCGTCAATAACTTTGCCAAAAGCTGCGTATTCTCCATTTAAATGAGGGGCATCATCAGTCATGATGAAAAACTGTGATCCAGCCGAATTAGGATCAAAGGTGCGAGCCATAGAAATGATCCCGCGCTCATGTTTGAGATTATTAGTAAAACCATTGCTGTTAAATTCACCAGGGATACTATAGCCTGGACCGCCCATACCGCTACCTTCAGGGCAGCCGCCTTGAATCATGAATCCAGGAATAACGCGGTGAAAAATTATATCGGTGTAATAGCTTTTGTTTATCAGAGATATAAAATTATTAACCGTATTAGGCGCGATTTCTGGATATAGCTCAACTTTAATTACGGACTTAGAATCCATAGTCATAGTTACAATAGGGTTATTACTCACATTATCTTCCTTTCTAATTGAACTCTAATTAATTATAACCAGTATACCAAAACCTAAATCGACTAAACAAATAGTGCAGTGTTGATTAATAATTCGCTGCTTTATATCAATGAACTAAGAGTATAATATATTTATGCTTTTACTCACAAAATAAACTATTCGATGGAAAGGCGAAGATTACGTATGTCTAATAGGATTTTACTGATAGGTATTTTTTGCTCATGTCTTATAGCGTCATTGATCCTCACGGATTTGATTCCCAGTTTTATTATGGCACTCCTATTCTTAGCTATGGGAACTGGCCTGGGTTTTTTTATTGCCTTGAGCAGTAACCGATTGCAGCAGCTCCAGGAGAACGAGCAGATGTTTATCGGATTAAGAAGCATTTTAATGCAAAAAAACCGGAACGATTTCAATGAATACTTAGCCCAAAAGATTTCAAGGGTTGGCCACTATAAAGACTATCATGTCATTTTGATTGGGGAAGATAATCAAAGCAAAAAATGGGAAAGCAGCTGCGAAATAATTCAGCAGACCAAAAGCCCTTTCTTGGCCGAGCGGAGTCAGCAGCCTGAATATTTCAAACAATTAGATGCAGATACTAAAAACTTTGCCGGTTGGCCATTGTATACTGATGAGAAGCTGGATAGCATTATTTTTCTAACTAATTTTTATGGGGTTCCTTCCTTGAAAAAGCTCTACGATAAACGAATTGAGCACATAATGATGCTGGCAGCGGTAATAAGAGGAAATGATTACCTAAATGCCAAAGAAAGTGCCGGCAAGGAACGGATATTCAAAGTTATGGCTTCAGCATGGGAACAAAAGGATGAGACATTTAGCGGGCATTCTGAAAGGGTTGCTGAATTAGCACTATTGCTAGGCACAAAGCTTAGACTAACTGCAGACGAATGCCAAGACTTATTCTGGGGAGCTTATCTCCATGACATCGGTCGAGAGGCAGAATTGGCAAGTGAATCCAGTTGTGGAGAAAGTACAGCAGGAATAATTGAGCACACGGTTAAGGGTGCAGAATTATTCCCAGATGAAGAGTGCTTCAAGAATATAAGGGAAATAATTCTATACCACCATGAACATTATGACGGCAGTGGACCCCACGGCCTAAAACATAATGATATTCCGCAATTAGCTCGCATTGTTGCTTTAGCAGACTTTTATGATGCCCTCAGGTTTTTATCCCCGCAGGAAGAAGACGTTTTTATCGATCATGCTTCGGCTTTAGCCGAATTAAAAAAAGGCTCGGGAAGCTATTTCGACCCTTTAGCCTTAGTGGCTTTAGAGGAAATCTAATAGTCTTCCCCTATGCATGCAAATTGTAACCAATGGTTTTTCAATCTCAGTTAAGGGACGGATTCAAGGAAATACTTGGCCAGACAAATTACATTGACAGACATAGTAATATGACTTATTATGTATTTGTGGAGGTGAATTTATGCAAGGCAAGGTTTCATCAGATTTGTTGCGAGGACATACCGACACGATCATCTTAAGTGTTTTACGTCGGGCAGACAGCTATGGTTATGAAATCTACAAAACTATTTTGTCAAAAACTGAAAAAAAATTTGAATTAAAGGAAGCTACTCTATATGCTGCCTTTCGCAGATTGGAACAAGATGGAGCTATTATTTCTTATTGGGGAGACGAGACCCAAGGTGGCAGGCGCAAGTATTATAGAATAACCCCAAACGGAGAACAACAATTTCAGAAAAATCGTGCGGATTGGATTTTTACTAATCGAATTCTAGAGAGTTTTTTCGAGTAATGGAGGTGTCAAGATGGATAATAGATTACTTAGTGCAGTTGAAGAATTGTTCGTGGATTATGAAGATAGCTCTGAGTTAAAAGATCTAAAAGAGGAAATTGCCATTAATTTACAGGAGCGGGTCAGCGAATTGGTTGACAAAGGTATGAAATATGAAAAAGCTGTGGAAATTGCGCTCAAAGAACTTGGCGATATTAGTGAAGCAGCCAATAGCATTAGTAAACAAAAGCACAAAGAACTCATTGGCGAACTGTATTTTAACAGAAAGCCTCTGGACAGAACTCATGTAATAGGATACACAGTCGCGGGAGTTATAGCCCTGTTCGGCATCATAACCGCAATGATCGTTGGTTTTCATACCGGCGGGATCAAAGAATCCATGTCAACTTTAATGGTGTTTATTTTGCCTCCTGGATGTGCGTTTATTTACTTAGGTCTAACTCAGGAAACTATATCCAGTTATGCCATGAAGCCAAAGCGAGCGCTGCTTTATAGCCTAAGTGGTGGACTGATATTAACCGGCTTCTTCTTAAGTGCCTTGGTTATTTTTAACGGCGTGAAGTGGGGAGATTTACCATGGAACAGTATTGTTGAATACAAATTTATGCTATTGCAGGCTAATGCCGTTTCAGTGTTAGGGATATGCTTGGTATTTCTGTTGCCCGCCTTGACTTTGTTATGCTATTTGCTATTGAGCGAAAAAGATCGCTATAAACCATGGGTGAGGGAACAGCAACTTCGTTGGACGCAGGAATACGATGAGAGGTTCGGATTTTCATCTGGTGCTCTTTGGATCAGTGCAGTCGCAGTTTTTTTACTAGTTGGCATGTTAATGAAGTGGAGTATTGCCTGGATCGTTTTTCTCTTTGCATTAGCAGGACAATTATTGATACTGAGGCAGCATGGACGAGCAAAATAGTATAAGTGGAAACAAATCCATAATAACAGGGCATGAAATGGAAAAACTTGCTCTATACTACGTTTAACCTGCTGTGCAAAATGTGCATAATCTATATAAGTAACAGGGAGATGAGGATGCAAATAATTCTTATGCTAATAGTTGCACTTCATTGGAAAGGTAGTATAGCAAGTGGATTATAACGCTACTAATTTGAAAGAAGAGATATCAAAAGGATGTTTATTGCCCTACTGTAGCTTTTGTAAGAACGTTCCTCCTGGGGGGATTAATAGTGGAATAATAATTAAGAAGACCTTCATTTGCAAAAAATGCGAGTGGGAAATTGTGACTGCTGAGATTGGTGAACCCAAATATGATAAACTTATAGACAGGCTAAAAGAGTTATATCGACACTGGCACTAAAATATTAGCCTACCAATTGGTAGCGCAAATTTTTTTCTTGGAGTAAACAATGACCTCAGCTTTGTCGAAATTTTCGCAGCAGCGCACTCCTATATATGAAGCATTGCAAGCTCATTGTGCCAATGAGCATCACCGCTTCCATATGCCAGGACACATTGGAGGGGAAGGCTTACCCCGGGAATTTAAAGATTTAGCTAATTTTGACTTAACAGAAATAATGGGCTTAGATGATTTTCATTTGCCGGCAACTATTATTGCAGAAGCGAGACAATTGCTCGCGGAAGCGGTCGGAGCAAATGAAAGTTTTTTTTTGGTGAACGGTGCTAGCAGCGGAATACAAAGCTTTTTTTTAGGTTTAAGCAACCCGGGAGGAGAAGTAATAATTCCCCGGAATGCTCACCGTTCATTCTATAGCGGGTTAGTATTATCCGGGGCCTGGCCGGTTTACATTCCAGCTAAGTTTGACAGGGACTCAGGATTAAACTGGGGAATATCTCTGCAAGATTTTATCAGCCTAAAAAAGGATCATCCCCAGGCTCAAGCTACTTTCTTAGTTAATCCGAACTATTATGGGATTGCTCTGGACTTGGACAAGTTCGGAGGCAATGATAAGTTGGATCCGCTGATAATTGATGAAGCCCATGGAGCCCATTTTGGATTTCATCCTCTTTACCCACCCGCGGCTTTAAGTTTTTCTATCGCCGGATGCGTGCAGGGATTTCATAAAACCTGGCCCGTATTAAACCAAGGAGCCGGTCTTCATATTACCAATAATTACATAGACCCTGAGCGGCTTAAGAATGCCTTAAGTTTACTTACAACCACCAGTCCATCTTATCCAATATTAGCATCTATAGATTGTGCGCGAGCATTGCTATATACTAAAGGCGAGGAGCTTTTAGAAAAAGCAAGATTATTGGCGCTAGAATATCGCGCAAGAATTAATGCTTTACCTGGAATTACGGTAATTGGTGATGAATTTGAGCTATTGCCTGAGGTTTGTGGCTTTGATCCTTTAAAGTTAGTAATAGTTTTGTCGGGGATTACTCTATCAGGATATCAAGCAGCTGCCTTATTAAATAGAAGTCATGGAATAGACTTTGAGCTTTATGATCAGCGGGTGCTTTTGGCAATGATGTCGATGTTTCATGGGCGTGATGATTGGGAGGCGCTTTTTCAAGCCCTTTTTTCTTTAACGAACAAATATCAAGGAAAAAGACAAACGCCTATTGAGTATTTATTGCCCCAGCAGCCAATTGTGATATTAAGCCCCAGGCAGGCGTGGGAACGGGCAAAGACCATGATTGCCTTGAGTGAATCTTTAGGACAGGTATCCGGGGAAATGATTGCAGTATATCCGCCCGGTATTCCATGCCTTTTGCCTGGAGAATTGATAACAGAACCTATAAGAGACTATCTTATGTTTTTAAAAGATCAAAAGATAAAAAGCCATTCAGGAAACGACAGTGATTTAGAAAATATTCTCATAATCGAAAATTGAGGATTACTATATGAAAAAAAAAGGAACCCTTATCAGTTTCGAAGGCATAGACGGATCTGGTAAAACCACGATAATTAAAAGTATAATTGATTTTTTTGCCAAACAGAACATGAAAGCAATTGCGGTCAGGGAGCCAGGGGGAACAAAGATTTCGGAAATGATCCGAGCATTATTACTAGACTCCAAAAATATGGAATTAATGCCCAAAACTGAAGCGTTGTTATATTCTGCCGCTCGCATCCAATTGGTGCAAGAAATCATAAAACCTGCGCTTGATAGCGGGATCACGATTCTGGCCGATCGTTATTTAGATTCAACCATTGCTTATCAAGGTTATGGGAGAGGGATAAATCTTGATTTTTTGAACAGCCTCAATGCGTTTTGTTCTGATGGGACTTTACCCAAGTGTACTATTTTATTGGATATTGAGCCTTCGGTAGCATTGATGCGTAGAAAAGAGCAAGCGAGCGATCGTTTGGAGAATGAAGGCCTTGAATTTCAAAAACGAGTAAGAGCGGGATATTTAAAGCTGGCAGAGCAAAACCCGGATCGAATTGTGATAGTCGATGCTGACAATGAAGCGGGCATAGTGGAAAAAGAGGTCATTGAAATACTGATGAAAATATTGTAATACTATTCCTATTGCTTAGCGCATGCAAGGAGAAACTAATGAAAATCGACCGAAGCAACAAGAATTTAGAAAAATATGGATCAATTGCGAGGCCTCAAAACACCGCAGTTAGGCAAGGTGCAGCGGTTTCGTTTGAACAGGAGTTAATCCAAAAAAGACATGCTGATAACCACCTGCGGATGCAAGAATTATTAAAAGAGATCGATAAGATCAGCTCGCAATTAAACCAGGCGCTCTCGATAAATAAGCTGATGCAGTATAAAAAGCTGGTAAAAAACTTTTTGGCGGAGGCAATAAACCGAGCATATTCAATTAATCACGAACGCGGTAGAAATAGACGAGGAAGAACTATGCTTATCACTATTGATGTGATTGACCGGGAAATTGAGAGTTTAATCGACGATTTTATGAAGCAAAGGCGTGACCCCATGGATATATTAGATACACTAGATAAAATTAGAGGAATGTTGGTTGATTTAATGGCCTAAGTATTAAACAAATATCAAGGAATTTTTATGAATCCATTTGAAAAAATTATCGGGCAGGAAAAACTCATAGCATTCTTGCATAGTGTTGCCGTAAGCGGACAAATGAGTCATGCCTATCTTTTTTTGGGGCCTAAAGGGGTGGGAAAGTTTTTAGTGGCTAAGGCTTTAGCGGAAAAGATTATTTTAGGGCATGATAGCCAAGCTCAGGTTTTACTTGCAAATAATGCTCATCCGGATATGCTTATTATTGAGAGAGAATCAAATAAGAGCTTGATAGCAAAGGACAGAATAACAAAAGACTTGGAGCCATGGTTGGCATACAATCCTTACCGAGCCGCGCATCGAATTGTAATAATAAGGGATGCCCATTTGTTGAGTTTAGAGGCAGCAAATGCGATTCTTAAAACTCTGGAAGAGCCTCCAGTTTATGCTTGCCTAATACTGGTGGCTGATGAGAATAATTTACTTGAAACTATTAGTTCAAGATGCCAAATGATTAGATTTCCTCCGATTTCTGACAATCTAATTAAAGAGCAGCTTATTATTAGGGGAGTAAATGATAAGCAGGCAGATCTGGCAGTGAAGGTTGCTCAGGGAAGCTTGGGCAAAGCGCTTTTATTATCGGATGATGAAAACGAAATCACCAGATTGTGGCAATCGGCTTTTGATTGTATCCAAAAACTAATCAACGGTAATAAGGAAGATATCTTTAATGTTGCCAGTCAAATGGATAAAGAAGCGGAAGAGTTATCCGAATTTATGGTTTTAATAATCAGGGATTTATGTATTTTTGGGAACAATAGCAAAATAGAATTATTATTAAGACCAGAGCATGCTAAACTTTGGCCGGATTTTGATAGCGAAGCAGTCAGTAATTTGATGCATTTGCTGCCCAAAATTATTGAATTAAGAAATTATCTGAATAGAAATATTAACTCATTAATGATCTGTAACAATATAGCTTTTTTGTTATGGGAAGTATTTAATAAAAAGCATAAGGAGGGTTGAATGTGCCATGGGTTGTTGGAGTTCGATTTAAACCTGCAGGGAAAATATATAATTTTGAATGTCCGGAATTAGATATTAGTATTGGTGAAGATGTTATCGTAGAGACGATACGAGGCATAGAATATGGAACCGTCGCTGCGGAAAAGAAGGATGTTCCCGAGAACCGCTTAGTATTACCTTTGAAAAGAGTGATTCGCAAAGCGACAAAAAGTGATACTGAAAACTATGTAAGCAATCTCGAGAAAGAACGTGAAGCCTTAGAGATTTGCCGTAAAAAAATTATTGAGCACAAATTGCCGATGCGCTTAATCGGGGTAGAATACATTTTTGATATGGGAAAAATCATATTTTATTTTACAGCCGAGGGAAGGGTAGACTTTCGGGAACTAGTTAAAGGGTTAGCCAGTATTTTCAAAACCCGGATTGAATTAAGACAAGTAGGGGTGCGTGATGAAGCTAAGATGGTCGGTGGGATAGGGACCTGTGGCCGCATATTATGCTGTAATTCTTTTCTGGGAGAGTTCATGCCCGTTTCAATTAAAATGGCCAAAGAGCAGAATTTGTCTCTTAATCCAGCAAAAATTTCAGGGATATGCGGAAGGCTAATGTGTTGCCTAAAATATGAATCGGAGCTTTACGATGGAAAAGAACGAGAGGATCAGCCCGATGACAAAAAATCTGCAAGAACTGAAAACAATAATCAGAGACTTAGTGATTGAGGTTGGAGATCTAAAAGACCGAGTGATTCGTTTAGAAAACGATATAGCTAATCAAACCTTAACCCCTAATAGCAAACAGCTGGAGAAAAAAATCACTCAGGTTGAACTGGAAAGCTATGACAGCATAGGCAGAATATACAATGATGGCCATCATATATGTAATCTAGGTTATGGCATGCCGCGCGCAGGAGAATGTCTTTTTTGTATTGCATTTCTGCAAAAGGAGTAGAGAATGGGAGAAAATAGTCTCATCCAAAAAGATGAATCCTTAGATGATTTAATTCTCGGAGGGATGAAGATTATCCAATCGCAAAAAGGTTATCGTTTCTCAATTGATGCCGTATTACTTGCCCATTTTGCAAAACTTGATGATGTTTCAACAGCTGTTGATCTTGGCTGTGGTTGTGGAGTTATCGCCATGATTCTAGCCTTCAGACTACCGAGTTTAAAAGTTATTGGATTAGAGTACCAAGAAGATATGTTTGCGCAAGCTTGCCGCAGTACTGAATATAATCAGCTTCAGAATAGGGTTGTCATAAAGCAAGGTGATGTACGCAGAATCGAAAAAGTATTTGACCAAGGTACAGCTGATTTAGTAGTTTGCAATCCGCCATTTTATCAGCTTGGCACAGGTAAAATTAATAATGACCCAGTTATAAGCGGAGCAAGGCATGAGACCTTGGCTTCGCTTTCTGATTTTATTAAGGCAGCTGCTTTTTTATTGAAACCGCAGGGAGAATTCTCCTTTATCATAACTGCTGAAAGATTCATTGAAGCACTTGATTTACTAGCGGACTATCGACTTAATGTTCGGCGTATTCGCATGGTACATTCAAAAGATGACCGGGAGGCCAAGCTAGTTCTAATGGCTGCGGGCAAGCGGCAAAAGAGCAAAGCTTATAGAATTCTGGCTCCGCTAATAATATACGAAGGCAAGGAGTATAGTAGCGAAATATTATCATATTATCAGAATCGGGAGTAAATTATGGAAACAGGGGCTCTATATATATGTGCAACCCCCATCGGTAATTTGGAGGATGCCAGTTTCAGGTTAATAAGTACTTTGCAGCAAGCAGATGTTATTGCCTGCGAAGATACCAGACAAACATTGAAGCTATTAAATCATTTTAATATCAAAAAACCTCTAATGAGTTATCATGAAAACAGTACACTGCAAAGAGAAGAAGCGATAATTGATAAAGTGGTTCAAGGCCAATTAGTAGCGCTTGTTAGTGATGCGGGAATGCCAGGAATTTCAGATCCCGGGCAAAAGCTCGTATCCAAGGCTAGGGAAAAGGGTTTAAAAGTAGTTGTTATCCCGGGTCCATCGGCAGTGACTGCAGCTTTGGTAGCTACTGGTTTCGATTGTGATACTTTCATTTTTGCTGGATTCCTAGCGCGCAAATCTGGGAAAAGAAAAGAAGAATTATTTTCCTTTATCAGTGAGCCTAGAACTGTTGTTATTTATGAATCACCTCATCGGCTTGAAAAAACATTGCTAGATATAGTAGAAGTATTAGGCCCTGAACGAGAAATTGCGATTGCCAGAGAACTGACTAAGATACATGAAGAGGTTATAAGGGGAAAAAGCGAAGAACTCTTAAGACATTTTCAGGAAATTGAACCTAGAGGCGAGATTTGTATCGTGATCTCCGGCTCCAAAGCAGTGGAAAATGTTAGCATTGACCAAGTCTTAGAAGAGGTAAAACAACTTATTGATGAGGGAATGGAAAAAAAAAGAGCCTTTAAAATAAAGGCCCAGGAATATAAGATTTCGAAATCACTTATTTACCGTAGTTATATTTTTGAGGAAAAATATTAAACTATGTAGCTAGACAACTTGTTTGCCTATCTCAGTTAAACAAAAACGACATAGGTTCTTTCCTTTATAATTACTAATCTCCTCAGCATTGCCACAGAAAATACATGCCGGTTCATACTTTTTGAGAATGATTTTTTCATTATCGACATAGATTTCTAAGGCGTCCTTTTCCTCTATTCCCATTGTGCGTCGCAATTCAATGGGAATAACAATGCGTCCAAGTTCATCGACTTTTCTTACTACTCCGGTTGACTTCAACATTTGCGTTATCCTCCTTGATTTTAGCATGGACAAAGTATACCATTGCTGGGATAAATAGTCAAACAATTTACTACATTAATGGATAAAATCTTTTATGAAAACCTATAAATATATAAAAATACGGTAAAATAAGTATTACAATAAGTATGATATGTCGAAAATAGTCGAATGACAAGCAGGAAATAAAAAATTTATGAAATATTTTATTAATTGGAAATATAATATCAAATTGGAACATTCGGATTTATATTGTATATTTAAGATAAAGATTTAGCAGGAGGAATAGAAGTGCCGAATAAACCGTCATATTATATTACAACACCAATTTATTATCCCAGTGATAATTTGCATATAGGTCATGCCTATACAACGGTAGCTGCCGATTGTATTGCTCGATACAAAAGAATGCAAGGGTACAGAGTTTTTTATTTAACCGGTACAGATGAACACGGACAGAAAATTGAAAAGTCAGCTGGCGCTAATAAACAAGCACCTATCGATTATGTAAATAAAATTGTAGATAATATAAAAGCATTATGGGTAACGATGCATATATCAAACGATGATTTCATTAGAACTACTGAAGCACGCCATGAAGAAGTTGTCAAAAAAGTATTCAATAAGATTTTTGAAAAAGGTGATATTTACATTTCCGAATATGAGGGCTGGTATTGTACACCTTGTGAAACTTTTTTTACCAAGAGACAATTGCATGAGGGGAAATGCCCTGATTGTGGACGCGAAGTCGAATTGTTAAAAGAGGAAAGTTATTTCTTTAATATGGCTAAATACGCGCCCCGTTTATTAGAGCATATTGATAAAAATCCTGATTTTATTCAACCCGAGTCGCGGCGCAATGAGATATTGAACTTTATTAAGGGCGGTTTGGAGGATCTTTGCGTCTCTAGAACAACTTTTAGTTGGGGGATCCCGGTTCCTTTTAATGAAAAACACGTTATTTACGTGTGGTTTGATGCCTTAATTAACTACCTAAGCGCAATCGGATACGGAAGTGATGAGGAGAAATTTGAGTTTTGGCCGGCCGATGTTCATTTAATGGCAAAGGATATCATTCGTTTTCATGCAATTATATGGCCGACAATGCTTATGGCGTTGGACTTGCCATTACCTAAAAAAGTATGTGCCCATGGTTGGATAATGCTGGAAGATGGAAAAATGTCTAAGTCAAAAGGAAATGTAGTTGATCCAGTAATCCTGACTAATAAATACGGAGTAGATGCCGTAAGATACTTTTTGTTAAAAGAACTGAGCTTTGGTCAAGATGGAAATTATTCCGAAGATATGCTGGTAAGTAGAATTAATTCAGACTTAGCAAACGATTTGGGAAATTTAATCAGCAGGACCGTGGCTATGATTGAAAGGTATTTTCAAGGGCTCGTTCCTTCTCTGGGCACTATTTTAGATATAGATAAGGAATTGGAGAAGGTAGCTGGCATCGCATATGATGAAGCTGCGCTGTTCTTAGAAAAACTTGATTTTGCTAATTATCTGAATGCTGTGCAGCGCTTAGTCGCTAGAGCCAATAAATATATTGATGAAAATGAGCCTTGGCGGTTAGCTAAAGATGAACAAGAAAACAGCAGGCTGGGAACAGTATTGTATTATTTGGTGGCATCTATAAAAACTGCAGTGATTCTTTTATCACCGGCCATGCCTACTTTAATAGAGCGAACCAATGAGCAGCTTGCGGTTTTTGCAAGCATCAAGGATATCAAATGGGAAGATGCTTTTCCATGGGGGTCAGATATTTCAGGGGTAAAAGTGAAAAAAGCGCAAGCACTATTTCCGCGCATAGATAATTCCGCGCAAGAAACTCAAGAAAAAATGGATCAACAAGCTGAAAAAAAAGAAAAGCAAGCTAAAAAAGCTGAGCAGCAGACTAGTGAGGAAGAAAATTCGTATATAAGCATGGAAGACTTTGCTAAAGTTGATCTAAGAGTTGCTCGCGTTATTAGTTGCGAAAAGATGGAGAAAGCCGACAAATTATTGATATTAAAAGTTGATGTTGGTGGGGAAGAAAGAACTGTAGTTTCTGGTATAGCAAAGCATTACGAACCGGAAAACTTAGTAGGCAAAAAAGTAGTTTTAGTTGCAAATCTTAAGCCGGCTAAGTTGCGAGGTACACTCTCTCAAGGTATGATTTTAGCGGCTTCAGATGAGAACGAGCTCGAAGTTTTAACGATTCAATCAGGCTTAGATGCGGGGACCAGAATAAAATAATAACTAAGTTTGGAGATCAAAATGTTTATAGATTCGCATGCCCATTTACAAGATCGCAAATTTCTCAATGATCAGGATAAAGTTATTGCGAATGCCCAGAATGCGCAGGTTAGTAAAATAATTTGTGTGGGTTATGATTATGCGACTTCTTGTGAGGCAGTTTCATTAGCTAAGAAATATGAAAATATTTTTGCGGTCGTGGGAGTTCATCCCCATGATGCTAAATCCTTAAATGACAAAGTTTTAGCGGATTTGTATGAGTTAGCCAAGGAACCAAAAGTTGTAGCAATAGGAGAGATGGGACTAGACTATTATCGCAATTTATCTCCCCAAGATAAACAAAAACAAGCATTCGTGGAACAGATTAAGCTTGCGAAGGAGCTATATAAACCTATAGTTATTCACGATCGAGATGCTCATCAAGACGTCTTGGAAATAATTAAGCAAGAAAAGGCAGGGATTAATGAGGGGATAATGCATTGTTATTCTGGTAATTTGCCTTTTGCTATTGAACTTATGAAGCTAGGTTTCTATATTTCTTTTGCCGGACCCCTAACTTACAAAAATGCTAAGAAAAGCCACGAAGTAGCAGCGAGGATAACTTTGGACCGAGTACTTATTGAGACCGATTGCCCTTATCTTACTCCGGAGCCAAATCGGGGCAAGCGGAATGAACCGGCTCAAGTAATAGCTGTAGCCGCCAAACTAGCTGAATTACGACGCAAAAGTCTAGAGGAAATTGGCGCCATTACTAGTGCTAATTGTCAACGAGTATTGCGATTGCCGGATTAGGACTTTTGGGATAAAATTTTTCAACTTGTGAAGGTTAGATTGATAGATTAAAAATGGGCAACAGATTGGCGGAAATATGATTATCAATTAATCATTATTTAATAAATAGAAAAATCTATTTTTGAACCATGTATCATATGCTGATAGTATAGGCGTTTTTTACATGGTTTGTTTTTTCTGAAAATAAGTGGGGTGAGATTCGAGGAAAATAGTGATATTTTTCCTCCTCACTTCAACAAATATTTTAGGTTTATAAGTATAAAATTGTAAGCAAGATAAAGTAAAATCTGCCTGAAAAATAGTTAATATTGGAAGCAGCGCCAATAATAAGGAGGGATATTTGACTTAGGCTAGATTTACTAGTATTATGTTAACTAGGTTATATTTGCTTTACATATCTAGCAGGTAACCTGGGCAAAAGGAGGTAATATAATGGTTGCACATTGGTTTAAGCAATATTCTTTCAGAATTTTGTGGAGCTTGGTGGCAATCCTTTTAGTAATCAGTATGTTTTTTGCTTTGCAGAAGCCGGTTAGCATCACCGTAGATGGAAACACGATTAATAAGAGGGTATTCTTTTCAGGGCGAGTAGCTCAAGTTCTCGCAAGTGAAAATGTAGTATTATCTGAAGCAGATAGAGTTACACCGAGTTTAGACACCAAGGTTACTAAGCATTTAGAAATCAAAGTTGATAGAGCAATTGATGTAATAGTCAAAGCCGATGGATTAAGTCATAATGTTCACACTGCGCCAATTACTGTAAGTGAAGTTGTTTCCCTAAGTGGGATAATTCTTAATGAATCTGATTTAATCTCCCCTGATCCTGCCAGCCTAATTATTCCCCAACAAGAAATCATCGTGACGAGAGTCATAGAAAAAGTAATCGAAGAACAGCAAGAAATCCCTTTGCAAGTAGATCGCAAAGTTGATGAGACATTGGAACGGGGATTAACTAAAACCTTGTCTGTAGGTAGTAATGGATTGGCATTAAACAAGATTAGAGTCGTTTACCATGATAATGTTGAAGTCAATCGGGAAGTTTTGGAAAGCAAAACTATCAAAGAACCGGTTAATAGAGTTATTGCCGTGGGAAATATTACGAGCGCCTCCCGTGGTGGTTCAAGATTTGACTTTAAGGAAGCGAAATATATGTTAGCGACTGCTTATACTTATACGGGGAACAATACAGCATCAGGGAGACCGCCCGCAGTTGGGCTGGTTGCTGTTGATCCCAGCGTCATTCCCTTAGGGACTAAACTGTACATTGAGGGTTATGGATATGCTCAAGCTGCTGATACTGGCGGTAGCATATACGGCAATCGTTTAGACTTATTCATGGAAGACAGAGGACAGTGTGTTAAATGGGGCAAACGCAATGTCAAAGTATATATTTTGCCTTGACGAATTTGATCTAAAAAATAAATAAGTAATAATGAAGCCCATACTTAAACGATTAATACGTTTTGGTGTGGGTTTTTTGTGGTAGAGTAAATAATGCTTTTTTAAAACGAATGTCTGCAAAATTTTTACTGATTCAAATTGGATTAAATGTCTAAAACTATGAAAGACCAATCAAAGTCAAATAGTTGTTATTTTAGAATTAGGAGGTATGATTTTGAAAAAAGCATTATTGATTGTTTGTATAGCATGTTTATTACTAATTAATGTGGCTGGTTGCCAGAAAAGTGCACAAAAACCGATGGAAAACCAACCGCAGGCACAGCCAAACTCTGATTTGCAGGATAATGCACCCGAAAGAAGAATTATTGCTAATAGGATTTCCAAGTCAGCTGAAGGCGTTGCCGGGGTCGAAAAAGCGTCGGTCGTAGTTTATGAAATGGATATAACTTCAGAAAATGCTGCTCAGGGCCAAAATGAAGTAAAAGGCATGAATGTAATCGTAGGTATTACCTTGGATATGAATCAAAGCCAAGATAAAAAAGCCAAAGAAGTTGAACAAAAGGTAGCTGAAAAAATAAAGCAAAGCGAAACTGGAATTAGCAGTATTATGGTTACGACTGACCCTGAAATTATTAAGCAAATAAACCGTATAGCAACCGGGATCATAGATGGAAATCCCATTAAAAATTATCAGCAAGAAATTGACAGTATCACCCAGCAATTAAAAAGCATGATGTAACAAACTAAATAGCACATGCTTAAGTGAAAAAGGTATCTGCTTTGATAAAACCGTTAGCCTTATATTAGTATTATGATTGATTCGTGCATTTAATATCACAGCTAAGAAAAAATCAGCTACCTTAGTAGTGAACGCAGTGAACATCAGTGGTGCCAAAAAGGCTTCCCAAGACTCGAAGGAAACTAAATAGGGAATAGTTAAGTAATAAAAATATTAGGTTGAGCAGATATCTTTTTCGCAAATAAATTTCAAAGACTTTGTTTTTGAGGAGGAAACAGTATTAATAAAGAGCGTTATGACAAAGATCAAGCTATTAATCCAGAGAAAGTGGGCACTAGCCAATTAACAATCTCTGATTTACATATAATAATGAAAAGTATTGATTTTAAACCGCGTAAGAGTCTGGGGCAAAATTTTTTAATCGATCAAAATATATTAAAAAAAATTGCAGAAGAAGCAAGTTTATCTGCGAATGAACCCGTACTCGAGATTGGGCCGGGGATGGGCACCCTGACTCAGCATTTGCTCTCTAAATGCTTAGGAGTTTTAGCGATCGACATAGATAAGAGGCTAAAAGATACGCTGGAAGAGATTTTTGCCGATCGTGATAACTTTCATTTGTTGATTGAGGATATTTTAACGGTAGATATCGAAAAAACAATGGATTCGGTTTTTACTGAGCCGATAGAAACATTCAGTGTATGTGCAAATATTCCCTATCACATTACTTCCCCTATCATCTTTAAACTATTAGAGGAATGCCCTCATTTACGCGTTGCCACTTTGATGATGCAAAAAGAAGTCGCCACCAGAATTCTAGCAAAACCAAACAGCAAAGAGTATGGTTTGCTTACGGTGATGATTAATTTGTATGCCGATGTTAAATTCCTATTTAATGTTTCCATGAATTGTTTTTTTCCGCGTCCCCAGGTTGATTCGGCAGTAATCCAAATAATACCTCGTCAGCAGAGCCTAAAATGCAAAGATCATGAAACGTTGAAAAATTTCCTGAAATTCGCTTTTCAAAGAAGAAGGAAAACTATATTGAACATTTGCAGTGACTATTTCAATAAAGATAAAGCTGAAGTAGGAAAGATTCTTGATAATGTAGATATTATAGGACAAAGACGTCCGGAAACCTTCTCAATATATGAATTTATCCACTTGATAGATCAGTTCTCAGGATAGGTAGCAAGTGATAAGAGTTGTTGATACTTTTTGGAGCTTTAATTGTGGAAAAATCGAAAAAATTATCATTGACACTGATTGCTTTTTTTAATATACTATTATTTCATTGACAAGTACAGATATTTAGGATATCCTTAAAAGGATAAAATAACGAAGAGGTGATATTGTGAGTTCTCCCAGGGCAATAACTGATATCAAGAAGGATCTTGAGTTATTTGTGGGCAGTAAGGTGAGATTAAAGGCTAACCGGGGAAGAAACCGTATCATAGAAAAGGTTGGGGTTTTAGAATCGATTTATCCTAATATATTCGTAGTCAAAATTGATGAACGCAAAGTTGAGCGAAGAGTTTCATACACCTATGCTGACGTGCTAACCGAAACTGTTGAGTTGTTTGTTTATGATCCCGAGGATTCTGAGATCAGAATAGCATCAGCCAACTTACCTAACTAAGTTAAAAGAACATAATAAAAAAAGCTATTTTACTTAAGTAAGATAGCTTTTTTTTATGGAAATCCGTGAGAGTAATAACACAAATTTTGCTAATAAAATGTGGATGGATTTACCGACATACTATGGAGTGAAACATAATAATAATTACAAGAATTAGGAAAAGAAGGTGAAATGATGAACCGGATCTGCCGATTATGGTCACCAGTAATACTAGCAGAGCTAATTAGGCCCCATGTGGTATATTCAAATTTCGAATTAGCCTTAAACAAACCCTACATAAGTTTGGAAGACACTAAAATCAAGGTTTTATCAGTAGAGGCAAAACATATTGGTAGTTTCATTGAGTTGGAAATTAGACTGCAGCTATTGTGTTTATTGGAAGATAATATGGGCTTAGAACTAATAAGTTCTGAAGAACTTATTAGAGAAAGGATTCAACCGGACGAGTTTTCTAGCCAAGAATGGCTGCAGCAAAGAACTGAGTTGGTAGTTACCATTAACGACTATGACTATCATGGAGTATTAAGCCAAGACAAAGTGGAACTGTTCTACAACATAGAATTAATGCTGCGGGTAACCCAAGACCGAGTGGTAACGGTAAGTGTCGAGGAGCAAAAAAATGAGCAAGAAGTAGCACACTACAAGAGCTTATTGCAGGAATTGCAGGCGAAAATAATCGAAGTCGAAGGGGAAAAAGCGGCTCTAAGAAATAAAATGCGCTCTCAAGAAAAAAATCTAAATGGGGTAAAGCAAGGACTTAGTAAAATTGAGCGCAATAATATGGCTCTGATCAAAGAGGTAGAAGTTTGCAATACCCTGATAATGGACCTAAGGGGAAAATTAGAAAGGCAACAAAAAAAACCTAATGAGAATATTTCTAATAGAGGTAATGCGAGTATGTTAGAAATAGATCAAAAAATCAATCGCCTAGCAGCTGGGCAAGTAATAAAAAGAATATTTCAAAACAACAATTAAATGCGATGCCCTTTATGCTGTCATTGTAGCAAAAAATCCAGTTCGAGAATAATCTATTGTACAGCAGAAAAGGGAGTGGATTTATGCGAATTTTCTTTACTAATACTGCTCCAATCATAAAGTATGGGATAGGGCAGGCGTTTAATGACAAAGGTCATGAAACATATAATTGCAATATTCTGTTAGAAGGAGACTGGCAACATCGTTTAGAACAATTCAAACCCGACTATGTTTTTACCGATGGAGGCTGGGGAATAATCGAGATACTGATGCCCTATTTGTTAAATAAAAAAATTCCCCACATTTACTGGGCGATAGAGGACCCTCCCTTTTTCGAAGTTTTATCACTACCTTTTGCGCGCTGCTCAAATTATGTTTTTACAACTTGTCAAAACATGATTCCTCGGTATGAGTTGTATGGAATTAAAGCGGGTTTATT
Organism: Syntrophomonadaceae bacterium; assembly: GCA_031553935.1. GTDB lineage: Bacteria > Bacillota > Syntrophomonadia > Syntrophomonadales > Syntrophomonadaceae > JAISDD01. The sequence continues at coordinate 65,644 of JAVBKS010000003.1, forward strand.
GCCTTTCGGCTGCCATCCCCATTGGCATAAAAAGGGAAAGGCTAATCCGAAGTATGCTCATGACCTTATTTTTTTGGGCAATAATTATGACAATTTCCCGGAAAGGAATGCGGCTGCCGGATATATACTTCAGCCATTGATTAGCAAAGGATATAATATTAAGATTTACGGCAATGATTGGTGGCTGGACAAAGAGCGGCCTTTTTCCATTGAGCCATCGATTTATGGCGGTTTTGCTCCCGTTGAGGACCTTGGGGATATCTGTGCCGGTGTCCCGATAGTTTTAGGTTTACATTCAGTGGTTAATTCCGCGACTATGATGAGTATGAGGACTTTCGAAATTCTAGGTTGTTCTGGCTTTTTTTTAACGCAGTGGACCCCTGCTTTAGAGCATTACTTCAGCAATCATCAACATTTGGTTTGGACGAAGTCGGAGCAGGAGACCTTGGAATTAGTCAATTACTATCTTGCTCATCCTGAAGAAAGAGCTCGCATTGCCCTCCAAGGGCAGCAGGAAGTATATAAGAATCATACTTATCATCAGCGAGTTGACACGATTTTGAGCCAATTGTCTCCGGAATTTGAAAACACTCCGCATCTTGATAAAGAGATTACTAATTATCGGATAACACGCAAAGTTTTTATGATCGGAAAATAAGTCATATTTTGCTCTCCTCAAAATGTTCACAAAGTAGTTGCATGTTTCATATGTTAATACAAAGATGCAGACGGTAATATGTCAATGACGTTTGCCGGTCCGCAATAGCTTCCTGGTGAAGTGCTTTTTGACGCTTATCGAATAGATCAAAAAGTTTGCTTGACGAAAATAGGAAGCTATAGCGTGACTGCGGGTTTATTACAACCTGATTCTTCATATTTTGCAAGGAGGTGTCATATTTATATGATTAACAAGGAACCGGAAGCTCCTACCATGCGAATTAACACCGAAAAATATAGAGCCATACCTATGCCAAATCAAGAGCTTGACAAACAAATGATGGTGTCAACGGCGAAGAGAAGTTCTATTGAGGCTCGCACCTTATGTAGTGGCTGCGGAACGAGAGTGAAAAAAGAAAAAATGATAAGCTGCAATTCATGCGGAAGTTTGATTTGCGAAAATTGCTTTAAGCAACATGGAGACAGAAGGAACACGGAGTCTAGTGACATGCTTTTCGGCGAAAATGATAGTGACCACGATTGTGATGCGATTTAGAGCCAATTATCATAAATTAATTACATGTTTATGTGGGTTGTCAGGGGGATGAAGATGACTGGTATTAATGGAATAGTATATCCGCCGACCTTGGATTATCATTACCTAGTCCAGCGGCCACAACAGATTATGAGAAGCTTTTCAGAATTAAGTATTCCTACTTATTATCTTAATGTACCGAGCCCTAATTCTCCAGTTGTTAGGGGGATAGAAAAGATCAATTCTCATTTGCATATTTTTAATCATGTTGATCCGCAGCCTTATCTAAAAAATATTCGTCCAGTTTTATACTTTAGTGCAACTTGGCATATTAATCTGGTGCAGAATTATAATCCATCCCTGGTAGTATTTGATAGTGTCGATGAGCCCTGTGATGAGTTTGCGTCGTGGAAGCCATACTACGATAAAGCTCTGCGGCTTGCCGATGTGGTTTTAACTACAGCTGATAAACTATATGATGCCGCAAGTATGGTTAATCCCAATACTTACCTAGTACCGAATGGCTGCGATTATGAATTTTTTTCGCAAGCCCGCGATAAAAGATTGGTTATTCCTAAAGACATTGCCGGGATAAAACATCCGATAATAGGGTATTTTGGAGTAATTGCGACCTGGTTGGACCTTGAGTTGATTGAACAATTAGCTGATCGTTATCCACATTGCAATATCGTTATGATTGGGCCTATGTATAATGTGGAGAAAGTACCGCTTAGGCCTAATATTCATTGGTTAGGGTTTAAGAAATACGAAGAATTGCCGTCTTATGCCCAAAACTTTGATGCAGCCATAATCCCGTTCAAAAGCAGCAAAATGGTTGATGCTGTTAATCCAATAAAGATGTGGGAGTACATGGCAACGGGAATGCCAATAGTAAGTACAGATTTGCCAGAGATTCGCAAATATGATGACATAGTTTATCATTCGCGAAATCAGGAAGATTTCATAAACAATATTAAACTGGCACTTGAAGAAGATTCACTGTTCAAAAAAGAGCGACGGCAAGGAGTGGCTAGTCGAAACTCCTGGCAAAATCGTGCATATCAGATTACCAAGATAATTTCCAAGCATTTGGAGCAGAAGTCGGAAATGGGGCTCTTGCCAGAGGAATTGCCGCCCGGACCAAATTTTGATGAGCTAATCGAGAAAATGGGGGCATTAGATCTTCGCCATGTACGTTATGATCTAAGCGATCGTTCCCACTTGAAAATAATGAACAAATCGGAAGTGAAACTGCCCAACCCTTGGGAATTTATGCCTGCAGGGGCTGAGAGTCAGAATCATTTTGTCATTCCCGAACTAACGGTAAAGGAAGTCAGATCGCACAGAATTTACGCGGTTTAGGTATTACCTGCATATTAGGTTTATTGTGGATAATTAGTTCGCATAAAATCAATGTGGTTTAGGGAGGCGTCTTATTTTGGAGAGGCAGGAAAAGATTATGATAGGGTGCCCGATACGCAATCGGGCCTGGATTCTTCCTGACTATTTGCAGGCGATTCTTAATTTTGACTATCCGGCAGAGTTAATAGAACTATGCTTTATTGTAAATGATTGCCAAGATTCAACTCCCGCAATATTATCCGATTTCGCTGCTGCGCATGAGAATCCTGTTTATTTATATTATGATAATCAAGACCATAGCGGCAAACACCAGCGCGGGTACTATAATTTTCGACGCCTAGCCCATTTGCGCAACCAATTAATAACTGCATTTTTGAGAACTGATTGTGAGTATTTGTTTTCATTAGATAGTGATATCATTATGCCCCCGGAAAGCATCATGACTTTATTAGGAGCGCAGAGGGATATCATTTCTGCATTGGTATGGAATGGTGGTGATATAGGTAGTCACGACACATATAACATCCTTAAGCAAGCTGAGAATGGTGACTATTTGCACATACGAGAATTCCCGGTGAATGGGGTCTTTGAGGTGGATTGCACCGGGGCTGCATATTTGTTGAGAAGAAGAGTCCTTAGTGAATTTATGATTAGATATGACGCTGATTATGGCGCGGAGGATATTGGGTTTTGCAAATCTGCACAAAGAGCAGGTATTAAACTGTATTGTCACTCTGGAGTGCGGGGACGACATTTTATGGAAGAAAGACTCTGCAAATAAACAATTTTAGAAAAAGTAGAGCAATATAAGCACATTTTGCAGTTATTTCTCATAAAATAAGCTAGAAATTGCTATTAAGCAGACCAAATAAGAAGAGATTAGAGAAATAAATGGGGGGGAAATAAAGTGTCGAGGTTATTAAAATGTGAGTTTCCTGAAGGTTGCATGTTAGATCTCTGGGCAAAGGTTATTAAAGCAAAATACGTACAAAAACAAGCCAAGGTTTTAGACACTCTATTCTGTGTGCCGGAAGAACAGGTTGGAGGAAAAATTTCAGCTGTTGAAGACATCAAAGTAAAAGTAATCCAAGCCTACGAAGATTTATTGTTCAACAAGGTTAAAATTTTTATTGATTTTGAAATCATACTATTCGTTATCGTTAATGGTGAATTCCAGATAATCACGGTTAGTGACCGTTATGACCAGACTATTGAATTGGATGAATTTGATCCGCCTCTAACCCCGGAAGAATTCCGCCGTGAAATTGAACAATCTGAGGTGATTCTGCGGAATTGGAGCTTTGACTTTGAAATTCGCGGTAATTCTGAAGATCCCAGTAATCCTGGCAGATTGACAACCCCGGTAAAGGGGACTTGTATTGGCTTAAAAGCCTATGTGGATATCGTAGATAAACTGGGAAAAATGCATGATGTTGTAGTTTATGGTGAATTGGATCCTTTAACCGACACTCTGTAGGAGTTGACAAAGGAGCGTTATAACGCTCCTTTAATATTTCGTAAAAGAAGGAGACTCGAATTGATAGTACCAAGAATTGATCGTAATGAAAAAAATCAAATGCGATTGGAATTAGAAAAAGTTGCCATAATGTATAACGATATAAAGTTGGCGATGGAAGAAAGTTCTAATCGCCAGTGGAGTGAGGGATATACTACGCTTTGGCAGGAACTAATAAAACGAAATAACGAAATGATTGTAGAATTGAAAAAAAGTATGATCATTAAGTGCAATCGCTGAATATAGAAGATTAAGCAGGTGCTTAAACTCAAACATGACGGTTTTAGCTGGATATAACTGTCTATTAGTGTCTTGGTATTCCTTAAGTAAGGGGGAAGCGCGTGAAGAAACTCGGAATCGCTCTAGGGGGAGGGGGATTAAGAGGGTTTGCCCACATTGGGGTTTTGCAAGTATTGGAGGAAGCAGGGATTCCTATAGAATACATGGCGGGCACTAGTATCGGCAGTATTATTGCAGCCTTGTGGGCTAGCGGCATATCGGGAAAGGATATGGAATCCTTAGCTATATCAATAAATGGAAGAGATCTATGGGACGTGGATTGTTGCGGCTTTATCAAAGCTATTTTAAGTATTAGAAGTGGTCTTCGCCTGGATGGTTTGCTGAAAGGGGATCGCATTGAAAATCTAATATACAAACTAACCGATGGCATGAATTTTAGTGAGGTCAAGAAGCCATTAGGAATAATAGCCTGTAATATAGATACGGGACAAGAGGTAATCTTCACCAATCAGAGACCCAAACATTATAATAAGTGGATGATTATTAACCAAGCTAAGTTAAGCTCGGCAGTTCGAGCTAGCATCTCCATTCCTGGGACCTTTAAGCCTGCAGTGTTTTCAGGCATGCAATTGGTTGATGGCGGGGTCAGAGAAATTGTGCCGATTAGTTTTTTGCAATCTATATCGGCGGAGTATATTCTGGCAGTGAGTTTAGGTATCCAAGAGTTCAGTACCCCAGCTAGCGGAATTATTGACATAATTTCCCGCTCCATAAGCATTCTAACCTATGAAACCTCGGAAGATGAAGAAAAGATATTTGCTGATTTAGTTGTTTATCCGCCAACTGGGCAAGTTGGGCTGAATGATTTTGATAAAGCTCAAGAAACCATCATTGCCGGCCGCAATGCAATGCGTGAACTGATGCCTGCTTTATTAAAAGGACTGATTGATCAAAAAAGTAACAGAAAAAAGATAATTTACATATAATAGCCACAAAGCGGATTGTCGCAAAAGCAGCAATTGCAAAAGGAGGTTAGGTATGGCGACAGATAATTTTGAACATGCGACATTTTATTTGACTAAGAGTCAAGTAGAAGATATAAGAAAATTAGCCAAACTGAATCAAATCTCGCGAAGTGCTCTAGTACGCATGGTTATCAGAGAGTATTTAGCTAAGAATTTGGACATTATTGAAAAAGAAAACTAGAACAGTTTTAGTTTCATAGATCTATAGAAAAAGTGTGTTCCTCTGCAACTATTATTTTAGGGGATTACACTTTTTTTCATGCTCAATTTAGGTAAGGCGGCGGGAAAATTTGCCCTGCCAGGGGTAATCGACAGACATTTCGATAGCAAAAGCTGATTTCAAGAAAAGTAACTAATATGCAAAATGATTGAAGAACTTATTAAAGCAAAATTTATGGCAATACTAATTATTAAGAAAGGGGAGTGCATGATGCGTAGATTTGGAGTCATATTATTATTCGTTTTCGTAAGCCTTGCCACCATGGGATATTATCAGCAGGAAACTGGGGGCGAAGATCAGTTTTTGCGTTTACATATTGTGGCTAATAGTGACAATGACAATGATCAAGAGTTAAAGTTACAAGTTAGGGATAAAGTTTTGCAAATAATGAATACCAGGTTTAATGGAGTAAGCAGTGCAAGCGAAGCTCAGAGAATAGCCCGGGCTGAAATAGATTTAATCAGACAAAGTGCGCAAGAAGAGATTCATTATAGAGGCTATGATTATCCGGTTCAGGTTTATGTCGGTGAGTATGAGTTTCCGACCAAAGCTTACGGCGATTTAGTTCTGCCTCAGGGCAAATATGACGCTCTTAAAGTTGTTATTGGAGAAGGAGACGGCAAGAACTGGTGGTGCGTATTGTTTCCTCCACTCTGCTTAGTAGCTGAGAATGATAAGGGGATTAGCTTGAGTGCTCCGCAAGACGCCAAAGTTACATTGAAATGCCTGAAAATACTCCCTGAAAGCGTGCAGGAAAAGATTAAATCCCATTTATAGCGGCATGTACACAGAAATAGCATCAATAAACGCTCAAACGTCGAAATACTTCCAATCGTGACGAAACTTAATGATTGGCGATCCACTGTATTCCAGATATAATTGTTAAAAACAGGAGAGGTGCAGTGGATCAATTATTTAAGTGGGAGGCTCCCGCCAAGATTAATCTCACCCTAGATGTATTATTTAAACGTGCAGATGGTTATCATGAGCTAAGAACCATAATGCACAAAATAGATTTAGTTGATAGAATAAGTATGAAAAAAGCAGAGCAAATAATAATAAGGAGCAATGATGCTTCTATAGCATGGGATGAAACCAATTTAGTTTACAGAGCGGCCCGCCTGATTTCAGAAACATACGATATTGGCGGGGGTGCTGAAATATATGTAGAAAAGCAAATTCCGATCGGGGCTGGCTTAGCAGGTGGAAGCACTGATGCTGCAGCAACTTTGACCGGAATTAATCAATTATATAACCTTAATCTAAATTATGAGCAACTTGCTGATTTGGCACAAAAAATCGGCTCTGATGTTACTTTTTGTTTGAATGAAGGGCCAGCAACAGCCTTAGCTCAGGGAAGGGGAGAAATATTAACTCCGCTTGAAATGAACGCGCCACTGATAATGGTATTAGTTAAACCTGATATCCAGATTTCAACAGCTGAAGTTTACGGCAGCTTAGATCTAGAACAAGTAAAAATCAGACCGGATAATGATAGCTTCATTCAGGCCTCTAGCCAGGGGTTGCTAAAAGATATGGCAACCAGCATGGCCAATGTGTTAGAAACGGTAAGTATCAAAAAATATCCGGTAATAAATAGGATTAAAGAAAGATTAATGTCTACTGGCGCTATAGTTGCCTTGATGTCTGGCAGTGGACCGAGCACATTCGGATTATTTGCTGACCACAAGAGGGCGCAATTGGCGGCCAATGAATTAAAATCAGAGTTTGCAGAGGTCTTTTTAGTATCATCATATTTTAGAGGAGGGCAATAAAGTGGAAGAAAAAAGATTAAAACCAGTTGACTTTGATTCATACAAACCTTTACGCGAACTTGTCTTAGATGCAATTAGAGAAGCTATTATTAAAGGTGATCTTAAGCCCCGGGAAAGGCTTATGGAAATCCAGCTGGCTGACGAGCTGGGAGTATCGAGAACACCAATAAGAGAGGCGCTGCGCAAATTAGAATTAGAAGGTTTTATCGTAATGATACCCAGAAAGGGTGCATATGTCTCCGATATTTCCCTTAAAGATATTACCGATGTTTTTGAAGTCAGAGCAGCACTGGAGGGATTAGCTGCAGGCTTGGCAGCCGAAAGAATTACTGATGAAGAAATAGAAGTAATGGAAAGGCTATTAGCCGAGAAAAACGAATGCATAATCAAACAAGATATGGAACGCTTGATTGAAGTCGACACTCGTTTCCATGACATGATTTATGTTTCGAGCCGTAATGATAAACTACTGCCTATAATAAATAATTTACGCGAACAGATTCAAAGATATAGAACTACTTCATTATCTCATCCAGGTAGGATGCAGAATAGTTTAATCGAACATCGTGCCTTGGTTGAGGCTATCCAGTCGCGGGATCCAGTGTTAGCTCGCCAACTTGCACAAGAACACATAGAAAATGCTGAGAACAGTATGATCGAAGCAATTAAGAAAGAGAACTTGGTGTAAGTGGAGGTATTATGCAATTTGATGCGATTATTCTCGCAGGGGGCAAGAGCGGCCAGGAGCTGAAAAAAATATCGCCTTATGATAATGAGGCTTTTTTGATAATTGGCAGCTACCCCATGATTTATTATGTGTACAGTTCTTTGCGCGCATCTAACTATATTAGAAATATAATTATTAGCGGCCCGGTTGAATCCTTGAAGGCTCTTTTTGCCAAAGATGAACAAGTGCATTTTGCCGAACCCGGCGAAGATATTGCCTCTAGCTTAACTCATTCTATCGATGTGCTAGAAAGGATGGACGACCCCACCGAGAGGATATTAATATTGCCATCAGATATCCCCTTTATTACCCCGGGGGCTATTAATGACTTTATCATGCGCAGCATGAATTATGAGGCTGATTTTTTCTATCCACTAACCAGCAAAGAAGTAAATGAAAAAAAATATCCGGAAGTTAAAAGGACTTATTTCAGATTACGCGAAGGCATATTTACTGGAGGAAATCTTTTTTTAGTAAATCGCATATTCGTGCGCGATGCTATCACCAAGGCTCGAGAAATTATTACCAGACGAAAAAACCCTCTTGCTATCGCTCGTCTATTCGGTCTTTCCATTTTATTACGCTATTTGTTTAAGCATTTAACCATTGAGAGCGCAGAAAAGACCTTCGAAGAAACATTTGGCTTTAAGGGCAAAGCAATAATCTCGCCATTTGCAGAGGTTGGGGTAGATGTTGACAAACCAAGTGATCTTATCCTTGCCCAAAAACATTTAGCAGGAGTCGAGCTTTGAAACACCTATAATTTGGATATCAGATACAAGAAATTGTTAGGATTTAAGCTTATCCCACCACGCGAAAAAGCTTTTGGAATGATTTTCAGCTTGGCTTTTTGCTTTTTCCATAAAAAACATAGATAATCCGCCTAAACCCACATGGGTTCCTACTGCTACTCCCATTTGCATAATTAATATTTCGCCGTCGAAAATTTCTTTTAGCCGCGTTTGTAGTTCGACCGCCCGGCTCTTATCGGAAGTATAGCCGATGATTACAAAATCAGTTAGTTTCTCATCTATACGCGCTTGGAATTCAGCTAAGTAATGCTTTATTACATTGTGTCGGCCTTTGACCTTAGCAACAATAGCTCCCCGGCCATCCCGCATCGACATAATAGGTTTAAGATTGAAGAGTTTGCCTAGAAAAGCAGAAGAATTTGAGAGACGACCACTTCGGATAAGATGATCTAAATTATCTACCGCTAAAAAGTGTTTAACATTAGTCTTGCACTTTTCCATGAATTCGATCAAATTATCATAGGATGCACCTTTGTTATAGAGGTTAAGGGCATTTAGCAGCAGCCATCCGCTGCCGTGGCTCATGCATTTAGAATCTACTACATGGAATTTGATCTCAGAATCCGGGCTCTCTTCCATAAAGTATTGTTTAGCCACCATTGCTGATTGATAGGAGGCGCTGGTTCCGCTGGACATACAAACACAGATTAATTTGCGATAGCCATCGCTTACCGCTTGCTTAACGATTTCCAGGAAATCTGCAGGATGGGGCATGGAAGTAGTAGGATTAGTCTTGAAATTGTTAAACTCGCTATAAAAATAATCACATGTAATATCGATCCGGTCTCGATAGGTTTTCCCATCAATATTAATGGTTAGAGGAGCGATGGCGATTTTGTGCTGAGTAATTATTTCGTCGGTAAGGTCGCAGGTCGAATCGGCAATAAATTTAATCATTAAATAGCCTCCTCTATAATAATTTGTCGAAGGAACTCGTATATTATACCATTGGATTCTATCCTGCCACAAATATTTAGTCAAATGGCCTGTTCATGAAATATAAACTAATGTTGCGTTACCATTGAAATAAGAGACTATACTAAGCCAATATGCCAATTGGTGGTTAACAAAAAATAAAAATCATCGAATTTCGGATAAAATTTACTTTGGGAGCAAAAACAATCTAGAATTACGCTGTAATTTCTGGTAATATAAAGCAGTTAATATACCATTATAAGGAAGTGTAGCGATGAATATGTCAAACAATTGCAGAAACAACAGATGTCTCATTGTTGAGGATAACTCATTTGCAGCAGAAATAATGGCAATTTTTTTTGATAGAAATGGTATTGATTGCGAAATAGCTGAAAATGGGCAAATAGGATTACAAAAATTTTTGCAGAATCCTAAACTATATGATGTGATTTTTTTAGATCTGCAAATGCCGATCATGGATGGATATGAGATGACCAAACACATTCGTAAAAGTGGTTTAGCAACAGCAGCATCAATCCCAATAGTTGCCATGTCAGGAACTATTACTGGAGATTGGACAGGCGAAGAGAGTTTTAACTATTTCCTGAAAAAGCCATTTGAATTGAGTTGTTTACTTGGCGTGATCAGCGAAGTAACAAAACAAAACATTTAAGGGAGTAACGGTATTTAGTCATGGAGTTAATGTATTCCGAATTTGCTTATTCGGTTCATATGCAGATCATGCTGGCGGTCATAACATTTATCGAGACATTTTTGTCAATGTACATGATTGCAAATGTAATAATGACTGTGTTTAAAGTTACAGCGAACAAAAAACAAAAACTACTGTTTACATTTATTAACGGCTCTCTTTTACAGACCGCTTTTATATATGGTATCTATTTGTGGGGTGGCATGGAGTCATTCACTCCACTACTTTATCTGCTGGTAGTAAATCCGAATCCCATTGCAGCTATGATATATTATTACAGTGCTCAGATAATATTTAGGTTATCCAATGAACGTTCCGTGAAATTAATGAGTTATATGTTCATGTTGTGGGCTATGAAAGTTACTATTGGCAGGTTTCTCCAGATTCTTCTAAATACTGAAACCGGCCATAATTACAATTATATGTTGGATGCTATGCAGCAAATGTCGGTGTTGACACTTTTCTTTTTTATTTACTGCATCGTACAGTACTTTTTGAAAAGAAGCCAAGTAAGTCTGAAATTTTCGCAAAACATGCTCTTTAATAAAAACCGTGAACTGGTAGTTTACTTTCTTGGTGCAAGCTTCATTTTTTCTGTGAATGTATTTATTCCTTTAATGATAGTTGAACAAGTGACGGCTAACATTATTGTTATTTTAATTCTATTGCTGTATATCGTTATTAATATTTGCATAGACATTGTTAAATATAATCAACAAGCCATTAGTAATCGCGATGTTCATATCAGTGCTCTTTTTAGGGGAATGCAGGAGTTGCGCGGGATCAAGCATGATTTCAATAATATACTGCATACCTATAGCGGATATCTTGAATTAAAAGAGTATGAAGGGCTAAAAAACTACCATGCTTCATTAATTTCAGCAACATCACATTCCGGGAATATAATGGAACTGGCGCAAAAGATGCAGGAAAACCCAACAATTATTTCATTACTCATAAACAAGCTGGAGCAAGCCGAGAAAATGAGTGTTAATCTCCTCATCACTTTAAAATGCAATTTGGATAATATGCACATTGACAATATGGATATAGCTCGGATTCTTTCAAGTCTTTTGGATAATGCTATTTTAGCTGCTAGTGAGTCTGATCAACGCAAGGCGTATTTCACTATTGAACTTAAGTCAAACGGATCAAAGCTCATAATAATTACTAATAGCACTTCAGGCAAGAGCAATCAGCGTCAACTAAAGAGAAGAGAGAATGAAATTAGGGGGCTTCAAATTGTCCGCAGTGTACTGAATAAATATGGAAATTGCTCTTATCAAATTGAATACCGTGAACAGGAAATGACGGTATATATTGAGCTAAAGGAAACATCATGATATAAATGATCTAGAGGTGTAGTTTATGGGCTCACATTTTGCATATTCTTTTGAAATGCAGCTATTATTAGCTGTTCAGTCGTACTTTACTAATACCCTAATCACCTTGCTCATCGCAAATCTCATTTTAACATTGGCAAACCAAGAAGCGTCGATGAAGCAAAAACTCAAATTTGCTGTTTGGATTGGCGCCGTATTCTATACAACTTATATTTATTTGGCATATTTTATTATGGGCATGGTCTCGTTTTCCCCAACTGCATATATACTAGTTGTAGGCCCGAATCCAATATTGGGATATTTATACTATTACATTGGAGTCAGAACCTTAAACCTATCGCCAATACGCTCGATCAAATTGATGGGATATTTCTTTACTTATTTCGTTTTTATAGTCAATGTCATGAGACTTAACATTGCATTTATGCCGATAGAAACATTTCCCCAATACAATTATCTTCAGAATGCTGGAAGGCAAGGAGTATATCTAATCATCGTGATTGTCATATATTACTTAACCAAATTTGTCTTTAATAAAACGAAATTAACGGTAAGATTAGCGGATAGAGTTTTTATTGACATAAAAAGAGAACGTATTATTTTTCTGCTAAAACTACTATTCTTGTATTCAATATCTACCTTCCTTCCCATGATTTTGCGGGATAATATTAGCGGCTCTGTTATTGTTATTCTAATACTTGTAATCTTTTTCGCCTATAATATTGTCTTGGATCTATTTGCTTCGACGAAGCTAGAGCTCGAGAACAAGGAAGTTCATATTAATATCCTTTCGAAAGCAGTCAACGAGTTTAGCAGCGTTAAACATGATTTCTACAACATATTACAAACCTACAACGGTTACTTGGAAGTGGGCAACCTTGATCTGCTAAAGAAATACCATGCGTCGGTAATAAGTCTCACAACCAATGCAGGAAATTCCATTGATCTAAGTTCCAGAATGGATGAAAATCCTTCATTTATTTCATTGCTGGCGAACAAACTTGAATATGCTGAAAGAATGAAAGTGGAAATGACAATATCATTACAGTGCAGTGCTGAAGACCTGTATATAGATAATCTGGATTTGTGCCGCTGTGTAGTTTGTTTATTGGATAATGCTATTGAAGCGGCATCATTATCAGAGGCCAAGAAAGTCTTTTTCACCTTGGAACTTAAGAATGACGACTCTAAGCTCATTATTGTCACGAATAGTACAGCCGAGGCGGTTGACATTCCAAAAATTAGCATTGCCGGAAATTCAAGCAAATCTGGGCATCAGGGGTTAGGGCTCGCCAATGTTAGAAACATAATGGCGAAATATGGAAATTGCGCCTTTTATATGACTTACTACAATTTCGAATTGTCAGCGTATATAGAGCTTAAGAGGAGTTAAGAAAATAGGGATTACTTCATAAAAAAGCCCGCCTTATGTTCAAAGGCGGGCTTTTAATGAAAAACTAATTAATTACTATTTCACAACTACTTCAAAAACATAAAGCCAATCTTTATCGGGATTAGTCTGGCCGTCATTGCTCGGACGGTAAGCGGTAATTATGGCAGTTCCGGGTTTCTTTGCCATGATTCGCGCTAACGCATCGATAGTTACAACATTGGAATTAGATGAATCCCATTTAACGAAAATATTAAAGGGGGTATCAGAACCGCCAACAAGATCACGGACAACAAAGTCGATATCTAGATGCTTCCCGCCGGCCAATGATTCGAGAAAAGTTGGGCGACTTACGGTAATAGTTCCGGCAATATTTCTTCCCAAGGCATCCTTAGTGCTAGTCCCGTTAATTATTGCATCTCTTGAAATCTGTTCTCCCTCTCTACCGGCAACGTAAAAGAGATTTCTGATTGCCGGATAAAGTATTCCCATCTGGGCATCGCCATTAGAATCAAGTTTTTTTGCTATGCTGTCATAAAAGTTCATGATGGGATTACTAATTACTGGAGTCCAGCCAAGTTTGTCTAAGGCTTCTTTTATTGCTTTATTTTCATTCTTGAAAATCTCTTTGCGGAAAGACTTATCAAGTTCATTTTGCATTGATTTAACGATTTCCTTTTGAGTACTGCTAAAATTCAGCACGGCATTAAAAGAAATAGATTCCATATCATCATGCATCGAGTTAAAGAGGGCCATGAAGGTGAATATATTTACATCACTGCCGAATAACCTGGTTAACTCAGCTTTATTAGTTTCATTATATTTGACAAAGCTGCTGGGGTCGGTACGATAAACGGTTGAGAGTCCGTTCACCAGCTTCAGAATATCTATTTCCAGTTGCACTCGGCCACCGATGTCTTTGTATTTTTTTACGGCCGTATTAGTAATTAACGGATTTATATCTGCAATGGTAACATTTTTCAGATCAGTTTTAGTAGTTCTAATATCGATGATATTTTTGTTATCCATATGTTTATAGATGGCGTTGATATCGGTTAATTCATTGGCTGCTAATGCTGAGCTGTTATATAACGGAAAAGCTAGCATGCTAATGGTTACTGCTAAGCAGGTAAAAATACTTAAAAGGTTTTTGATTTTACTTTTCATTTTATGTAACTCCTTTCGATAAAAAACTTTCAAGCCAGAAATGGGGCTGAGATACCCAGGGTTATTTTCCCAAACCTCCTTAATATATAAAATGTTATTCCTAGTATATATTTCCTAACATTATAGCATGGCAAATATCTTGATGCATTAGCGCAATATCGGATTGAGGGCGAATTTGCAAAGAATTCGTGCAAATTCCGCAAAATACTACTTGATTCGAGCAAATCATTATTTTTTCTATTAATAACATTAAATGTATATTGAATACAAGACTTTATTCCTAGAGAGTAGCAAAAACAATTAGCCAAAAAGTGGCAGAAGCACATGCGCTATTTCGACAATTAGCGGTTAGACATGGTCGGGACTAGGATATTTATGGTATAATCATGACGAAGTATTGAAGAGATTTTGATGATAAACTGGGATTATGAAGATTTCAAATTAAGGAAAATTATTATTATGCATAGTTTTAATTGGACCTATTGCATATCAATTATCTTAGTTCTTACAGGAATAAGCTTTCTCATCTTGTGTGTTTCAAGCTTTATGGTCGACCGGAAATCGAAGATGAGAAGATTATATAATCAAGCTGGTTTGCTATTGGCGATTTGGAGTTTGTCTTACGGATTCATGACCGTTTCGAAAGAGCCAATTGCAATTAAGCTTTTTTGGAGTATGGGATTTTTTACAAGTTGCATGTTTTTTCCTGCTTGGCTGATATTTATTTCTGCTCTGACCGAGAGTAAGGGTAAGCTCATTCGAATATTTAAGTTCTTCTGTATTTTCATGACGGTAATCACAGCAATGGTTTGTATTGCGACTGAAAAAGTAGTATTCGTAGATTCGCAATTTGGGACCCAATTTTTCTTTGCTTTTGAGCCATTGGCGATAGCCACAATGATTTTTTTACTCTTGCAAATGGTGATTGTCGGAATAATTCAGATAAGATGGTATAAGAATGTTACGTTAAAGCGTCACAAAAAGCAAGCAATGACATTAATAATTTTAACCACTGTTATTACTCCTCCCGGTTTATATTTTGATTTTTATTCCCCCATTTTCATGCAGACTCCTACTTTTCCTATAACTACAGTTTTGGTGCTGATCGTATCATTGCAGATATATTTTAATTTAAATAATAATTATTCATTGAATCTTTCCCACCGTAATATGGGTGAATATGTGTTTAAGTCGGTAACAGATCCCGTTCTAATTCTAGATCACAATAATATTGTCACATTGGCTAACAATGCGGCTATAAAATTTTGGGATAACGATATTTATAAACAAAACTTCACTAGTATTCTTGAATCACCGGATCAGGAATTTGATTCCAGTTTATTAGATGAAAGCTTTCTAAGCAAAAATGTAGTGGTACCTAGTCGAGGAGACAAAATAGTCTGGGATATGTCAATGACAGCAATAAAAGACGATTATGATGAAATGCTGAGTAAAGTAATTGTCTTGAAGGACATAACTGAAATGCAAAATGCCTTAGACGAAGCTAAAAAGGCCAGTCAGGCTAAAACAGAGTTTTTAGCTCGAATGAGTCATGAAATAAGAACCCCTATGAATGCTATCATTGGGATGACTAAGATTGGACAATCGTCTGATGATATTGGCAAAATTCAGTATTGTCTTGATCGCGTTAATGAAGCTTCCAAACAATTATTGGGGATTATTAACGACATCTTAGACATGGCTAAAATTGAGGCTGGGAAGCTAGAACTAATTGCTGAGAGTTTTAATTTTGTCGGTATGTTGAAAAACATCTGCAGCGTAATTACCGTGAAAACAGAAGAGAAAAACCTGAATTTGTTCGTCAATATTGATCCCTCTCTTCCCCAGCAAGTTATTGGAGATGAGCTTCATTTATCTCAAGTAGTTACAAATTTACTTGCGAATGCCATCAAATTCACTCCGGAATATGGTTCGATTAACCTTAATGTTAGGAAGGTTGCGAGTAGTAATGATGAAATCGGTGTCTTGATTGAAGTTAATGATACTGGAATTGGGATTAGTCCTGATCAAATCGAAAAGCTCTTCGAATCATTCGAGCAAGCTGATGGAAGCATAGTCAGAAAATATGGAGGGACCGGGTTAGGGTTATCAATTTCTAAGCGGATAGTTGAGCTGATGGGCGGCAATATCGGAATAAAAAGTGATTTAGGGAAAGGAAGTACTTTTTATTTCACTATTTTTCTCAAGAAACCGGATCAAACGGATGCTGTTAAATACGATTTGGAAGTATTTAAACAAGCTAAAATTCTAGTCATAGATGACTCACAAGAAATATTGGATTATTTTGACAGAGTATTGACGGAATTCGGAGCTACTTTTGACCTGGTTGATAACGGTTTTACTGCTTTGCAGCTCTTGGCATCAGCAATTGATAAAAATGAGGCGCATAATGTGGTTTTCGTTGATTACCTGATGTCTGATATGGATGGCATAGAGACGGCGAAGCATATAAAAGCCTCACTTGGAAATGATGTCCATATTGTTATGTTGTCGGCTATGAGTCGTGAGGACATAGCTTTTGCCGATTCGGAAATCTATATCAACGAGTTTATCAAAAAGCCCCTTTTTAACTCTGTTATATTTAACATTATCAATGAGTTTGTTAATGGTGGCGAGTTAAAAGAAAAAGAGCAGGTAGAAAAAATAAGTGATATAAAGCAAAACACTTATAGTGGTCAAGTATTGTTAGCTGAAGACATTGAGTTAAATCGTGCTATTATTATTGAGTTGTTAGACAGTTCCGGGATTAATATTGATTTCGCTGAAAACGGCAAAGAGGCCTATGAAAAATTCGTTGCCAGCCCTGGTAAATATGATCTGATTTTAATGGATGTGCAAATGCCTATAATGGATGGGTTAGAAGCGACCTACAGAATCAGAGAAATCGGAACTGAAGAAGCACTATCCATTCCCATTATTGCTATGACGGCGAATGCCTTTGTTGAAGATGTCCAAGCTTGTTTAGCTGCAGGTATGAACGACCACATAGGCAAACCAATCGATTTTGAAGAACTCTACAAAAAACTAGAAGTATACCTTTCGAATGCCGACAAAAATATATCTTATACTATTCCCTGATTAATTTCGCTCCAAAATTATTGGAGCGGCCAAGGAAAATAGTATTTACAAATTCGCGCTACGGTGTGTTTTTAAATGCGAATTAGTATTAGTGACGCCCTTGCGGCATGAGGTTTACCCTCAGCGCAAGGAAAATTAACCAGCAAGACCATAAAAAGCATCATGAAACTGCTATGGATATGCAATAGTTAATTTTTCGACAGGAATCTACTACTTTCTGTAGAATTTTATTAATGTTGAGTGCATTTGCAGCAAGAATTGGTATCATTTGAAGGAGTTGTTTTTTTTGGAGTTTACTGCTATTGTTTTGGCGGCTGGTAAGGGAGTGCGGATGAAATCCAGCTTGCCAAAAGTTGTTCATAAAGCAGCGGGCAAACCTTTAGTCAAACACGTCATCGATGCAGCTATAGCAAATGAAATTGATGATATAGTCGTGGTGGTTGGTCACGAACGCAAAAAGGTAGAAGAAGTTTTGGCTTCAGAAATGGTTAAATATGCAGTACAAGAACAGCAATTAGGAACAGGGCATGCTCTATTGCAAGCTCAAGCTCTTATTAGTATGGATAAGAATATCTTAGTTTTAGCAGGAGATACGCCCTTACTAAGAGCGGAGACTATAGGGGCAGTGATGAAAAAGCATGAAGAGAGCGGTTCGGCGGCTACTATTCTGACTTGTATGTTTGAAAATCCCACGGGATATGGACGGATTATTCGCGATGACAAGCAGTACTTTGAATGCATTGTTGAAGAAAAGGACACCAATGATGCCCAGAAACTCATTAAAGAGATAAATTCTGGTATATATTGCTTTAAAGCAGCCCAAGTTTTCCCAGCATTAGAAAAGCTAAGTACAAGCAATGCCCAAGGAGAGTACTATTTGACCGATGTTTTCGAAATTCTCCAAGCGGAGGGCAATAAAATCGATGTTTTGCTGTACGATGCTAATGAAGATATTTACGGGGTAAATGATAAAGTTCAACTCTCCCATTGCGAAAAAATTCTGCGATTGAGAAAGAACGAAGAAATGATGAGAGCGGGAGTGACACTGATTGATCCCAATACAACCTATATAGATAATGAAGTGATTATTGGGGTGGATACGGTTATTCATCCCTTTACAATTATTGCAGGAAAAACAGTAATTGGAAAAGAATGCGAGATTGGACCAGGGACTCGTATCAATGACAGCCGAATAGGTGATCATGTAACTATTGAATTATCAAGGATCAAAGAGGCAGTTATCGATGATCATTGTACGATTGGGCCATATGCTTATTTGCGGCCCGAAACCATTCTGCACAAAAATGTTAAGATTGGCGATTTCGTCGAGGTGAAAAAATCAGTAATAGGTGAAAACAGTAAGCTCCCTCATTTGAGTTATGTTGGTGACGCCAAAGTTGGAAAGGCGGCAAATATTGGCGCCGGAACCATAACTTGTAATTATGACGGCAAGAATAAATATGTGACAATAATTGAAGATGGAGCATTTATTGGCAGTAATACTAATTTGATTGCTCCAGTAACAATTGGCTCAAACTCTATAACCGGAGCGGGATCATCAATTTCGAAAGATGTGCCGCCTGATATGCTAGCAGTTGAAAGGGCTCAGCAAAAGAATCTTAAGAAAAGAGATCAATAAATTTTTGGGAGGAATGTGAATATGAAGGCATCGAAATGGAGGATGAAGCTTTTTTCTGGAAATGCTAATCCTGAGCTTTCGAAGTCTATTGCGTCATATTTGGGTATCGAAATAGGCGATGCCAAAGTAGATTGTTTTTCTGATGGCGAGATTAATTGCGCAATCAATGAAAGTGTTCGCGGGGTTGATGTTTTTGCAATACAACCTTTATGCAGTCCTGTAAACGATCACTTGATGGAATTATTGATTATGATTGACGCATTCCGCAGAGCATCAGCTGCCCGTATAAATGCGGTTATTCCCTATTTCGGCTATGCCCGTCAAGACAGAAAAAGCAAGGCGAGAGATCCGATTACAGCTAAGTTGATTTCGAACCTAATCGTTGAAGCTGGAGCTCATAGAGTTGTTACGGTTGATCTGCATGCCAACCAAATACAGGGATTTTTTGATATTCCGGTCGACCACTTGCCAGGCGTTCCGACTATTGCTGAATACCTGAGAATTAAGGGAGTTCATGATAATGGAGTGGTTTTATCACCAGATGTAGGCGGAGTAACCAGAGCGCGAGATTTAGCTACTAAACTAGACTGTTCTTTAGCGATAATTGACAAAAGAAGGCCCGAGCCCAATGTTTCCGAAGTGGTTCATGTTATTGGTGATGTTAATGGTAAGTCAGTTATTATAGTTGATGATATTATTGATACTGCAGGTACGATTTGTTCAGCGGCGGAGGCTATGATCGAAAAAGGCGCCAAAGATGTTTATGCCTGCTGTACTCATCCGGTTTTTTCAGGTCCGGCTATTGAGCGCTTAGCATCTGCTCCTTTAAAAGAAATCATCATAACTAATACTATCCCTCAGCCCAAAGCCCAGACATTAAAAAATGTTAAGATTCTTTCAATTGCTCCTTTGATTGGGGAGGCTATTCTAAGAATTCATGAGGATCTTTCAGTTAGTAAGTTGTTTGAAGAATAAATGTAAATTTTTTCTGGTGAAGTTATTTTAAAGTTCTCACATCATATTGTTACAATAGCTTGAGTGCTAAGTAGAGGTAATCTGATTCACAAAGGATCTTAAGCATGAAATTGATCGTTGGACTAGGTAATCCGGGCGAAAAATATAAAAACACTAGGCATAACATGGGATACATGATGTTAGACAAGCTCGCGGATAATCATAAAGTTGATAAGCAAAGAATAAAATTTAATGCGGAATTGAAATTCGTAAATATCAACCGCCAGCAAGTGGTGCTAGCAAAGCCCTTAACTTATATGAACCTTAGCGGGCAGGCTGTCGGAGCTTTGATGAATTGGTTCAAAGTACCACTGGAAGATCTTTTGGTTGCATATGATGATATGGATATTACCAGTGGAATTGTTAAGTTAAAACCTAAAGGTGGTGCTGGGGGACACAAAGGAATGACTTCGATAATTGCCCATCTTAGAACCAACGAATTTGCAAGGTTGAGGATAGGAATAGGAAGACCACCAGATGATACTATTGACTGGGTATTGGGGAAAATTAGCAAAACGGAAGCGGAAATAATGCAAGCTGCTTTAGAAAAGGCTGCGGCAGCTGCAACTAGCTGGATCAACTTTGGAATTAATTATAGTATGAACGAATATAATTAATAGAATACAATTGTTTAATAATGAATATTTGTCTCGCCTGATTGGCATTCTAATGCTATAGATTAGCAAGTGAGGGAGACAATATGAGAGTATATAGTGTTTGCGAGTATTGTCAGGAGGTGTATGATAGTTATCAAGTAGAGGGCCCCGATGGACTGGTTGAGCTAAAAGGTGTTTGCCCAACTTGTCAAGGAGAACTAAAGAGTTATGAAGAGGCATCTCTTAATAACTATTACCCAAGATATCATTAATTAGCATTAATAAAATTGTATTTTCAAAACAGGTGGGGGCTGAATGCGGTGCCCACCTTAACGCATGGGGAGGATTGTTTTGGCCAAGGATTACCTTTCAGAGTTTGCTAATTTTCTTAGCGAAAAAGAGAATATCGTTTTAACCGGATTGGCAGGAAACGCAAAATACTATTTGATTAACAACTTGAGCAAAACCTTGGCAACTCGGATATTGTGCCTGGTTGCTGATGAAGAAAAAGCCTATGATTTAGCCAATGCTTTAAATGGGGCAGGGAATAATGACCGCGTCCATTTGTTCTTGAGCCGAGATTTACTTTTTCTGAAGGAGAACTATGCCAAAAAAGATGCTGAACGGGTATTGATTCTACATAATTTGGTAGATAAACCGAAACGCAGAGAGTTCATTATTCTTACCCCATCAGCATTATTACATCAGCTAATGACTCCCCAGGAAATGAAGAATAGGACCATAAAGGTTGAAGCAGGGCAAGAAATAGACCTGCAAAAACTTTTGATTGACCTGGTGAACAATGATTATAAGAGGATTGATACTGTAACCCGCCCGGGAGAATTTGCAGTCCGGGGAGGCATAGTTGATATATTCCCGCTAAGTCATAAGGTTCCGTTTCGGATTGACTTTTTTGGCGATTATATTGAGTCAATCCGCAGCTTTGACTGTAGTAGTCAAAGAACTACTGGGACTATCAACCATTTTCACATTTGTCCGGCTGATGAGCTCAACGGGAGCTCAAAAAAAGGAACAATCCTTGATTATTGCAAAAACGACACCATGATTTTCTTTGACGAACCCAGAGAATTCTATAATAACTGGGCGAAAGTCAAAAAAAGATTCGAGGAAGTATTAAAAGAAACCAAGAAAACTAAGGGTTTCGGGCAAGAACCCAGCTTTTACTTAGCCGATAGTGAAGCATTTCGTCAGCAGTTGCAAGCTTATCCGGTAGTTTTCAGCTCCTTTTTTCCAGGGAACATACCCCAGGTAAGCTATAAGCTGATAGAAAATATTTCGCAAAAAGAAATGGAGTCATTTCAGCAGCAGTATGAAAGTATGTTTTCAAGAATTAAAGAATGGAACAAAAGCGGATACCAAGTCAAAATCGCGGTAAAGAATAAGCTGGCAAGTGCTGAGTTAAGCCGAGACTTGATTGATCACCATATATCTAATGCAGAGTTTATCAATGAAAACTGGACTAAAGGGTTCGTGAGTTCAACCCTTCGAATCGTATTAATAACGGAAAATGATATTTGGGGAAAAACCAGAGCCTCTAAAAAGAAAAATAAACATGCCAAAGAGCAATTGCTCTTGGAGGATTTGAAAATAGGTGATTTCGTTGTTCATGAACAGCATGGAATCGGAATTTTTCAAGGAATAACTCAAGTTGAGAGTGATGGGGTGATCAAGGAATACGTTGCACTGCAATATGCTGGGACTGACAAGCTCTACTTGCCGATCGACAGATTAGATTCGCTATTTAGATTTTCAATAACAGATGATAAAGAACCGCGCCTCAACAAACTAGGAGGGACTGAATGGGAGAGGACGAAGAACAAAGTCGCCCAATCGATTCAAGAAATGGCACAGGAGATGCTTTTGCGCTATGTGAAGCGCCAGTCCCTGCAGGGCTATGGTTTTTCCGCGGATTCTCCATGGCAGAGTCAGTTTGAAAGCGATTTTCCTTATACGGAAACTCCCGATCAAATCAAAGCGATTCGCGATGTAAAAGCCGACATGGAAAGTATCAGGCCAATGGAGAGACTAATATGCGGTGATGTAGGTTATGGGAAAACTGAAATTGCGATGCGGGCAGCATTCAAAGCTATGATGGATGGCAAACAGATTGCAGTCTTAGTTCCAACCACTGTGTTAGCAGAGCAGCACTATCAAACCTTCAAAGCCAGGTTTTCTTCATTCCCCTGTGTTGTGGAATGCTTAAGCCGCTTTCGAACCACAGCTCAGCAAAAAAGAATCATTGCTGATCTGCAAAAAGGTGCTATCGATATAATAATTGGTACGCACAGGCTGCTATCAAAGGATATAGTATTTAAAGATATCGGACTGCTCGTTATTGATGAAGAACACCGTTTCGGGGTTGCCCAAAAGGAACATTTGCTGGCACTAAAAGAGCTGGTAGATGTCATAAGTCTATCAGCAACACCGATTCCCCGAAGCCTTCATATGTCGTTGAGTGGACTAAGAGATATGAGCGTGATTAATACTCCGCCGCCTGGCCGATATCCTATATCGACTTATGTTTTGGAATACAATGAAGAGGTAATAAAAGAAGCAATAATGAATGAGATAGAACGCGGAGGGCAAGTGTACTTTGTTCATAATCGCATTCAGGATATAGCTAGAATAAAAAACGAGCTTGCTGAAATCTGCCCAGGGGTTTCTATAGAGATTGGTCATGGAAGGTTGAGTGAAGATCAATTAGCCCGGATTATGTTGGATTTTGCCCAGGGGAAGTTTCAAGTTTTTTTGTGCACAACGATAATTGAATCTGGCCTTGATATACCTAATGTCAATACCATTATCGTAGATGAAGCTGATAAGATGGGCTTAGCTCAGCTTTATCAGCTGCGGGGGCGTGTTGGCCGCTCAGATCGCTTAGCTTATGCTTATTTAACTTACAGGCCATTCCGCTCTATCAATGAGAATGCTCAAAAAAGGCTTTGGGCAATCAGAGAGTTCAGTGATTTGGGCTCAGGAATGAAGATTGCGATGCGTGATCTTGAGATACGCGGGTTTGGCAATATTCTTGGCTCGGAGCAACATGGTTATATACAAGCTATAGGATTTGATCTTTATTGCCATTTGCTTGAACGTGAAGCATCCCGGCTTAAAGGAACTTTTCATGAAGAAAAAGCTAGTCCATTACTTGATTTGGATGTCGACACCTATATTCCGGACTCATATATTACTGATTCAGGGACTAAAATGAGATTTTATCGCCGCCTATTGATGGCTGCTGATATTGGAGAGATAGAATCGATTCAAGCAGAGCTAGTGGATAGGTTTGGGAAAATGCCGGAACCGGCGGAAAACTTTCTAAATATTGCTCTGCTAAGGGTATTAGCCAAGGAAAAAGAGATCATATCTCTGCGAGGCAGAGATCGCTATTTCGAGATTAAACTCAGCAAACCAATTGTATACGAAAAAATCAACCAGGCTGAAATAAAAGGTGTAAAAGCATCTCGTGCGAATACCCTGCAACTGTCGAAAAATTCTTGCACCCTAGAAGATTTAAAAAAACTTCTCAGCGTAATATAAACGCTTATTTATCAGTGGAGACCTTTTTAAGTTTTACAGCTAACAATAATGCGGTAGGGTAGAGCAGATTAACCGGAAAAGTGTAATACGGTAGTTGGTGATATGACCATAATTTGTAGACAAACTCATCAGGTGCCAAATAATTGCTTAAGAACACCAGCATCAAACCAAAAGGAATAATTAATGAACGGTAATTTCTGCCTCGAAAAATGTCTTGAAAAAGGCTAACCGAGCCATGGAGGTATAAAGTTGAAGTTATAACCGCGGTTAAAAACCATAGAACGAAAAAGAAAATATCAAAGCGATCAAAGGCACCCAAACCAACCAGTTGATAAATCTTATGCACCGGAAAGCTTTCGGATAATAATGTATTCGGGCCCAGAACTGAAACCGTCAGGAGCGACAATAGTGCAAGAAAAGCTGCGCTTAGGGCGAACCAATAATATAGAGAGCTGCTCTTCTTGTTTAAATCATTGACCATAAAAAGGAAAAAAGCAATAATGACTACTTCGTCATAAGGCCAATTAGCAATAAGCAAAGTGCTGCCTACAATTGATCGCCAGTCATGAAAAACCGGACTCAAATTGCTAAAATCAGCTAAAGGGACAACTATGGTTAGAGCGAAAGCCAATAATAGGATGACTGTACTGATAATTACTTCTCCTAAGTAGGCAAAAGGGACGATACCTATTATGAGAATAAACCCGCATATCGAAACAATCAATAAATCGATCGCCAGTAAATTAAGCTTAGGATATATTAATAAAACTAAATAAGTTATATCGATAATATCGGTGATTAGAATACAGAAAATACTGATAAAGAACAAAGCATTTAATATAGTGCCAATTATTGAACCATACAAATGACGGCAGATTTTTGAAATACTTTGGTTTGGATAAATAGCTTGTACTTTTAATAGAGCATAAATTATATAAAAACCGAAAATACAGCCGCATATAGAAGATATCCAGGCGTCTTGGCGTGCATCTTGAGCCGGGATATATACGATTGAACTTCCAATCATGGTTATAAATATTAATTTACTGAGTTGAAGGCTAGTAATAGTCCTATTTAACATCTAATACTCCTAAGCACTCAAATGGAAAAAATTATAATACCATTTATCTATGCCATTGAAAAGTTGAAAAAAATCTAATGGATTAGGCATTAGTTGAAGATCCCAACCCAAGTCCACTCCATACAGCCAGGCAATAAGCATTATGAAGCTAGCGATGCCAAGGTCTTTCCATTGTTTCTTGCGGGCCAAATCTCTACCCTCCATAAATATGAAAAGCAAAGTGAATCCCAATAATGGCCAAAGTATTAAAAACATATTGTCACCTACCTGGGTTCATCGAAATTTGAAAGAGGTATCAGTGTTCAGAGAATGAATCACCTTTACCTCAATTGATAAAGCATAAGGCATTTGGGGAAAAATACTATCCCATTCAGATTGCAGCGTTTGCCAAGTCTCTGGCTCCTGGCGATCAAATAGCCGTCCCCATCCTAAAATATCAGAGTTATAGTATTGGGCCTTAGCAATACAAGCCGCGATTTGCTTGCGAATTTCTTCAGCAGCAATTTTTTCGATTTCTTTAATCGCCTCCTGTGTTAAGAGTTCACCCTCACCTTGTTGGCCGATAAAGGCCAATTCAGCTTTGATATCTATTGTAACTCCAATCGGTTTATCCACTTGAGGTTTAATATTACGGGAAAACCGCAAAATATCTAGGTCTATATAAGAATTTTGGTCAAGTGGAGAGGAAATTACCAGTAAGCCACCTTTACGCTGAGTGTCAATTAGCCAGCGAAAGCCTTTGCTTTCCAAGATATTTAAACTGCCGATCATTTGTCGGCCTTTGAAAACCGCGGTTCCGTCTAAAGTAGGTACTAAGTTTTTCTGAGCATTGCTAGGCGAACTATTAGGACGTACGTAATCATTTTGTGCAACTTTAGCATTCGAGCTTAGAGTAACCTGGGGCAGAGCGGCTTCTATTCCGGGAGCTGCTAATATATCAAGAAAATCAGTTTTTCGTACAGGGACATAAATACCAAGCATTTCTCTATTAATTTTTAATAATTGAAAAACATCTATTCCTAATGAATCATCTAAGGGGGCACTAGAAGAAAAAATTTCCTCGGGGTTATAATCTTTGCTAACGACAATTGGCATCTGAGGGCGAACAAAACGGTTGCGTGTCAAAAAGTCAACATAATAAAGGGCGTCACGCCTGGCAATTTGTTCGCCAAGTAGTATTAGGTGGGCATGTGACCATTCAGGAGTTCGCGAAAAAGTAAGGCTTAAGCGCCTGGCGGCCTCAGCTATGCTTCGTCCAGTTTCGGAGATAACATAAGCCTGCGCTCTATTGTTGGATTCGGACAAAGTCGGCTCAACAATTAGGGCGCTGAAGTAAAGCTGGTCCTGATCATTAAGATCAATACCATAAAATGGTACTATGGCATTACGATTTAATTCGGTATTGTCCCAGCAGGATGAGCATAAAACCAAAAATATCGATAAAGTGATAATTTTTAAGCATTTTTTTCCGAACATATTGCCTTTACCCAAGATAAGATCAATCTATTGCAACCATAATAAAATGCTATTCATCAGGTTATACAAACAATTCTGGTTATACAATGAGTAACCTATGATTGATGTTATTCCCATAAGCACAGTTATGACCGCTATCTCCCGAACTGCCTTTCTTTTGATTTGCTTGTAATAGTCAACTGCAATAAATGCTAATGCAATTGCTGTAATACTCCATTCCATATCGCATCCTAATCTCTAAAAACAAAAGAATTTCTGGTCAGATATGATCGCCTGACTTTAAAAGTTACTTGGATTTGATTTTTGATTACAGGAAAAACCGCATCCCAATTAGGAGATATTTGCGCCCAGAGAGCTGATTCTTGTTCACTTAATAATTGCCCCCAACCAAAAATATCGCTATTTAGTAATTGTGCTTTGTCAATACAAGAGCTGATCATATTAGCAATTTCCGAATTAGTCTGATTTTCGATTAGAGCATAGTTTTCTAATGTAAGAAGGTTCTCTCCTCCGCTTTGTTCATAGAAATTGCCTTCAGCGACTATATTAATTTGCATGGTAATATTATTATCCGTAATTACCGGTTTAATATTACAATGCGAGTTTAATAGCTCCAAGGTCACATAATATCGAGGATCATATGGGTTAGAAATGACAATTAAACCACTTGAAATTTCCTTTTTGCCAAGGAAACGAAATCCTTGGCTTTCGTAAGGGGTTAATTCCCCTACACTTTTTTCGCGTTTAAAAACTGACATACCGGATAGCTGAGCTTTTTCTTGCTCTCCTTGTTTAATGATTTTAACCTGAGGGAGAACCGGTTCTACTCCAGGAGCATTCAGTTTTTGCAAAAGGGTGCTTAAGGTTACCTTTTCATAAATGCCTATTTGCTTTTCCTGATTCTCAATTGAACCAATCAAAAGCATAGAAATATAAGGCTCGAAAAATGGTTTAACGTTTAGGATTTTTTGCGCCGATGTTTCTGAAGCTACTAATACTAATACATTATGTCTAATAGATGGATTACGGGACAAGTAGTCAACAACCAGACTCATATCAGTTTGGCAGAGCTCTTCTCCTAAAATGAGAATATTTGAATGGCTCCACAATGGGATTTTAGGCAAATACAATGAGAGATTGCGGCTAGCTTCTCCGATGGTAGTACCTGAGGCTGAAGTAATTGTTGGTTTGATATCACGACTAGTTGAATTTTCTGGAGCAACGGGATCAGCTAATTCTACCGTCGCAATTATACTCCCATCCTTAAGATCAAAGCCCACTCCCAGAGGTATCATAGTATCTTCGACTTCTTGATTTTGACAACCAAGCAAAGTAAGGCAGCAAAAACAGAGCATAATTTTTAATAATAGCTTTCTCATTCGTCAGATTCCTCAATTGGGTCTTTATAGCGTATTTGATTAACCATACCTTTTTGCCATGGGCGCTTATAATTGCGAAACCAAGGCCGTCTTACCAGAATATCCGTAATCTGTTCATTTTCAAAGGGAGCAAAGGGCGATAAATAAGGAAGACCATAAGAAGATATTGAGCTCATTCTTATTATCAGGATAATAAGAGCACTCATTATACCTAAAAAACCAAACATTCCCGATGAAAATAGAAAGAGAAAACGGATGATCCTAATGATTATTCCTGCATTATAACTAGGAATAACGAATGATGATATCCCTGTAAATGCAATCACAACAACCATTGGGGTAGATACTAGCCCAGCTCTTACGGCGGCATCCCCGATAATCAATGCGCCCACGATACTAACGGCTGAACCTACAGCTCTAGGGAGACGCAGACCGGCTTCGCGCAACAATTCAAAAGTGCATTCTAAGAGCAGAGCTTCTATGAAAGCCGGGAAAGGAACTCCTTGGCGTGAGGCTGCAATAGTAAATAATAAAGGTGTTGGGATCATTTCATGGTGATAAGAGATCATCGCAACATACAATGAAGGCAAGAGCAAGGAAATAAATAATGCCGCAATTCTTAGAAAACGAAAAAGCGAAGCAGGAATATAATTAACGTAATAATCATCAGAAGCATTAATAAACTGGGGGAAAGATATCGGCAAGACTAGTGCCATAGGAGATCCGTCCACCAGCAAGCAAGCTTTTCCTTCTAATAAAAATCCGCAAACCCTATCCGGCCGTTCCGTATGCAGTACTTGACTAAAAACAGTATAACGGTTCTCGCTAAGCAACTCAGCCAAATAACCGGTATCAAGAATGGCATCGATATTTATATTGCTTAAACGCTTGCGCAAAGTCTCCACTAACTGGTTGGGAGCAATATTGTTGACATAACAGAGACAAACATCAGTTTTCGATAAACTGCCAATACTAATGTTTTCGATTTTCAACTGACTGGTTTTTAGTCGGCGCCTAATCATAGCAGTGTTAAAACGTAAAGTCTCCGAAAAAGCCTCGTTCGGCCCAAAAACCGAAGATTCATTTTCAGGTAGTCCAATTGACCTTGTTTTCCATTCGCGAGTCCCAACGACAAGACCTAATTTTGAGCCGTCCATAATAAAAACAGTATCGCCAGAACACAGGTGATTGCTCACTTCGCCCATCGTTGTAATAACTTTGACTTCGGATACCGCTAAAAAGCGAGCTTTGAGAATATCAAAAAATTGGGCTGGAGTGCAATTGTTATCTCGTTCCAGTGACTTAGCTTCCCAAAAAAGTGACTTGAGCAGATTTTCCTCAATCTGCATTTTATTTACCAAACCGTCAAAATACGCAACCAGGCCGGACATGGGTGGTTGTGCAAAACTGATTTCTCGCTTAACAAAATCCGAACAACCATTAAATAACTGATTCAAATCAGCAATATTATTAGCGAGCTTATAATCAATAGGCTTAGCATAAATTTGCTCGGGAGTAAAAGGAGAATCTGATTTTTTATCTAAATAACGCATATTTTTATCCTGGTTCTGCTTTTAGCAATAGTCTTTCAATTATTTGATGATTTATGTATGGAATTATAGCTTTGTATGGGATTGGGCTTAAACCAAGAAAATACAAATAGAACTAAGGGAATTATTATAAAGAATAAACCATTTAGGACCGGCATAATCTTAGATGACCAAATATAAATGCCAAGGTTATTTGGACTGATTAATATGGAAATTAGGGCAATGAGTAAAGCGGTTGTGGCACTTAAGATGCGGTAATCTGAGAGTTTAAACGTCAGTTTTAAGCTAAAGTTTCCAGCAAACCAGAATATACTTAAAGAATAAAAGACGCCGATAATCCAAAAAGCCACGAAAAATATTTCTATATTTTGGACAAAATCACCTATATGAGTATAGCGAATCAAGCTGAGAGTCGGAGAGGACAGAATATTTAATAAAGGAACTCCGATCGAACTGGTAATAGTAAACACATGTATGCTTTGGGTCAGAATAAAAATAATTAGAAGTTTGTATAACGAAGATCGGATTTTTAGCTTTACCGGGAAATCAATGAAGTTTACAAATATAAAAACGACCATACCTTTGCCCAAGATACCACAAATACAGAAAAACGCCACTAAAATGTCGCTCCAATTCAAGTCATAAAGAAAAGGTTGCAGATTATCTAGCCGAAAACTTTGAATCAAGGATATAAGTGTGATTATTATGAAAAATGGCACCACAATTGCTATAACAATATGACAAAGACGGGCCAGATTAGTTATACTGTTTTTATTGCCAACATATCCCAAGAACATAAAAACTAGTATCATTACACTTATAGGAGTGTGAATGAGTAGATTCGACTTAGTAAATTCAACGAATACGCGCACGGTATAACCGCAGGTAAGAAAGAAAAAAAACGAATATAACAAAGCGATAGCCTTGCCAATAATCATGCCAAAATTGTCGTTTAACAGTTCGGGGAATGGGTTAGAATTTTTTATGATTATTTGTCCATACATATAATAAAGAAAATAGCCGGGAATAATAGATGCCAAAATAATGATCCAAGTATTATTTAAAAGCAAATCAGTAAGTACTTGTACTTCAACTAAATAGGCCAAAGGAAAAACCAGCAGTATTAATAAACTTGTAATTTGATCTGTATTTATTTTATCCATATAATCTCCTAATTCTAATTCGCATTAAAATACTACTTTGATGCGAATCAGTGAATACTGTTTTCCCTGACATGACCTTTAAATGCGATCGAAATTATTTGCCTATATTTTCGAAAAGGAATAGTATAAATAGCAAGAATACCTTTCCCAAATAAAGTCATAATTATTTGCCGGTGTCAAAAATGAGAAAAATTCACTGCCAAGGTTGGGGCACAACCGTTCGCAAGGGCGTAAAATAACGTATTGCTTGAGTTTTTTCTAGATTAATGGTAAAAAGTGAATAAAAGGGGATTTTGAGTTATATACTATTCCAAGAGAAAGAAACTACTTTTTCATACTTGATAAAAGGAGGGATAAAATAATTGAAAGCAACAGGTATAGTACGCCGAATAGATGACCTGGGAAGAGTGGTTATACCAAAAGAGATTCGAAGGACGCTGCGCATTCGCGAAGGAGATCCTCTGGAGATTTTTGTAGATCGTGAAGGGGAAGTAATTCTCAAGAAGTATTCTCCGATCGGAGAATTGGGTGATTTTGCCAAAGAGTATGCAGATTCACTATATGAAGCCATAGGGCATATATCAATGATTGCAGATCGAGACTTTATTATTGCAACAGCAGGCGGTAACAAACGGGAATTTTTAAGTAAATCTATTGGCAAAGCAGTAGAGAGAGCTCTCGAGGAAAGAACCACCTTAGTAATGAACGAAATGCAAGCATTGGATGATGAAAACCTGCATATAATTCAAACCGATGATAGAGAATATACGATCAGATCACAAGTTATATCACCCATAATTAGTCAAGGCGATCCAATAGGAGCTGTTATTATCGTTAGTAAAGAACAAGGCGTAAGATTAGGTGAAATGGAAGTAAAGCTTGCTGAAACCGCATCCGGTTTTTTAGCCAAGCAAATGGAGAGCTAAATCAAAAGGCCCATTTTTTTGAGGTATGCAATCATACTTGAGAGCTATTCAAGTTATGCAAGCATACCTTTCCTATTTAATACCAATTGACAAATCATCTGAATTAATAATGATATTTGCTGCGCTGTAATCGCCCAATATAGTGGGCCTGCAGATCAAAATGTGAATTATTTTAAGGGGGGAGATTTATTACTCCATTTATTCTACTATGGTATAATTAACCTCACGTATTATAGGAGGAACAATATGTGAATAAGAGTCAGACCTTCCTAAAGGGTGCATTAATACTTAGTATAGCAGGAGCAATAAGCAAATTTTTGGGAGCATTCTACCGCATTCCTTTAGCTAGGATGATTGGTGACGTCGGCATGGGATTATACCAGATGGCTTATCCCATTTATACTGTGGTTTTGGCATTAGCAACAGCTGGAGTACCGGTCGCATTATCATATATTATTGCCCGGAACGAAACCGAAGGAAGAAGTGGGGATACAAAGCGTATATTTAGGATTGCTTTGGTAGTATTATTCTTGTTTGGCTTGGTTCTAACGGCTTTAGTTATGCTATTGGCGTCATTTTTATCCAAGCATGTCTTGTTTGATCATAGATCCTATTATCCGATTATTGCAATTGCCCCCGCTATTTTTTTCTCCTGTTTATTAGCGGTGTTTCGCGGGTTTTTTCAAGGTTTCCAGAAAATGATGCCAACAGCGGTCTCACAGGTCATTGAGCAAATTTTTCGCATAACGGCGATACTTGTGCTGGCGGCTATGTTGTTTCCTTATGGATTAGAGTATGCGGTATCTGGAGCTACTTTCGGGGCTGCAGTCGGAGGTTTTTTCAGTTTATTGTTCTTAATCGGCTTCTATTTTTACTTCAAAAGCAATCTGCATGTAGATAATCCACTGCTAATAACCAGCGGCAAGTCTTACCAAGAGCTCTCTAAAGAATTCATCAGACTTACAATTCCGGTTTCATTAGGCGCGGTTGTATTACCGCTTGTTCAGGCTATTGATATGATAATTGTTCCCGGCAGGCTGATTGCTTTAGGGCTTTCAAATGCAACTGCATTATATGGGCAACTTACGGGGATGGCAGCGATCCTAATCGGGCTGCCAACAATATTTACTATCTCGATTGCGACTAGTTTAGTACCTGCAATTAGTTCAGCTTTTGCGTCAAAGAGCAAAGATATTATTCGCAGTCAAATCAACACCGCTTTGAGGGCGGGAATGATAATATCCTTTCCATGTGCGGCCGGTTTATTTATCTTAGCATTTCCTATTTGCGATTTACTCTACAAGGTTCCGGAAGCCGGAGTAGCTTTAGAGCCACTTGCATTTTCTTGTATTATTCTAGCTGCATTTCAGTTATCGAGCGCCGGATTGCAAGGAATAGGACGGCCAGAGATTGCCATGCTGAACTTAGGAATTACTGGGATATTTAAGATAATATTTAATTATACGCTTACCTCTATTCCAAGTTTAAACATCAAGGGAGCCGCAATCGGAACGGTACTGGCTTTTCTAATCGGGGCCGGGCTGAATTTATATCAACTGCAGAGACTTACTGGGGTAGTGTACGAAAAGTACAGATTTATTAAAATGGCAGCCCTAACAGTGGTCATGGCTGGAATTGTTCATTATTTCTACTTGTTCTTAACTGCTACTAAAGGCGGAGCCAGTGTTTTAAAATACATTCCAAGCTTATTTAATCTTGAGGCTTCCGCGCGTATGATGTTTGTAGAAGCCACGATTGCAAGTATTGGAATCGGAGGATTATCATATTTATTGTTGCTGATACTGTTTAAAGAAGGGGACATACATTTTCTGCGCCAACTAAGGAACAAATAAGCTGCAGCATAAGAGGAACAAGGGAGATGAAGACTTTGAACGAACCTGTTAAGAATCTGGCCGAATTAATTAATACTATGAATCAACTCTTATCACCGCAAGGATGTCCATGGGATCGGGAACAAACCCATAAAACCCTTACTAGGCACCTATTGGAAGAATCTTATGAGGTTATCGATGCGATCAATAATAATGATATGAGGCAGCTGCAAGAAGAATTAGGAGATGTATTACTGCAGGTAGTTTTTCATGCGGCCTTAGCAGAACGGGAAGGTTTTTTTGGTTTAGCTGATGTTATTGAAACTGTGAATCATAAGATGATAAACAGACATCCGCACGTATTTGGCGACTTAAACCTTAGTACAAGCTCTGAGGTACTAGATCATTGGGAAGGGTTTAAAAAGAAAGAAGGAAAAAAGAAAATATTAGAAGGTATCCCGGCTATTCTTCCCGCGCTTTTGCGTGCTACCAAAATTCAGGAAAAGGCAGCGCAGGTTGGTTTTGATTTTCCTGAATTCAAAGGAGCCAAAGATAAGCTGGAAGAAGAAATTTTAGAATTATCGCGAGCTGCAGATGATATGGAAGCCTTAGAAGAGTTAGGGGACGTATTGTTTTCATTAGTTAATATTGCTAGACTAAAATGCTTGGAACCGGAAAAGGCTTTACAAATTAGCAATGATAAATTTTCGCGGCGGTTTAATTATATTGAAGAAAGTCTAATTAAGATGCAAAAAGAGTTTAAGGAAACCAGTTTAGAAGAATTGGATCAGTTATGGGAAGAAGCTAAACGGGTAAGTAAATAATCACCCAAAATATTAATTTTTGGAATAAAAAGAGGATTTAAAAAGAAACTCAGCGAATAGGCCTTAATAAAGTATTATTTGGGGGGTAATGTTTTGAACAAGACTGAATTAATTAGCGAAATAGCTGATAAGGCCATGATGACAAAGAAGGATACAGAGAAATTCGTAAATGCATTTATGGAATGTATTGAGGAAACTCTGAAAAACGGTGATAAAGTGCAATTAATCGGTTTTGGAACATTTGAAGTTAGAGAAAGACAAGAACGCACGGGCAGAAATCCACAGACAGGCGATGTAATCAATATACCGGCAACAATTGTACCGGCATTTAAAGCAGGGAAAGATTTCAAAAGTGTTGTGAACTGATAAAACTGCTAAAAGAAAGTCATTTATGAACGATAGGAGCAACAATACTGGGAGATAGCTGATGCGTTTAGATAAGTTCCTGAAAGTCTCAAGAATAATTAAGCGTAGAACCATTGCCAAGGAATTTGCAGAGAACGAAAGAGTTACGATCAACGGGAGGATTGCAAAACCAGCTAATGAAGTAAAGGTTGGAGATATTATTGCAATCAGAATCGGAGCTCGCTTAACAACCCTTGAAATCCTCGAAATAAAAGAAAGTGTTAAAGCGCAAGAAGCTAAAGACTTATATCGTATTATTAGTGAAGCATAAGGCATAGCTTAATTTTTCTATTAATGGGAGGGAGGGGTGCTGCTTGAGTGAATCTCATGGTAAGGATTGGCATCTGATAATTGTAGCTGGTATCATAGCCATAGGTTTCGTCATTTCAGCATATCTGCTAGGTAATAGCTTTGTAAAAGCGAGGGTTGCCGATAATATAACGGTTACCGGCTCAGCTAAGCAACAGATTAAATCGGATTTAGCAACTTGGAACGGGTTTTTTAGTGCAACGGCCCCACAATTGACTGGAGCATATGAGCAGCTCACTGTTGCTCAAGCTAAAGTAAAGGCATATCTAATTGAAAAAGGCGTGCCCGAAAACGAAATAGTTTTTAACGCTATTAATACTTCGACCAGAAACGAAATTCTTCCAAGTGGGCAATATACCAATAAAATCGAGAGTTATGAATTGAGTCAGAATGTATCGATAAGTTCTGCTGATGTTGACAAAATAACCGAGATCTCTAGACAAGCAACCGAACTAATAAATCAAGGGGTTCAATTTCAGTCGAATCCGCCCCAGTATTTTTATACTAAGATAGCCGACTTGAAAATCGAAATGATTGGTTTGGCCACGCAGGATGCATTTAAGAGAGCTGAACAAATTGCCAGTAATACCAATGGCAGAGTTGGCAGTTTGCGAGTTGCAAGAATGGGAGTATTTCAGATTACCCCACTGTACTCCAATGAAATTTCCGATTACGGTATTAACGATACTAGTTCACTGGAAAAAGAAATCACCGCAGTCATGAATTGTGATTTCGAGATAAAATAGCACTTATATACTTAATTAGTCCAATATTTTTAAATGGATAGAAAAACAGAGAAAATCATTGATTTAGCAGAATTACGATATATAAAACCAAATGGAGCAGGCGCAAATGATAAGCTACTGCTCCATTTATATTAGATAGTAAACAAATACTGACGTACAATAATTGCTTAAATCGCTGCTATTGACCTTGTTTTAATAATGCCAAGCTAATTGCCATGCGCGCTTCCCCAGATGGATCAATAGTATTGAAAAAAGCCGTACCGGCGTCATTTAATAGATCGGGGTACCAACTAAGCTCAGTATACAGAGTATCAGCCAGAGCGGCGTATTCAGGACTAGAACTGACCTCATGGATAGCGGGCAGCAGGAAAGCATTGTATCTTTGGGCCCACTCTTCAGGGGTAATTTCTTCAATTCTGCTAATTACATCGGGGTCATCTTTAAGGTTGTCAAAATATATCCTCCAATGAGCTTCTTGAATCGCCAGCAGAAAAGCAACTAAATTGCTGACTTTGATTTTGTCACCAAACATCATTTGTAGCGTAGCCTGATGTTTTTGTTCATTGTCGGCTAATCCTTGTCTGCGACTATCAGGGTCAAGAAAATCAATAGTGAAGGCGTCTTCTAGAGCAGCTAAGAGCTCTGTTGAGCCTACATCATCAGCTTTAAATGCTTTCTCTACCAAGGTATCAGTTGCCAGGCCGGTTAGAATAGGATCCCAAGCTTGTTTGCCTTTAATTAAGCGGGCCTCATTTCGGGCATTATTAAGAGCGTCATGGCCACTACGTTCCATATTGATTCGTAACAACTGGAAGGCAGCATCAAAGCTAGCAAAATTGTCGAAAACTATCCCTGGACCTCTATCAATACTGCTGGCAAGGGTCAGGATGTCGTTACTAACCGACACCACATGAAAATAGAAATAGAGGGGATCATTTCCCGCTGCCATGTATTCTTTGATTTCCGGAGTGAAATCCCATTGCTGCGGGCCACTCGCTTGAACCGAGTAAGCATTGATTTCTGGATGCCAATCTTCACCTGCCTTAACAGCTAAGAGAGTTACAAGGCTATATGCGGCGCGCTCGTCGAGATTACAGTGGGCGACATAACGGGTGCTGCCATTATTGCCATTAACAATTTCCCAGCGCATATTATCAGCAGCAAGTTTATCTATGGGTTCTATATAGTCGACCTCGCACCAGTCCGACCAGTCGCTGTCCAAGGTGTCAGGACCAGTTCCTTTGGACATTACTCTAAATGCGTAGCGCCCGCTGCCATAGATGAATTTTTCTCTTGCATCAAAAGAAGTGGCATTTCTGTTTCCAGACACGGAATAGCCACCGCCGGGGTGTTCAAAGCCAAAACCATAGTCGATTGCTTCTGCTACTGGGTTCCAGATTGCTTGGCCGCTCTCCCACCTGAGCCCGGTTGGAACAGGAAGTTTCACTTGGTCACCAGCCAGTACATAAACCGGACAAAGGGATAAAAGCAGGGCGCAGCATATCATAATAGACAGAATTCTTCGCATAGAACCTCCCATAATTAAATTACCTCCTCAATAATCTGTAATTCGTTTAATTCTTATAAGCAATACAATAGTTATTTCATCCGTAAAGTTTCATATTTACACCCCCTCAATAATTGGCATTATGTTAACATTATGGAAAAGATAAGTCTTACACTCTTAGCGGAGTTTAGAAGATTTGTCGACTCCGCTGGAAGTGTAAGACTTATCATAAATTGCCAGCTATACTGAAGGGAAACATTATAAAACTTACCAATATGGAGCGGCTGAGGTATAATTCAAATAAAAAACTAATAATGTGTTTTCACCAAATATATGGGAATGATTATATGGATGCGAAAAAAGAAGCACTGCAAACCGGAAGATCGAAGGGAAAAATCAGCACGAAGGAACTGCTGGAGAGTTTGAAAAAAGCTTCTGACATTAGGGAGTTTCGCAAAGAGAACCTTTCCAGTTTTGTGGATATAACCTTCAAAGAATACCTGGATGACCTTATCAGCAGCAGAAATATCAAGCGTTCTGATGTTATTAAGGCTTCGGGACTAACTGAAACATATGCCTACCAGATATTTGCGGGTATAAAAAACCCCTCGCGGGATAAACTTATCGCTTTAGCTTTGGGCATGCGGCTTAACTTGGAGGAAAGCCAAACTCTTTTACAACTTGCCGGGGTAAATGAGCTGTATGCGAAAAATCGCCGCGATTCTGTGATTATCTTCGCCTTGGAAAAGGAACTCGGTATCACGGAGCTCAACGATCTGCTATTTGAACTGGAGGAATTCACCTTGTAGCGCACGATAGTTAAGGAGGGAGAGTATTGGATCCAGCCGGCAATACGGCTAGGCTGATAAGAGTTGTCGCAGCGGGTATGCTAGTTGGCATGCTAGTGCTTCTGCTTTTTCGGTTTCCTGCAATTATAAATACTCTTAGAATGTACTCTCATGAAGCCATTTTACAGAAGAATTTGCTCTCGGCTCGAGGTGAAGCCTTTGAGGACATTGAGCTAGCCGAGGTTTCATTGCGGGCAGTGCTAAACGGAGCGCCTCAGGCTGGGGTATCAGCGTCGTTGGACCACCAGAACTGGTTCATTCCTCAAGGTGGCTTAGTGAGTATTAAGCAGGTGCCCGGTTATTATGAGCGCATTGCTGCTACCTATGGCAATCGGATTGTTTGGCAGGCCAGGGAAATCATTACAGATAATGCCAATGAAATCACGTTGGATGTAGGAAACGCGCCATTGGCACCAGAGCTTGCAATATATGAAATAACAAAGGGGGAAAAGAAAACTATACCCCTTGAAATCAACCAGGCGGAAGCAATCGATATAGTAAACGCCCCTAATGGAGTTGCGATTGTTCATGATGCGAGTGGCTTTTCGTTGTTAATTGATGGGAAGCTGCCACCAGATGGTTTTTCCCATATAGTGCTAAAAGCCGTCAACCAATATGGCTACGCCCTTATGCATGTCGGTCTGCGCATTTCCAGAGAAGATGAAATCATCCCCATCTATACAGTTGAGGATCTTTTTAATATCCGCTACAAAAAGGCAAACTCCTATCGCTTAATGAACGATCTCGATATGAGTGATATGAATGAATGGATGGAGATCGGTACCCAGGAATATAATTTCACAGGGGTATTTGATGGCGGCGGGCATGAGATAAGAGGTTTCCATAATTTATCTAACTTTCAAGGGGAAAGCTTCTCGCTATTCGGGCATATTAGGAACGCGGAAGTTAAAAACCTGATTATCAGAGATCCACTTATTGTTCCCTGGTCCTCTGACGAAGCCCAGGTTGGGGTAGCCCTGTGTCATGGAGCCATCAGCAGCTTGATTATGAATTGTGCCTCAATGGGAGGCAGCATTAGCTCATACTTTCTCAGCGGTTTGATTGCGGCTGCCAGAGACACCGTGATCAAAGACTGTTTCAATTCTACTGATGTT
Source organism: Syntrophomonadaceae bacterium (assembly GCA_031553935.1). Classification (GTDB taxonomy): domain Bacteria; phylum Bacillota; class Syntrophomonadia; order Syntrophomonadales; family Syntrophomonadaceae; genus JAISDD01. The sequence goes on from JAVBKS010000003.1 coordinate 105,110, forward strand.
TTTTCCACCGCTCCTAGTATGCCAAGTGTTGGCGGAGTGCTTGGCGGTCTATATGAAAATTCCTATATCGCCAACTGCGCCAATGAGGGGGAGATTCACGGCTCTCATCTTTCGGGAGGAGTCGTGGCCTACAACCAAAAATCAACCTTATTTCGCTGCCTTAACAGCGGCTATATCTGGGGACATACTTTAGTGGGAGAGATCATGCCCAGCGGTATCATGCATACCACTGACCAGGGCTTTGCAGCTTATGGTTATTTTACCCGGGGCAGTGCGCCTATCGGCGGCAATGTCTTCGAACCATACGGCGCAGTTAATTCACTCTTGCCGATAGCGCCCGAAGACTTGCGAAAACCTGAAAAGATGCCGCTCATCGGCACTTTTGAAGGCGATAATCCGGATTGGGTTTATGCCAGCCTTGATGCTAATGGTCCGGTTCCAAATGGTATATTCAAAACACAGGCGAAAGCGCCAATGTTTTCTCGATCAGGAAATCAATTGATTTTGCCACCTCGTGAAGGAACCAAGTACTATTATACACTTGACGGGACGAATCCCTACTCTAACTGCCGAGAGGGCATAGAAAGCCTTGAAATTAACCTTGCAAATGGTCAAATTCTGACTGTATTTGCTGCCGAGCAGGGCTGTAGAGACAGTGAAGTTGTTATATATCGGCGGAAATGAGGAGATTGAATGCGGCTAATGGAGGAATTTATCAATCGTTATGCCTGTGAAGGCCCGGAAGGATTACCGGAATCGCTGTTAAATAGGCTCACGTTTGTTTCTTGTCTTTCGCAAAAGGAGGACCGTCGCATTTATTTAGTGATCGACGGTCTGAGTGGAAACAAGGCGATACTTAAAATTACTGATCCTAAGAGTCCTGACAGTGTAAAACGGGAATACGAATTGCTCACTAAACTAATACATCCTTCTATCCCTGTTCCAATTTATTATGAGACCGACAAAGAAGGACGGGAATATTTACTGCGCACTTACGCCGAAGGGGAAACGCTTGACCATTTGCTGGAAAGAGACGGTATGTTCAGCGGAAGGCAGGTGCTGGAAATGGCGCTGAAAATTTGCGAAATTCTATCTTACCTGCATGGACAGAAGCCACCCATTATTTATCGAGACTTAAAACCTCAGAATATTGCTATAACCCCTAATGGCAAGCTCAGTTTATTTGATTTCGGTATTGCTAGAGAAGACAAAAAAGACAAGGAATATGATACCGTGTATGTCGGCTCTGTAGCTTTTGCTTCTCCGGAGCAGTTCGGGTTCACCAAGACCGATGCTCGCTCTGACATCTATACCTTGGGTAAGCTTATGATGTTTCTGCTCACAGGGGATACCGAGCAATCTGAATATGCGAATAAAATCAAGGATAAAGGCATTCGCAAGACAATTGCGAAGTGCACAAGGTTATCACCGGAAAAACGCTACCATTCAGTGGAACAATTAGCTAAAGCTATTAGGTGGATTTTGTACCCGCCAACTAAAAAGGAGATGATTGTTGGTGCCGCAGTGATGGTACTTGTAATTGCTATAGGGTCTTTGGTTTGGACTAGAATGGATCTAGCCGAAAAAGAAGAGTTGCCCCCGAGTCTGGTCAGTGCAGTAGGAACTGAGGCTTCACAAGAGATGAAGCTAAAGATAAGATTTGAAACCCGCATGAAGGGCAAGCCCTTTCTCGATTGTGCCGTGTCGGCTGACAACCATCATTGGTACGAACCGGCTCCAGGCGGCATAGCGGAGCTTGAAGTGCTTGCTCATGATAGAAGTATGGTTCGAGCTGCCTCCGGCAATCAGTCATTTATTAAGGATATGGTTATTTCGAAAGCAGGCGGGCCTTATATCCTGACGCTGGATTTTGCTGACTTGCCTTCGGCACCAGAATTAATTGAACACACACTTAATAATGCTCTTACCCATGAAATTCCATTAAACGTCATGGGGGCCAACGCAGTAAATCTATCAGGACAACCGGAGGGCATATCTGTTAGGCAGCACGATTCAGGGTATTTTCTATATGTTGAAGCTGGGGCGGGAATGTCCGGTCACTACACTATTTTTATGGAGAGTATCAATGAGCATGGCAAAGCTGATACATGGCTCCATATATATCTAGAGGATAGTAAGCCGGTCACATTAATCCGTACGGCTGGGGAGTTGGATGCTATCCGGAGTAATCTAGCAGGACACTATGAGCTGGCTGCTGATATTGACTTAAGGGGATGGGGCGAATGGATATCTATCGGAACCAGAGAATATCCCTTTACAGGAAAATTCGACGGTAAGGGGCATACTATTTCCGCAATGTTCCTGCGCGGGGATACTGGAAATACCAGTTTTGACCTCGGGTTATTTGGAGTTATTAATAGGGGCGAGGTCAGTAATTTAATCATTAAATCACCTCAAGCCGATGTGCACAATGAGAGTTTTGGTGATATTGGCGCTGTAGTTGGAACCCTTTTTGACGGACTGGTTGAGAATTGTGCAGTTTTGGACGGAGAACTTCGGGCAGACATTGGTATGGATTCGTCATTAGGCGGGATAGCAGGTTATAATCAGGGAATAATCCGCCGCTGCTTCAATTCCAGCACTCTATTGATTTATAATGGCATGCAAAGAACGCTGACAGATAGCAACGCGGGCGGAATAGTAGGAACGAATCAAGGTTTCGCAGCTGAATGCTGTAATGTCGGCAAAGTAACTGGGGTTGTTCTCGCTGGAGGAATTGCCGGCATTTCTGACAAAGGCAGCATTACCCGCTGCATAAATACCGGGCAGATTAAGGCGCCATATTACCTGGGGGTCTATCCGCCAGGTGGGATTGCTCACTTATTAGGCCGGGGCGTGGCTATAACTTATAGCGCATTCGAGCGCGGCAGTGCACCAGTTGGCACTACAGTCTTTAATCGCGGGACTTTGCTGGGGATAAAACCGCTTAGCAAGGAGGAGTTTAACCAACCTGATATGTTGGCGGCAGTCTTCCATGACTGGAATGCCAAGGACAAGTGGATATACAGCGATATTCTGCCAGGCTATCCTCTTCCGAGAGGGATTTGGGAAGAGTAGAAGTATAATACCTGAAAGTTAAGCATATTTTGGCTAGGGTTTAGCATATTGTTAAGTAACAATTTGCTAGGGAGGGGATGTAATTGTCAACTCATGAATTGAGGATTAGTGACCGACAGAATATGGAGCTTACTGGAGTTAATAATGTTGAGACTTTTGATGAAAACGAAATTATCTTGGAAACCGAGATGGGCTATCTGACCGTAAGCGGAGAAAATCTTCATATAAGCTTGTTAAACTTAGAAGATAAAAAAGTAGCTTTAAGCGGCAGCATAAACGGTATAAATTATAAGCCGTTAAATGTTGACTTAAAAACCAAGAGTAAAAGTATTCTTGACCGCATTTTGAAGTAAAGCCATTATAAGATATCTTAAGGAGCTGGTTTTTACGGTTGATCAAATCCAAGTATTTCTGTTAACCGCGATACTTGGAGTATTCGTGGGATTGTTGATGCATTATTATCAATTATTGATCAGGGGAGGTAGAGTAAGAAAGGTATCACTTTATGTATTGGATTTCGGTTTATGGCTATTATTGCTGTTGATAATATTTTCAATACTTTTGATCATTAATTTAGCTGAAATTAGAATCTATATATTTTTAGCTTTAATACTAGGTTTATTAATCTATTACCACTTTATTTCCGATTACTTAAATGATACTCTTGGGGGCTTAGCCAAAGTCACGATCAAGATGGTTAAGTTCATCAGACAACTATTCATTTGGCCGATAAGGCGCGCCAAAGCAGCATTTAATAACTTAAGAACTATTGAGGACAATAATGAGCTGCCTCCATAAATACAGATGTCATAGTAGAAAAGTACAATTTAATAGACAATTATTTGAATTTTTGTGATACAGTTAAAGAGTTGAAGAAATTGTTTAGTCTATTATTTCTCTGGAAGGACAACAGGATGAAATCTAATTCGAATAAGATAAAAAAACTGTTGCTTATTGTTTTGATTTTTTTCGTAATGATTAGCATTATACCTAGAGCTAAAAACATTTGGATTTTATCTGATAAACGTGATAAACTCCTACAAGAAAAAGGGGAATTGACCCTTCAAAATCAGGATTTAGTCAATGAGAGAGCAGTTTTAGAGTCTCCGGCGATGGTTGAGAAAATGGCTCGGGAAAGACTCGGTATGACTAAGGATGGTGAAAAGATTATTGTACCCAAGAAGTAATTATGGATATAAATGACTACCCTTTGCAGTTGACTACTTATTGGGCATCTAATAAAATCTAATTAGTATTAGTTGAGGGGGACTACTAGTTTTATGCCAACCGAACAAACAAATATTGCCCCAGGTGAGATTATAGAAGGCAAAGTTCAAGGAATAACTAATTTCGGTGCTTTTATTGAGCTCTCAGGGGGTATGGTAGGGCTGGTTCATATCTCAGAGATCGCAGATACCTATGTTAAAGAAGTAAAAGACTTCATAAAAGAAGGGGATATGGTTAGGGTCAAAGTATTAAATGTTGCCGGCAAAAAAATAGGTTTGTCGATTAAACAAGCTAAGGTAGATAGTAAGCCGAATTTCATAAGAGCGAATCAAGAGACCACCTCTCCGTCACGGGTTAGTTCATATAATAAGCCTCCTGTGATGAACAGATCAAACAACAATACTAATAAGGTTGGAGTGAATAATGCAACTCTAGACGACAAAATTGCAAAATTCCTGAAAGAAAGCGACGAGCGAATGCAGCCACTTAAAAACAAAATAGAACCTAAAAAGCGAAATCGCAATTATTAATGATTTCCAAGCGCTTCTGATGGAGTGCTTTTTTTATGGAATCGTTTAGCTACAGGATTATGGCTTAAGGTGAGGGAGATAAATGGTTCTTGCAGTGATAGATATAGGCACTAACTCGTGCCGACTCTTAATACAGGATATAAAAGACGGAATTCCTAATACGATCAAGAGGTCTATAGAAACTCCGCGTATCGGCAGAGGGGTACACGATAGCGGAGTAATATCCGCGGAGGCAATGGACAAAACAGAAAAGTGTTTACGCAGATTTATGGAGGATACTAGTTCTAGCGAAGTCGTACGTTTGCGTGTTTTCGCAACCAGTGCCTTGAGAGAAGCTGCTAATAGCTTTGAATTCATTGGTCGGATAAAAGAAAACTTGGGAATTAGTATAGAAGTGATTTCTGGTGATGAAGAAGCTGAGCTGAGTTATATAGGGGTTAGTAAAGGGTTGGCACTGAATAGCCCCGTTCTGGTTGCCGATTTAGGCGGTGGAAGCACAGAATTTGTCTGGAAGAGCAATACGCTCGTAACTATATCGATTCCCCTTGGAGCTGTTCGTGCTTATGAAAACCGTGCCGATCTAGACATGATTAGGGAAGCTCTGAACCCATTGCTTACATATAAAAATCAGATTGATAAACTTCCTCTAGTTTTCGTGGGTGGAACCGCAACTACTTTGGTTGCCATAAAAAAGCGACTAATCAATTATGATCCTATGCAAATCCATGGTGAATTTTTGACCAGCCAAGAAATTAGGGATTGTATTTATATGCTAAAAGCATTATCGCCGGAAAAGAGAAAAAATCTTCCCGGTCTAGAAGCTGGCAGAAGCGACATTATAGATACTGGAGCCACAATAGTTTATTCGATAATGGAATTGTTGGAAAAGGATTATATAACTATCAGTGAAAGCGACATATTAAATGGGGCAATATGGAAATTATTCGAAATGTAATGGTTTCTACCCTAAAAGTATCACTTAACATGCTGCATTATGGCGAATATAGATGAAATTTGCCAACAAATAATTCTTGATGATTTCGGGTTTTGACAAGGTTCATAGATTATCCCTGTTATAATTGGACAAACTCACGTTTAGGGGATGATGCATTTGGACGTTTATCCATTTCAAAGAGTGCAGGAAGCAAGTTTTAAGAATACAAATAGACGAAAAAAAGAGAAAAATAGCCGACAGAAATTTGAGGCAAAAAAAATCGTAAGTAAAGCCCAAAGCTATGTACAGAATTTTGGAGCCCAAATTATCAGCTATGATAACTTATTCCTAGTTGTTGGCGCGTTAATATTATCGCGAGCGATTATTTTAGCGGAGTTATTGCCTTTTCTATTTGCTTTTGTAGCTGGACTTGGTCATCGCAGCAAGCCCAAATTGATCATTGTTGTGGCAGCGGCAATGATCGGCACTATTATTAATCACTCCGCATTCATGATGTGGTCAAATCTATTGACCATTCTTATGCTGGGAATAGTCCTCTATTGGCACAGGACCCCGCCCAACCGCATTATTTGGGGTATACCCGTCTTAACCGGTGCCACGATTTTCTCAGTCAAAACCATTCTGTTATTCTCTTTGGGTTTTACGCTCTATGGTTTAATGGTAATTATTTTTGAAGCGATTATTAGTGGCATATTAAGTTTCATAATGCTCACCATAGAAGAAAGCTGGCAAGAAAAAAAGCAAATGCAAGACTATACTTTCGAGGATCAGGCTTCAATTGTGATTCTCGGAATCGGTTTGATTATTGGGCTAATGAATGTTAATTTTTTCGGACTTAGCTGCGGGGGGATTTTGTGCCGTATGATCATTTTGGGGGCCGCTTTTATTTGGGGAAGCGGTGGTGGTACAGTGGTCGGGGTTGGAGCGGGTTTTATCCCATCCTTATCAACTGCTGTTTTGGCTGAATCTATCGGCATGTTTGGCATTTCGGGATTATTAGCGGGCTTATTCCGCAGTTTTGGAAGCATTGGCAGTATAGTTGGTTTCATATTAGGAGTATTAGGTTTTTCACTTTTTCAAAATGATTCGCAGCTTATTATCTATGGTCTTTGGGAGACTGGAATTGCAGCTTTATTATTTTACTTAATTCTTCATTTTTGGGGCCACAAAATTGTTTTCGTGCGCGGAGAGAGTATCCACTATTTAAGTGCTAATGCAGCGCTTGAGAAACCTGTCAAGGCAGATGATGGCGCAATGATTGCACGCGTGCAAGGCTTAGCAGATGTTTTCGAAGAATTAAGCAGCACTTTTAGTCATAGCTCCTCCCCTAATAATCAACCTAATAGTTCCTATCTTGATTTTCTTTATGAGTCTGTCAATCAGGATTTTTGTCAAAAATGTACTCGTTTCGATAGGTGCTGGGGCCGAGACGCCCATGTGTTATCTCGGGAAATTATGGATTTGTTTGCCATTGCTGAGACTGAAGGAGAATTATTATTTGATGATTGTTCAAGGGAATTCAAGAAAATTTGTATTAGAGCAAAAGATATGGTGCGGGAAATAAATAGAAACTTTGAAACCCTAAGAATTAATCATTATTGGGCAGAAAGATATGCTCGATCCCAAGAGCTTGTGTCCAAACAGTTGCAAGGCTTAGGTAAAGTTATTCGCCAGCTGACTGAGGAAATTCCTGATAACCCCACGCTAAACCATGAAATTAAGGCTAGTATTATCGCCGGCTTAATACGGATGGGCATAAAAGGGACTGATGTTCAGATAGAAAGAGATTCTAATCAAAGAGCAATAATTACTTTGCGAATCGAAGGCTGCAGCCAAACAAATAATTGTGTTGACAATATAGCGCCCGCTTTATCTAATCTATGGGGAGAGCCCCTTACTGTCAGCGCGAAGAAGTGTACAGCAACCAGGCGGGCTAAGTCTTGTCAAGTGGTATTGACCGGCAAACCTAATTACAAAATAGATTATGGCACGGCTCAGGTTAGCAAAGAATCTGTCTGCGGCGATAGCTTTGCAATCACTACATTACCGCAAAGTAAAGAGTTAATTGCTCTAAGTGACGGTATGGGTGTTGGAGAGAATGCCTGCGGAGATAGCCAGGTTGCTATTAGTTTATTAGAAAAGCTGCTTAGTAATGGATTTGACAAACAAGTGGCATTGGAAACAGTCAATTCAGTATTGATGCTTCGCAGTACTCGAGAAAGCTTTGCGACCTTAGACATGGTGATGGTTGATTTACACTCTGCAGAAGCTGATATTATTAAAATTGGAAGTGCACCGACATTTATTAAAACTGCGTCACAAATAGAGACAATTGTATCGAATACTTTACCAATCGGAATACTCAACAGCATTGATATGGTTGCAAAAAAAAGACAACTTGCTCCTGGAAGTATGATAATATTAGTTAGCGATGGTGTCTTAGAATTGTCACGAACTAAGAGCAGGGATATATGGATTCCTGATTTTATGAATTATTTAAATGAGAAAAACCCGCAGACAGTTGCAGAAATGATTATCAACCGCGCCTTAGCTGAGTGCAAAGGCAGACCGGAAGATGACATGACCGTTATTTGTGTGACTATCGAATTAGCCGATTAGGGCCTAGGAAAACCGGGAGCAGGATGAAGAACAGAGTAAAAGAATTTATCTTAGATCACAAGCTTATTGAGCCAGGTGATCACATTATAGTCGGCTTATCAGGAGGACCAGATTCAATGGTCCTCTTGCATATTTTATACTCTTTGACGCAGGAACTAGATTTTTCGATTATCGCTGCCCATCTTAATCATAATTTGCGCGCGGAGGCAAAAGCGGAAGAAGATCTGGTAAAAGAATGCTGCCAAAGATTAGGGATTAAACTTGTGGTTGAGTCACAAGATATTGCAGCCATAGCCAGAATGAAAAAAAAATCTCTTGAATTAACCGGACGTGAAGCCCGCTACACATTTTTAGCCAATCTTGCGGCTAATTATCGGCAGGGTAAGGTCGCAACCGCCCACCATCTCAATGATAATGCAGAATCCGTTTTATTGCATTTCTTGCGCGGAAGCGGTTTGAAAGGCCTGCGCGGCATATTAGCTAAGCGCGACAGACTCATCAGGCCAATGCTAGGTATTGCCAAGTCAGAAATTTTGGCCTACGCGAAATTAAATGAGATACATTTTTCCCAAGACTTAAGCAATATGGATACGAATTACACCCGCAACCGAATTAGACGGGAATTGCTTCCCCTAATTGAGGAACACTATAACCCCCGAATTACAGCAAGTTTAAATAGATTGGCGCAGATTGTGGCCGAAGAGGATCAATTCCTGGATCGTATTGCTGAACATTTTTGGAGCCAGGTGGTTACCGAAAATACTGCAGACTATATATCAATTGATACCCAAAAACTGTTATCGACAGATATAGTTGTGCAAAGGCGTATTATTATGCAAGCCCTGCTTAAACTGCAAAATTCTCATAAAGACTGGGAAAAACACGATATTGATCGTATTATTGATTTATTGACAAAGGACGGCTCAGGCAAAAGCATTCCCCTGAAAGGCGGGATTAAAGCTGCTAAAGTCTACGGGGAATTGATAATCAATTCCGGTTTTGAAAAAACATCTGGTTTTTGCTATCAGGTCACAGTTCCCGGCGAAGTTTATTGTGAAGAATTAAAGTTGCGATTTGATTTCAAAGTGCTGATTTTTGATAGCTTGTTTACTGATAATGTGAAAAATAGAGATGAATATCCGGACTACAATGGGGGGAGATTGTATATTAGATCGTGGCTTCCCGGTGATGTCATAAGGATTCCAGGTCTACACGGACGCAAAAAACTAAAAAAATGGTTTAATGAAAAGCAAATTCCCGTGCATGAAAGATCGAGAATCCCGCTGCTTGCTAACGAGCATGAAGTTCTTGTCATCCTAGGTTTTCAAGGACAGGGCAATTGCCGTATTGCATGGGGTGAGCAAGAATTAATCCAGGTATCATGGGATTCATATACATCGATAAAATAAAAACCCCAATAATTTGAGTCAGGTTGTAAACCAATTTAGTTAATGTTAAACTAAAAAGATGAAATTAACGTGTTTATAGGGAGGAAAAAACTTGGATAAAGCCCTGAAAAACATTGCCATATATGTTTTAGTTATATTGTTGGGACTATTTGCAGTTTCGCTGGCATCAAAAGATAATGAGAAGATAGAAAATTGGACTTATCCGGATTTCATATCCAATATTGAAAAAGGCCAAGTTGATAACGTTCTGATTGAATCGGATGAATTAGTCTATAATCTTAGCGGAACCACTAAAAGTGGAACTAAATTTACGGCAACATCGCTTAAAGAGAATAATTTGACAAGTTATTTAGCGGAGAAAAAAGTTAAATACACTATTCAAGCAAAGGCCGGACCGAAATGGTGGGTTTCGCTTTTGACAACACTCTTTCCCATATTGATACTGATTGCCTTTTTGATCTTCATAATGAATCAGACACAAGGTGGCGGCAATCGGGTCATGCAGTTTGGGAAAAGCAGGGCGAGACTATTATCTGGAGAACAGGTTAAGGTTACTTTCAAAGATGTTGCTGGAGCTGAAGAAGCTAAGGAAGAGATGCAGGAAGTTGTTGAATTTCTTAAGAGCCCCGATAAATTCATTCAGATAGGAGCAAAAATCCCCAAGGGAGTGTTGCTGTTCGGAGCACCAGGTACTGGTAAGACATTAATGGCTCGGGCAGTTGCCGGAGAAGCAGGGGTGCCGTTTTTCTCCATTAGCGGATCTGATTTTGTTGAAATGTTTGTTGGTGTAGGTGCAGCCAGAGTTCGTGATCTTTTTGAACAGGCGAAGAAAAACTCGCCCTGTATTGTTTTCATTGACGAGATAGATGCAGTTGGTCGGCAACGTGGAGCAGGTCTGGGCGGAGGCCATGATGAAAGAGAGCAGACCCTGAATCAATTGTTAGTCGAAATGGATGGCTTTAGCACAAATGAAGGCATTATCGTTATGGCTTCAACTAACCGTCCTGATATACTTGACCCAGCTTTACTCAGGCCGGGGCGCTTTGATCGCCATATCTTAATAGATAGACCGGATGTTAAGGGCCGGGAGGCGATTTTACAAGTGCATGTTAAAGAAAAGCCCTTAAATGATGATGTGAACCTTGAAATTCTAGCAAAAAGAACACCTGGATTTACCGGGGCTGATTTGGCTAATATGGTTAATGAAGGTGCTTTATTGTCGGCGCGCCGTGGACATAAAGCGATTGGAATGCAGGAACTGGAAGAGGCCATTGAACGTGTAATCGCCGGGCCAGAGAAAAAAACACGCGTAATCTCCGAAAAAGAGAAGAAGCTAGTAGCTTATCATGAAGCCGGGCATGCTCTGGTCAGCCATCATCTCCCGGATACGGATAAATTGCATAAAATCTCTATTATTCCGCGAGGCCGGGCCGGAGGGTATACACTTTTGCTGCCGGAAGAAGACCGCAACTATATTACTAAATCACACCTCTTGAATGAAGTTACGATTCTTCTCGGGGGAAGAGTTGCCGAAGCTTTAGTTCTAAATGATATCAGTACCGGAGCTCAGAATGATCTGGAAAGAGCCAGCAATATCGTAAGAAAGATGATTACAGAGTATGGAATGTCCGATGAATTAGGCTCCCTTACTTTTGGACATAAGAGTGAAGAAGTATTTTTAGGGCGAGATATTTCTAGAGACCGCAACTACTCAGATGCGATTGCGTTTGCGATTGATAAAGAGGCTGGGCATTTTATGGAAAGAAGCTATACTAAGGCGCAAGCTATCCTTACAGAGCATATGGATACCTTGCATCAAATTGCCGAAGTTTTAATGGAACAAGAGACCATAGGAGCAGATGCATTTGAGGCTCTGGTTAATGCAGTTCATGCATAATACTGTTTAAAATATAACCTTCCAGGGACAGTTATACAGTGTTGTTTTGGTGATTTCGCAACTCCCAAAAGACAAGACCGTATAGCTGTCCCTTTTTGCTTTTCGTTTCGCACGACGTATGGTTTGCGATTTTGTTGTTATCTGCTAGTATTATCATAATCTGCAAAGTAAACAATTAATCATTGGGGAGGGATATAATGAGAAAGCTTGGAGTGCTAATACTTATTATCAGTACCTTTATGTTTGGAATGCCTAACTTACCTGCCGCAAAAGCACAAAGTGATATAAAGGTCTTACTTGATGGCAAAGAAGTGAAATTCGATGTGGGGTTGCACTTTTTGAATGGGAGGACTCTAGTACCCTTTAGAGCTTTGGCAGAAGCGTTACGCGTTAATGTAACCTGGGAAGCTAGTACCCAGAGAGTATTTGCCAGTGACGAAAAAAACTCTGTGAGTATGCTAATTGGAGATCCAGTTGCATATATAAATGGAGAGCAGGTGGTAATGGATATTTCCCCGCTTATAGTCGATGGGCGGGTTTTAGTTCCGCTTCGCTTTTTTGGAGAAGCTTTTGGCTGTGAAATTGTATGGGATGAAAAGAATAATTGCATATTAATTACCACCACCACCAAGTCACTAAAAGTTTTGGGCTATTACGCCCTAGGTGACCAGAATACCAGTAGCTGGACGGATCTGTTTGCAACTCCTTACCCCGAAGCCGGTCCAGGCAAAACAGATATAGTAAAAACTTTGGCTTTGGGTTGGTATAGCATGGATGAGCAGGGTAATTTGCTGACTGATAGTGCTACCGGTTGGAGAAAACCAAACGGCTCCGAACAACTATTAGCTGCAGCTAGGAAGTATGAACTGAATACTGAAATGGTTGTACATATGACGGAAACTGGGCAAAAGATCACCAAGCTTATAAGCAGTGACGAAGCTACCAAAAGCGCAATTCAATACATGGTGAGTGAGTCTTCTAATTACCAAGGAATTAATCTTGATTTCGAAGGCTTAGGTTTTAAAGCTGACCAAGATGAAATAGACCGAACCCGGGCACTATTTAATAATTTCGTTAATCAACTGGCTTTAGAACTCCATGCTAAGAACAAGAGCCTTACTCTGTCCCTACATCCTTTAAATAGTAATTACCAGGGCTATGATTATAGTGGATTAGGCTCGTATGCAGATAAAATTATCATTATGGCTTATGATTATGGGCAGCAACCTGAACCCCAGTCTGCCGTTGAAGAAGCCGTGCAAAAAGCACTTGAATATGTTCCGGCTGATAAACTGTATTTAGGGATTGCTGTAAATAATGAGAACCCTGAAAGTTTAGCCGGGAAAACGGAAATTGCAAAACGCTATGGACTTGAGGGTATAGCTCTATGGCGTCTAGGGCTGGTAAGTGATGATATGTGGAAGGCAATTGGATCAAATATTTAAAAGATGAACCAAGAAATTATCCAGTTATAATCGTAAGGAGAGAAGGGCGATTATGTTCCGCTTATTTAGTATGCTTGTAAAGCTTATTGTTATTGTCCTTATTATGCTGGCATTAGGAAAGCTGGTACTTAATATTTCAAGCTCCAGGCAATTTATGGCATGGGGAGAGCCTATAACAGCATTAGATAAGGAAAATAAAGTGATTGCGCTTACCTTTGATGACGGGCCCAGCGAAAACACGGAAAAAATTCTTAATAAATTAGCCGAACTAGATGTAAATGCAACTTTTTTTCTGATCGGCAGCGAAATTGAAAAAAATCCTGGGGCTGCGAAGGCGATAATTGAAAGCGGCCACCAAGTAGGTAACCATTCCTACTCCCACAAAAGAATGATTTTCAAAACTTATGGGTTTTGCAAAGAGGAAATCGAAAAAACCGATCAGCTGATTAGAGCTTCAGGTTACCAGGAAAGAATACTTTTTCGACCGCCTTATTTCAAGAAACTCCTAATATTGCCATATTATTTAGATAGACAGAAGCGATCTGCCATTTTATGTGATATTGAACCGGAAAGCGCCTTAGGTTATCGGGCAGCGCCCAATGAATATGGGGATTATATTATATCTCATGTGCAACCGGGGTCAATAATCCTATTGCATCCTATGGTTAACACCGACACGGTTCTGGAAGCACTAGACATTTTCGTTCCTTATCTTAAAGAGCAGGGCTATGAATTTTGTCTCCTGAATGAAGGATTAAATTTTACAACAACGGATTTATAAGTTATTATATTAGCACTAAAATTAATGCAGAGGTTTTAAATGCCTGGACACCGTTCTATAACTATCAATGATATTGCTGAGGCTAGAGCTTTTTTAGCTAACGTTGGGGTTGATGAGGGCGCTTATCAATTTCTGACTAATAAAGCTGTGTTTAGAGCCATCATGTTGAAAGATATTTCATGTCGTGCAGCGCATATCATTAAACAAGAGATGCTGGGCAAAGGCGGAGAAGCGGCAATTGGACGCCAAGCATTAACAGTAGAAGGGTTTTCTGAAGGCAAGACTGATATATTGTTACTCGGGAACCTAAAACAATACCGATTACTAAATATTAAACTTAAAATGCAACCTTTCGGCTTGAAGAAACTGGCATTAGAAATTGAGAGTTTACTGGATAATCTTGAGAAGAAATTTGATTTTATTAACCTGCCTTCGGGCAAGATATTAGATCTAAGTCAAACAGTAATAATGGGAATCTTGAATATTACTCCAGATTCCTTTTTTGATGGCAATAAGTACTTAGAGATAGATACAGCGGTTGGTTACGCTCTTAAAATGGTCGATGAAGGGGCCGAAATAATTGATATAGGAGCAGTCTCGACCAAGCCAGATGCAGTTATTGCCGGCGAGCAAGTTGAGCTTAATCGTTTAATACCGATTATTAAAGCACTTAAGCAAGAATTGCCGAAGAACATTATTATCTCGATTGATACATTTAGGGCTGAGGTAGCTAAGCGCTTGATTGAGCTAGGGGCTGACATGATTAATGATATTGGAGCTTTGCATTTGGACGAAAACCTAAGTAAGGTAATAAGTGATTCTGGTGTTCCGGTGGTATTAATGCATAATCGGCTGCAATTAAATCATAATAAACCTTATAACGATTTAATTGCCGATATGATTTCGGAAATCGAGACTAGTATCGCGAAAGCTTTGAGCGCAGGAGTCAAGCACGAGAAAATAATTGTCGACCCCGGTTTGGGATTCGGCAAGACTGTAAAAGAAAACTGTCGTATAGTTAATTACTTAGCAGATTTTAAGAGCTTGGGGAGACCAATTTTAGTTGGGGGATCCCGCAAGGCATTTATTGGCCAAACACTGCAGTTAGATAAGGAGGAGCGTTTGGAAGGAAGTCTAGCGGTAGCTGCGGCTGCGATTCTAAACGGAGCTCAAATAATTAGAACGCATGATGTTAAAGCGACCAAACGCCTGGCCCAAATGCTGGATGCCGTGAATAAAAATGGATAGAATTGTTTTGAAGGGATTGACTTTCATGGCAAAACATGGGGTTTTTGCCAAAGAAAAGTTAATTAAGCAGCAATTCAAGCTAGATATCGTGTTACACCTTAATCTATCGTCTGCCGCTAGTAGTGACGATCTCCATAATACAATTGATTATGGATCAGTGTATGAGGATGTACGTTTGATTGTGGAGGAGCACTCCTATAATCTAATTGAGAAGTTAGCTCAAACAGTGGCAGATGCTATTCTGGGAAAGTATCCGATCGATAAGGTTGAGATTGGGGTATATAAAACTGAACCATTATTTTTTGAAAATTTAGATTATTTCGCGGTATTTATTACGAGATCCAGGCATTAATACTTGCCTATGAATAGCTTTATATGTTAACTTAAGGGTGAAAGTGAGTGCAAAAAAAAGTCTATCTAGGATTAGGCTCAAACTTGGGAGAAAGGTCCAGTAATCTTGCTCAAGCAATTGCAGAATTAGATCAAAACCCGGAAATCGAAATAAAGGCTGGTTCATCTGTTTACGAAACCCCTCCTTGGGGAAATGAGAATCAACCATTGTTTCTTAATCAAGTGGTAGTAGCTTTCACAAAACTTAATCCACGGGAGCTTCTTTATGCAGTAAAAGAAATTGAAATTAAAATGGGCCGCCAAGTAAGCGAAAAGTGGGGTCCAAGAATTATAGATATCGACATACTTTTATATGGTGACGATGTTGTTGCCGATGATGATTTAATCATTCCGCATCAACTTCTGAAGGAGCGGTTGTTTGTTTTAGTTCCTCTATACGAGATTGAACCGGATTTGGTTTTTCCCGATGATGGAACTGCTATTAGGGAGGTGTTGGATAGAGTATCGCTGCGAGTAAGAAGCAAAATTAAAAAAATATAGGAGTCTCCCGCCGATACTCCTAAAAATTGGCCCGCTTGTATCTTAGCGAACAAGACGGTAGACCTAAAGGTTGGTCTATAACAAAAGGGGGTTAATCTATGGATAAAAGGATCGGCATTATAGGGGCGGGAGCAGTCGGAACTGCGGTTGGGCTGGTTTTACTCGAAAATGGTTATGAGATTACTGGAATTTATGATAAAAGACCGGAATCTACAAAGCGATTTGAACAGGTAAAATTAGGGATTTCCTGCGCGACTGCAGAAGAAGTTTCTCGCTCGGCAGATATTTTAATGATTGCAACACCTGATGGTGCAATTGAAAATGTTGTTGCAGAATTAGCTGAACTAAAAGCTTTTCATAAAAATCAGGCGGTTTTTCATTTAAGTGGAGCTCTATCATCAGAAAGCTTGAATAAAGCAAAAAAAATGG
This sequence comes from Syntrophomonadaceae bacterium, assembly GCA_031553935.1. Lineage (GTDB taxonomy): Bacteria > Bacillota > Syntrophomonadia > Syntrophomonadales > Syntrophomonadaceae > JAISDD01. Next base: position 121,619 of record JAVBKS010000003.1, read on the forward strand.
GTGCAATCGGCTTATCGATTCATCCTTTGCAGACCTTTGCAGATGTTGAACAAGCGATATGCAATATTCCAGGGTCAATGTTCAGTATCGAAGGCGACGCTGAAGGCCATGCGATTGCAATAGCGATTGTAGAAGCACTAGACGGCAGATATTTTATTATTGACAGTCAGGCAAAACCATTGTACCATGCCGGGGCATGCGTTGTTTCGAATTATTTAGTAACCTTAGCAGCATTTGGAGTAGGGTTGTTAAACAGCGCTGGAGTGGACAAGCAAACTGCTTTGCAGGCATATTTGCCCCTTATTAAAGGAACTGTGAATAACTTACAAAATGTTGGCTTGCCAGGTGCATTGACAGGACCTATTGCCAGAGGAGATTTTGATACCGTTACGACGCATTTGCAGAATATAGAAAGATTAAGTAAGGATTTGGCCAGTTTGTATTGTTGGTTAGGTTATATGACCGCCGAAATTGCAGAGGAAAAAGGCAGCATTAGTACTGAACAAACCAATAAGTGGAAAACGGAATTTTTTGAAAAAATAAACTCGCTGAATTCTAAGTAGCATATTTTTTACTTTGTTGAATTGTTGTCAGACTTAACAATTGCTGGTTTTTATAAGGAGTACTTAATGAGAGTTTCGACCTCATCTTTACAAGATAAAAAAAATAACAAACAAAAAATTACGATGTTGACATCCTATGATTTTTCGATTGCCAGTATGATCGACGAGGCTGGAATTGATACAATTCTGGTTGGCGATTCTTTGGCAATGGTAACTTTGGGATACGAAAACACTTTAGCTGTAACCATGGATGATATGATACACCATGCTAAAGCTGTTATGCGCGCTGCTAATAATGCTATGGTAATTGGAGATATGCCGTTCTTATCCTATCACATAACACCTGCTGAAGCGGTTAGAAATGCCGGGCGTTTCATAAAGGAAGCCGGAACGCAAGCGGTTAAGCTCGAAGGCGGTATCGAACGGGTTGACACCATTAAAGCCATTTTGGATGCGCAGATACCGGTGTTAGGCCATATTGGATTGACCCCGCAATCGGTAAATAAGTTTGGTGGATTCAAAGTTCAGGGTAAAGATATCGAAACTGCCAGACGCTTACTGGAAGATGCACTGGCCTTGGAAAAAGCAGGAGTTTTTGGTATTGTATTAGAATGTGTTCCTTCGCTTTTAGCAAAGAAAATCTCTGAACAATTGACTATCCCGACTATTGGGATTGGTGCCGGTCCATATTGTGATGGCCAGGTTTTAGTTATTAATGATATTTTGGGCTTATACGCGGGGCACATTCCAAAGTTCGTTAAGCGTTATGCGAATTTGCAGCCTCTAGTAACAGAAGCCATCCAAAAATATAAAGAAGAAGTAGAACAAGGAATTTTTCCTTCTGAAGAATATACTTTTTCAATTAGTGATGAAGTCCTGGAAAAACTCTATTAGTTTAAAGGGAGAATTAGCAAAATGAAGATTTTGCAGAGCATTAGTCAAACCCAGCAGTATTGCAAAATGCAAAAGCAAATGGGGAAGGTTATAGGATTAGTTCCGACCATGGGATATTTGCATGAAGGCCATATATCATTGGTCGAAGCGGCAGTAAAACAATGCGATGTGGTTATCGCCAGTATTTTTGTAAACCCCATACAGTTTGGAATCGGTGAAGATTTTGAAGTTTATCCGCGTGATGCCAAACGGGATCAAGATTTGCTTACCGAAGCAGGCGTGGATTTATTATTTATGCCTAGTACTGAAGAGATGTATCCGGATAATTACAATTGCTATATCGAACTTGAAGGTGATTTGCCTAATATACTCTGTGGATTGTCGCGCCCTGGTCATTTCAAAGGGGTTACGACAGTTGTCGGTAAGCTATTTAATATTTGCCAGCCGGATTTCGCCTTTTTCGGCCAAAAAGATGCCCAGCAAGTAACAATTATTGAAAAAATGGTAAGGGACTTAAATTTTCCCGTTAAAATTGTGCGTCTGCCGATAATCAGGGAAGCTGATGGACTGGCAATGAGTTCGCGCAATGTCTATTTAGATCCGGAAATGAGAAAACAAGCCCTGATTCTGAAAAAATCACTTGATGAGGTGGTCGAGAGTATTAAGGCCGGAGTTCTTGACGCCGACTTTTTGAAGGTGGAATTAAAGAAGTTGATTGCTAAAAGTCCAGAGGCTAGGATTGACTATGTTTCTATTTGTGACGCTGAGGAGCTCAGCGAAATAAATGATGAAATTAAAGGCAAAGTATTAATTGCTTTGGCGGTCAAATTTGGCTCAACTAGACTGATTGATAACTGCTTAGTGGAGGTGTAGCGGGATGTTGCGCTATATATTAAAATCAAAAATTCATCGTGCAGTTGTTACTGACGCCGATTTGAATTATGTTGGCAGCATTACCATTGATGAAGATTTAATGGAAGCTGCAGATATAGTGGAGAACGAAAAAGTCACTATAGTTAATAATAATAATGGCGAACGTTTTGAAACCTATGTTATTACTGGGGAGAGAGGTTCAGGAATTGTTTGTCTGAACGGAGCTGCGGCTCGATTAGTCCAGCGAGGCGATATTGTCATTATCCTGACTTATACTATTCTGGATGATAAAGCTTGCAAGGACCACAAACCTCAAGTAGTGTTTGTTGATAGTAATAACAAGATTAAATTGGGATAATGCACCTTCTAAGCATTATTATATTGTTTATGCTCAAACATAATATTGATAGCAGTAAATGCCGATTCTATATTCGCCGTTTTGTTCAGTAGATTAACTCGGTGTTTATTTGGTCATTGGATTTGATATTTATTTGGCTAAGCTAGGAGAAGTGGTATGACAATTTCTTATAAAGATTATGTCTTACAAAGAAAAAAGGAACTTAATGCAGTTATTTTAGCACATTTTTATCAATTGCCGGAGATCCAAGATATCGCTGATTTTGTCGGCGATTCTTTGCAATTATCCCAACAGGCTGCGGCAACGGATGCTGATCTTATCGTGTTTTGCGGAGTTGATTTTATGGCAGAAAGCGCTAAGATATTGAGCCCTGACAAAATGGTAATAATACCTGACATTGATGCAAGCTGTCCCATGGCCAATATGGTAAATCCAGAGTCCTTGCAAGAATTCAAAAAGGATTATCCGGATGCTTGCGTTATTACTTATATTAATTCCTCAGCGGCAATCAAAGCCATGAGTGATATCTGTTGCACTTCGTCAAATGCCGTTAAAGTAGTGGCATCGATTCCTGAAGATAAACCAATAATCTTTTTGCCCGACCGTAATTTAGGGAACTACATTGGGAGCCAGACGGGCAGGGACCTCATTTTGTGGCCGGGATTTTGTCCGGTACATGAAGTCTTGACTGCAGAAGAAATTAATGAGCAAAAATCAGCTCACCCCCAAGCATCGGTAGTAGTTCACCCCGAGTGCAGACCTGAGGTTGTTGCCCTTGCAGATGCAGTGAGATCAACAGCTGGAATTCTTGATTTTGTCAAGAATAGCATACAAACCGAATTTATAATCGGGACGGAAGTAGGCTTCCTGTATACTTTAAAAAAGCATTGCCCAGATAAAACTTTTCATTTAGCATATAAACCATTCGAGTGTCCTAATATGAAAAAAACGACACTGCCGAAACTAGCTGCTGCGCTTGAGCATTTACAGTATCAGATTGAAGTTCCGGAAGCAATAAGTACTAAAGCAAGAACAGCTTTAGAAAGGATGCTATCCATAACGTGATTTAATAAATAATGATTGTGATGATGAATGATGAGCGCACGTTACCTCGAGTTAGTTAATAGTAATACAGACATAAAATACACGGATTTTCTGATAGTTGGAGGCGGAATCGCCGGGCTTTTCACCGCTTTAAAGGCAGCGGAATTTGGAAAAGTAACAGTTGTAATAAAGAAGACGTTAAAAGACTCAAATACCGGATTAGCTCAAGGGGGAATTGCTGCAGCAGTGCATGAAGAGGATTCCCCTTTTCTTCATTTAGAAGATACTTTAGAAGCTGGTGCTGGACTTTGTGATATAGATGCGGTTGATATTCTGGTTCGTAATGGCCCTAAGTGTATTCGAGAGCTTATGGATTTGGGCGCATATTTTGATATGAAAGATGGCAGCATCTCATTGACCAGAGAAGGTGCCCACAGTAAGCCCAGAATTCTCCATGCAGCTGATGCCACCGGTGAAGCCATAAGAGTGGCATTAGTTAATCAATGTATAAAGAATCAGGCAATAGACCTTAAGGAGGACCATTTCCTGATTGATTTGCTGGGCAGCACCAACAATGACGAATGCTATGGCGCTCTGATTTATGATACCGATAGATGCATTAATTATGTCTATTTAGCTAAAGCTGTGATTATTGCTACCGGGGGTATCGGGCAATTGTATAAATTCACTACCAATCCACCGATTGCAACCGGAGATGGTTTAGCCGCAGCTTATAGAGCAGGGTGCAGCCTGCAAGATATGGAATTCATACAGTTTCATCCAACGGTACTTGAGAGCAAGGCAACGCAAAGGTTTTTGATTTCCGAAGCCGTAAGAGGTGAAGGCGGCATATTATACAACGCGTTGGGTAAGCGTTTTATGAGGGAGTACCATCCTTGGAAGGAATTGGCTCCTCGTGATGTGGTTTCTAGAGCAATATTAAGTGAAATGGAAGCCACGAATTCCGCTTTTGTTTTCTTAGATACAACCCATATTGAGCAAGTCGACAAAAGGTTCCCGACTATATATGCAACCTGTTTACACGCGGGAATAGACATGAAGAAAGATCGAATACCAGTTTCGCCGGCAGTCCATTTCGTTATGGGTGGCATCGAGACTAACACACATGGCGAAACTAATGTGAAGGGACTTTTCGCATGTGGTGAAGTTGCCTGTACTGGAGTTCATGGGGCTAATCGGTTAGCCAGCAATTCACTTTTGGAAGGGATTGTGTTTGGCGATCGTATTGTGCAAAAAGCGGAAGAGATTCTTTATAGGCGGCAAATTAACCAAAACGAACTCTTTGCCAGCATCAATGAAAATGATTGCGTGCAAATGAATCCAAAAGGAATTGATCCTACTCAGGCAATGAACGAACTGCAAGAAATAATGTGGGAAAAAGTAGGAATGATCAGGGATGAAATAAAGCTAAAACAAGCATATATAGAAATAGATTATTTGAAAAGTAATCTCAGTCAAGGTGCAGATATTGTCAACTACTATCAAGTCGCCAATATGTTAACCGTTGCTAGCATTATAGTTCAAGCAGCGCTCTGGCGCAAAGAGAGCCGCGGTGCGCATTATCGCCTGGATTATCCTCAGCGCGATGACCTGCGCTGGATAAAACACATGGGTTTCATGAATTTTTGATTAATTTGGAGGAAAAATGCGTAAGTCGAAGACTTATTTGGCTATCTTGATATTGATAATCATCGGGACTTCAGGATATTATTTATATTCTAAAAACTATGGAGCAGCTGACCCTAAGGTAAACAATTTGCCTGTTAATATTTCTTTAGAAACTTGGGCAATGATTCGAGCTGAAATTAATGGGCAGCCTATTTTTTCAGATGCCCCTGCTAGACGTTACGAACAGGATTTTTTGCTTCCTATTGCGCCAATTGCAAAAATTTTAGGCTACCAATGTGAATGGCAGCAAGCTAGCAAATCAATAGTGGTTTATAACGATATTATTACTCTGGAATTCGCTGTTGGATCTAATAAAGCTACAATTGATGAAACCGAAATAAGTCTTCCCTATGAAGTGACAGTTGATAGAGGGGTAACACTGGTACCCCTGAAGCTGCTTGAGGCCTTACAAATAACATGTCATTGGGATCAAGAGGAAAAAGTTCTAAGGTGCAAAACTCCAGATTATGTCCTTACTCCATCTGGAGAAACAGAGCCACAAAAGAGTGATTCCTATGCAATATTAATGTATCATGAAATTGGAGAAGGCCCCAATAATCTATTTGTTAGAGAGAGTGAATTCAAAGAGCAAATGCAATACTTAGCCTATCATGGTTATAAGGTATTGAGCCTTAAGGAAGCAGTAACAAGGCAAGAAAAGCAAGAAAACATGGAGAAGGTAGTAGTTATTACATTCGATGATGGATACGAGTCATTCTATGATAAGGTTTGGCCGGTTCTTAGAGAATATGGATTTCCTGCCACGGTTTTCGTCATAACAGATAATTGCCAAGACAATCCCCGGTATATAACCTGGGGGCAGATGCAGTTTCTGCAGGCTAATTGGATGGATGTCGGCAGCCATACCAAGACCCATCCGGCACTGCCTAATTTGAACATTCAGAGCTTGAACCAAGAAGTTTTGGGCTCGAAAGAATTAATCGAGAAGAATTTGAGCTACCCCTGCTTTAGCTTTTGCTACCCAACCGGAGCCTATAACAAGCAAGTTGTTGAAGCTGTAATAAATGCGGGTTATGGCTGTGCAGTTACTATAAATTATGGAAAATCCACCCTTTATCATGAAAATTACTTGCAACCTAGAATAAGGGTACCGCGAGGAATGACGATCGAGTCTTTTGCAAGCGCAATTCGATAAGAAGCGAGGTAAAAATTGATACCTAATATAGACAGAATAATAAAACTGGCCCTGGAAGAAGACATAGGTCCGCAGGACATAACTACATACAACCTAGTTTCATCAGAAAAAAAGGGGAAAGGTGAATTTCTGTGCAAAAGCGCAGGAATAATTGCCGGACTGCAGGTTTGCGAAAGAGTATTTGCGCTTATTGAACCCAATATCGATTTTATAATGTACAAAAAAGATGGTGATATTGTTAAAGCGGGTGAGATAATAGCTACTGTTTCCGGGGGCTTAAGAACGCTTTTGACCGGAGAACGAGTAGCCCTTAATTTTCTGCAGAGAATGTCGGGGATTGCTACTCAGACAGGGCATTTGGCTGACTTAATTGCAGATAAAAAAGCAAAGCTAGTTGATACCCGTAAAACCACTCCTGGAATGCGGATATTAGAAAAATATGCCGTGCGCATGGGAGGCGGCCGAAACCATAGATTCGGATTATTTGACGGGGCGATGATAAAAGACAATCACATTAAAGCAGTAGGGAGCATAACCGAAGCTGTAAGGCTGCTGAAGCATTCATTAGCCCATACCATTAAAATCGAAGTTGAGGCAGAAAATATCGAACAGATTCGCGAAGCTCTGACAGCAGGTGCCGATATAATACTGCTAGACAATATGACACCGGCTGAATTGAAAGAGGCGGTTAGTTTTATTGCTGGTCGCGCGCTTACCGAAGCCTCGGGCGGTATTAATCAAGATAATATTAGAGCAGTAGCAGACAGTGGAGTTGATTTGATATCAGTCGGAGCTTTAACTCATTCGGTTAAGAGTTTAGATATTAGTTTTAATTTAGTTGGTATTTGATAATTAGAATTAACGAAATGAGAAGGCATTATGAAAACAACCCGTGAGCTGGTAATAGCTGCAATGTTTACAGCTCTGATGTGTGTAGTAACAATACTAATGAGGATCATACAACCGGTTGCAGTATTACCGTTTAGTTTACAGCCCTTGATTATGATGCTAGCAGCTTATCTATTGCCCCCGCGAACTGTTTTATATAGCATGTCGGCTTACCTCGTTTTAGGTCTTATTGGGATGCCGGTTTTTTCTCTCCCCCCTTGGGGAGGTTTAGGTTATTTTCTCGTTCCAAGCTTTGGATTTCTCTTAGCTTTTCCTTTGTCAGGATGGTTGCAAGCAAAGCTTATAAAAGGGCAGAGCTTATTGCGGATGTTTATGGCAGCTCTGGCTGGCATAGGAGTATATTACTTAATTGGGTTGCCTTATATGTATATCATCCTTAATTTTTATGTAGGAAAATCAATCGATGTGGTTCGATTATTAATGATCGGTTTTCTGCCCTTTATAGTTTTCGATATAGTTAAAATAATAGTCGCTATTTATCTGGGCCGTGCAATCCGGGAACGATTAGCCTGGCAAAACCCTGAAGAGATTCATTAATCATTAGAACAAGGAGGACCAACTTTGGTTTTAGTATTTGATGTCGGCAATACTAATATGGTGGTAGGAGTATTTCAAAATCATGAATTAAAATGCCACTGGCGTATAATGACCTCAGCGCAGAGGACTTGTGATGAGTATGGAATGCTGCTAAAGTCACTGTTTGAATATGCCGGACTAGAGATGAAAGCGGTCAACTCAGTTGTAGTCTCAACAGTTGTACCGAGTCTAGTACAAGAATTAGCCTGGATGGCAGAAAACTACTTCTCATGCTCGGTTCTTTTGGTTGAACCGGGGATAAAGACCGGCTTAGCAATAAAATGCGAAAACCCACGTGAGATTGGTGCCGATCGAATCGTTAATGCAGTGGCAGCATACCATAAGTTCAAAGGTGAAAACCTAATCATAGTCGATTTTGGTACGGCCACAACCTTTTGTGTTCTAAGCAGCAAAGGTGAATACTTTGGCGGGGCCATTGCGCCAGGTATCGTTATTTCCAGTGATGCCTTAGTAGCAAGGGCGGCCAAGCTTCCAAGAGTCGAGATCATAAAACCTAAAAGCGTTATTGGCAAAAACACGATTACTAGCATGCAATCCGGCATAATATACGGATTCGTAGGCCAAGTCGAAGGCATAATCAATAGAATAAAAAAAGAGTATGGTGAAAAAATGAAAGTCATTGCAACCGGTGGTCTAGCCAGAATCATAGCTGCAGAAACCGACACTATTGATTTGGTTGATGATAACCTGACCCTTGACGGATTAAGCATAATTCACGAACTAAACCAGGGAAAAAATGATTAAGATAGGGAATATAACATTTTCTGGCAAGGTATGGGCAGCACCGATGGCCGGTATCACCGATAAAGCGTGTCGCATGATTAACCATCAATTTGGCAGCGGTTTAGTATTTACAGAAATGATAAATGACAAAGGCCTAGTGTACCAGCAAGCAAGAAGCTTGGCTATGCTAGACCTAAAAGACGAAACCTACCCGGTTGCTGTACAAATTTTTGGCAAAGAACCGGAATGCATAGCTCAAGCTGCTAAAATAGCCGAAAAGCAGGGAGCAGCATTAATTGATATTAATATGGGATGTCCTACCCCAAAGATCGTCAAAAATGGTGAAGGCGCAGCTTTAATGAATGACAAAGGCCGCTGTCGAGCAATCATGCGTGCGGCGGTTAATAGTGTTGAAATTCCGGTAACCGTTAAAATGCGCCGGGGATGGGATGATGAAAGCACAGATTGTCTAGAAATTGGAAGAATTGCCGAGCAGGAAAAAATAGCTGCCGTAACCATTCATCCTCGTAGTCGGGTTCAATTCTTTCGCGGAAATGCCGATTGGGACATGGTAAAACTCCTAAAAAGACAGATTTCCATACCAGTAATTGGCAATGGCGATATTGCGAATGCCGAAACTGCAGCCCAAAATCTCGATTATTCAGGTTGTGACGCGATAATGGTAGGCCGAGGCTTCTTGGGTAATCCCTTTATTTTTAGAGAAATTTCAGCATATCTACAAACCCGAACCATCCTTCCTCCGCCAAACTGGGAAGAACGCCGGGAAGCTGCCCTTAAGCATCTGCAACTAGCCTGCAAATATAAAGGCGAAAATGTAGGGGTCAGAGAAATGCGCAAACATATCTCTTGGTACTGCAAAGGAGTTCCAGGCGCAGCTAAAAAACGTGATTTGATTAATAAAGCGCTCACATTCGAACAAATGGCAGACTGCTTGAGTTTTTTGTAGATACTGATAATCAGGTTTATTAATTATAGCAGTAACTGAAAATTAGTATCTGCCCGCAAGAATAAAAGGCGCCCAATTACTGGAAGTTAGCAATTGAACCAGAGTAGTCAGGCCTCATTTCTCGAATACAATTGATAACGGTTAAATGCGGAAATAGATTTCATCTACGGATTTAATTAAATTGAGGCTAAGTAAGTACTCCAGGTGCTTGGCAATCATGATTTCTTGAAAGACTCTATTTAATGGGATAAATGCGGCGCGGTTCTCATTGTACAAAAAACTCTTATCCGCGAGTTGGGTTATTGTTTGCGGCTCTTTTAAAGATTGCAGGACCAGATCATTGCTCTTGTGGATGATATTGATATAATCAAGGAATCGCTGTTTAATATTTTCAGTTATCAAGCCTTGATGGCCAGATAAAACTATTTTTGGATTCAGCTCCATACATCTATCGACAGAGTTGATAAAATCGCTAATATGACTGCCTTTACTTAAGTAAATGGGTCCGAATTTGTTTAAGGTAATGTCAGCAGTATGAAGAAGCTCTTGCTCTGGGAACCAGAAAGCACAATGCCCAGCAGTATGCCCCGGGGTATGGATAACTTGCATTTTGATACTACCGAAATCAAAATGATCGCCATCCTTTAGTGTTTTGTCTATAGGGGTAGGGACAAAGTCAGAATTGTCAGAGAAGATACTGACAAGATATTCCATATCGAAATCGGCCAAACCGGTTTCGTCATAAGCCGCTTCTGCAGACTGTAATGGAGGACAGTCTTTAGAGTGAATCATTCTTTTGGCTTTGACAAAAAGTTCATGATTTCCAACATGATCGGGATGAAAGTGAGAAAAGAAAATCATGTCAATCTTATTCTTTGCTAGTGACATGGCCTGGGCTCTCCCGCAACAGGTGTCAATCATTGTGGAGAGATCATCTCTTATGATCAAACAATGGCAATTTGGATAGCGGTCATCAGCAGGGGGCTCTAAATGAAAAATTTTATCAAATAACAAACGGGTCATTTCTTAACCTTTCTTTTTGGAACATCTACCTGAAATATCAACAACGGAAGTAAATGCCGTCCACATGCTTTACCAAATTTTGTTCAATTAAATAGGTAAGATGATTAGCAATGGTTGTTTCTTCGAAAAACAAAAAAAACTCCCTATAAGGTATCCAACCTTTTCCCCAGAATAGCTGCTTATCGACTAACTGGCTAAAGGTTAAAGGGGTTTTTAATTCGAGTAATACTTTCTCTACATCCAGAAATAGCTTGGCCAGAAAATCACTAAACCTTTCCGGGATGTTTTCAGTAATTATATCGTCATGTCCGGGTATGACTATTTTAGGATGCAGGGATTGGCACATCTTAATTGTGCTTATATAATCACTAATGCGACTGCAGGAGTTAGCAATCCAAGGACCTTGAGCGCTAAGGGTTATGTCGACTGAAAACAGCATTTCTAAATCATCTGCCCAAAACACACAATGACCGGGAGTATGCCCAGGTGCGTGCAGTACTTTAATCTTGGTTGAGCCGAGGTCTAATACCTCGCCATCAACAATATATTTATTAACCTTGCCTGGTTTCATTCGGTGGGAATCGATAAAAGAATAGGCGATTTCATCATGCTGGTATTCGAAAAACCCAGCCATCTCCATACCAACTATTGGGTCTCTAATTGCAGGCGCATCTAATTCATGAGCCCACACTTGCGAATCAACGAAAAGATCATTATTCATTGTGTGGTCAATATGAAAGTGGGAATTAATCAGTATGTCTATACCGCTGTTGGCCAGAGAACTAGCTTTTTTTCTGCCGCAGCTATTGTCGATTAAAACTCTAACTTCATCGTTGATTAAAAGGCAATTACAATAAGGATGTTCAGCCTTATGGGATTCAACAAGAAATACTTTATCACTAACAGGTATCAAAATATGTAACTCCAATATAACTGATCTGTATTAAGCTACCAAAAAAGCATATCAAGAAGCTAGCACAGCAAATGAAAATCTTTTCTAATAACTAAACTATAACTAGGACCGAATAAATTATCCGGGTTGAATTTTTTAATTAAAAGTATATATTCACGCATAGAAAGTTGCAACAAATATTTTGGTTACGACATATTAATAAATTAAAATTTTTGCAAGCAAAAATAGGTTGAACCCAACAATCATACCATATTCAAGATCTCTGAGGTATAGTTTTATTACTTCCTGTATCTTTGGCAGAATAATAATGAACCCTTTTTGTTATTAGAAATTGAAAAATCTGATATCATATTGTTGATTGCTGTCCAAGAGATGATCCGCTATGACGAAAAGGAGCAGATGCTTGAACTTTAGGTAAAAAGGAAGGACATCAAAGGGGGCGCTTCTATAGTCACCCTCATGATGTTTGGGAATACAAATATTGGGAGTGATATTGGTGTTATCTAAGCCAATGACTATAGGGGGCCTTTTTGATTATTCCTTTCGCTTGTTTCGTGGGAACTTACATAATTTAATCATCATTTCTCTTGTTTTAATAATTGCAGATGTCTTCTTCCTGCTAGCATCGCTTGGAGAAGAATTATTTTATATCTCGGCAATCAATATGAACGGCTTAGCCATCTTATGGCTTTTGATTTCTGCCTTAATAATCTATCCAATTTGTGCTGGCATGATAGTGAAGGATACTTTTTATAGAATCGAAGCGAAAAAACTAACTCTAACAGAATTATTGAGAGAGTCAGCAGCGAATTTAGGTAAGTATATCATTTCAATGATATGCCTTGCTTTAATCGTTATGAGTATAATGGGTGTAATTTATTTCATTTTAGATTTTTTTCATATGGCCTTGATAGACCTAGTCATAAATATGTATGAAGAGTCGTTTCCACCTGATGAATACTTAATGGGGATGAGGATTGTTTTCTATGCAGGAGTCTTATTAATGTACTTTATGGCATTTTTCTTTTCATGCTGGGGTTTGATTATCTTTCCCATTATGGAGCAGGAAAAGCTTTATGGATTTACGGCCGTATTTAGAGCATTGAATATAATTTATAGGAAATTTTGGCGCCTTTTGGGAACTGTGATCATATTAGGATTGCTAATTATGGTAGCAACCTTGATGATTGTCGGAATAATTGTTTTCATAAATGAGCTCTATTTAGATGTTTTTTCTTTCTTTGAGTCAATTGGAAACCTTATCACCGCTATCTTCAACATTATTTATAGTTTTGCCGCTCCATTTATTATGATCCTTGTCATTATAGTATACAAAGATATTTGTTTCCGATTAGAAGGTACTGACTTGAGGTTAGATTCAAATAATGGCGATGAATCGAAAGAGGGTTAAGTCAGAAGAGCGAGGGAAAAGCACGGATCATAATTGACAGAGGGTTTTTGCACAAGTGGATGAGATTTCGTTCTAGTATTATGGAATATAAACCAACATGAGGCATAAATAAACGGCTTATATTTCCGATTATTATTGGTATGTTAGCATAATCCTGATGGTGAAACAGTTATCATTGTATTCAGCCTCTATTGTCCCACAATGCAATTCAATGATTTTTTTTGCACTGGCTAGACCGAGCCCGGAGCCGTCTGGATTATAACTGCGAGACTTATCTTCCCGGTAAAGCCAATCAAAAATTCGGTCTAAATTATTGGGATTGAAATTAGAAGCCCAATTAGTAAAGGTTATGTTAATATGCTCATCTGCAGAAATTCTAACCCGAAATGAAGAGTTATCATCACCATATTTTAAAGCATTATTGATAATATTATCGAATACTCTCAGTATTTTCTCTTTGTCAGAGAGAGTAACTGCGTTTTCTACGCCTTCATAATCCAGCAACATATTCTTCTCTTGGAAGTTAATTAGATAGTCGCCTAATGATTGTTTAAGCAAGACATTGAGATCAGTTGGAGTAAGATTCAATACGAAATTGGGATCTGATAATTTAACGAATTCTAATAATTCATTGACTAAGTGTTTGACGTTCAAACTCTTGCGATAAGCTATTTCTATGTAGCCTTGGTTTTCCGGAGATAGATCGCTTTTATTAGTCAGCTCCAAATATCCTATTATTGAAGTCAAGGGAGATTTTAGATCATGGGATACGGCTGATATCAGCTCGTGTTTCGATTGTTGAACTTCGCTGGTTTTCATAATTTCATCCTTGATGCGCTCAGACATGATATTAATATTTTGGGCAAGCAGTGCCAGTTCATCTCGTCCTTTTATTTGAAGTGGTTCTATATATGCTACCTCAGTAATAGCGACTATCTTCGTGCTGATATAATTCAAATATTTAAGCCTCTTGCTGATAAGCAGTAAAAACACTAGGATGAAAACACTTACAGAAATCCCAAAGAAAACAAAAGATAAGAGGTTATAGTGGCTGATTGCAGCCATGGGATCATCAGCACCGGCAAGTTGCAAATACAAAGGAGCCATATACAAGCTCCATTCTACTATGGTAGTAACTAATGCTGCCCCATAAGCAACAACTATCGCCAGTAAGAGCTTAACTGCTATTTTACGGCTAAATATGTTCATACTTTGTACCCTACTCCCCAAACGGTTTTTAGATACTGAGGATCTTTGGGATTGATTTCGATTTTCCTTCTGATCTTAGCTATATGCATCATTACTGAAGTATCGGAAATCCCATCTCTCTCATTCCAGAGATTCTCGCACAATTTGTCAATGCTGAAAACGGTATTACGATTTAGGCATAGTAGTTCTAGTATCCTATATTCGGTAGGTGTTAGCATAATTTCTTGCTCATCGACAAATACTTGCCGGGATTCACGTCTTATCTCTAATTGTTCTATCTTTATGATGTTTTTATTCTTGTTGTCAAACTCGATATATCTCCTTAACAGAGTTTTTACCCTAATCAATAATTCCATTGAGCTAAAGGGTTTGGCAATATAATCATCAGCCCCAATCGATAAGCCCTGCAGCATATCAATTTCCTGGTCCTTAGCTGTCAAAAAAATTACAGGCATAAACTTATCTTTGCGAATTTCCAGCAAAGTTTCTAAGCCGTCTTTTTCAGGCATCATAATATCAAGGATTACCAAGTCGAAGTTTTTTTTATTTAAGATTGCCAAAGCATCAGTGCCATTAACAGCTTCAATTATTCTATAGCCTGAATTCTCCAGGTACAACCGAACTAATTTTCGAATATCTTCATCATCATCCGCCACCAAAATTGTATATTCCATGGACACTACCTCCAATCACTATTGAACAGCCAAGACATTCTTGTTTTTCATTTTAAAGCAAATAGTAATTAATAATAATACAGCGATCTCTATACTAACCAGCCCCCATTGCGGCAGATGCAAAACTGCTGACAATTCTTGAGAGAAGGCTATAGAGCTTACCGAAATTCCTTTAAAAAATAAGGCCAGCAGTAAGAACTCCCAAGAAGCCATATTTAGAACACCAGCACCTACACATACTATTTCATCAGGCAATACCGGTATGACAAATAACAAACCAGTGACCAAAATTCGATTTCTTTCCGTTAAGGCTATATATTGCAGTACTTTTGGGTTATCTCTTAACTTGGCAAATAACAAAGTGGAGAATTTATACATACATAAAATTCCTAATACAGATCCAATGTATCCTAAGATAAAGGCCTGAGTCGAACCAAGTTTCATACTTCCCCATAATACGGTAGTTACTTCTGGTAAGGGCAAACATATTGGCTGTAAAAAACAGATTAAAAAAAACAATACTGCTAACATTATATAACCCCCTTCCTTTGAATCTCGTAAACAAAAGCAGGAGGAAAGTTTTTCAAAACAAGTTTTTCGCTCTTAATAGAAAATTTACAACATAAAGTCCTTTTTAAGCAAGGCGAGTATTGAAAAAGAATAAACCGGGAAGTTGAGTCCATAATGTTCTGGGTTACATTTAGAATCTGTTCAGTAGTACTATCCGGCAATATTGTAAAAGGAAGTCCAGAAACAATATAGTCCACTGATTTCAAGTCATAAGCTGCCAAGTAGTGGTTAATGTTTTCCGCATCGTCGTTAATAATTAATACATTTTTAATACTACCGTATTGGTGCCGCAATCGCTCGCAAAACAGAGAGTTTTTTTCAATGGCAAGAAATAGGGTATCATCTGGCTTATTCTTAATGATCTCACCCGTAAATACTCCGGTTCCAGGTCCATATTCTACAATACATTTGCAATCATCAAAATCAATACTGCCAACCATCTGGTTGCATAAGGCCTTACTGCTGGGAACAACAGCTCCGATGGAGAAGGGATTTTTCAGAAATTCTTTCAAAAATGTCATGGCAATTATCTCCTTTCATTCGTTGTATTAATCATAAGGAGATAATCTATAGAAATTATTAAAGTAAATATAAATTTTTGCTTATACTTTTATAAGATAATTCAGTGTTTACATGATTTGCACATTGATACTAGGTATGTAGAAGCGGCAGAGATGCTTAAGTTTCAATTCCTGATAGGTAAGATAAATCCGGTGTAATGATTTTCGTCTTGGCTTTTTTAAATGTTTGTTTCAATTCCTCATAGGTAAGATAAATCCACTCCACCTCAACCGTCAGCGTGGCTTCGTTCCAGCGTTTCAATTCCTCATAGGTAAGATAAATCCTTTGCTTTCGGGAGCAACAGCATTTATTGCAGAAACGTTTCAATTCCTCATAGGTAAGATAAATCCGTACGTTTGTGGGAAGTTTGGAAGGGAGCTTTTAAGTTTCAATTCCTCATAGGTAAGATAAATCCGTTTTGCTGGTCTACCCATTCAACAGTTGATATTCTGTTTCAATTCCTCATAGGTAAGATAAATCCAGGACAGGCTCACATTGAAATAGCGCGGGTTGGTGATGTTTCAATTCCTCATAGGTAAGATAAATCCCTCCCAAGCTTGAACCGCTATTAAAGTCCTTTAAAGCGTTTCAATTCCTCATAGGTAAGATAAATCCGCCTTGTCTACTCTCTTAGAGCTAGTGTTATGGCTGGTTTCAATTCCTCATAGGTAAGATAAATCCAGTGCAGTATGGAGTGGGGTTGCCCGTATTAAAACGTTTCAATTCCTCATAGGTAAGATAAATCCCATGATAGGCACACCCTTGGCTTGAACGTGCCGAAGTTTCAATTCCTCATAGGTAAGATAAATCCTTGTTTTTTCAAGGGGCGACGTTAACTGAAGAAGTAAGTTTCAATTCCTCATAGGTAAGATAAATCCAATCAGAGCTGGATATTCACCGCGAGCAGCCAAAGAAGTTTCAATTCCTCATAGGTAAGATAAATCCTCTTTCGCAGTTTTCCACCATAGGTCGGCCCAATCTCGTTTCAATTCCTCATAGGTAAGATAAATCCTTTGTCTGAAGCGGCGCTTAGCTTGATCTTAAGTGGGTTTCAATTCCTCATAGGTAAGATAAATCCTAAGCTTGTATTCGGAAACAATTCGGTCGATTTTGGTTTCAATTCCTCATAGGTAAGATAAATCCTAAAAATATAGTAGATTCCTACATTTGAGATACTAAGTTTATATTCCTCATAGGTAAGATAAATCCCCGGACCTGCCGGCAGACGAAGAGGCCTTTATAACTCGTTTCAATTCCTCATAGGTAAGATAAATCCTATAGACTTAATTTCAGATTCCGGTAATGAGTCAGGTTTCAATTCCTCATAGGTAAGATAAATCCTTTGTAGCTTATAGCCTGGAAGAAGTCCAATCTATAAGTTTCAATTCCTCATAGGTAAGATAAATCCCCCGATGAGCGACTGGGGACACGCAATGATGCTAAAGTTTCAATTCCTCATAGGTAAGATAAATCCGAGGCGCGTTTATGTTGGCTTAAATCGAGATGATATATGTTTCAATTCCTCATAGGTAAGATAAATCCGTTTGGCAGGCGGATGCCCTGCTTGATGATGGCCGGGTTTCAATTCCTCATAGGTAAGATAAATCCTACTATGGCATTTGTTGGAAAACGTCAGGTACTCTAGTTTCAATTCCTCATAGGTAAGATAAATCCCTGGTTATAAATACCAGCTAGAGAGCGAGATAAGAAGTTTCAATTCCTCATAGGTAAGATAAATCCTGCGTGTATTGCATATGAATAACAAACTTAACATAGATGTTTCAATTCCTCATAGGTAAGATAAATCCCATGATCAAGCACTATGATAGTATCAGCATATTCGTGTTTCAATTCCTCATAGGTAAGATAAATCCGTTATCCGAATATGATCCAGCTATATTCTATGCAAAGAGGTTTCAATTCCTCATAGGTAAGATAAATCCCGAGTACGCGGTATTTTTCGATGTGAAGCATTTCAGTTTCAATTCCTCATAGGTAAGATAAATCCCGTTTCTCTTTCAAAGTATGTGTTTTCACCATTCCAGTTTCAATTCCTCATAGGTAAGATAAATCCAAAAAATAGGTCGGATAACTTCAATTTCATCCTTAGTTTCAATTCCTCATAGGTAAGATAAATCCTGCACGATGTAATCAGAGATTTATTTTTAGACCAAGTTTCAATTCCTCATAGGTAAGATAAATCCTTAGCTATGATATTATTGACAGTGTCAATATTTTTTCGTTTCAATTCCTCATAGGTAAGATAAATCCA
>JAVBKS010000037.1:0-4385 GCA_031553935.1 Syntrophomonadaceae bacterium
TCTGCACCACTCCGGTAAATAATTATGAACAGGCACTAAAAGATCCGCACATAGTGAGCCGGGGTCTATGGTTTGAAATGGATGATCCGGTGGAAGGCAAGATTGCCCAATTTGCGTATCCGGCAAAGTTTTCGACCTACAGACCGGGATGGCGTTCTTCGCCGCCCAACATAGGCGAGAATTCTGAAGAAATAGTTAAGGCTTTGGGCTACACTGATGAGCAGATCAAAGAACTATTCCAAAAAAATATCATCTAGTTAGGTGGATTGATCGGATTCCTAGTCATTGTATTGCAAGGGTGGCATGATTTACATGCCACCCTTGTCTAAGGGGCATTCTTGGCGAAGCGCGCATAATAATGGCAATAGTAGTAAGGCGGGAGTATAGAATGGATACAAAAGCTGTTCTTTAGAAATGGTTTTAGGGTAGGTCCTATGTAAGCAATAGCGTAGGTTTAGGATAGGTAGTATTGCTGGAAGGTACTTCGAGCATATTATTAAAGTAGTCCTAATAATCATTGCATACAATTGATCTGAACCAGTTAATTCTACTAATTATTATTCATACAAAGTAAATCGAGGACAGTTTATGCTTAACATTGATTTGATTTTTTGATCTTAACAATCAGATAAAAAAGATATAACTATAGACGGAAAATGAAAAATAATGTGTATAATTAAAGTGCAAGGGCTTCGTGCAATAGTACAGACTTTGCACTTTTCTTTCCTTTTTAATATATTCAAGTAATACGAGATTAGTCGTTGCGGGACTCATCAGGTGATTGAGTTTAGACATTCCTGATTTATTGAATAGTTTCAATATGGAGTACAACAGGCAATAGTATTGCATTTGCGGCATAAAAAATTGGAGGTTTATATGTATTTCTTCATTCGCACCCAGAACCCGCGCCCTACTTTTCACCTTGATATGACAACAGAAGAACGAGCAATAATGGAGAAACATGTTGAATACTGGTCTAGAGAAGCCGAAAAAGGAATCGCGATTGTTTTTGGCCCGGTAATGGATCCTCAAGGAGTATATGGGATTGGAGTTTACGATGTTGATGATGAGGCGCGAATGCGAGAGCTAATTGACCAGGATCCAGCTATCAAGATGCTTAGGTATGAGATATTTTCGATGCCTCGGGTTGTTATTGGAAAACTCAATACTTAGCCTCATATTCAATCGGGACAAAGCGGGTATACCCATTAATATACGTTTTACGAGTTCTAACTCTAGTGATGAATAAGCAAATACTAAATCCTTAGTCCGCGGCCTTACTTAATAGTTAACGCTGTGTACATCAACCTGTGCCCTGAATGGTATGATGCCCCCGAAGGGCGTCCAACAATTTTCAGCAGCGGAATAAGGATAATAGTATAAGTAGCTTTTACCAATTGATTATATCATTTTCATAATAGCTCTACAGGTAAGCGGCACATGCTACTGCCTCTACCACAAGCCCTGATATTCAGGATGGGTGTCAAGAACGGTTTTGGCTGCCTTTAGCCCATATTCATTTAAAGCAATGGGATCGCTCCCAGTATACGATAAAACCAAAAAATAAGTGAACCCCGCGATAAATATGTAAGCAAACCTGCTGTTTACGGAAAAGTTATCAATGTGCCAGATGGGTAAGTACACAAGAAAAAAACCTCTAGAAAAATTCTAGGGTTTGTTTTCATGATAATTATGGTAGCCCCAAGGGGATTCGAACCCCTGTCTCCGCCTTGAGAGGGCGATATCCTAGGCCTCTAGACGATGGGGCCACATGGCTGCCGATCAAGGATTTGAACCCTGACGAACTGATCCAGAGTCAGTCGTGCTACCGTTACACCAATCGGCATCACAAATATCGTCTGCGTAAAAAATTATAATACAGGGATCAATCTTTGTCAAAACTAATTAGGTAATATTTCTCTAATATATAAAATTGCGTTGGCAATGCGGTCACAGCATTTGCCGCGGCCTAATAATTCCATGATTTCAAAAAGACCCGGAGTTGCAGTTCTTCCAGTAACTGCTAAACGCAATGGATGTATTAAATCGCCAGCCTTTAAACCCATTTGATTTGCTTCTGATCGAATTAAGCTTTCAAGTTCAGCTGATTCAAACAAACTAATATTAAGTAGTTTGTTTCGAACGGTTTCTAGACTGGGTATAATATCAGTTGAACTAAAGTATTTGCTGATACCTTTGGGGTCATACCCTGAGATTTCCTCGAAAAAATAGTCCATAGATGCTATCATTTGAACAAGTGTTTGGCTGCGTGAACGCACAAGAGATACAACATCAACAAAGAATTCATTATTATCGGCAAGCAACCATCCCTTCTCTGCTGCTGCTGGTTTTAAGAAAGAGACCAGCTCATCAAGTTCCAGTTCGTTTAAATACTGCCCGTTGATCCAGTTCAACTTAGCGGTATCATATATTGCCGCTGAGTGAGATACATCTTTAATATCAAATTTCTCAAGTATTTCATCGAAATGAATGATATCAGTGTCAGCACCACTAGACCAACCCAGCAAAGCGAGGTAGTTTAACATTGCTTGTGGAAGCAGGCCCTGGTCGCGAAATTCTTGTATTGAGGTTGCACCATGACGTTTCGAAAGTTTACTGCGGTCAGGGGCTAAAATCATTGATACATGAGCAAAATGTGGTGGTTTCCAGCCCAAAGCTTGATAGATTAGAAGCTGCTTGGGGGTATTTGACAAATGCTCCTCTGCTCTAATTACATGAGAAATCATCATATAATAATCATCAATTACCACAGCTAAATTATATACCGGGTTACCGTCAGATTTTACAATGATAAAATCATCAATCAGATCCAAATCAAATCGAACCTGCCCGCGTATCAAATCACATACAATAATATAGTTGCTTTCAGGAACTTTTAAGCGCAGAACAGGTTTAATGCCTTTGTCAAGCAAATGGTTTTTCTCAGTTTCGGTGAGACAACAGCATTTTCGAGAGTACTTATAGTTAGTCTTCAGCGTTTGTGCCCGCATTCTTTCCGCCTGTATCTCATCCGGGGTACAGAAACAATAATATGCCGCATCGCATTTGATAAGTTCATCAATAACTCTTTGGTATATATTAGAGCGGAGAGATTGAAGGTAAGGGCCAGAATCTCCACCAATATCCGGGCCCTCGTCCCAAATCAAACCTAACCAAGTCAATCCGTCAATAATTCCATCGGAAGCATCAGTCGATGAGCGGCTAATATCAGTATCTTCAATTCTTAAAATAAATTTTCCGTTGTGCTGTCTGGCAAAAAGATAATTGAATAACGCAGTCCTAGCCCCACCGATATGCAAAGCTCCAGTCGGGCTGGGAGCGAAACGAACTCTAATTTCACTCACAGATGTCACTCCTTTGGCAGTAATTTTATCGCAAAGCCAAAAGATTTACAAAAGTATTTAAGTTAATGCGTATTTTTTTAAATATAAAAAATAAAATATTGTAGGATTTTGTTTTAGCTGCTCAAATATTTAACAAAGCATTCGGAATTAAAAAAATGGAGGTGAGTTCATTGTATCCTCGACGACGCGTGAGTAGGGGAATTGTAATTATGGCTGCAATTTCTCTAATCGTCGGGTTGCTTTTTTTTATAGACATAAAATTCAAACAAAGCATCGTCCAATTATCGAAATCACAAGTTCAGCTTGAAGGAAGTCAAAGAATCAGTAGAATAGTAGAAGAAGAAATAACAAGCACAATTAAGTATGATGATTTGGTCATTATCCACAAAGATAATCAAGGTAAAATTGTGCTTCTCCAGCCAAACACTGTTGCTATTTCAGGAATTATTGCCAGAACAGTGGAGACGGTATCGCGAGAATTGCAGTCAATGAAGGGAGCTGATATTGGCGTTCCTCTAGGTCAGTTGAGCGGCTCGACACTCTTGGCTTCTCGTGGTCCTGATATCAAGGTGGGCATTATTCCAAGCAGCCAGGTTGATGTCCAATTGATTAATCGCTTCGAGCAAGCCGGCATTAATCAAACCAGACATTTACTATATCTTAATCTAAATACTAAGATGAAGATTGCGGTTCCATATATTGAAGATGAGGTGCTAATTAATACTACAATACCTTTAGCTGAAACAATAATTGTTGGTCCAGTACCTGAAAACTATATCAATTTCCGGCACCTGGATAATGAATTAAAGCGTTAGCAGCCATAATAATGGGTTTCTAGCAGATAATTAACTCAAAAAAACTGCGAAAAAAAAAGCTAAAAAAAAGGCAGATAAAATATTGACACGAAGAAGTAGGCGTGATAATATAGGTGATGCGCTACAAACGGCAGCGCAAAAGATCTTAGAAAACAGAACAGCAAGAACGAAGTGCGAGGAAGATTGCGAAAGCAATCGAGCCTAG
>JAVBKS010000032.1:0-26450 GCA_031553935.1 Syntrophomonadaceae bacterium
GATTGATTGCAGAGGCGTTTCAATTACTCATAGGTAAGATAAATCCGACGACCGTCCGCACTAGAACGAGCTATATAATCGCGTTTCAATTCCTCATAGGTAAGATAAATCCTTGAGTGGGCTAGGCCCATGAACAGTTTAATTCCGGTTTCAATTCCTCATAGGTAAGATAAATCCCCAGATCGATCGATTAAATGCTTGTCTTTTTTAGGATGTTTCAATTCCTCATAGGTAAGATAAATCCATATACCTATTTTACCATATTATTTATATATATATATGTTTCAATTCCTCATAGGTAAGATAAATCCGCCGCACGGACGAGAGGGGAGAGCCCATACGGAGAGTGTTTCAATTCCTCATAGGTAAGATAAATCCGATCGGTAACTTTGAAATTGCAGCTGAGAAAAAGGAGTTTCAATTCCTCATAGGTAAGATAAATCCAGAAGAACCAGAACTTTTAGGAAATCCTAAAACAAGTTTCAATTCCTCATAGGTAAGATAAATCCGAAGTATCAGCACACGGAGGAGCCAGACCTAGCCATGTTTCAATTCCTCATAGGTAAGATAAATCCTATACTGGAAGGCTCTGTTATGTCTACGATTTATTGTTTCAATTCCTCATAGGTAAGATAAATCCCGGGCGTACTTGCACAGAAGGATTTTTAAATGCTCGTTTCAATTCCTCATAGGTAAGATAAATCCCACCAACTGACATTGACGGCGGCACAACATACGCTCGTTTCAATTCCTCATAGGTAAGATAAATCCCCGTTTTTTGCCCATAAAACCGCTATTTATAAAATATTTATTTCTTAGAAGTTTTAAGGAAAAATCGCTCATTGCTTATTTTTAGCCTTTTTACGTGTCGTCAACCTACCGAAGTTTTTGCGTTATTATTGGTCGACGACAAAACTAAATGATTGTGTCGAGGGTATTCTTTTCAATACCCATTATTTCGCGAGTGGTGTAACGTTCTGTACGCCATGTATATATTATAACAGAATCTTCGTCATCAACCATAAATCTATGCAATTCATCTTTTAGCATTTTCAGATTGACTTCAGAGATCTCCCCTTCGAAGACAGAATTTTGCACCCAGTTAAGGTACTTACGGCACCTTTTTAGCGCTTTTCCTACTCGCTTCTCTCCGAAATCGTATACCAATACCACAAACATTTAATTCTCCTTCTACCATAATGCTTCAAATGGTTCATATTTTTTCTCACCCATTAAGTGTTTTTCCAGCTTATATAGTTCCAATCTTATCAGACGGCGGTAGCTAACATTTCTATTCAAGTCTCTGTGCTTAATGGTGGTGGCTAACCTGGATTCCCATTCTGCCAAAAAAGTTCGTTTACCTTTCTCAGAAAGCCATATTCCTCCACCCTCTTTCATAAAATCATTCTTAGTAAGTTGTCGCCGCCCTAACAAGGAATATATAATGCGGTCAACTAAAATCGGCTTAAAAATTTCAGCAACATCCAAATTTAATGAAAACCTGCGGAAATTAGTGGCATGTAAAAAAGCGATTCTTGGATCCAGATGAGTTTGATAAATCTCGCTGAGCACCTGCGTATACAGCAGTGTGTTTCCAAAGCTTATCAAGGCATTTAATCTGTTGTTGGGTGGTTGCCGCGAACGCTGCCCGAATTCGAAATCTGGCTGAGCAATAATGGTATCCATGCTTTTGTAATACATTTCTCGAGCATTTCCTTCATAAGCCATAAGCTCATTTATTGATTTGATCTCCGCGTTCTTTAGTTCAAATGCATCAATGCTATCAATATAGGATTCAACTTCGCGCCCACGGCTGCGATAGTATTTAAGAACACGAAGAATATTATTTATCGCGCCTTCTACAAAAAGCCGAGCCAAAGCCAAACGTTTCTCAGCATCATTGTAATGCTCTGCTTGTCTTAGAATCATATAACCAGAGTTATAGTGTTCTCGAGGATAGAAGCTCCCAGAATAATAGCCATAATAATTAAAAAAATGCAGTATTATTTCTTTTTGAGTGCAGAAGTCTAGCAGCGTTTTGTTTAGGTTAATCTCGCCATAGACCATTATCTCTTTAGTGTCCTCTACAGGTATAAATTTGCGCCCTTCAGCCCACTCAAAGAATAAGGTGTTATCTTTGCGCTTTAATTCACCGGATTGCAATAAATATATGGTCTTTTTCAAAAAAACACCTCCATTATGGCACCTGCCCAAAGGCTAAACCTATTCGTGTAATTTCCGACTATGCCCAACACAATTCCTGATAGGCGCACTTACCACAGAATTTTTGTTTCTGTACTGGCGGTGGAATTTCCAAAGCGATTATTCGCTCAATCTCTGCTATACTTTGTAGTAATTCCTGCTCATTTGATTCATTTAACTCAACTTTTTCAATCTGCTTTTGCTCTGGAAAACGTAATTCACCAGTAGCAATTATGCCTTGCTGTTTTAAGTTGTGCAGATAAAACAATAACTGCATTGTAGCGCTCTTTTTGTAGCGGTCAGTTTTCTTCACTTCTACTACTATCAGTTGATCTTGTCCTTTTTTTACAAAGTCAAGCTTAGAGTTCCCAAAGGAAAGTTCTTTCTTTTCTCGGGCATAAGAATGCTCATGAAGATAACGCCCCCAGGTCATGTTTTCATCTGATTGATCTGGATTAATCTGGCGGCTTTGCAGCCAGACTTCCCGGTGACAGATATAGTAATACCAGATAAGGGTTCCATTGATTGAATATTCCATATCGCCTCTCATATATACAAAAAACATTTAGCTCTAATAAATAAAAGCTTCCCCCTCATCTTTATACCCAGTAAAAAAATCATAATACTCCGTCATTTGTTCTTTTGGAATCCAATAAAAATTGCTTTTCACCTTTCCAAGAGAACGGTCTTCAAATTGTAACGGTTTATTTTCTTTTATCCGCTTAACTCTAACAGACAAAAAATAAACTTGCATAGCAGCAATAGCATTTTTCAAGTTTGCTTTGACCTCAAAATATTCTTCTTTTTCAACTTCATTCAATTGTATACGTAACTTTATGTACAAATCAGCTAAAGATTTAGCTTTATCATCAAACTCAACAAAAACATCAGCTATATCATCGCATCGATCAATTAATTCAAATTTATTTAATTGCTCAAAATCCAGTTCAATAATACCTTTTTCCCAAATGTTTTTCGAAACGTCATCTAAGCCATGGCTTAATAATTGAGAATAGTATTCGTTCACTAAACCTCGGAATTCTTCTTCGCAAATAACCGCTTTGTTTTTGAAAATGGCTTTGACTCTGTTTTTTTGTTCAGTTCCATAAATCATTCCCCCATCGTTTTCAATTTCGGTCACGTAAACTGGCAAGTGGCTTGCTTTGTCATTATTCCGGTTAACCCTTCCTGCGGTTTGAATTAATGATGGTAATGGTGCTAAATCACGAAAGGCTAAATCGAAATCTAAATCTACTCCTGCTTCAATAGTTTGAGTTGATACCAAAATAAAAGGTATTTTATATCTCAAATATTTAGTTGCTTTTCTAATTACTCTCTTTCTAGCTTTAGGAATAATGTTAGTGGATAAATATAATACCCGGCGTGGATACAAGTTTTGCAATTTATTGTATATGCTCAGGCTTCTTTTGATTGTGTTAACTACAATCAGAGCTGCATTGGTTCCATCGTAGTTAGAGTGAAATGCTTTAATAAATTGGTCTTCCGTTATTGCCTTATCTGCAATCAATGAAATAAATTTGGTTCTACTTAACCCTTCAAAATAGACATCATTATTAGGCAATAATTCTTTAACAGGTTGCACATTACAGTTGGTATCTTTAAGCATTTCAGCAAAATCCATGATTCTTGGCTGGGTCGCCGTCATCAAAATAAATCGAGTACCAAAATGCATAGACAATCGTTTGATCAAATTTCCGATTAAAGGTAAGTATCTATCCGGTAACGCTTGCACTTCATCTAAGATTACTATACTTCCTGCTAATTTATTGATTTTTTTTAGATCTCGGTTACGGCCTGATAATAAAGAATGAAATAATTGTACATATGTAGTCATAATTACATCGGCTTCCCAAGACTCTGTTTCTAAAAGTACTTTCTCTAAAGGATAATCATTTTCTTTTGCTAAAGGGTCGGCAATGGCTTGCAAATGGTAGTGTGCAAGTAGATTAATTTCTTTGCCACAAATTTTTCGGTATTCATCAAGGGTTTGTTCGATAATATTCACAAAAGGAATAGCTGTAATTATTCTTGGAATCTTAAAACCCAAGCTTTGCATCCTTTGTGCAAGATAAGTTGCAACTTGCATTGATGCAAGTGTTTTGCCTATTCCAGTAGGAGCAGTTAAAGTAAAAAGCCTTTGATCAACTATTTCCTGATCAGTCATAAGTGTTAGATTTTCCATTATATCTCTACGTGCATTTTCCCTGCGTTCGTTTAGATTTAGCTTCTTTCCTTTGTTTTTTTCTTGTAGATAAGCTAGAATGCTGCTGGGTTCAACCTGCTTTCTAAATTTTTTCTCAATTTTGCCGGAATCAAGTTTGTCCTGATCAATCAAGATTGAAAAAAGCAAAATCAGAAAGAAAAACCATTGTGGATTTTTATAACGTTTTTTTATTAAGTGTGGGATATCACATATTATTTGTAGAGTTTTTTCATCTAAGCACAGGCACTTATCAAATAGCTTTTTATCGCATTCGTTAGGAAATGCATTTAGTATACTAGTCGCATTTCTTAACAAATTAGCCTGTTTATTTTGCAGTTCGAGAATCATATCTCTTGGTGTCATATTCACTCTATGAACACGGAGATTGCCATGATGAAAGCGTACAACCAAATAGCATAGAAAACTGAAAATTTTGTCAATGTTGATAGGGTTATCTATTTGTTGAATTAGGTAATTAAATAGAAATAATGCTGATATTCCCGCATGATCTTTGTCGTGAGACTGTACCCCATGGAGTAGATATGTTTGAAAGTATTCAGTATATTTGCCTAGATCGTGAAAAATTCCGCATTGCCAAGCCATATGTGCAAACTTTTCAAAACCAATACCATCAAAATAAACACTTTCGGATACTGCATTAAGGCTACCATCAGCTACTAATTGCAAATGCTCTGGTAGTAGTTGCTTGTTTTTTTTATTGTAATGCGCCCAAAACAATGTAACACCCTCTTTGTATTATTAATGCATCCAAGCAATTACTTCATCGTTATCTAATCGCACGAGATTATTTGCATTCCCTTGAATGCCAGAACCGGCAGCATTGATAATAAAGTTGGCTTTTCCTTTTGCTGTCAATTTACGTTCAAAATCAAACTCTAGCGGCAAATCCTCTTTAAAATAGCTATATTTATTATCGCGAACAAGCTCTAATTTGCATAAATCTTTTACTGACACTATGGAAGAAATATTTCGAATTTCGTTTTTTTGTTTCAATATCTCTCCTTGATAAATCCTGTCTGTCTCTATCCAGCCCAAATTTTGTGCACTACCTAGAGCAACAGAGATCCCGTGGCTGCAATAAAATGATTCATACACAGGTGATAAGATTTTTTTCAAGCTGTCTTGTATGTATTTATTTTTGTGGTGTACCCAAACCTTATAGTCAATATAGCCAATAGCTAATTCCATCGGGATAATAAATTCTGTAGCGGTCTGAGAATGATATTCTGCAGACCCGTTTAGATCGTTGCTGCCCTTAATCATTAGCAAATTCATTTTTTGCATAGTTTTCTTTATCGGGGAGCATAAGGCCAAACTTATATAGCATTCCGATAGAGAAAAATCATTATAATAAGAATCCCGCTCCATACCTAGTAAACCTGCTAGTATACCAACAATTGTGGTGCGGGGGGGAACCCAATAACTTAATGCTGCAGAATTGGAATAATACTTTCGGAAATGCGCCATCTTTCCTCGCAAGTGAAAAGCTAATATATCCATACATCTCACCCTCTTAGGAAACAATTATTGGGGTTAACAATTCAATAGCTTGATGATCAGGAAATTGAATCATCTGAGCACTTTCAACGCTCGGGTGTATCCATCCGATAACTTTTTCAATGAAACCTTTATCCTGCATAGCTCTTATTTTGTTTTCCAGATCAGTAAAATCTATCTTGATATCTGACCACTTGCGTATGGTTTCAACTGTGTTAGACACTTTTACGAAGCGCCTGAGATCACCTAAATAGCCATCAAATTCAGGTTTGTAAACTATCTCCAAATAGTATTGTGGTATCTGGCCTTGTTTACTATCAGTTTGATTGTTATGCATACTTTGTATTAAAGCTTTAGCGAAGATTCCATGATCCTCGTCAGTCATGCCAGTGAGCTTGGCAGCGTATTTGTTTATTGTCCCGTAATGTGCGAAATGCCCATAATGTAGTTTGTATTTCTTTCCGAAAGTGGAACTATCGTCATTCATAATGGTTGTAATGCTGCTTGATTCAACCAATTCAACTGGATGCAAAGAATAACCCCAGGTAATTTGCACTGCTCCAGTAAAGGTTTTTGAAACTCCTTCAACTGCCATTGCACTGCCGAAAAGTCTTATATCTATCAGTTCTTTTTTAATAATCTCTGTAATAAGAGCATTAATAAACGCCGAAACTTGTTCCTTTGAGGGGCCAATGCTTTTGTTTTTCTTTTTCCCTTTGTCTTGCTCCTCTTCTTTTCCTTTACTCTTATTAGGTTTAGCAAGCTTTTTAAGCTCATCATAAATATCTTCCCATTCTTCTTGAATAAGCCAATTGTCACGCAGGTATTGATTGTTTTCTCTAATCATTTGAACTTTATCCGGCTCTTTTAGAAACTTTTGTATAACAAAACCAAACATTTTGTCCATAGTCACTTTTTGATCGGCAAGGGTATCAACAAAAATATTAAAATCCTTCTGTTTTAGAAAATCCCTTATATCTCTTTTGCGGCGCGCATCACTCACTAAAGCGGTCATGGTTTCATAGTCCATACGCGGTTTATTCTCTTGATCAGGATCGCCGTTAACGTTGGTCATTATTGCTTCAAAACCAAATAGGAATTCTCTGTTATTCATCAGAAGTGCCATCAATATCATCCTCCTCTATGTTCATGTCTTTGTTTTCGGCTTCGATTGTATCCTCTTCATCTTTACTTAAACCAGGGGTTTTTTTGCCTACCTGAAAAGCATAGCCAGACATAATAAAGAATACATTAGCATGTTCGCCTAAACTCCATTCTTCTTTTGTTAGTGCTGCTCCCATGTAATAATGGAATCGGTTCATTAACCATTCAGTATAAAAATTAATTTTGTTATATTGCCGTAATTTCTCAACCAGATCTTCATAAAAACGCAGAATATGTTTTTGTTTCATCCCTTGGAAATTGACTTTCTTGAAAATCGGCTTATTCTTGTGTTTTTTCGCTGCTTGAGCTAAGGCTACTCTTTTCATTATCAAACCTAAAAAGAATAGCGCTTTCATCTCGTTGGTAAAATGTTGATTAGCCAAAAACTCTTCTGCTTCCAAAATGCTTTCTGGGCATTCTGCCATTTTTAGCATTTCATTCATATTCATGCTTTCCCCCTCATCTAAAAAGCTTATACCTTTACCGATTCCTAACTCTTGTATGGAATGTAATATAACGAGATAGGCAAAAATAATTCTCTTGATGAAATAATCTTCTTGTCCTGAATGTATTTTTTTAAAACCTTCTAAACCCAAGTTGTAGTAGTTCCTGACTTTATCAGAAGCCAACTGCTTTAATCCCTTATCCATAGCTTCCAAAGCGTATCGATATACTAAATCATTTTTTATCTGCTCTCTTTTCAAAATGCTTTTATAGAAGGATAATATCCTTCCGACATCAATTTGTTTGCCATCTTTTTTGGTCTTAACCGGAATTACATGGTAAATGCTGCCAAGGGAGAAAATTTTGAGATGATCGCTTACAAACAATAAGTACTTCCTAAAAACCTCCAAAATTTCGATAAAATAATAACTATTTACATCACTTATAGTCTGCAAGATCGTGATCGAATTGCCGTCAGTATCATAAATAATGAAATTGAGATTAAAATTGCCCATATGAAGTTCTCGTGTTTCGACTTCTATTCCTCTGAGCCATTCCTCTGCTTTTTGGGGCTTGAAAACAAAATCAATTTCCCTTGTAATTTCGCTAATGTTTTGGTATTCAAAGTCTTCTAATAATCCTTCTGGAAGTATAAAAGTTTTTTCTCTGGCTAAAAGTGTTGTTAGCTGATTTAATACAACTTGCTCTCCTCGGCGCAGATCATCGAAACAATCTTTGCAAAAAGCATAATTATGTTCATGTCCTGATGCCTCGATATTATTGGCATAATTAATAGTTGTTGTCGTAAAAACTTTATTAATACCATCACGACGAAATTTTGTTGAATATTCAATGCAAGCTATATCATTTTTGGAAAGACCGCAAATATAGCACATTTCGGGTTGATTTGCTTTACTATAATCATTTTTATCGTGGGTTCCGATAATTTTTTCACCCAGTTTATGAGTCCGCCTTATAAGTTCTAAATAGTCCTCGTGTTTTGCAACTTCAACTGTCTCACCATTAGATGTTATTATCCGAGGCACAACAAGTACAATTTGATCGCTAAATTTTCCACCAACTGCTCGTCTAATGAAAGCTTCGAATGAGATCTCTTCAGATACGTCTGCGGACTTTTGCACAATCCTTTTCTTTTCGATATCATAACTAAAACCAAGTTCAGGATTGTTTATTACGAACTCAATTTTCTCCAAAGCCAATTGTCCATTTTCTGCCTCGATTAGCCCCTTATCACTTACAGCAGTTAATAGATGAGCGAGATTTTGCAATCCATTCTTCTCCAATAAGTATTTCAGATTTGCCCATAAGCCCATAAAAAAATAGCTGTGTTTACCTTCTCTAACCACATGAAATTGTTTAGCAGCAGCTTTGTTATTGCCGAAATAATTGAATTTTCTATTAGAATCATTGCTATATGGTGTCAGATCCTCAAAGACGATTACATTTTTGCACAAATCGAATGTCATATAAACAACGTAGGGCTGTTTGCTTTTTTCCGATTTTCTAGGCTCTGGATATAAAACACTGTAGATATCATCGTCTGGAAAAGCACGTCCGATCATAGCTGTTAATGCAGGTAAATTCACCATTTCACCTCACTTTCATTGACTCAAAATAAGATTCCTTATAGGTAAGATACTTGAGATATTGTTATATTCTTAGTTTCAAATCCTAAAAGGTAAGATAATGTTAGTTAGTTTAATTTGTTTCATAAATAATTGCGGCAAAGTAACCAAAACCCAACATTTGATGAGATTGCTTCAAAAGTATTCACAATAATCCTCCCCGAGAATCAAGTTATAACTAATATTTTATAAGATTATAATAATATAATCAAGAAAATTTTTCTTCTTTTCTCTAACCCTTCACTTCCACCATCCCAAACCCCTGTGCATTCTTGCCGCCTAAGCCGGTGTCCAACGCCACCTTCATCCAAGTTCGCTCGCAAGTAACTTCATAATCACCTACATAACCTTTTATGAAAAACCCTTTATAATACAAGGCCGTTGAATTCTTTTTCAATGGATCAAATAAAGGGCGGATAGAGAAATCGCCCTCTAACGGGCCATATTCATTAAAGCCATGTTCAAGCAGTACCTGGCTCTTATGTTTCAGATTTTCTTTTACTAATTGATTGAATTCTGGTTCTCGGGGATGATAATAGCGGGTGGTTTTCTTGTCTCCATTTTGTAGGGTTTTGTATACGACGATCGGGGATAGGGCTGTTATACGGTAGGAGCTTTGTTCTATCTTCATATCGTCGTTTTTGGCTTCTATTCCCACTATTTTGAGCATGTTATCACCTAGTTGTGATCCTTGCCCCAGTAATGATGTGGTAGCTACATCTTGCATCAGATACAACAATGGCGATGCTAAATGAATGTTTACAGGACTGGAAAACACAATGTGTTGCTTATTTTCATGCAAGCGCCACTTGCCGAAAATCCGCGAAAAGGTAAAAAACTTAAAGGAACTTTTCTCCGTTTCTGCTCTGTATCCCTTATTATGCAAAAATAAGCGGTATGCGAGATCGGAAATCTGATTGTACAGCCAAGCTTGTACAATGTGATTATAAGATTTGGGGAGAACTATTTCTCGATCCGCTTCCATTTTAATTATTAAACGCAAATGATTACGACCCTCCATCAGGAATCATATGGAAAAAGACTCCGTGTTTTTGTTAAATATTAGACATTTTTCGCCAATTTCCTCCTCGGAAAACGACAATATTACAATATTGGTCATTATTGTATTTATCGTTTATTATTCATTAATATTAACAAAAAATGCAAAAACTCTTTCGACCAGAAGATTTTTGCATTAGTTTAAAAAATATTTATCAAGTAGTGTAAGCTGCAAAATTTACTCACCCCCCAACATAATGGGGATAAAGCATTATTATACATAGCGGTAGGACAATCCAGAATCCGGAAAGTGGCATAATAAGAAGTGAAATGATAGTTATGAGGGTTAAGCCCCAAGCGGCTATTTTGGGAAGTGGTTTTTGGAATTGATTGATTTGCTGCTGCCAGACAAGTCCGATGAACATTAGGAATACGCCGGCAAAAAGGCACCAAAAAGCGGCATTGCGATCTATCTGAGATGCGACTGTGTTTAATAATCCATCATGTAGCATAATGATAACAATGTCTTTTACAAAGAACCAGCATACTACATTATGGATGATTCCAACAATCAGCAGATACCAACCGCTATATTTCCATAAATCTTTCATAAATAATACCTTCCTGATCATGTTTTGTATCTATAGATTACTATACTGAAAGATATGGCTCTAGGCAATTGGGTTCGTATTGACTATCCTACTCGACTAAATATTATTCTGGCAGTTGGATTGCCGGTTCCTGGCAGCGTTATCGTGGCATTGGCACCGTTTCGCAATCTAATTATATCTCCACTATTCAGCACTAACGGATACATTGAGAACATACTATCAGCTGTTTCGGTGCTGCCCATTGTCGAAGCGCTAATCCCAGCTCCATTTAGAGTAAGCTGGATGAAAAAGGGCGCAGCTGTGGCTGTGCTAACCAGTGTGTAATAAAAAACCAAGTATAATCCGGCTGTGTTTATTACAAAATCAGTGGCGTTTGGATGCGATACCGCTGGAGATGCTTGAACTTCAGTTTCAAATTGAATATTGGAATTGGGGCCCAATGTATCTCCGCCCACATGCGTATAAATAGCATTTGACAGTACAAGTGCTGGACCGGTTGCTCCGGTAGCTCCGACTAAACCCATGGGTCCGGTAGGTCCGGTTGGACCTGTTGCACCTGGGAATCCGGCCGGTCCTGGAGGACCTGCTGGGCCGGTAGGTCCGGTTGGACCGGGCGGGCCAATCAATGACATGGGGCAAAAAGCGGATACATTATGGGTAACCGAACAAGTGCAATTGTTATTTGGACATCTGTATTTCATTTAAGCATGACCTCTTTCCAAATTGATAGTTTACTATATGCAATAGTAAATTAATGGGTTCAATTTGGGCATTAAGGAAGACTATGAAAACATTAGAGAGTTTTGGGATGTTAGCAGCGAAAGTAAAGGTCATCTTCTTTTCTAACTAGATTTAGTTCGATTAAGCGTTCTAGATGTTTTGCCGTTCCCATTCTTTCGAAGAAACGGCGGAAGCGTACTAATTCTTTTAAGTTGGGACCGAAAAAGAAATATCTAGCTACTAACTGTTCGAAGTTTTTTGGCTCTGTGAGAAATTCAAGAAATCTATCATCGGTTTCGTAGATCTTATTAATATAATCCTGAAGCCGTTGTTGGATTTTTTCCTTGATTAGACCGGAGTGCCCGCAGATTAAGACTTCTGGCTTTAGGTCCATACATTTCTTGATGGAGTCAATGAAGTCGTTTATATTGCTGCAGACGTGAAAATACCAGGGGCCAAATTTGCTTAAGCTTATATCGCCGGCAAAGAGTAACCCTATGTTTTCTTCCCAGAACGCGCAGTGACCTGGGGTATGCCCAGGGGTATGTATAACTCGAAATTTGGTAGCGCCAAAATCAAGGAGCTCATCACCTTGGAGCTCTTTGTGAACAGGAGAAGATTGCATTTTGCAGAAATTATAGTATTCTTCTCCCAGTTCGAGCTGATTATAAACATCGAAGCCGTAATAGCTTAAGTAAACGCGCTTAGACTTCAAGGGCGGAGCATCAAGCGTATGAATATATACTTGCGCATTTGTAAATAGATTGTTGTACAAGGTATGATCGATATGAAAATGTGAATTAATTATGATATCTATCCCTTGGGAAGCTAATTCAACTGCAGTTTGGTATTCACAGCAGGTGTCGAGCAGAGCGGCAAGGTCATCTTTTATATAGAGGCAATAGCAAAAGGGATAAGTGGTATCATTTTTTGCATTTACTAAATAGAGGTTATTATTTAGTTTGATCATATTGATTCCTTTAATTGATTTTGCAAAGCATACTTGAATATTATCATATGTTATTGAAGCTTTACACGCGAAATGTAATTCTTCTTGAATACTTTTCTTAAGTATAATATATTAATTTTAGCACTCGGCAGCAGAGAGTGCTAATTATCCATTTTCTAAAAGGAGGTTAACTATGTCTAAGAAGGAATTCAAGGCTGAATCTAAGCGTTTGCTTAATCTGATGATAAATTCCATTTATACTCACAAAGAAATATTTTTGCGTGAAATCATTTCTAATGCCAGTGATGCAGTCGATAAGCTTTGCTATCTAGCCTTGACTGATCAAGGAGTCGGAATGTCGCGTGAGGATTTTGTTATATCTATTAAGGTTGACAAAGAAAATCGGCTTTTGACCGTAAGTGATAATGGAATAGGCATGAGCAGCGAGGAGCTGGAAACAAATCTGGGCACAATTGCTCAAAGTGGATCATTGCTTTTCAAAAATGAGATGAATGCTTCAGATAAGGTAGAAGACATCGATATAATAGGTCAATTTGGCGTTGGTTTTTATTCCGCCTTCATGGTTAGCGATCAAGTGACTGTTATCAGCCGCGCTTATGGAAGCGACAAAGCCTACAGATGGGAATCAAGCGGAGTCGACGGTTATTCAATCTCTGAATGCAGTAAGGACGAGGTTGGAACCGAAGTTATAATGAAGATTAAGGAAGATAGTGAGGATGAGAAATATAGTCAATTCCTGGAGTCTTATAACCTGAGTTCGCTGATCAAGAAATATTCCGATTATATCCGCTATCCTATCAAAATGGATATGGAAAAAAGCCGTCTCAAGGAAAACAGTGATAAGGAATACGAGAGCTATTTTGAGACTGAGACTATTAATAGTATGGTTCCGATTTGGCATCGTACAGCTGCTGAATTGAGTGATGAAGATTATAATAGCTTTTATCAGGATAAGTTTTTTGATTATGAACCCCCGCAAAAACACATTCATATTAGGGCCGAGGGTTTAGTCTCTTATAATGCTTTGCTATATATTCCTGCACGGACCCCATTTGATTACTATACCAAAGAATACGAAAAAGGGTTGCAGCTCTATT
Source organism: Syntrophomonadaceae bacterium (assembly GCA_031553935.1). GTDB lineage: Bacteria > Bacillota > Syntrophomonadia > Syntrophomonadales > Syntrophomonadaceae > JAISDD01. Next base: position 13,596 of record JAVBKS010000032.1, read on the forward strand.
CGAGCGGAGTTCTTATCATGGAAAAGTGTGCTGAATTATTGCCGGAGCATTTTCGGTTCGTTAAGGGTGTAGTTGATTCCCAAGATTTATCCCTGAATATTTCGCGAGAAATGCTGCAGCACGATCGTCAGCTTAAGACTATTGCTAATAATATTGAAAAGAAGATCAAGAGTGAATTGCAGAAAATGCTGGAGAATGACCGCGAGGCCTACGAAGTCTTCTATGCAAATTTTGGTCGGCAACTAAAATATGGCATAGCTAATGATTATGGCCGCCACAAAGACCTTCTAGCCGATCTTATACTATTTTATTCTTCGCAAGAGGAAAAACTGGTCAGCTTAGCTGAGTACGCTGCCCGCATGCCTGAGGAGCAAACCCATATTTATTATGCTTGTGGAGAGGATATCAAGCGCATTGACCAATTGCCCCAGACAGAACTTTTGAGAGACAAAGGTTTCGAAATCTTATATTTTACCGATGAAGTTGATGAATTTGTAACCCAGATATTGCATAAGTACGAAGAAAAAGAGTTTATGTCGGTTAATAGTAATGAATTGGATCTGGAAAATGATGAACAGAAGGAAGAGTCGCAGAAACAAACTGAAGAAAATCAAGATATGCTCGATGCAATGCAAAAGTTATTAGAATCTAGAGTGAAGAAAGTAAAGATCTCTAAAAAGCTAAAAAGCCATCCGCTTTGTCTTTCCAATGAAGGTATGATTAGTTTGGAAATGGAAAAATATTTTAACCAGGTTCAGCCGGACAATCACATGCAAGCAGAACGGGTTTTAGAGCTTAATCCATCGCATATGGTATTTAATGCTTTGCAAAATGTTTACAGTGCCGATAAAGATAAATTCAGACAATACACGGAATTGCTGTATCAACAGGCTTTGCTGATCGCTGGTTTTCCTTTGGATGATCCGACGGAGTTTACTAGGATGGTTTGCGACTTAATGATATAGCTCCAGACTAGTTAAAATCCTCATCTACTTCGTCATCTTTGAATGGCTGCGAGTTCGAAGTATTCATATACATCTTCACCCGCAGCCTTCTTCGATTCCTGGTAGCTGAGGCTTTTAACTTCGTCTGGAAGACCGCCCTAAAAGTCCATCCACTGTGTTGCCTGCGTCGCTCGCGATCTCAAAGTATTAGTATACGTTTTCACCCGCGAGCTTCTTGGCGCCTTGTGGCTGGAGCTTTTATTCAAGTCAGTTTTTGTCTAACGAATTCATCTACTTCGTCATCTTTGAATGGCTGCGAGTTCGAAGTATTCATATACATCTTCACCCGCAGCCTTCTTCATTTTTACCTAATGTATTAAAAGGGTTTGGTTTTTCTTTCCTTGCTGGTTATACTAACTATAATGGGTTTAATTAAGATGTTTTTTAAAAAATTTTAAGGAGTTGTATAAATGCCCCAAATAGCAAATATTGCGTTGATGGAACAGCCACATCAGTTTACTTTGGCTATTGAAGTCTTAACAAAAATTGAGAACTTGCCTGAAGAGATCGGGGAAGCTTATGCTAGAATTTCGGAATACTTAAGCGAATTAGGAGAACTAATGGCGGGAGTTCCATATGTATGTTTTCATAATATGGATATGGAGAATCTTAGAGCTGAGATTGGATTCCCGGTAGTAAAGCCAATCCCGGGAAACGCAGGGATTGAAGCACATATTATTCCTCAGCAAAAAGTTGTTTACGGTGTCCACTTAGGGCCTTATCATGAAATGACCCCATTATATGAAGCTATGGGGAAATGGATTTATGAAAATGGATTTGAACCAGTTGGCCCGGTTTATGAATACTATTTGAATGATCCGGATCGCCCTGAGAGTGAGCTTGTTACCAAAGTTATTATGCCGGTTAAGTAGAACCGCTGTTGCGAATTGATTATAAGTACAGGCAGGAGGATTGTAAAATGAGTGAAAAAGCAAGACTACACATTCTTTGGACTAGTGCAGATATTGATACGGCACAGAATATGTTATTGATGTATTCAACCAACAGTATGATATATAAATGGTGGGATGAGGTAACAGTAATTGTATGGGGGGCGGCAACAAGGCTGACGGCAGAGAATAAAGAGCTCCAAGAAGACATCAAGCTAGCCATGGAAAAAGGGGTTAAGTTTACCGCCTGCCGAGCTTGTGCAGAAAACCTCGGGGCAGTTGCTATATTAAAGGAAATAGGAATCGAGGTAAAATACTGGGGTGAGCCCTTAGCTGAGCTTATTAAGAATCGGGAACACTTAATCAGCGTAGGTTAAGTGCGGTTCTAGAATAACATGCAAAAATATACCTGCTAATGATGTGCGTTTTCATAGCAGGCATTTTAAGCAAAATTATTGCTGAACTGATTTATTTTATTTGGTAAAAGCAGCGTTTAGGGGAATCGATAACTTCATCCTTTTTTAGTTTCTTTATTATTTTATCGACCTCTTTTTTATCAACGCCGCTTAAGGATGCTAATTCAGTTGCATTTACAGGTTTGCCTGCAGATTTGAAAGCTTCTAGGATTTTGGCTTCATTATCCATATAATCAACTCCTTTTTCTCTTACTATAAAAGAGTGGCAAAGGTTTGTCAATTGCAGGTGTTTCGATTGTTATAAGTTACTGCCCAGCTGTTAATTCACTTAAGTTCGGAATCTTATAGCGCTAAATAGCGCAATAATTATATAGATCGATGCGGCAATTAGCACGATGGTTGCGCTGCTGGCCGTTGACCAGTAGAAGGATAGAACCAATCCGCAAATTCCGGAGAAAAGAGCGATGATTACCGACCAAAGGGTATATTGAATGGCATTATTGGAGATTAAGCGGGCGCTGGCTGCTGGTAGAACTAATAGGGAATTTATGATTAAAAGTCCGACCCATTGTATGCTCATTGTAACAACTAGTGCTATAAGAGCTGCGAAAGAGGATTCTAATAAATAGGTTCTTATGTCTCTGCTTCTGGCTAGTGATGTATTGAGGCTTGTTAGAAATAGTTGGTTGAGAAAGAAAAACCAGAAGGCAATAACTATTGCTAAAACTACAGCTAGTAACTGGATTTCACGCTCAGTTATACTGAGTAAATCTCCAATCAAAAATGAAGTATACTTAGAAAAGCCACCGCCGGTCGATAATAGTACAATACCTAATGAGATTGTGGTAGAAGAAACAATACTAATGATAGTATCGCTTGATGTTTGGGTTTTCGCTTTAAAATAGGATATGATTAGCGCTAAGACTAATGAAAAACAAAGCATTACCCCGAGAAGATTACGCATTCCCAACAATACGCCGATAGCTACTCCTGCCAAAGTCGAATGCCCTAATGCATCGGCAAAGAATGCCATGCGATTGTTAACAATGACTGTTCCCAACAGTCCGACTAGTGGCGACAAAATGAGAATTGCCAAGAGCGCATTCCTCATAAAGGCGAATTGTACCCAATTATACGGTAAGTTGCTTATTAATTGATTATATATTTCCATTGTGAATCCCGCCTTCGTTACCTGGTCTTACAATCTGAAAAGGTTTTAATTCAGTATAGTAGGAGCTATGAGAGAATTCAGCGGGAGTACCGACAAATTCTATTTTTTTGTTGAGAAGTACAATGCGATCAGCATATATTGAAACTAAATTAAGATCATGAGAAACTAGAATTACGGATAGGTCGTAAATCTTAGGCAGTTTAGCTACTGTTGTTAAGAAAACCTGAAGACCTTGTTGGTCGATACCGGAAACCGGTTCATCTAACAAGAGAAGGTCAGGCAGGGGCTCTAAAGCAATTGCTAAGAGAACTCTTTGTAGTTCGCCCCCGGAAAGGTTTCCTAGTTTTTTGTATAAAAGGAGCTCGGAATCAAGGCGGGCTAAAGCTTGCTCTGCTCTGTTGATAATATTTTGATTGTAGCCGCTCCAAATCGGTCGTTTCGATAGTGAAGCTGCAAAGACATCCAGTACACTCAAAGGGGTACCGGGATCGAAACGCAGGTTTTGAGGGACGTAACCTATTCTCGGAGTGGTTTTTTTGCCGCTAACATCCAAATAACTAAGTCTGCCATTATGTTTAACTTGGCCAAGAATAGATTGTAGAAGCGTAGTTTTACCAGCTCCATTTGGTCCAATAAGAGCAGTTAATTCACCGCAATGAATATGAAGATTTATATCCTCTAAAATGGTTATTGAACCGCGCTTTACGTTTAAGTTCTCAATCTTGGTGCAGCATAAGCCGCAAGGGTTTTCGATATTCATAATTTCACCTACTGCAAGGCAGTTTTTAGCGTCTGTAGATTTTTTTCCATTATGTCAAGATATGCATCTGCGGTTAATGGGCCGCTTACAGCCGGATCCAATTGATATACCTTTATGTTTGTCTCCCGTGCTAAGGTTTCACCAGCTTTGGTTGAGTATTGAGGTTCGACAAAGATCGCATTAACTTGATTAGCCCTAATCAAGTCAATAGTTTCGGCTAACTCACCGGCACTTGGTTCGGATCCGGGTTCTCTTTCGACTACCCCCACAATGTTTAAATTAAACTCTTCTGCAAAATAAGGAAAGGCTTCGTGAAAAGTGATAATGTTTCGATGGGGAAGAAGATCCAGCTCAGTATGCATTTTTACCCTTAATGCCTCAATTTTTGCTAAGTAGTCATCACAATTCTTTCGATAAATAGAAGCTCTTGCATGATCAATGGCGCTTAATTGTTGGCATATCGAATCAACTAATTGTTTATAGCCGGAAAGACTTACCCATATATGAGGATTTTGCATATCGGTATGAGGATCAGTCAACAGAGGTAAGTTTTTGCTAGCGTCAATAAGGGGCAATTCAGGATAAGATTGCAGGGCTTCATTCAAAAAGGACTCCAGACCAGCTCCGTTAATAACTAAAACACTTGCGTTCCCAAGTTTAATCATATCGGCTGGTGAAAGCTGATAATCATGGAGGCAACCCGATTGTACAGAAGTTAGATTAGCAATTTCTACATCAGGAATGCCGCCCGCTATGTTTTGTACTGCAGTGTAGAGCGGATAAAATGAAGTCATGATAACGAAAGCTGAATTCGAGCTCGAGTCAGTGGCTGTTGTTAAGTCGCTTTGCTTGTTATTACATCCTGAAAAGATCAGCAGACAAGATATAGATAGTAGACACAGCGCAGAAGTAAGCTTTTTATTCATTGCAAGGCCCTCCTAAGGCAAATAGTCAATAAAACTAATAGATAATAATTGATTCTATCCTATTATCAATTTATTGATAACAAAAATGATTTATGTTCAACATTTTCTACTAGTATAAGCAAATAATATTGTAGAATTACAAAAAAGTCCAGTAGGTAGGCTACTTGCCAAAGGCCCGAAAAGAATGTAAAATGAACAGATCATTGGTAAATGAATTTTGCCGTGCTAGATGGGGAGCTGGCGGTGCCCTGTAACCTGCAACCCGCTGTAGCAGGATCGAATTCCCGAGCCGAGGGTGTATTTTGTGAGGTCTGGATTGAAAAAGTGGTATTGAGATTTGGGTCCTGTGCAATAGGACGCTTTGAACCGTGTCAGGTCTGGAAGGAAGCAGCACTAAGGAGTTTATCCTATGTGCCGCAGGGGAGCCTGAATGGAGCTAACTATTCAAGAACCGCTCGGAAGATACTCTCGAAGCCGGGTGCACGGCTTTTATTGCAATAAATTTGGTGTATTCTGCTGACTCCCAATGGTTGATGTTGATCATACAAAAATCCCTTCCTTGGTCTTAAGCAGGTTTCCCCGAATATAGAAACTACTAGTATTCATTATTAAGACCCCTTGCAAAGGAGGTTACATTTATGACTTACCTTGCTTTATATCGCGCCTGGCGCCCTGCCAGTTTTTCTGAAGTAATCGGACAGGAAAAGACTGTAACCGCATTGCGAAATTCGATTAGAGACGATAGATTCTCACATGCCTATCTTTTTTTTGGACCCCGAGGAACTGGAAAAACTAGCATTGCAAAAATTGTTGCCAAAGCGCTTAATTGCGAAAATCCTCAAGAGGGGGAGCCATGTAACTGTTGTTCCTCTTGTGTTGATATTGGTAAAGGCAGTTTTATGGATGTAATCGAAATTGATGCTGCGTCGAATCGAGGTATAGACGAAATTAGAGATTTGCGCGAAAAAGTCAGGATAGCTCCAGCCCAAGGCAAGCGGAAAGTTTATATTATTGATGAAGCTCATATGCTAACCACGGAAGCTTTCAATGCGTTTCTTAAGACGATTGAAGAACCGCCAAACGGTGTAGTTTTTATTCTGGCTACAACAGAACCACAAAAAATTCCAGTCACTATTTGGTCTCGATGTCAGACTTATGGATTCCATAGACTAGACAATCAAGAGATCGTTAATTTACTTATCAGAGTTTTAAAAGACCAGGATTTATTGATTGATGACAATGCGGCGAATCTTATCGCCCGCAGATCTAATGGCGGCTTAAGGGACTCACTGAGTATTCTGGATCAGGTGTTGTCATTTAAAGGACAAAAAAACATAGAAAAAGAAGATGTGTTGGAAGTACTTGGCTTATTCGATGAACAATTTTTAGCTGATATCGTCGATAGTGTAATCGAAGATAATGCGCGAAGGGTATTGGAACTTATTGCGCTTTCCTTGCAGCAAGGAAAAGATGGATTGCAGTTAGTGCGGGAGATGAGCATGTATTTGCGGGATCTCCTTTTGTATAATTTATTAAAAGAGAAAGCGCATTTAAATATTATTGAAGAAGAAAGCATCACAAAAATACAACAACAAGCAGCATTAGTTGATTCGGAACAAGTATTAGATACCATAAAAATGCTGATCGAAATTAGTGAAAAAATGCGTTTCAGTGAGGGGAACAACTTCTTATTGGAAATTGCTTTTTTGGATATGATATCTATATTGAAAGACAACAAGCCAAAAAATGTAGTGAAATCGAAGAGTAAACCGGCGTCCAGCTTGAAAGAGCGACAAGGACAGATATACAGAACAGAAAAGATTGAGCCGGAGCTATGGCAGCAAATCTTAGCCGGAGTAAAAGAACAAAAAATCCCGGTACATGCATTGCTATCACAAGGCAAGTTGTTGGAAATAACTGATGATAGTGCGATTATAGGCTATAAAAAGAGCTATAGGTTTCATAAAGAGCGCATGGAAGAAAAGGAAAACCGAGCTATTCTGGAGAATACTCTTAAAAAATTGCTGCAAAAAGAAGTAAAAGTAAAAATGATTTTTACGGACGAACAGCAAGAAGAGGAACCGATAATAACAAAAGCCAAAGAACTATTTGGCGAAGACGTAATTGAAATCATCGATTGAGGGGGACTATGATATGAAATTCGGGCCCGGCGGAGGCTCTATGAGCAAAATGATGAAAGAAGCCAAAAAAGTACAAGAACGGATTGTACAACTCCAGGAAGAATTGAAAGAACGGGTAGTGGAAGCATCATCCGGAGGCGGTGCTGTTCAGGTAAAAGTGAGTGGCAAGCAAGAAATCGTTAGTATTCGAATTAAGCCAGAGGCAGTTGACCCTGAAGATATAGAGATGTTGGAAGATTTGATTTTAACTGCTATTAATGAAGGTATCAAAACTTCTCAAGATATGGTATCGAGTGAGATGGCGAAAATAACGGGGGGACTTAACATTCCGGGACTGTAAATGAAAACTTATTGAGGGGAAACGGCTTTGCGACTGGCACTACCATTGGAAAAACTTATTGATCAATTGGTCTTGCTCCCGGGCATCGGACCTAGAACTGCACAGCGTTTAGCATTGCATATTTTAAAATACCCACGGGAAAACGCCTATCAATTAGCGCAAGCTATTAGGGATTTATGCGAGCAAGTGTTTCCCTGCTCAGAGTGTGGATTTTTGACAGATATTCAGCCATGTGTTATTTGCAGGGATGAGGGTAGAGATAATAGTGTTATTTGCTTGCTTGAAGAAAGCAGTAATGTGATTGCGGTTGAGAGATCGGGTTACAAAGGAAGATACTATGTCTTGAATCAGCATTTTCAACTTCTGCGCAACAATCTGCAGGATATAGATGTCAGCAAGCTAAAAAAAATTATTCATAACAAAGCGATAAAAGAAATAATAATGGCACTTAATCCGGATATTGAAGGCGATGTTTTAGCAAGATACCTAGCTGCAGATTTAGCTGAATTCAAGGAGTTGAAAATTACTCGCCTGGCACATGGATTGCCGGTTGGTGGTGACATCGAATTCGCCGACGAAATAACCTTAAAAAAAGCAATTGAAGGCCGAAAAGAATTATAGCATACTTTCATTATTCTGGCATAGTATTCCATAAGAATTCTTGTCCAGGAGGTAAATGTGAGATTGGCTTTACTATTGGAGGCTTTTTGCAAACTAATTTCCCCTAATGATAGTTATGTGGATTGTGGTTACCCTAATACTGAAGAGATGCTTAAAAAAGCTTTGATGGAATTGAGGGAAACCGAGGATTTATTTGCTAGAGTAGAAGACAATGCCATGATAGATTATGCGATTTATTCGATGAAAGCTGCTGAAGAGCGCTGTAATTATCTTATCGGAATTATTAAAAATAACGATGATAGAAGAAGAGGAACTATTGTTTAGATTGATGGGGTGTTGATATGACAACGTTGCCAGTAATCATAGGGATTATTGCAGTTATTGCGGTTTTATTCGTTTTTACCCAACTATTAGTAAAACCAATTAAATGGGCGGTAAAAATTCTTATTAATTCCGGTATCGGTCTTTTATTACTAGTGATGGTTAATTATTTTGGGCAAGCAATTAATTTCAGTTTGCCAATTAATTTAGTGACAGTCCTAATTGCTGGATTTTTAGGTGTGCCTGGGATACTTCTTATGATCGCATTAGAGGTTTTTCTTTAAGAAAATACGGAAATATTTAATACTAAACCGGGTAGTTTTAATTCGACTAATATTAACCGACCATGAAAATCTGGTCGGTTTTTTTGTTAAAGAAGAGAAACCGGAATTAATCGAGTTCTTAATTAATAGGTTTTACTACCGTTATTACTGATACTATTTTTCCGCATTATTAGGCAAACTATATATCACTAGCTATTAGATAATTGTTTTGCACATTTAAGAGCAATGTGAGCATTAATTGTGTCGCTAAGATTATTATTGACGCATAATATCAGCTAATTTATACTATATGAAATCCCTTTTAATAGAATTATTATTTTTATACTCTTGAAAATACGAGGAATTGGTATATACTTAATTGCTACCAAAGAGAATCATTGAAGCTTATGTAGGTGAATATGCATCCGGTAAAAGCGAAGTTGCTATAAATAGAGCTTTGGAATTACTGGAATCTGGCCACGAAACCACGCTGGTTGACTTGGATATTGTAGAACCATTTTATACATTGAGGCCACTCAAAGAGAAACTGATAAGTGCTGGTCTAAATGTTATCGGGTTTTCACAACAGGAAGCGTTCGGCTTAGGTGAAACTGGTGCAATGCTACATCCTCAGGCTAAATGGATTCTGATGCGAGAAGGCTCAATAATTATTGATGTCGGTTATGGTATTCATGGGATTAGAACACTCAATTTGGTTGAAGGGGCTTACGAATCTCCAGAATTGAAAGTCATTGCCGTTATTAATGGTTGCCGTCCGATGACAAACTCAGCAAGCAGAATTAAAGAATATTTTGGTGAGAGTGAACGGATTGATGGAATCGTAGCTAATACGCATTTAGGGGATGAGACCACAGTGAATGAAGCGGTCTCCGGCAATCAAATGATTGTTGACATTGCCAAAGAACTTGGAATTCCTCTGCAGTACGTCGCAATTGATATTAGCCTTAGAGACGAAATAGAGGGGCTAAATCTCAACTGGCCGATAAAATATATAACCCGCCAAATGCCACAAGCTATGTGGTGAAGATATCCAAGTATTCAAGAGATTAGATTTATTATTGCATGGGAGGTGCTTTACTTAAATGGAGAAAATTATTGGTAAGACTACGAGATCATTCATGACTGGCAATGAGACAATTGCTTGGGCGTGTTTGGCCGCTGGCGCAGATATCATGTTCGGGTATCCAATTACTCCGCAAAATGAAATCATGCATTACTGGACTAGACTAGCTCCCAAGTATAATCGGGGCTTTTTGCAAACGGAAGATGAAATCTCAGCAGGATTCACAGTTTGTGGTGCCGTTCAGGCAGGCAAAAAATCTTTCACTGCGACAGCCGGCCCAGGAAATGTACTGATGCAGGAACCTTTTGGAATGGCTGAAGCCATGCGTCTGCCGATAGTCGCCATTATTCAGCAAAGAGGAGGACCGTCATCTGGAACGGTTATTTACTCACAACAAGAGGTCTCTTTGACAACTTTCGGCGGCAATGGTGAAGGATTTAGAATTGTATACTCGACTGCAACCCACCAAGAGCTATTTGATTATACAATTAAATCGTTTAATACAGCTTGGAAATATCGTATACCAACTTTCCTTTTGGGAGATGGTTATCAAGCAAAAATGCGTGAGCCACTAGAAATGTATAATCCTGTAGATAGAGGTATTGCATTAGAAAACAGTTGGCCTTTGCTGGGACGGCCGGGTCAAATCGGTTTTGATCGCGAACCTCAGCATTTGTGCAATATTTATAGCATGGAAGAAGAATTATATGAAGTCGTGATGGATTTTAGCAAAGAATATGAACAAATATCTAAGGAAGTTGTAGAATTCGATGCTAAAGAATGCAAAGATGCCGAAATATTAGTAGTATCACACGGCGTGGTTTCGCGGGCTGCTGATGATGCGGTCAAAGCGCTTCGAGCACAAGGAATAAAGGCCGGGTATTTCCGCCCTGTAACCCTTAGACCTTATCCGGAAATCGAGCTCCGCCAAATTATTGATAATGGAAGCATCAAAAAAATCCTGATTGCCGAATCAGCATATGGGCAACTAAATCGTTTGACCAAACAGGCAATTTATGGAGCGACTATACCGATCGAAACTTTATATAAACCGGGAATGGGTATAGTTGATTACGACATCATTAACAAAGTTAAGAGTATTTTATAGAGAGGGGGAGAGTAACAGTGAGTATAAAACCAGCAACTCCTAAGTCGTGGTATCTTCCTACAAAACCGCACAAGTTCTGTCCGGGTTGCGGACATGGAATCGTACTTAAAGCTTTAGGGGAGAATATTGATGAGTTAGGAATTCAAGATAAATTTGTATTTGGCTGTGATATTGGTTGCTCATTGCTAGCCTGGAATTTCTTTGCATGTGATACAACCCAAACACATCATGGCCGAGTTACACCGGTTATGGTTGGAGTGAAGCGCTCAAGAAATGAGCTTATAACACTTGGCTATATGGGAGACGGAGGCGGATATTCTATCGGATCTCAGCACCTTGTTAACGCAGCGGTAAGAAACGAAAAGATCACCCTAATCCTGGTCAACAATACTAATTACGGTATGACTGGAGGCCAAATGGCACCAACTACCCTGCCCGGCCAAGTTACAGAAACTACTCCTTTCGGCAGAGATCCTGAACATACGGGATATCCGACAAAGGGTCCTGAATTAATCAGCGCCATAACTGGCGAAGGAGCCTATGTTGCTAGGGCAACTGTTTCAAAGTACAAGCAACTAAAAAGATTTATGCGTAATGCACTGCGCAATCAGATCGAGGGCAATGGATTCTCTTTCTTAGAAGTATTAGCGACCTGTCCGACAAACTGGCGCACTAATGCACAACAAACATGGCGTTTTCTAGAAGATGAAATTGAAAAAGAATTCAAAGTAGGCGAACTAAAAAATCCCTTTGGAAAGGGGGATACCAATGTCGTTGATTAGAATAGCTTTAGCTGGCGAAGGCGGGCAGGGAGTCCAGTCAATAGCAGAGATTATTGCAGAAGCAGCTTACGAAAAAGGGATGCAAACTATCTATATACCGAACTTTGGTATTGAACAGCGCGGTGGAGTATCAATCGCATTTATCCAGGTTAGTGATACCCGCATTGGTGCACCTAAATTCGAAAAAGCAGATGTAGTGGTTGCCTTAAGTGGCAGAGCAGTTGCAAGAACTGCCGCTTATTCTGACAGTAAAACCATATTCGTTTATGATTCTGGAGCCGACGTAAATCCTGACGATTTCCCCAAAGAGGCCAAGAAAATTATTGGGATTCCGGCTATAGTTACTGCTAACGAAGAACTTCATCCAAGAGTATTTAACATTATTATCATGGGTGCGGTTTTAGGGCTTAGTAATGTAGTAAGCTTTGAAGCAGCGAAAGAAGCATTAAACATTAAGCTAGCATCAAAATTCGAAGGTAACCCAGATTTGAGAGATCTAAACTACAAAGCCTTAGAAATTGGTCGCAAATTAGGAGAGAAGGCTTTACAAGAGGAGGTGGGCGTATAGTGAGTAAAGAGATGGAAGTAATAACAGCTACGTTAGAAAAAGCGATATTCAATATATTTCCAGCTTACTGTAAGGGCTGCGGACTCTGCACTGAGAAATGTCCCAATAATACCTTAATATGGTCCGACAAGCTGGGGACATATGGAACGCCCACAGTAATTCCCAAAGATGAAGATAGCTGCATAGCATGTAAAATATGTGAGATGGTTTGCCCTGATTGCGCTATAGTTATAGAGAGAATTCGGCCGACGAAAGAACGCTAAAAGCGAACTTATCGGAGCTGATAGCCATTCAAAAATATCTGTTTTATTTTGAATGCAAAAAGGCAGATAAAATATTGACACGAAGAAGTAGGCGTGATAATATAGGTGATGCGCTACAAACGGCAGCGCAAAAGATCTTAGAAAACAGAACAGCAAGAACGAAGTGCGAGGAAGATTGCGAAAGCAATCGAGCCTAG
>JAVBKS010000029.1:0-39652 GCA_031553935.1 Syntrophomonadaceae bacterium
CTTCCCGCACGCGCCTCATTTTCAGGCGTGCGACTGTAATACGCCACATACATCCCGGCTTTCGGTCGGGATTTTCAAAACGGCACTGATAATCTTCTCGTGGTCAAGATTTTTGTGCCATTTTTCAAGCTGCTTTAAAAGCTTTTTGTCCAATATTTTTGTCCTCCCAAAATCCATCTGCTAAGGTTTAGAAAATTAACGGAACTAACGCTTATTTAGTACGGACGGACAACAATCCCGCCAACTCTCCAAGTGCCAATTCAGAAATTTTACGGTCAGGCAGATGATAGTAATAATCCAGTATGGCGGGGGCGCTTGCGATGTCGTCTATCCAAGTGGTCGCGTAAAGGATTTGCGTAAACTTCGGGAGTTTTCCCACCATCAGAAATAATCCCGTAAGGTCGTTTGCAAAGGCTTCCCGCGCTTGTTTGTTGTCATAATTAAGGCTATGCCGATGAACGCGCCCCGTATAAAACACATCATCCATTTTTTTCGCGGCTTGCCGTTTCGCTTGACCATCAACCCGCTCCCACTCGAAATCCATCAGCTTTGCGCTTTTAAAATCTTCAAAAACAGGTTGCTTTTGGCTTCGTATGTTTGTCAGCGCAAGATAAATGCTGCCTTTCGTGTTGAAAAACTCAGCCTCTATAACAATAGCACCGCCAAAGCTGCCATCGGGATATTGGAACGCCAAACAGCTCCCGGTATACAAAGGGGATTCTATTCTTTGGGGCGGTTTTTTACGCTGCTTCGGTTTATCTTTTGGCGTACTAATTTTTACAAGTAATTTATCGAGAGTGGCACGACGTTTCTTCAAGAAATTTTCGTTTGCGCCGAGTTTGTGGCAAACATTGATATTGTTGCCCTGCTGTATGTTTTCTTGCACCTCTGCAAGCAACTCATTGTTTAAGGCGCAGACATCCCAAAGACATTGCGCTAATGGAAAAAGCACATTATCTGCGTCCTCGTTATCATTCAAGCTGTCTGTAAATTGTACCAGAATATCTTTATAAATAGATTCCGGTTCCATACCGGCATTATACTTTTCAAAAAAGGTTTCCTTAACATCGAAAGACGTATCATTCTCATAGATGCCGTGTCCCCAAGTACCCAAACGACCACCCCCATAAAAACAAATACTGTTCGTCCGCCTTATCCTGCAAATATTAACTGCTCTTCAATAGCCATTATACGGCATTTAGGCGGATAAATCCAGATTCGAGTTATAGAGTAACGTGATTAAACAAGCTGCCTCATTTAACTTTTCAAATGAGGGAATTATTATGAGTAAGCTAAATTAAAGCATACGCCTTGATTTTCGCATCGCCATCGACTATAATAATATGAAATATTAAATTAGTCGGAGATGATTCTCGTGTATATTCACCGACACATGGAAGAAACAGTTTCAAAAGTTGCAAAAATGTTTGGTTCTGTCTTGGTGACAGGTCCAAGACAAGTCGGCAAAACCACCTTATTAAAGCAAGTTGCGCGCGAAGTTGCTTATGTTACCCTTGACGATCCAATTATGTTGCAGTCAGCCATTGACGAACCGGGGACTTTTTTTAAAATAACTCCTCCTCCTGTTTTTGTCGATGAAATCCAATATGCGCCGAACTTATTTCCGCACATCAAAATGATTGTGGACAGCGAAAAGAAAAAGGGACAGTTCTACCTTTCGGGGTCTCAACAATTCAAAATGATGAAGAATGTCAGCGAGTCGCTCGCCGGTCGGCTGGGAATCATGAATCTGCTCGGTTTGTCCCTGCGCGAAATAAATGGCATCGGCTTTAACAAACCCTTTATCCCTACAAACGAGTACTTTAATGAAAGGCGTAAATTTGATAGCAAGACGGATTTCAAGTCAATTTGGGAAACCATTTACCGTGGAAGTATGCCGGAACTGTACGCTAATGCAGACTATGACTGGAATATATTCTACGGCGCTTATGTCAGGACTTACATTGAACGCGATGTCCGCGAGCTGACACAGGTCGGCGACGAGGTGAAGTTCCTAAAATTTATGACGGTCGTAGCAAGCTGTACAGGTCAGCTCCTGAATCTTGCTTCTGTAGCGCGCGATGTCGGCATCAGTCAACCTACCGCTGAAAGATGGCTCTCTATCCTTATCGCGTCAAACCTTGTGTATCTGCTTCAGCCCTACTATACAAACGTAATCAAACGGGCTGTGAAAACGCCGAAACTGTACTTCCTTGACACAGGGCTTGCGGCATATCTTACCCGCTGGAGCACGGTTGATGTGCTGATGAATGGAGCTATGGCGGGAGCGTTCTTTGAAACCTTTGTCATTTCAGAGATTATAAAGAGCTACTACAATGCTGGTGTTCTGGATTTACCATTATATTTTTATCGTGACAAAGAACAAAACGAAATTGACTTGCTTATTTGCCAAGACGGTCAACTGTACCCTATAGAAATCAAAAAACACGCCGATCCGAGTAAAGATGATATTAAAGCATTTTCACAGCTCGATAAATTGACCGAACTGAAAAGAGGAGCAGGCTGTATAATCTGCAACTATGACAGGTTTACCGCACTTACAAGTGATGTTGTAATTGTTCCTGTGAGCTTGATTTAATGCACAGTAAAATGGCAGTGCCAGAAAAAATAAGAACAAGAAAAAAAGGCTGACTATCTAGGTGTTTCGAGGCCGCCCCTGTCACGTGGGCTTGGTCGTATTCAGGATGAAGAAATTATCCAGATCGACATGCGCGAAGTGCAAATCCTTAATCAGATTGCATTGAAGGTAAGGGCACTGGTTCCTAGTTTTGAAGCTTTTTCGCAAGAAAAGTCAGCTTCATATGAACTATTAAGAATACGGCAATTCTACGTAAAAAGTAATGGCTTTATCACCATAGGCAACATTCATATGGCATCCATTCGTGTTATTACAGATATTCCATAATTCGTGTAACCCCAGACCATCGTGTTTTTCTTTTGTTGTAAAGCCTTTAGAAAAAATCTGTTTGGTGTCGATGTCACTCACAGTTGGGTTAGTTATGGATAAAAGAAACTTTCCTGTATGAAGTTTGGTTGAAAAGTAGATGATTTTTTTCTCAGTTTTAATCGTCTCTTCGATCGCGTTGTCAAGCAGGATCCCTAGAATTTTGGAGGTGCTTATTTCACTTAGTTCAAGCTTGGATGCATCTGCTGCACAGGCAATATTAATGGAGATGCCGTTCCTTGAAGCGCTATCAATTTTTTCGATAATGACAGAATAAAAGGCGGGATTTAAAGGAAGCATCTCATAAATTTCAAGATTTGCACCAGATTGAGAGATGGCACCATATACTTTTTGGTGATAGGCTTTAAGTCTGTCATAGTCTCTAATTTCGAAGAAACCGTTATACACTTGCATCATATTGTACATATCATGTTTTAACGTTCTAAATTGATCAATAGTAGAAACAAATGACTCAATAAGAATGTTTTTTCTCTCATTGCTCATTCTATAATGCTGCATTTTCTCATGGTTATATTCATTTCGCAGAATGTTAAGCCAAAGCAGTAGTAAGAAAAAAAATATTAAACAAATCTCGATAATGCTGCTCATGCCGATTGCAATTCGCATTAAGGAATAAGATGCTGCATATAGCAGCAAATAGTAAAAAAAACTTTTGGCTAATTCACAGCCAACTGAATGTTCACTAATAACAGAATAATTCTCAAACCACATTTTTCTTCTTTTAATATAAGGAACATATATAAGCAATGCAATTAAGCTAAAGAGGACAAGAAGCATATTGGAAATAAAAAATAAATTATAGGCAAGTTCCGCTTGGTTTGAGATAGTATAGCAGCAGAAAACAAGGATGAGGTCGAATACTACAAATTCACACAATAGAAACAAATAGCCATTTCTGGCAGACATGACGCTATATTTTGGGTTTAGTTTCGCAATTCTAGAATTAATAAAATAGAAAAGCAAGAGGTAATAAGGAGGCGCTAGGAAAAAGATTTTGTGAATACGTAATATTGAGTGCATGGGATTCAGGAATAGGAGTTCTCCGGCAAAAAGTAAAGCAAATACAAAGCCAACCCGCATACGTCCTATCACACGGTATTCTTTTTCATAAAGACCTGTTTGGATGATAGAGAATACAGTGAAATTTATCGTATAGATTATTACGGCAGAAATATAGGCAAAAAATATATTGTTAGTACATTGGAAAAACGAATTGAAAATGATGAAATCATATAAAAATTCCTTGCCTTGAAGTTCAGTAAACAATGGCCACCCTCCGGTTGTTTGATTTAAAGCTATAATTTATTTGGTGCGAATACCAGAGCTTTTGGGTAAAGGGAACAATGTCTAAAAGCAAATAGTAAATTTATGCGATTGTTAAAATCAAGAAAACAGTTTAGATTCCTGCCTTAGAATGTAAAAAACGGATATTATCGCATGTGCAGGGCACCATTGATTATAAACCAAGATATTACATTTTTCAATTAGGTAGAAAAAGTACATCGAATCAGGCAGAATTTTGGATGAAGTGATATAGTTAGCTTGACACTTAAAATTGGTGGGATGATAATTGGACCTTTTTCCATACTCAAAGAATCGTAACACCGGTCCAAAAACCGAAAAGGGGGCACAAGAATGGCTGAACAATTACTGCGTGACCCCGACGTTGAGCCAACAAACGAGATTATCGCCGAAAGTCTTGATATAGCGAACTTCACATACATAAAATTCATAGAAGGCCTGAAAAACCTCAATATTGACTTGGAATACCGTTACTACTCTGATGGAAAAGCATGGCTCGGAAAAGGTCTGTATAGATGGATAGGTGTTCGCGGCGGTCAGAAAGAAATAACGGCTTGCTGGGTTTCGATCTTTAAAGGCTTTTTCAAGGTAACAATATACATTCCCGAAAGATCACGCACAGAAGCGCTAAGCCTTGCGCTTGGAGGTGACATCAGAAGAATGATTGAAGATTCTGTGCAAATGGGAAAACTAAGGTTCTTTCCGCTTGTTTTCGAATTGAGATCAGATGAATTGCTTGATCAAATCTATATGCTGATTGATTTTAGAAAAAATTTAGAGTGAGGAAAAATCGATGAATGACCCAATCCGATGTTTTGGAGATACCCCCATATACATAGATTATCACGATAACGAATGGGGGCGGCCTGTGCATGAGGACCGCAAGCTGTTCGAAATGCTGATTCTTGAAGGCGCGCAGGCAGGGCTTTCCTGGATTACTGTGCTGAAAAAACGAAAAGCATACCGAGAGGCTTTTGATGGGTTTGACCCGGCCAAAGTTGCCCTTTATGACGATGAGAAAATCGCTGAGCTCTTGGCGAATGAGGGGATAATCAGAAATCGGCTAAAAATTAATGCTGCCATAATCAATGCCAAGCTATTTGTAGAAATCCAGAAGCAACACGGCAGCTTTGACAAATTCATTTGGGCATATGTAAATTATACTCCGATTGTTGGCAACTGGGAAAAAACAGGAGATATACCCACTACTACTCTTGTTTCCGACAAGATCAGCAAAGATTTGAAGAAAATGGGCTTTAAGTTTGTAGGTTCGACTATCATTTATTCATTTATGCAGGCGGTGGGCATGGTTAATGACCATCTTAAATCGTGTTGTGTTTATGAGGAGGTACTAAATGCTGATATTGCTTCAAAAAAGAAGAAGCGAAAGGCAATACCTTCTTGAGTCTAACATTGCGTCTAGGCTCATCCTTGTATGGCATTTTGCAAATGGGAATACAGCGCCAAGCATAGTTTCAAAAACTCCCTTTTAGGGAGTTTTTGAATTGAATAGGTATTTTAGCGATTTTGTTTTAAGTTGGCTTTAGAGCATGGTTTCGAAAATTAATTTATGCCAAAGTTTGAAAAACATCTCCCAGACCATATAGATCCTGAGCGTTGACAATCCCATACACGCGGTAATGATACACGGTGTTGGGGGTGAGGCCTGTAAGCTGCAATGAGAAAAGTCCGCCCGTAGGGCTTGGTAATGGAGCGGAAACTCGTGTTTTAACAGCAAAGGTCGGATCGGTACTGTATTCGACACCAATTTCCATAAGCACAGCACCGGTCGAATGCACCTCAAATACATTGCCCGCTAGTAATACGGAAGTAGAGGTGATCTCGGTGGGAACCCCGTTGAAAATCTCTATTAAAATAAACGTTCTGAACGACTTAATCTCGCCATAATAGCGAACACCGCCGGAAACCGCATAAGCCCGGTAGTAATACGTTGTGATAGGAAGGAGGTTGGAGAGCGGCACATCAAAGGGGGTGATCGCTTGGGCGGCAGCTGTGGATATGCTTCCTGATAGATTTGGAAACAGAGAATACTCAATTCCTACTTCCGTGGGTGGCAGCGGCAGATTGGTGTAGGAACTGTTACGGATGGTAGCTGTAGTATCCAGAACATCAAAGGGATCTCCGGTAATGACAAGCGGAACGGCAGCACCAGAAGTAGTGAAGGAACGTATTTCTCCGACACAGCGACTGCTGCCTGCAATGACAAAGGCTCGGTAATAATAGATAGTATTCGGTGAAAGTCCTGTTAACTGTACATTATACTGTGGCGAAACTGCCACTAAAGCATCTTGGCTCATAGACATTGTTGGACTTAGAGCGTATTCTACGCCTGCTTGGATGATTTGCATGCTGGCGTTAACGATAATGTTTCCAACAATCAGGGCGGAACTTGCTGTGATATTCATGGCAGTGCCGGTTATTGGCGGTAGGCAGTCTGGAATTGATGGGGGACATGGTTTGCAAACCAAAAAACAACAACCTTGGCATGGCCGCTGACAACACGCTGATGCGCAATGTTGGGAGCATGGGCGAAACTTTTTACAATAGCAATTCATTGTGATCTCTCCTTGTAGCGAAACTGAATAAGGATTTCCTTTTACTATTGTATTGCTATCAAATACCTTAGGTTACCCATTTGTACCAAATGATGGTACAGTAAAAATGGAATATTTACAATAATGAGAAATCTTGATTCCGAACTTTGTGTATTAGCGCCGGGAACCGCAAGACCATCAAGGAATATGGATTCAGGTTGAAGAGCTTTCAGGTCCGACACGCTTTTTCCAAGCGTAAGTGAGCCGCTTGTGGAGAAAGGAACTACTGTCTTTCCAGAAAGCCCAGTTAATTGCTACAAATAGCAGTATACTCTTTTCGTTGTTGAACTCCCCTACTGTAAATCTCTGTTCGTTTTCATAAGATTCTCATATGAAATCGTGTCCGATCCGTGACCGTGATAAAGGATCATGTCTGCTGGGAACCTAAGCTTTTTAAACTTTTCTATTGAAGCCTGTCTGTCTTGCTCATTTCCGCCCGGATGCCTGGAGCTGCCTACGATAGTAGGCATGATGGCGTCTCCGCCGATCATAATGTTTTCATTCTTAAAATATAAAACGCTGTCACCTTCAGTATGGCCGGGCAGATGAATGATTTCTATGGAGTAACCGGCAATTTCATAAACACCCTCCGAGAACGTGTTTGCGTCCGCTTGGGTGGTTCCCTCAAATCCGTTTTCAATGGAGCAGTTGCGCACCGGGTCAAGCATATAGGGTTTATCCAGTTCGTGAATATACACCTTGGCATTAGGGTTTGCCGTCAGCGCCTCATCCAAACCCCGAAGTTTGTCCCAATGCCCATGTGTAATCAATATCGCTTCTACTCCGCCGATGGACTTGATATAATTAGCCACTTCATCATCGTATTTGCCCGGATCGACAAGAATGTTTCCTTTTTCGGAACTGATCACCTGAAATGTAGCAGTCCAAGCTGCAGGGCTGGTGCTGTCAAAACTTCTTACGTTCACCGGAAAGGCTGCTGTTGGTGATGTATTTTCGGCGGATACCGATGTTGACGCAGGGGTAGATGGCTGCTCTGACATTGTGCTGCCGGTTGGGGTGATTTCTGAGATATTTGCATTTTCTGAAGCGCTACAGGCCGCCAATGTCAAGGCAATCATAGCTGACATAACGATAGATGCTATCTTTTTCATTGTTATTCCTCTTTTCCTTCTTTATTTACAGGCTGATTCAGCCATGTGTCTTCGTTCTGAAATAACTTATCCACAAAAATTGGTGTCTGTGTTCAAGAGCTCATTGCTATTTCCTGGGCAAAGTCACTCTTTGGTATGCTTAAAATTTCACATCCTCCCTTGTTGTCCCCTCGCAGGAGATATAGGTTTTTACTTCTTCGATAAGAAGATAGAATAGCTTAAATGTTGGGTTGTCTGGGGTCTGATAGTTACGCTTAACCATGGGGGTCTCTTCCATGACCCGAGTCTTGAACGCCATATCATCCACGAATGTCACTTTGCCGTTCAGTGTCAGCACTGGTGAATAATTTCGAGGGTAGCAGCAAAACGAAGCTTTCGGGCTGGACATAAGCTGTGCGTACACAGGTTTATCGCCTCCGGTGCTGAAATATAGCTTGTTGCCCTCGGAAAACAGGCTGTGGAGAACCCTTGTATCCAACTTGTCTCCGTTTTGCGTTGCCAGCACTCCTATTGGATTCGCTTTTAATATTTCTAAGTAATCCATCATGTTGTTCCACTCCTCAACACCATATTAGTACAACTGTACTACGATTTCTGTTGAAAGTATAGTACGAGTGTGCTAAAATGTCAATAGGCAAAATACAATATTTTCCGAGGTCTATTTGAGTGAAGAAAGACGTAAAAAATGAGATATTGAAAACCGGGATGCGCCTTTTCCGCGAGCAAGGATATGCTAATGTTTCGATGCGCAATATCGCGGATGCGCTTGGGATGAGCGTAGGAAATCTTACTTACCATTTTAAAAGGAAAGAGGAATTAATCGAATCGGTGATATACGCTCAGCTTGAGAGTTTTGAACCGCCTCCGACACCAACGACAATCAAACAGCTGGACGAGTTCTTTTCGCGAGGAGTTGAGGAACAAAAGGGTGACGATTATTTTCTAAGGTATTACGATGAGCTTGCTACGATAAGTCCTAAGATTTACGCGATACAAGTAGAAGCAATTAAAACCAGGAAGAAAAAGCTGTACGACGCGTTCGACATCCTTGAGCAAAAAGGGCTGATGAAACCCGAAGAATTTCCAGGGCAAAGAGATGCAATAATTGACGTAATCAATATCATAAAAATTTATTGGACCCCATCGCAGGAAGCGCTGTCGAGTGCTTTGGAGAGCCCGATAAATTGCCTGCGGAGCATAATCTATGGACTCTTAACAGATAAAGGGAAAAAAGATTATTGCATTGAATTACGAAGCTGCTCCATAAAAACGAGAGAGCAAATCAAATAACACCTGCTTGGATGACTTGTATGCTGGCGCTTATGAATAGCACCCTAGTTTTTGCATCTCAAATTGGTCGAGCATTTATTATTATCATGATCGATTGATTTCCCTATAAGTGTAGACGCCTCATAACGAAATGACTGAGGTAAAAAAGCTGACTGAAACGCATAACCACATAAACCGTTGCAGTTAAGGCAATAATATTTGCAATTTTGACGGTCCTTTTTTCAAATAGCTTGAACAATAGAGAATAAATCACAATGCCGATTATTCCTCCGAAAGTATTATCAAGGATATCCGTTATATCACTTCTTCCCATTGCAAAAATGAATTGTATTATCTCGAATCCCATGGTTAGAGCAAAAATTGCCATTACCTTTTTCTTGAAAGGCCATTGCTCTTTTATCATACAGATATAGATGCCCAAGGGAATAAACAGAAGCGTATTTTGTATGATTTCACGCCAGACTATTACGCCATTTTCATCGAAGGAGCCCTGAAATGGAACTAGGTTTACGACTCGTATTCCATCCGATAGTTCAGGCGAATAAAAGGGTAATTTGAAAAGAATAACTCCAGTTAGCAACAGAAAATATACTGCGAACAATAAAAGTGTAAGGTAGCTTTTTTTATCAGGCTTCATATTCCTCTCCTTATGGTTGCTTACGCTTCGGCAAAGCTTGCTGTAGTCTTGTATAGACAAGTTTACCATGTTCTTAATCAAACTTACGATAGAAAATGCTTTGGAACAAATCGCTTCCACTAAATGGAAACAATGAGCGATACATTGACAAGCCTAGAAAAAAATAGTATGTTGTCAATAGTTTTCATCTCAAAACTCAACCCTTGGTGATAGGTGACAAATTGCGAATTTACTCAAGCAACCATTAGCAAGGTTGCTTTTTATTTTTGGATAAAAATTCAAGAGGAGAAAGGTTGTTTAATTTGCCTATGAATAAAGCATTGCAAAAGTATATTTTAAGTTTATTAGTTGCCCTGTGGGCTGTGGTTATGAGTACGTTCTTATATGCACCGCCAGCAGCAACAGCAGATGAAGGCCTGGGCTTAACCATCAAAAGTGATGCATTAAGTGAAGAAGCATACCTTTCTTATGAACAGCTTCTGCAATTGCCCGGCAATACATATGATTATACAGCTTATAATACTTTTCCCACATATCAGACCTCATTATCTGGCAGCGGACCCCAAATAATCGATATTTTATTAGCAGCGGGGGTTGATTTAGAACCCTTGCAGAGTATAACTTTTATTTCATCAGATGGCTTTAAGATTAAGTTCACGGCCGAAGAATTAATACACCAAACTCGCTATTTCTTTCCCAATGGCAGAGAAGGCTCAAAAGATGGTGATAACAGAGGGGATACAGAAGGGCAAGTGCCGGTTCAAGCAATAATAAACCTGGAGTATCCGGGCGGCCGATTAATGTTTGGACAAGTAGCGCCTAATGAACAGAATTTTTCGGTTTTCGCCAAGAATATCCTCGGCGGTACAATAATTGTGTCAAATCAACCAGCTGAGCAATTAGAACCGGTAATACCTACAGTGAACAGCGGAACGGTTTCGGCAGGAGAAAAAATTATTCTAAAGCACCCGAATTCTGCCGCCAAGATTTATTATACTACTGATGATTCCAGTCCGGATCAATTCAGTATACTATTCAATAAAAGCACTGGTTACCAACCGGAGTTGAATACCCCCATTAACATTCATGGAAATGATGGAGATACCGTAACTATAAAGGCCCGGGCTTATTATTATGGGTTATTGCCCAGTGAAGAACAGGTTTTTACCTATAGAATTGCTGAATCTTCACCGCAGGCGCTGAGAATAAGAGGTAATGGGATTGTCCCGGATGCTGATTTAACCCTAGCCGATTTGCACACTATTGGCAATTCAGCGGTTGAATATAAAGTAGACAACCGCATACTTAATGTAGTCGGCTTTGATTTAGCCTCGTATTTATCTTCTGAGGGCATTATTAATCCAGCTGCTAATGTGAAATTCTATAATGTAGATGATCGGGTGCTAGAATCGGTAGATTTTCAGACGATGGAAGAGCAACAATACTTTCTAGCTTATAAGATTAATTCGGAAGCGATTAATTATTCTGACAATAAGCAAATGAAATACTATTTTGCGATACTTAGGAACAGTAACGCTGGCTTAGATGCTGCCAACCAAATCGAATATGTTAGAACTATAGAAATCGAAAGTCCTGCTGCGCCTACAGATGATGAAGCATATCTGACTATTGAGTCGCCGGAAAGCGATAACAAATTTGTCCCCGGCGCTCGGATATCAGTTGCAGGTTCTGCAAAAAATACTAATACCATAACGCTTAGCATCAAGGATGAGTCCGGCACATTATGCTATATGTTACAAAAGCCGGTCTGTGAACAGAGTTACAAATTCAATTTATGCCTGCCAAAGGAATTGGGTAAATATACTGTCTGCCTAGGGGCTTCCGGCTTAGCAAAACCTTTGACTAGAACAATTGAAGTCTCGAGCGATGGCACTGACCCCGGAGAAGAAAATGAGCCGAACGAAGACACCATCTTGATTATTACAGGGCCAGGTGTAAATAATACTCTGAATTATAGTTGGCAAGATTTAGAGCAATTTGCGTCAAAGGAACAAATATACTCTGTGATTAACAATTATCCCACCAGCAGGTTTTATAATACGGTTGGAATTTCGCTGCATGATATTTTGGAAACTGCAGGGCTGAAAGCAAATGCCAGCTATTTGACAGTAGAGTCTAAAGACGGTTATAGTTGCGACTTTACTATAGACGAGCTTTTCCAAGCTCCTCGTTATTATTACCCCGGCTTAAAAGAGAATTCGATTGAGGGTAAAGTTTTTAGCGAAGCAGCACTAGCTTATGAATGGTCTGAAGGCCAAAATGCAAATAATTTACCTGCGCCTCATGCCTATAAACAACTCCTTTTTGCTGTTGGCCAGCGCAATATCACGGAACAAAACCATCCCTGGTTTGTCGAACAGGTATGGAAGATAACGGTTAAGACCGATGATCCCGGGCAATGGGCGGTCCCTTCAGTAAACAAAACTCCCGGAGCTGTTGCAAAAGGAACACTAGTTACTTTGCAGCACGATCAATTGGACAAGATTAAGCTGTATTATACTAGCAATGGAGAAAATCCTAGTATTGACAGTTCAATGTATAATATCAGCAAATCCTATCTTAATCCGGATTTAAACAAACCAATTAGCATAGATCAAGATATGATAATCAGAGCCATTGCCGTCGGCCCGGGCAAAGCTGATAGCGAGCAAGCTAGCTTTAGCTATAGTATTGCTGCTTCGCCGACGCCCAACCCTGGTGGAGGAGGCGGTGGGCCTAGCAAGCCTTCGGTTGTTATTGAACCTCCCAAAATCCCAACCGTCTCGCAAAGCGACAGAAATCACTTTGACTATTTTTTCACTGATCAAGAAATTAATACGCTGATTGCAAGAAATAGGAATGACAAGCTAGATTCGCTAACCATCAAGACTTCTTCTGAAAACCAACTAGTCGGCGGGCAAATGCACTTGAGTAATGCTGCTTGGTCAAGCATAGCTGAAAGTGGCTTTGACGAGGTATTTTTTGATTTCGGAATTGGACGAATAGTACTTAACAAAGAACAAATTACAATGCAAGCTGCAAAGGCTTCAGCTTTAATTAACTTGGAATTTATAGAATTAAACCCGGAAGAAATAGAGAAAAATGCCGATAAGATAGCAAGGATAAGGGAATACCGCGTAGATATTGCAGACGGGGAATTGGGGTCAAGCGTAATTAAAGGGCCAATTCAGATACAGATTAATTATTCGCTGGGTGAACTCCAAACGCCGGAAACCATTATCGCTTTGCAATCATCTGCTACTGATTTAAGTATTATCAAAAACTCACGATATGATAGTCGGCAAGGCAGGTTGATATTCTTTGCTAGTAACTTGGGGAACCTTGCACTAGCTGAAAATCAAGTACAATTCACGGATGTTACTAATCATTGGAGCCAAGAATCGATAATTGCTTTAGCCAGCCGACAGATAATCAGCGGTTATCCGGGAGGCAATTTCTATCCGGAACAGCAGATCACCCGTGCTGAGTTTACTGCTATGATATACCGCGCCTTAGATTATCCAGAGGTTAACCCAAGTACATCTTCTTTTATTGATGTTAATAAGGACGCTTGGTATTATACTGCTGTCAGTTGGGCAGCAGCACAAGGTTTGGTTCAGGGTCAGGACAGCGACAGGTTTAATCCAAATGCATTCATAACTAGGGAAGAAATGGCTCAACTAATATATAAATTTATATCTTCAGAGCAGGAAATAGTGAAATCAATAGGTAATAAAGCTCAGCTTCTAGATGAAGAGGATATTAGTCCATGGGCTAAAGAAGCATTTAGTGCGCTTTATCAAGCAAGCATTATTAGCGGTTCATCAGAGCAAAAAGCACTGCCGAAAGGAAATGCGACTCGAGCGGAAGCAGCACAGTTATTATGGCAGGCTATTAACTACATTAATCAAGCGTATTAGGAGGCAAAAAACATGAAATCTGCTGTTAAACTTATGCTGTTATTACTAATTGCGAATACGAGTTTACTCTGGATGGGGTTAAATAACTCTAGTTATGCTAATGACATGACGGTTGAGGTTGGGCAAATAACATTGTCTGTAGGTGCCGAAGCCGCCACAAGTATAACTATTAGTTGGACAGCTGCTGCTGATATACAAGCAATGGGCGTTTATTATATCAAAGGGATGGACATTCATAACCAAATGGGTAATGCTGCTTGGATAATGGGTCAGGCCTCTCCCCTAGATGATAACAATAATCGTTGGCGAGTTGAGCTTTACGATTTGGAACCGGCGACAACTTATTCATATGCTATCGGTACTCAAGACGGCTGGCAGGGTTACTACAGTTTCGTGACGGCTCCCCTTAAAGATGATTTTTCGTTCGTCTATTTGGGAGATACACAAGCAAATCCTGATCTAGGATCCTATAGTAATATGGGGATATTAATTGAACAGGCGAAAGCCGAACAACCTGCCTTTTTTCTGCAAGGCGGCGACTTGATTAATGACGGCTCTGATTTAAATGAGTGGCAGGATTTTTATTCTGCGGCGGGAGATAGCTTTGCTAGCACACCGTTTATGCCGGTATACGGTAACCATGACGCCGGAGGATTATTTAGCAATTATTTCGCCCTGCCCCAAAATGGTCCATCTCACCTTCTAGAGCATTTTTATTCTTTTAACTATGGGGATGCACTTTTTATTGTCATGGATTCTACCTACATGGGTGTAGCAGATGAACGCTTGCTGAAATGGCTGCAAGACGAGCTGGCAGTTAGCGATAGGACTTGGAAGATTGTCATGTTCCATCATCCCATGTATCCGGGTGTTGATAATGCCAATGATATGGCAAAAGCAAAACTATACCAGAAAATTTGGTTGCCGATTTTGGAAAACTATGATGTTGATTTAGTTTTTAACGGACAGCAACATGTTTATATGCGCAGCAATTCGCTACTGAATGGTAAAGTTGATGCTGAGAGCCAAGGTATTACGTATATAATTGGGGTCTCCGGCGGCAAAAATTATCAGCCCGGTAATTTTGATTACATGGCAGCCACAGCTTCAGCAAGCTGCTATACAAAAGTTAGGGTAAACGGCAATAAACTTGAAATCAATACCTACGATATCGAAGGCAAAAAAATTGATGAATGCTCTATTAATAAAAGGGCTAAAACATTTACATATGGTGAAATTACAATTAGCGGAGCTGATGGTTCTCCTTGCACAAGCATTGGGAATAGTGGCAATTATCGGATTAATTCTGTGATCTTCAATAATGGTTCGCAACCGCAAGCTGTTCTCGTTGGCCTTCAAGTTCGCTATGGCTTGGGAGCAGGACCAACGGAAGGCGGCAAAGTACTAGCAATTTACTCCCGGGACTTGGATTTATCTCCGGGAGCAAATCCTATTGACTTAGACTTTTCTATCCCGGAAGCAGAAGCCGGTAATCTTTATGTTGATGTTTATATCTGGGACAACAACAATAAACAAATCCCATTAGCACAACCGTTCCATCACTACGGAACACCTTACTCAACCTGATCAGACTATGAAATGCTGGCTTTAAAGCTTTCGTTTAAATGTAGCGACAAGTCTGACCGTGCCCCCCCAAGCATAAGCTATGGGGCTAACCATGGTTACAAGTTCCCAACCATCATTGCCTAGCTTATTCAACTCTTCCTCAAGGTCAAACTCTGATCTAAAAAACCCTTTGCCATCAATTACTATAGTTTTGTATTCCCATCTATCCATTTATAATTCCTCCCTTCGAAATAATTTGTCTAGTCGTAGTAAGTGAACTGACGATGATATTTGCCATTTTCGTTTAGATTATTACTTTAAGTATAGCATTTATTCCTGGCAATAACATTTTCTAATGTAGATTTACAGGTAAATGCAAAATTTTACTTTTTCTTTGAATTACTAGCTTGAAACTCTAGACAATTGAGCCAATTTTGCCGTACAATGGAAAAAATGAGAATGGAACGGGAGCAGAGCTTCCCTTAGCATACCTTGATATACTAAAATATGGAGTGAATTTATATGCTTGTTATGCACTTGGAAAATTGGCAACAAATGCTGGAAGTTCTAAAAATTTTGCCGACCAATATTGTTCTGACATTCTTAGTTGCACTATTTGAGCGTGGGCTTCTAGGCTTACTCTTCTTTCAATTGAGTGGAAAAAGAATTAATTTTCAAAACTTAGCTATTTTTACGCTTGTTGTAGTTTTATTGCCGATTATTCCTGCTTATTTTCTGGGTGCTTGGTTCGCCCCGATTTTGCCTAATTATGATATTCTAAAATTTCTTTTTACTTTGCAAAACCCGCTCTTGTTCTTCGTATATTATTATTTATTTGTCAAACTAGTCCCAATGTCTAAAACTCAAAGTGTGAAAGCAGCCGAGTACTTATATTTGACTATTAATATCCTGATGGTGTTTTTTATTGCTACCCGATTTGCTCTCTTGATAGCATTCGGCGGGACAGTACAATTCAGCCAAAATCCATACTATTTGGTTTCTGATGGATTAGCGCAGCTCATTATCATTCCATTTTACTTTTTTGGATATCTTATGCTGAGGCATATTTTTACTACATCAGATGATTATTTAGTGAACCATTCGGTAATTAGTGAAATGGGTAACCATCGACTAGCGAAAAGCTTCGGTCATGTTTGCCTTACTTTTGTACTTAGTTTTGCAATGATTTATTGGATGAATAGCAGCCTGGAAAACTTATTTATTATCTTTTTGGTTTGCATGCTCATATTAATAGGTAACTTCGTTATTGCTTGCCATTTGGATAATAAGCATGTTCAGAAGCTAGAGGAACAAAATTCCCATCCTATAGATATGTAACCGGTGCTATTATCTTTGTGAATCAACTGCGGTGCCCAAAATAATAAAGTGGCAGATTTGCACGGTCGAGTCTTGAAAACTTCACAATAGTTCGGATTTAATCCGGTTGATAGTAGAAGAATCTTTTTTTGTTTCCAATCATGCAAAATTCCGCAAATAATAAAACTAATAACCAGCCAAGAACCGCTGGTCTTTAGTAAGTCCCAAAAATACTCAGACAGAATCATTGCAGCTCAACCCCAATTGCTGCAGAAACTGCTTTTTCGATTTTCCGGCGAGATAAATCTTCATATTTGTCCTTGCCGCCGATAATCATGGTGCCGCGACTAATAGGTCCGTATTTTGCTATATAATCAAAGTCTTTGCCGACATAATAAATTTTGAGATCGATTAGCTCAGGATACTTTTTCTTAATGTTTCTTAATAAATCACCATATCCATCGCAGCATGGGCAAGTGTTAATAAATTCTACCTTGGTTTTCATAGTAATTACTCCTTATAATCAATTCAAAATTTCCCCATGTACCTATAAGAATCTGCTGCCAGTACCTTCAGCACCATAATGATATTATTATTAAATTTCTGGCAATAAAGTTAATAGCATAACTTGCCGTTTTAAAAAACTTAAGTGCAACTGTTATGCAAGCACCATGTATTAAGGATGTTATCATATGGCTGAGGGCTAGTTCCAATAGTTTGAATTAATGGGGAAGGCTAAGCTTATTCATATATTAAAAATGCTTAGTCTTAAGGGTTCTATTATGTGAAGCAGAGCAGAAACAAACAAAGCCCCTATATTTAGGGGCTTTGAGTAGTATTCTTTTGGTGGGCCATGAAGGAATCGAACCTTCAACCTTCTGATTAAGAGTCAGCTGCTCTGCCTGATTGAGCTAATGGCCCAAGTATGCAATAGTTATTATAACGCGGGGAAAACTTTTTATCAAGATATTAATGATCCTTTCGTGAGAGGAATTGTTGGTTGGTTTGAAGTCGGGTTCAATAATGAGGAATGGATGTAATAATCAGATTATGATTTTTTGGAGGAGAAATGATCCAAGTATATACTGGAGAGGGCAAGGGTAAGACTACAGCTGCGGTTGGTTTGGCCTGCCGCGCAGTCGGGCATGGCATGAAGGTCAGAATGATTCAATTTCTTAAAGGAGCGATGCCTTCTGGAGAGTTGAAAGTACTGGAAAGCTTAGGCGTAAATATATTAAGGTATTCGCGTACTTGTAAATTCGATAACATTAAAGATATAAGAGAATGTGAAACATGCAGAAATTGTTGGATTGAGCCGGGAAATATAAGAGATTCTGATTGGAAAATAATTACAGAAGGATGGCAGAAAGCACAAGATTCTAATGGGGAAAACTGGGATTTATTGATCCTTGATGAAATAATCAATGCTATCAGTTATGGGTTAATTGATGAGCGAGAAGTACTTTTATTCTTGGAAAATTCGCGGGCAGACCTAGTAATCGTCTTAACGGGCGGAGGGGCTTCAAGTGCTCTACTTGATAAAGCTGATCTTGTTAGTGAAATCCGTATGATTAAGCACCATTACTATGCCGGCATTAAAGCCCGCCGAGGTATAGAATATTAGTGATGTTTTTGATTCGATTAATGGCGTGGAAACTTTAAATTCAACTAAAATGTTTAGAACTGTGCGATAGGAGGAGCATAGATTAATGAATCTATTTTTTGTTCGGCATGGAACGACTGATTGGAACCAGGAAATGAGATACCAAGGTCAAACCAATACTTATTTGAATGAAATAGGTATTAAACAAGCTCATAAAACCGGAGAATTTTTAAAGGGATTCGATTTGCAAATGATTTATTGCAGTGATCTTAGTCGGTGCCTGCAAACTGCAAAGATCATTAATAGTCATTTCAAGCATGATATTGTTATTGATAAACGCCTGCGGGAAATATCTTTTGGGATCTGGGAAGGTCTAACCTATAACGATGCTTACGCTAAGTATCCTGATTTGGTTAAAATATGGTTTAATCAAGCCGAGAGCTTTCAAGTTCCAAAAGGTGAGGCCTACAATATGGTGATGGAGAGAGTATACGAAGCTGTTATAGATATTACCGGGCAAGGAGTCAACGATGTAGCTATTGTCACCCATGGTGGAGTGATAAGAGCGCTGCTTTATAAACTAAAGCTAATAAAATCTGATGAAATATGGAGTGATATGGTGCGACCAGGTTCAGTTACTCTTCTAGACTGGAATAAGCAGAGTTTCGAATTGATTTTTGATAGCGAGATCTAATCTTTTATTGCCTCAATGGTTAATAGGTGGAAATTGCATAGAATTAATGGTATTATTATGGGGGCTTACCAGTTTGAGCCCCGCATAGTTGGAAATAGCTGACGAGATTTCTTTTTTCTAGGCTCCAGCGCTTTTTTTCGTGGAATTAGTGGGAGGCTTATTGTGGGTGAAAGAATAAGTAAATACTACCCGCTATGGTTGGAATTAATCCCAATCTTACTTCTAAGTCTGGCATGGTTTTATACAATTGATAAATACCCGCTGCTGCCGGATATTATTCCCACTCATTTTGATTTTTTCGGTCTACCCGATGCTTGGCATGATAAGAGCATGCTTAATGTTTATGCAATGCTGATTATAGCTACAGTATGCTGGTTTTCCATTTTTGTATTGAATTATTATCTACTTATTAAGCCCGATGATCCGCAGCGATTGATTAATGTCTCGGCAAAAAGAAGAGCGGCAATGAGCAAAGACCAACTGGAAGCCATTCGGGAGCAAGGGATTTTCTTAATGGTGGCGACTAACATCTGCTTAGTTTTTCTTTTCGTTGAGTTAAATTTTGAGATTATTAGAATCTCTCTTGGTTTGCAGAGTAGTTTGAGTATCTTTTTTTATTTATTTCTAGGAACTGTTTTATTGATACCAGGATATTTTGCAGTCCGGATAATGCGGTTATCGTATGGGTAATGATTGGAAATGAAAAGGACAGGATATTATGGAGTATATTATATACATATTTGATTTTTTAGTTCATCTAGATATGCATATTAAAGAAATCATTGATAACTATGGCATGTGGATATATTTAATTATGTTTATCGTGATTTTCTGTGAAACTGGATTCGTGGTCACCCCATTTCTTCCTGGAGATTCGCTGTTATTTATTTTAGGAGCATTTGCAGCTAGCGGTGAAGTGAGTATCTATTATATTGCATTAATGCTTATAATAGCAGCTATAACCGGCAATATAGTTAACTTTCATGTAGGAAGTTATGTTGGACCATTAATTTTTGAGAGGGAAAAAATTCGCTTTTTAAAAAAGGAGTACTTAATTCAAACCCATGATTTTTACGAGCGCCATGGAGGAAAAACCATAATAATAGCGCGTTTCTTACCAATTATTAGAACTTTTGCTCCATTTGTAGCGGGAATTGCGCAGATGGAATACAAGAGGTTTCTTATTTATAATATTGTCGGTAGTGTTGCCTGGGTAACCTTGTTTATTATGGGGGGGTACTTCTTTGGAAATATTCCTTGGGTTCAGAAGAACCTAACTATTATTATCTTGTTGATTTTGGTGATTTCAACCATGCCTGCAATTATAGGATTTTTTAGAGTAAATCGCCAAACTGCTGCAAACAATAGTTCAACAATAAAATAAATGTGGGAAATAGTAGCAGGACTTGGAGATCTTTTGTTGAAATTCAATAATAGTTTCCAGTAGGATTATTTACCGATGGCTTTATTGTGATATTTCCAAGAAACAGGAGAATATGGAATGACGGATATACTCAACTCTAATTTGCATAGAAACAATTGCGAATTGGCAGAATCTGAAAAAGAATTATATTTTGATGTTATTTCCATTTTGCCGTTGCCGTTATTATTATTAGATTTGAATGGAAATGTAAGAACCATTAATTTTGCAGCCCGTGATTTCTTTCAAAATGTGATGGAGAAAAGCCTTAGCGAAGGGGCATCTTTGGAAGAAGTCTTCCCAGAATTATACCAACATTTACATAAATTCATGACTAGTTTTGAGACCGAGCTAGCTGTACCGCAAACCGTATATAGTATTAATGATCAGGAGTTCAACCTATTGGTGAACTTCTATCGCCTGCGGAATAAATCAGCTCAGTTTACAGGAACTATGATAATTATAAGCCATTTAACTGATTACAAAGAAGCGGAGGCGCAGCTACGATACATTAGTTTCCACGATGCATTGACGAAACTATTTAATCGCGCCTATTTTGAAGAAGAGTTGAAAAGGCTAGAAAGTGGCCGCTTTGATCCGGTCGGTATCATTAGTTGTGATGTGGACGGATTGAAAGTTGTCAATGATGTATTAGGTCATCAAGCTGGGGATACATTACTTAAAGCGGCGGGAAATATAATCAGGAGCTGCTTTAGAGAAAGCGATGTTGTCGCTAGAATTGGTGGTGACGAATTTGCAGTTCTATTACCGGCAAGCAATGAAAAAGTAGTTGAACGAGCTGCTGAGCGCTTAAAAAAAGCTATTAAGCAATTTAATGCAAAGCATCCCAATAGTTCAGTCAGCATATCTCAGGGCTGGGCTGTCAGGAATGATACCAAAGTACAGCTGAATAAGGTATACCAAGAAGCCGACCACAAAATGTATCAGCAAAAGCCATGGAACCGTGAGTTATTTCTAGAGAGTTTTTATTCCATGTTGAAAATGAATAAAGACCAAATGTATAAGGATGAATTCTAGGCTGGTATAAAAGAATTATCATACTTTCATGTTTTTAGATTACACCTCTTAAAATATACTGTTAGAGCATCTAATTGCTTAATTGAGTTTGATAAACTCTAATAAATGAATTCAATAATTTAGTGTGAATTAACGAATGGTTATTAAAGTGTGGAGTCCATGACTGTGTCTTCTTTTGCCAAGCATTAATGCGTTTCAGGAGCATAATTTATGAATATTGAGGTAAACCAAGCAATTAGGGTTATTAACGAAGATAATGATTACAATGCCTGCGTGGATTCAGTTCTGGAAAACGAAATTGCAATAACTCTATTCGATTTTAGAGAAGAAATTGAGCCTGGGAACAATATTATCATTGAAGTGCCCGGCAGCAACGCTGCTTATTTGGGACAATCTATGGTTTTAAAAGTGCTATTTGGCAATAAAAATTGCAGTCTTGTCATAAGCAAACCTCAATCATTTAACCGAGTCCAAAGACGGGAATCTACCCGAGTGAAAATGACCAATAATATTGATTATGGTGGAGAGAATTTAGAAAAAGTATATCAGGGCAAGATACTGGACATCTCTGGAAAAGGGCTGCGTTTATCATCAGCGATTGAATTAAGAATTGACAGTATTTTGAACTTAATTTTCCATCTGAAAAACAATTCCATCGATCAAAAATTAGCTGTAAAGGCGAAAGTTGTGCGGCACTTCAAGTCGATCTCAGGATTTCAATATGGGTTGTTATTTATTGATCTTGAAGCTTCGGAAAAAGAAATAATTGCAAAATTTGTCATGTCGGAATCAGTAAAGAAACGAGCTTTGAGCTCGTTCTTAGCTCACCCGTAAGTAGATAGCTATTAGCTTTTAACCCTATCTCCATATTTTGCTATTTTTATTGTCGTAGGCACTGATGCAGATGTTGTCTTGATCGAAATAGGCAATTTCAGGAAAATTTCTCTTTGACGAATCTTCTGATGCTCGAGAGATCCGATTAGCGATACGGATTTGAGTAGGGTTTAGATGGAGAGCAAAGACTATGCTGTTCATGTCGCCATAGCAGCCAGCGTGAGCAATCCCACCTAATCTTCCTAATACTATAATATCTCCCCCTGCAGAAATTTCAGCACTTTCATGGACATCTCCCCAAATAATCACGGAGCCCGGAGCTGAAATTTTTTGACCGCTGCGGATATTGCGATAATATATTAAGTGTTCATGATTGCTAGATTTTTCGCTTGATTTGTTTTCGTTTTCATCATTTTTTAGGATCATGCCATTATTAAGGCACATGAGTTGTAATTCGGCAAGCTCTTCATGAGTTAAGCCGTTAAGTCCAATACCACTAAATATTACTTGTGATCCTTTGAAAATCTGTGGTGTTTTATCGATGCGTTCTTGCAAAAACTCACGAAACTCTTTAATGGTTCCAGGGGAAAAAACGAAAACAAGACTATTATTTTTACCTTTAATATTGATGAGCACTTTATGACCTACCTTTAAGCGGAATGCTAATATCAAGAGCCGTATGGCGACCCTCAGTTATTAAGTTCACCTCTGGAATACCCTCAATTTCCATATGACGAGCTATTACCTGGATTATTTCCTCTTTTATGGTTTCCATTAATTCAGATGAGGTTCCAAGGCGATCGTGAGTCAGAACTAATCGCAATCTTTCGTTAGCATGGGTTCTGCTTGATTTAGAATCATCACTAAAAATTTTTTTAAAGAAATCTAACACCTGGTAATCCTCCCCCTATTGTTTGTTTGGGAAAAAGTTGCGGCCGATACTCTTCACTCGGTTCCAAAAAGAATCATTATCCATGAAATTAAGGAACTCCACATCTTGTCCCAGAAGTCGGGATGCAATATTATTGAATGCGGTAGCAGCAGTGGAACGATCATTTAAGATGATAGGCTCTCCTTTATTAGTAGATATGACTACATTGCGATCTTCAGGCACTACACCGAGCAAAGGAATACAGAGGTGTTCCAATAGGTCCTCAATGCTTAACATATTACCGCTCTTAACCATATCGGGGCGAATGCGGTTTACCACTAAAGAAATATTTTTAAAATTGGCTGATTCTAACATACCTATTATGCGGTCGGCGTCGCGAACTGCAGAAACCTCAGGATTAGTAACAACGATAGCTCTATCAGCAGCCGCGATGGCATTGCGAAAGCCCTGTTCAATACCGGCAGGACAATCTATAAAAACAAAGTCAAATTCTGGTTTGAGTTGGGAACAAATATGTATAACCTGTTCAGGGCGCAGATCATCTTTATTGCGAGTTTGGGCTGCTGGTAACATATAGAGATCTGGAAAGCGTTTGTCTTTGACGAGAGCTTGCTTTAAGCTGCACTCTCCTTCAATTACTTGGATAATATCATATATAACCCTATTTTCTAAGCCTAACACAAGGTCTAGTTTTTTTAATCCGATATCCAAATCCATAACTACTACCCGGTAAGACATTCTTGCCAAAGCAGTGGCTACATTCGCAACCGTGGTAGTTTTTCCTACTCCACCTTTACCGGATGTAATTACAATCACTTGAGCCAGATCGGTGTTATTACTCATCCCTTACGGTCCTCCTTGACCCGAAATTATTCACTAGTTTTTTGACAATATAGGTACTATTTCATTGTATAGCATATTTTGTGCTGAAGAAATAGCTTTTTGCCAATTGCTAAAATTGATTTTTTTCCAGAATCAATAATAGCATAAATAATCATGAAATAGCAGAGCTGTTAACTTTGTTATTCGAACCGGTAGTAACTTTTTGTACATGTTTTGTATATTATGCAGTAGAAATAAGAGGTTTGAGGAGGGCAATACATGAAAAGTTTTAAGTTAGATATTATAGAGGTTCTAGATGATATGTCCAGCAGTTTAACCACCAATATACCCCCAGGAGTAGCGCTGATTGCAGCGCAGAAAATGTGGGCGGATACCAAAGGGAGAAGTTCAGTTGTTGCCGTGGTTGACACGGGTATTGATAATAGTCATCCTGATTTGGCAGCTAATGTTATCGACGGCGCTGATTTCAGCAGTGGCATCTTAGGGAAGGATTTTATCGATAAGAATGGACATGGAACTCATGTTGCCGGTATCATTGCTGCTAACGGCAGTATTTTCGGGGTTGCCCCTGAGGCCAAGCTTATAGCGGTAAAAGTCTTAAACGAAAAAGGGCAGGGCAGTTTTACCAATATTGCTCGCGGGTTGAACTGGGCGCGGAATTGGCAAGGGTCAAACGGCGAAAAAGTTAATGTAATTAATATGAGCTTGGGCGGTCCTCTTTCGCATGCTAAGCTCTACGATGAGATTAAAAAGTGTGTTGCCCAGGGTATTATCATTATATGTGCGGCAGGAAATTCGGGAGACGGTGATCCCGAAACAATTGAGATCTCGTATCCAGCATATTACCCGGAATGCGTAGCGATTGGAGCTGTAGATCTTAATAGCGGGGTTGCCAATTTTAGTAATTCAAATAAGCAAATCGCGGTGGTCGCACCTGGGGTTGAGACATATTCTACTTATCTTGGGGGCAAGTATGTCAAATTGTCGGGCACTTCTATGGCTGCACCACATGTGAGCGGAGCAGTAGCTCTTATTAATGCCAGATTTAACAAAAAATTTGGTTTTTATCCCAGTCCGGCATATGTCAGAGAAATGCTTGACTATTTAGCAATTGATCTTGGACAGTTGGGCTATGATTCACTTACCGGCTATGGTCTATTTAGTTTCAACCTCAATGGCGGCAAATCATATAAGTTTTTCGTAGGCCAAGAAAAGTACCTGGTAAATAATAAAGAACAACAGCTCAAAATGGGCCCTTTTATTCAGGAGGGCGAAGTGTGTATGGCTTTAGAAGAAATGAGCGATCTCTTTGATGCGGTATGTGATATACCACCGGATACTGATAAAGCTGATGTCTGGGTTTAGGATTTAGTACTATCTTTAATCTTTATTCCCCTAAAACAAATCTCCTATGTGAACTCGAATGTAGTATAATTAAAGAACTATTATTCAAGTTGTTGTGAAGGAGATGAGATAATGGAAAAGAAATTGCATATATTTGCAGTATCAGATTCTGTTGGGGAAACTGCTGAAAAAATCGCTGTTGCTTCGGCGATGCAGTTTGAAGTAGAACGTAGTATTACTAGATTTTCTAGAGTAACCAAAGAGGAGCAGGTTGATAAAATACTCGACAAGGCCAGTGAAGAAGATGCCATTGTAATTTTTACCATTGTGAAGCAAGAATTAATCAAATATATGGAAACCAAAGCCAAAGAAAAAAATGTAATGGCATTAAATGTTATGGCAAGAGTATTTGATGTTATTGAAGAAAAGACTGGATTGCAGCCGGTTTACATAACCGGTTTGAATCATGCTCTAGATGATCAGTATTTTAATCGCATGAAAGCAATTGAATTTACCATTGAGCACGATAATGGTCAGAATCTTGATACTATTCAAAATGCTGATCTCGTTATTCTAGGTTTGCCCAGTACATCTAAAACACCGCTCTCAATGCATTTGGCCAGCGTGGGCTTAAAGGTTGCCAATTATCCAATTGCTGTTGATACAGAAATTCCTCAAGAAATTGAGGCTCTAAAGGGCAAGATTCCTTTAGTCGGGTTGACGATTGATATGGAAACTTTATTGTCACTACGTAAGGAGCGCTTACGCAGTTTTAACAATGTTGATGATATGGAAACCATAGATGACTTGGTAGCTGAAGAATTAGACAATGCCTATCGGATTTATGCGCGTTTAAAATGCTTAGTTATTGATGTGACCTTGCATGATATTGAGGAAGTTGGTAATACAATAACCCATAAATTCCAATTACCGTTGAGGGTTACGCATCACCGGTTTTAGTGCTAATCAACCGGAGAACATATTTTATTCGCTATAGTATTGGAGACCGGGAGAATGTCTCAGCACTTTGTCTATATAATGCTTTGCCAAGATAATAGCCTGTACACTGGTTATACCGTAAATATTAGCGAAAGGCTCAAAGCTCACAATGAAGGCAAAGCAAGCAAATACACCCGTGGCCGGTTGCCGGTTCAATGTGTTTATTTGGAATTATGCTCCAGTAAAAGCGAAGCATTAAAGCGGGAAATCGAGATAAAGAAGCTTAGTAAGGCGAATAAACAAAACTTAATAACTTCATATCAATCGACTTGCAAACTTGCATATAAAACCTCTCAGCTTGGGAATAATATCCTTAATGATGATTAAGGAGGTTTTATTATGACAGCACAAAAAGGCCGAATAGTTAGTAGAGATGGATTTTTCCAAAATAGTGCTTATAGCAAGGAGGAATATGAAGGATTAATAGTTAGTGCCGATACAGTTACAGGTTTATATAATATTGGTTTGGAAATCAATGCGGAGCAGATACTACTATTAGATCAAGTAGCTGATACCAAAGTAGCTGAGCGGGTACAAGAAATTATGCCTAGTATTCAAGAGATTCAGACTTTGCTTAATAATCCGGATGATGATAGTCAAGGCGATGAAGAAGATACCCTGCACATGAGTTCATTAGACTAATTTAATAATTTGTAACATATAACCCTCCTTTCGTAATATGTATTACTTAAGGAGGGTTTTCATATGATTTTAGATTGGGAACTATTGCTTAAGTACCCCTTTAATGATAAAAATTGGTTAAGAAAGATGTTGATCGGAACGGCGTTATCCATTATACCTATCATTAATGTATTCACATTGGGATATTGTATAACCTGTATGCGTTGTGGTATCATGCGACGCCGACGTTTGCCAAGCTGGAATAATTGGGATTTATTTCTTCAAGATGGGGTTTGGGCATTAGTTATTGCGATGGCCTATCTTATCTTGCCGTTTATAGGAGCATTTTTTTTAAGCGGAATTCCTTTTATTGGAGGTTTTTTCAGTTCTTTACTCATATTGGGGATGGGGTTGATGATTCCATTTGCTTGGGCAAACTATGCAGTTTCACGTAGAATGGAGGATGCATTTCGATTCGGTGAGCTAATTAAATTTATCATGCGAGGCCAGCCTGCCTATACCTTAATGTACATTTTTGCAGTCTTTGCCTTTAGCCTTATCCTGATTCTAACGGCTATCATGCCGCTTTTCTTTTTCATCAGTGGTGCACTTTTCTTTTATTTGAGTGTAGTAACTGCCTATATTTTTGGGGTGATATATTCTCGTTGCTAAAGCCTTAAGTTTTATTAAATAATATAATAAAAAACAATAAAACGGCTCTCATCATATCATTGATGGCAAGCCGTTTTATTGTTAGGTCAGGCTTATGATAGTTATCCGCTCCTAGTTTCGCCATAACAGGTGAGGATAATAAACGTTCCAAAAAAGGAAAAGTAAATAAAAAGGCATTCCCAAAGGAATGCCTACCTAATACTAAAACAGCATATCGGCCATTTCCTTCCCAAAACGTGGAGGCCTAACAGTTTCCCGCTAAACCCAGCGGTCTTTTTCCCATGGTAAACACTTTAGGAAAAAAGACTCGGAAATGAATATATAATTTTTTCAAATATAACACGTAAATTTAATTTTGGCAAGGGGGGTATAAAATCACATTTTATAATTTACCAAGGGGACGGGGGAAAGACGATTTAGATACTTCCGCGCAGCCAAGCTGGAGGATGGATTATATGTTCGCGGGGATTGGTTTTCGAAAGCCTTCGGTCAGTCAGCATCAAGCCGCGGGCAATAGCAGAATGCCCGAAACGAGAACGGATACTATCAATGGTGTGTTCTAGCACCATTAAATCCAGGCGACGTTGTTCTTCAGGAAATAGACATAATTGCTGCCATTTAGTTTCCCGTTCCAGATTACAGGCCCTTACACCCAAGGAACGAAGGGGCTTGACATCTGAACCGGCAACCCCTAAACCAGGATAATTAGTTTGAAACAAATTAAGGGCGGCAGCGGCGATTTCGGTAGCTAGTTGAGTAGCAACCGGGAGTTTTAGTTGGCGCTCGAAGGAAAAAAGGGTATGGTCCCTTATGTAGATTTGGATAGTATTGCAAAGCAGTCTATGGGAACGTAAGCGAGCGGCGACACTTTCACTCAGCAAGGTGAAAGTTATTCTTACATCATCTAAAGTTTCCAGATTACGGGGAGTAGTAGTTGAATTGCCTATGCTTTTAATATCAATAGGAGCATTGGCAGCAGAGACTATGGAAGAATCTGTACCATTGGCATAGCTCCACAATAAATAACCGACCTTCCCAAACCAACGGCGCATGGTTTTAGGATCCAGATGCGCCAGCTCACCTATGGTATAAATGCCCAAACGATTTAGCTTCCGGGTAGTTGCAGGACCTATATAGAGTAAGTCGGACACAGGCAAAGGCCAAACTTTCTCTTGGTAATTATCTTTATCGATATAAGTAGTAGCATCCGGTTTCTTCATATCGCTGCCTAATTTGGCAAAAACTTTATTCCAAGAAACGCCAACAGACGCGGTTATACCTAGTTCTTTACGGATACGCTTCCTGATCTGGTTAGCAATGCTAACCCCTGGGCCGAATAGTCGGGTACTGCCGCTAACATCCAGCCAAGCTTCGTCCAATCCGAAGGGTTCTACTTGGTCGGTGTATTCATAATAGATATTTCGAGCTAGGGTAGCAAATTCTAAATAACGCTCGAAATGAGGCCGAACTATGACTAAATCAGGGCACTTTTGCAGTGCCTGCCAAAGGGCTTCACCAGTTTTAATGTTAAACTTTTTGGCTATTTCATTTTTAGCTAAAATAATTCCATGGCGCGACTCGGGGTCACCGCCGACGGCTACCGGTTTGTCTCTAATAGCAGGGTTATAGAGGCATTCCACACTGGCATAAAAGCCATTCATATCACTGTGAAGTATAACGCGCTCCAAAAAATCACTTCCTTTAATAGAGCATTTTTTAGCATTAATGTTCCTTAACGATAATAGAACATATGTTCTAAAAATTATACTTTAATTTATGTAAAAATTCCAGTCATTATTCAGGAAGAATATTTTTTATACCTAAATTATTGTTGCCAGGCACAGCTTGTCTTTGTAATAAGCAAATGCTACACTGATAAAAACTAAGAACTGTAGCAGTTTAGAAACTGCTTAAAGACTTCAGAAAACATCCAGACTAGGTTAGAGGATGAAAGATGTACCCCAAAATCATATTAGCCAGTCGTTCACCGCGTCGTCAGGAGTTACTAAAGAGCTTAAATGTAGATTTTGTAGTGAAAATTCCTGATATAGAAGAAGAGAAAAAACCGCAAGAAGGACCGATTCAATTCGTCCGCAGGATAGCACGGGAGAAAGCTGAAGCAATAGAGTGTAATGAAGAAGACTTAATTATTGCAGCAGATACTATAGTTTATTGCCGTGATAGAATTATCGGCAAACCTCGGGATAGCAGCGACGCTTATGAGCAATTAAGCTTTTTAAGTGCTTGCAGCCATGAGGTCATTAGTGGCTTATGTATTAAAGGCACAAAAGGAGAAATCCAAATCGCCCATGAGGTTTCTAAAGTTTTTTTTCGAAAGCTATCAAGAGAAGAAATATTAGCATATATAAAGAGCAGAGAACCGCTGGATAAAGCCGGTTCCTATGGCATACAAGGATTAGGAGCACTTTTTATTGACCGAATTGAAGGTTGTTTTTATAATGTAGTAGGCTTGCCCTTAACTAAACTTTACTTGATGCTCAAGGAGCAAGGATTTGATTTATTGCTCAAAGGGTGATTGTGTAATGACAGAATACTTCTATACCATCAAGAGCATGCCTGAATCTATGCGCCCGCGCGAAAAGCTGCTCGCTCAAGGAGAGGCTTTTTTAAGTGATGTCGAAATGCTAGCAATTATTATAGGGCACGGAACGCACAAACTTAGTGCTTTGGATTTGGGGCAAGCGCTCATTGCTAGATTTGGGAGCTTAAGATCTTTGAAAGAAGCAAGTATTGAAGAATTAATTGCGGTTAAAGGTATAGGGAAGGCTAAAGCTATATCGATTAAAGCAGCGTTAGAACTTGGACGAAGACTATCATTAGATATGAGAAATAAGATTAAGATTTGTTCTCCTGAAGATGTCAAAAGTGTTGTTATGGAAGATATGCGCTATTATGACCGCGAGCATTTTAGAGTTATGTATCTAAACAGAAAGAATTCCTTAATCATTATGGAGGATGTATCAATTGGCGGCTTACATAGTTCAGTAGTGCATCCGCGGGAAGTTTTTAAGACGGCAATTAAACGCAGTGCAGCATCTATGATATTAATTCATAATCATCCCAGTGGTGATCCGACTCCGAGCCAAGATGATATTGAAGTGACCAAGCGTTTGATTGAAAGTGGAAAACTGATAGGAATTGAGGTAATTGATCATATAATAATAGGTGAGAATGAATTCTATAGTATGAAACGAGAACAGTTAATTTGATTAAGGAGGCCATATATAGATGGTTTTTGGTAAAGATTTAGGGATAGAT
Organism: Syntrophomonadaceae bacterium; assembly: GCA_031553935.1. GTDB lineage: Bacteria > Bacillota > Syntrophomonadia > Syntrophomonadales > Syntrophomonadaceae > JAISDD01. Next base: position 30,985 of record JAVBKS010000029.1, read on the forward strand.
TTAGGAACTGCTAATACTCTAGTTCATGTCAAAGGAAAAGGAGTAGTTTTACGTGAGCCTTCAGTGGTAGCAATTGAAAGCGATACGGGAAGAGTATTGGCGGTTGGAGATGAAGCAAAGCAAATGATCGGCAGAACACCAGGAAATATTGTCGCCATCAGGCCTATGAAGGATGGTGTAATTGCAGATTTTGATGTAACCCAAGCTATGATACGCTACTTTATTAACCGGGTTGTAGGGCCGAAAACTCCTTTTGCCAAACCGCGAGTAATAATCAGCATACCTTCAGGTTGTACTACGGTTGAAGAAAGAGCGGTACGGGAAGCGGCCATCTCAGGCGGAGCCAAAGAAGCATATTTAATTGAAGAGCCAATGGCGGCAGCTATTGGAGCTGGATTGCCGGTACATGATCCTACCGGAAATCTTATCGTGGATATAGGAGGAGGGACTACCGAAGTTGCAGTGATTTCACTTGGGGGAGTGGTTACTGCTAAATCAATCCGCGTTGCAGGTGACAATATGGATGATGCCATTATTCAACACTTGCGAAAGAATTATAATCTCCTAATTGGAGAGCGGACTGCTGAAGACATTAAGACTTCCATCGGTTCGGCGTTGTGGGAAGGACCGGAAGAGTTCTACGAGGTAAGAGGACGGGATCTAGTGTCAGGACTCCCTAAAACCATTAAAGTTTCAGCAAGTGAGATCCAATCTGCATTGAAAGAAACTGTTGAACAAATCGTAGACGGTATTAAAGTATGTTTAGAAAAGACCCCGCCGGAACTAGCATCTGATATTATGGATCGTGGCATTGTAATGGCTGGCGGAGGGGCACTGTTAAAAGGGCTTGATAAGCTAATTAGTATCAACACCAATATTCCTGTATATGTATGTGATGAGCCGTTACTGGCAGTTGCCAAAGGCACAGGTGCGGTCTTAGAGAATATTGAGATATTAAAAAGAGTACTGATAACCATAAAAAAACCGTTTTAAGGTGAGATAATTGCTAAGATTTATAAGTAATAAATGGATATGGGCAATAGTCTTAGTTTTAATTGTGGCAAGTATTAGTATTGCAAAAACTGCACATCAACCGGTAGACAATATTGTTATTCGATCGATTCGTACAGTATATACTCCTGTGCAAAGCGGAGCTTCATTTGTTAGAGATAAATGGCATGGAGTTATTGATTTTTTTCAATCAAAAAACTCATTAAATAGACAAATAACTGCCTTGGAAGCTGAATTAAATGCTGCTCGGATAGAAAATGCATCATTAAAGGAATATTATCAAGAAACGCTCCGTTTGCAGAACCTTTTGAATTTTAAGAATGAGAATTTGGGTACGCACAACATGGTTGCAGCGAGGGTTATTGCCCGCAGCCCTAATTCATGGAATGATAGCATTATTATTTCGAAAGGTAGTATGCAGAGTTTAGCTGTAGATATGCCGGTTATAAGTTCATTGGGCTTAGTGGGAAGAATCAGCAGGGTTTTTGATAACACTGCGGAAGTGAGTCTCATAACTGATACTGAGATTGCCGTCGGAGCAATTTTTGCCATTGATCGTGAAACTAATGGAATTGTAGAAGGAATTGGTGAAAGCGATAAGCTTAGAATGGTCAATATTCCTTATTATGCAAAAATTACCGAGAATGAGCAGGTTTTAACATCAGGCCTTTCAAGAATTTATCCGAAAGGCATTCAAATAGGAACTATTCAAACTATCATTCATGAGCCTAATGGGTTGCTATTAAAAACGTATTTAACTCCGGCAGTTGATTTCAATAAGCTGGAAGAAGTTTTGGTGATTACTGATTATAAGCCTCAGTTCGAATAATGTAGAGGTTCTCATGCGGCAATTATGTCTTTTTTCTTTACCAATAATAAGTATTTTGCTTCAATCGACAATATTTAGCTTTTTTAATATTTATGATGCTATGCCTGATCTTGTACTGATCACGGTGGTTTTTTTTGCATTGCTGCACCGTTCCAAAGAGGCGTCTGTTTATGGTTTTTTGTGCGGTCTTTTTGAAGACTTGTATATTGGTGATACCATAGGCATGAATGCAATCGCCAAAGGAACGGTTGCTTTTGTAATCAGCCATTTGCAAGGCCAAGTTTTTAAAGAAAATATTCTAGTTGGAATTATTGGAACTTTCATTGGTACACTTTTGAATGCATTTCTGGTCGTTATCATTTATTCGCTTGCCGGTAAGGGGATGGCTTACGATTCGAGTTTAGTAATACGCTGTGGCTTTCAGATAATTTATAATGTGGTCATTTCGTCTTTATTTTATTTGTCTTACTTTAATTCCACTCATAATGGCTGGTTGAGAAAGATTAGGAGAGAACTTTGAGGATTTATGATCTAAAAGCAAGAATGAGGATTTATGTCGGCTTGGTTGTGATATTAATCGGTATTCTTAGCATTCGTTTAATAGTAGTTCAATTGGTAAAAAATGAGACTTACCAGATTCAGGCAAAGGAAAATTCGGTGCGTCTTATCCCTATTAAAGCAACGCGAGGGGAGATATTTACTCACGATAAAGTTGTGATAGCATCTAACAAGCTGGTATATACCATTAATCTGACTTATTTTGATATTAGCAAGAATCCTGATTTAATAAAGTCTTTAGTCGATGCAGTAAGTAACTACTACCCGGATGTGACTGTTGAATATGTCACTGAAAAGATAAAAAGTCAAAAGCTAAGACCTTATGAACCTATAACTTTAATACGGGACATACCTTGGGAATTAGTAGTGAAACTTGAAGAGAACAGACAGCAGTTCCCGGGGGTCATGATTAGCACGGAGCCACTGCGGTCATATCCTTTTGGAACATTAGCCGGTCATGTTTTAGGATATATTCATCAAATCAATGCCAAAGAAATAGAAGAAATGGAAAGCAATAATATTAAATATAGTTTAAGCAGCTTGATTGGTAAAGCTGGAATCGAGAAACAGTATGAGCAGATTCTAAAAGGCCAAGATGGTGCAAGGCGAATGGAAGTGGATGCGAAAGGCCGCTTAGTTAGTGAATTAGATACTTCACAGCCGAGTGCCGGCAATCATATTTACCTAACTATTGACAGCAAGCTGCAACAAGTAATGGAAAGTACAATGGAACAAACCCTAACGAATTTGCAAAAAACTTACCCCAAGGCCAAAGTGGGCTCTGCTGTTCTTATGGATGTAAAAAAGGGATCAGTATTAGCAATGTGTAGCCAACCTTCACTAAACCCGGATGATTGGAAAGGGGAAATTAGTATAGACAAAGTTGCTTACTATTTTCCGCAAACACCGCAATACGACCCGATGCAGCCAGGGGCGCAGACCAATCGAGCTATTTCATCAGCTTATCCGCCGGGATCGACCTTTAAACCGGTTACCGGTATGGCAGCTCTAAGAGCCGCTGTCATGAATCCCTTGCAGGATTATGTAAACTGCGGAGGAGCATATTGGATTAAGCCCAATATCAGATGTACTGGGGTTCACGGTAATGTTAACTACTTGTCAGGCATGGCTCATTCCTGCAACACCTATTTCCAAGAGATGGGGAGAAGAGCCGGGCAAGATAATATTGTCGAAGTGGGCAGAGAATTCGGATTAGGCAGCAAGACCGGCATAGATCTGCCTAATGAAATTAACGGCCAATTGCCGTCACCGGAATGGAAAAAAGATATAAATGCCATTATTTTAGAAAGACAAAACGTAAAAAACCATAAAGACGTAGAAGAAAAATATGACACTCTAATAAGTCAAGCCCAAAGTGAAGCTGAAATAGACGAATTAAACAAAAAGAAAAAAGCCGAGCTTAATAAACTGGATGCCCAATACAAGATTGATTATAACTTTAATACTAATTGGCAGCAATTTGATACATTTAACATGTCGATTGGTCAGGGATATAATAATTTTACGGTCATGCAATTAGCTAATTACGTTAGTACTATTGCTAATGGGGGCTACAGAATGAAGCCCTATTTGGTTGATAGGATTGAAGATTCCCAGGGTCGAATAATTGAACAGCATGAGCCTGAAGTATCATTTAACATTAGTGATCCTGCTGCTATTATTCCCTGGACTAAAAGAGCGATGACGGCAGTGACCGAGCCTGGAGGAACTGCTTATAGTTTATTCGCTAGTTTTCCGGACAGTATTAAAGTTGGAGCCAAAACGGGAACGGCAGAGTCGGGAAGAGCAGGTGACAGTGCCTTAAAAGATGTCCATGGCGTTTTCATAGCATTTGCTCCGGCTGATAACCCAGAAATTGCGTTCGCCGGTCTAGTGGAATACGGTTACAGTGGATACGGTTCTTCAGGTATTGTATGTAAAGCCTTATTCGAACAATACTTTGGCATCATTGACCATCTTAATCAAAACATAACTTCTCCAGAACCAGTGATGCCGCAAGTTGAAAACACTGACGAAAACCCAATATTACCGGATGTTCCCCTCGAAATCGAAACTGGAAGCGATGATGCAGTAAACGAAGAAGGTTTAGTTCCCAATGTCATCGATACTGATATCGTAGGAGGACAGGGGGAACCTTAAACTGGGTTTGACGAATAATAGAATAATTTTGTATATCAAAAACGACTCAAAGCGCGGAATATATATAGGTTTCGCGCTTTTTATATTATATTCTTAGCAGGAAATTTTTTCAATTAAAAGAAGTTATAAACAATAAAATAAAAGCAATTATCATTGATAGGAGGTCTACCAGGTGTCAATTGTATTGAAAGGCGAAGGGTTAGAAAAACTTGTAGATCTTAAAGCGTTTTATACTTTTCATGATATAAAACAAGGATTAATTAAGAAACTCACCCATGCTGACGACTATACCCCTGGAACAAAAATCGTAATTGATATTGGCAAGCGGCAGCTAAACAGCAAGCAGCTGCACGAGATTGAAGACATATTGCTTGATTACGGAATCCATCTAAAGAAAATCATTTCTCCCAGTTGGTCAGTTAATGGTGAAGATAAGGAGATGTTTAATTACGAAGTTCCATATTATGCTGAAACCATCATGCTATCGAGACATTTAAGAGCTGGTCAGCGTTTGTTCAGTAATGGTAATCTGGTTATTTTGGGAGATATTAACCCGGGAGCAGAAATTATTGCAGTTGGGAATATAATCGTAATGGGCTCTTTGCGTGGGATAGCCCATAGCGGCTACTACGGTGACGAGAACGCAATTATTGCTGCCTATAGATTAAGACCCACCCAATTGAGAATAGCTGAGCATTTCACCCGCCCTCCGGAAGAGGATAGCACTAGCGTACAGCAACCAGAAGTAGCTCGAATCAAAGACAACAAAGTAATAATCGAAAGGCTAAAAATTTGAATGGAGGTTAAGAAAATGAAGAGTAGGGTAATTGTAGTTACATCGGGGAAGGGAGGAGTCGGAAAAACAACAACAACTGCGAATATAGGGACTGCGCTTGCCATGATGGACTACAAGGTGGTTTTAGTAGATACGGACTTGGGCTTGCGGAATCTAGATGTGGTTATGGGGCTTGAGAATCGCATTGTCTTTGATATCGTTGATGTTGTCAACGGCAACTGTAAAATTAAGCAGGCTCTGATTCGGGATAAAAGATTCGAGGGGTTAAACCTCTTGCCTGCTGCGCAGACCAAGGATAAAACTGCGATAACTCCTCATCAGATGAAAAACCTAACCAATAGTTTGCGTCAAGATTATGACTATATTATTGTTGATTGCCCTGCTGGGATTGAGCAAGGATTTAGAAATGCAATTGCAGGTGCAGACTATGCCATAGTCGTAGCAACTCCTGAGGTATCTTCAGTAAGAGATGCCGATCGTATTATTGGTTTGCTGGAAGCTGCAGGCTTAAGCGGATCAAGGCTAATAGTTAACCGCCTGAGGACGAAAATGGTCAAACGCGGAGACATGATGGATATAGATGATATATTAGATATTCTTTCAATAGATTTACTAGGAGTAGTTCCTGAAGATGAAGCTATAGTGGTATCCACTAATCGAGGTGAACCTGCAGTACTGGAAAACAACTCTTTAGCAGGTGCAGCGTATAAAAGAATTGCTCGTCGGCTTCTAGGAGAAGAGATTGCAATTCCGTCATATGATAACTCGGATAATCTTGTCGAGCGCTTCTGGAAAATTCTACGACTTGCTAGGTAGGAGGGGGGGATGACAGTGTTGGATTTGTTAGCTCGAATCTTTAATAGAGATAACCTCCATAGCAAAGATGTTGCCAAAGAGCGACTGCGATTAGTTCTGGTTCATGACCGTTCGTCGGTCTCGCCTGAATTCCTTAATCAACTCAAGGAAGACATGATAGAGCTTATAAGCCGTTACTTAGAAATAGATGTTAATTCACTACAAGTCAATCTCGAAAATGAAGATAATACTGTAGCTTTGGTTGCCAATATACCTGTGAAAGGATTAAGGAGGGTTGCCAATTAATAAACTAATTTACTTAGGCTATTGAAAGGAGTTGGTACTATAGAAAAACTTCACTGGATTTATAAATAATAATTTGGTTGGAAATTTAATGATAAGGTGGGTATTTATCCACCTTTTTTGTTTTCCATTTTTCTTGGTCATTATTCTAGACAGCGTATATTCAACACCTTATAATAGCGAAAGGAGGAATAAATTATGGACCTTAAGCGTTTGAAATTTATTGACAAACCTTTTGCAATAACGCTTACAATTTTGATTCTTTTCGGTTTAGTTGTTCTAAGAAGTGCAACTGTGGCCCTATCTTTTGATTCCAACTCTTTAGTAATTAAACAAATTGGAGTAATACTAGTAGGCTTAGTCGGAATAGTTATGCTTATTCGATATGATTATCTGCAGCTAAGAAGATATAGCTTAGCAATCTACATTTTGGCTAATCTCTTGCTAATTTTGGTTCTAGTATTTGGACAAGATATTAGGGGCACTAAAGGTTGGCTAAGCTTAGGGCCGATACCGCCCATTCAAGTTGCCGAGATATCAAAAATCCTGCTGATATTAGCTTTTGCCAATTATCTATGCTCGAAAAGAGGTAATATGGACACATTCTTGCAAATATTACCAGGAATAATGTTCATGGGGTTTCCTTTTGTTTTAATAATGATGCAGCCTGATCTAGGAACTGCTTTGGTTTATATAGTGGTAACAATTGTGATGATGTTCTTTGCCGGGGCTAATCCGAGAATACTACTGACTCTATTGTTAATAGGTGCGTTCTCAATTGCCCTAGTTTTGACCATGCATTTCTATTTCGATATGCCATTGCCGATGCAAGATTATCAAATAAAGAGGCTGACGGTTTTTCTCAATCCTTATGAAGACGGGCAAGGTGGGCGTGGGGCAGGATGGAATACAATACAGTCACTGGTTGCGATCGGTTCTGGAGGCTTAAGTGGACGAGGGCTTTTTAATGGAACCCAAGTTCAGCTTAATTTCCTGCCTGAGCATCACACTGATTTTATCTATGCGGTCATTGGAGAGGAACTTGGCTTTTTAGGCGCTTTCGGGGTAATTATTCTTTATTTGATCATACTGCTGCGCACAGCATTTATTAGCCTGGAAGCAAAAGAAGACTACGGATCACTGATTGTTATAGGGATATCAGCAATGTGGTTATTTCACGTGTTCGAAAATATAGGTATGTCAATTGGAGTAATGCCGATAACCGGAATACCATTGCCATTCTTAAGCTACGGCGGCAGCTCAATGCTAACGAATCTTATAGCAGTTGGTTTGATATTCAGTGTAAATATTCGCGGAAACCAAATAGTGTTTTAGTATAGTATTGCCTACTTACATAAGATTAGCTGATACAAAGAGATTCTATCTTATAATGAAGGACACTTTTCAAAGCAGAACAGAAATCTCCATCTCTTTTTAGAATGGCACTACTCTATAGATTTGGTCTGCAAAAAGAAACGGGAAGCGGTTCCCACCTCCCGTTTGTTCAGCACATTCTGTTATGACGGATTTCTGAGGTAGACGCTCCCACTCATCAAAACAGCTATACTCTTGGTGTTATCAGCTTGAGCTATATCCTTGTGGACGATGAACATAAGCCTGCTTCCTGCTGGCACTGGAACATTAAGATTGTTCACGATCTTTTCGAACAGCTGACCTTTGGCTACGAGGCCGGTCAAAGCAGGCGTTAAGATTACCTTTGTTTCAGGAATGCCGACAAAATATGGTGTATTGTATCTGTAGAACAGCTGTGCAAACATATTTGCTGATGCGCTGCCCAAATCTACATCTTCAATAGTAATCATTGACATGGCTATGTCAGTTATGATCGCATCTCGAGCAATGAAAAATGGGAATGCGTGAAGTAGACCATGGGTGACTTCAAGGTTACCATCAACAATTGGATGTGGACATTCACCGTGCATCCCGAATCCTAGAGTATATGGATGCTGATTAGTATCCATATAAATGGGTACAGGTGTTCCTGAGGCATAAGGGATTAAAGTGACAGCATCGTTGCCAGGAGGACCTTCGGGGCCGGTTGGACCGATTTCACCCTGTATTCCCTGCGGACCTTCAGGACCGGTCGGACCGATTTCACCTTGGATGCCCTGCAGACCTTCAGGGCCGGTCGGACCGATTTCACCTTGGATGCCCTGCAGACCTTCAGGGCCGGTCGGACCGATTTCACCTTGAAT
>JAVBKS010000044.1:0-27406 GCA_031553935.1 Syntrophomonadaceae bacterium
ATCAGGTTATTGATGATATTTTGGATTATGTTGCCGACGAAAAAACTTTGGGTAAACCATCAGGAAGTGACATTATTCAAGGTGTGATTACTTTGCCGGCTCTTTATGCTTTGGAGAACTCCCCGCATAAAGCGGAACTTAGAGTGCTTTTGTCTTCTCCGCTTGCTTGTCAAGAGAATTGCGAGAAGATCATGGATATGGTTTTGGATTCCGGTGGTATTGACTGGTCTTATGAAGTAGCTCAAGCATACCAGAAAAAAGCGCTCAAACTTTTGAAGAAATTTCCTGAATCTGAAGCCAAAGAAGTTTTCAAAAAAATTACGGGATTTATTGTAGAACGTGAGTTTTAAAGGTTGGAATATTGATGTTTCTAAAAGACTTGACTCCTGAAGATAAACAAAGCTTAATACAGCATTTAGAAGACCTGAGAAAAGCAGTTATTATTTCGATTGTTGCAATTATGATCGCAACGATTGCTTGCTTTTCGAAGAGTGAATACTTATTAACGATAGTAATGAGGCCCCTATCAGCTTTTGACCAAAAGCTAATTGTTACTGGGGTGACCGAGGCCTTTTTTGTTAAGATTCAATTGTCGTTTCTTTTTGGCTTTGTTATTGCTTTCCCCATCGTGCTTTTATCTCTTTGGAGATTCGTAAGACCTGCCCTATACCCTCATGAAAGAAAATATGTTTATATTATACTGCCGATTTCGATTTTGTTATTTTTGGGCGGAATCCTATTTTCCTACTTTGGAATCTTGAAAATGGTTTTGAATTTTTTCATTTATATTGCCGGAAACAATCTAGAGACCATGTTTAAAGTGGATCAATATATTTCATTTGTTATGGCTTTCACACTACCATTTGGCATTGTTTTCGAAATGCCGGTTATAACTTTCTTCTTATCGAGATTGGGAATAATAAAATATGAGAGTATGAACCGGAACCGCAAATATGCTTTGCTGGTTATTTTCGTAATTGCAGCTGCTTTAACTCCCGGGCCGGATCCTATTTCACAACTCATGATGGGGATTCCCATGTATTTACTATACGAAATCAGTATTGTAGTGGCAAAATTTTCAGGACGAAAGACGGCTGTTGAAGCAGAGGAGCTTTAGCAGTTAAGAACACGCTAGGCAACATTTGGCAAGGCTTGAATACAATCACCTTTTGTTTACAAGGTAGTTATTTTTGATATAATAGCGATATAGATATAAGCTTATGTTCGATGATCTTTACACAATCTCAAGAAGTGTTTTAAGATAGAAAGTTTGGAGGTGGATAGCCTTGTTTGGATTAATTGGAAATTTTGGACCTTGGGAACTATTGTTGGTGCTCGTTATTGTTTTGATTATATTTGGACCGGGAAAACTCCCGCAAATTGGACAATCAGTCGGCAAAGCACTACAGAATTTCCGTAAAGCAAAAGAGGATGATTTTGAAGTGATTGAGACAAAAAATGAAAAATAGGTCTGATAACAGACCTATTTTTTTAAAGGGACTGAAGAATTTATGGTACCGTTGTATCCGATATTCGTTAATCTTGCGCAGAAAAAGTGCTTAGTTGTTGGTGGAGGACAGGTTGCGCTTAGGAAAGTTGTTACTCTCCTGGAGCATGAAGCTGAGGTATGGGTGGTTAGTCCAGAGTCGTGCGCAGGCATCATGAGTTTGGCAGAGAGCAACCAAATCACCTTGATTCCACGCCGATTTATGAGAGATGATTTGCAACACGTAAACCTGGTCATTGCAGCAACCAATGACCAGGTTTTGAATCGCACCATTGCACTTTACTGCAAATCGCTTAATATTATGCTTAATTCAGTAGATGACCCCGGTAATTGTGATTTTTTTGTACCGGCTGTCTTGAGAAGAAAATCCCTGGTAATTGCAATCTCGACCGAGGGAAAGAGTCCTTTATTTGCCAAACGCCTCAAAGAGGACTTGAGTAAAACCATCACTCCAGATTATGGTGATATGGTTGACTTTCTCGGCGAAAAAAGAGATTTGATTAAAGCGATGCCAATAGATCAAGAAAAAAAATCAGAGTTATTGAGTGAGATTATAAGTGATCAGATTTTTGAGATGTTAAGAAATGGTGAAGAAAAACTTGTAAGGGAGCGAATTGAAAAATGTATATCCTCGTGGCTGGATTAAATCATCGAACCGCCCCCGTTGAAATACGCGAAAAATTCGCCATATGTGGTAGTGATTTACAAAAAGGATATTCATATTTCATTGACCATCCAGCGATTGAAGGAGCGGTAATACTTTCTACTTGTAATAGGACTGAGGTTTATGCAGTTTCCAAGGATATTAATGCCGGACTTAGTGCAATAGTTAGCTATTTTCATGAGTTTTCGGAATTCGATACCAGTATTTTGGAGAACTATTTATATAAATATGATTGTTATGATGCTACCAGGCATCTATTTGAAGTAATTTCGGGATTAGATTCGATGATCTTAGGTGAATCGCAGATTATTTCTCAAGTTTTAGAGGCCTACCGTTTTTCTGTTGAAAATAACGCCTCAAATAACGTTATTAATGCGCTATTTCATAAAGCAATGTTTGTAGGCAAAAAGGTGAGAACTGAAACTGCAATCAGCAGTTTACCGGTTTCGATTAGTCATGCGGCTGTTGATTTAGCTATTGAAGAACTCGGTGATCTAACGAGCAAAAATATTATTATTATTGGTGCTGGAGACATGAGTGAGATCACAATTAAGTGTTTAGTTCAACATGGAGTGAGTTCAGTAATTGTTTCTAATCGAACATTTGCCAGAGCTTTGGAGCTGGCTAACAACTATAATAGCCGTGCGATAGGTTTTGATGTACTCCCCCAAGAGTTATTAAATGCAGATTTGGTTATTAGTTGCACAGCTGCTAGCCATCAAATAATAACGATGGAGAAATATGGTTCTGCATTAACCGCCAGAAATGGCAAAAAAATTGTCTTTATTGATATTGCTGTTCCCCGGGACATTGACCCTCATTTAACAGATATTAATGGGGTAACCATCTATGATATTGATTCATTAAAAAATGCTGTTAATGACAATCTAGCCGAACGCGCTAAAGCTGCTGAAAATGCGGCTAACATCATTTCTAATGAATTGGAAAAATTCAATGAGTGGTTGGAGAGTTTTCATGTCATTCCGCTGATTACTGCCCTAAAGGCTCATGGGGAGAAGATTAAAGAGAGAGAACTAAAGAAAGCATTTAACCGTCTTGGAAATATTTCTGATAGAGAGAAGAATATAATAAGCTCATTAGCAAATTCCATTGTTAACCAGCTTCTGCATGATCCGATCGTTAATATTAAAGGTATTGCTGTTAAGAGGCCGGATAGCTTAGATTTCAATTTTGTAAAAGAGCTTTTCGATTTGTCTGCAAGAGAGGATTGCGACCATCATGGACAAGTTAAGATTAGGGACGCGAGGTAGTAAGCTTGCCCTTTGGCAAGCGGAGCATGTAGCATTTGTACTAAAAAGTAAGTTTCCGCAGTTAAGCACTGAGATAATAATAATTAAAACCACTGGCGATAAAAACCTTTCTTCATCATTATCAAAAATTGGGGAGAAAGGTTTATTTACCAAAGAGCTTGAGGATAATTTGCTTAGTAATAATATCGATTTGGCTATTCATAGCTTGAAAGATCTGCCGGTTGATTTTGATACCCGTCTGACATTAGCGGCTGTCATGAAAAGAGAGGATCCCAGTGACGTTCTTTTATCGAATAAAGGATATAAATGGGCCAACTTGCCGATCGGAGCACGAATCGGTACTTCAAGTTTAAGAAGAAGAGCCCAAATTAAAAGTATTCGTCCTGATCTTGAGATAGTAGATATTCGGGGAAATATTGATACAAGAATCGCAAAAATGATTAAAGAAGATTTGGATGGAATTGTTTTAGCCTATGCCGGCTTAGTCCGCCTAGATTTAACCGAATACATTACTGATATATTGCCGTACGATATTATGTTGCCCGCCGTAGGCCAAGGAGCAATAGCAATTCAGACAGTCAATGCAAAGTGCTGGTTCAGTAGTTATATCAGCGCATTAAACCACCATGAGACCCTAGCAGAGGTGAACGCGGAAAGAAGTATGCTTAAAACTCTGCAAGGCGGCTGTCAAGTGCCGATAGGCGCCTTGGCTAAAGTCCAAGATAATGGCTATTTGAGTTTGGAAGGCATTATCGCTGATTTGGATGGTAAAAATAAATATCGAGTCAAAAGGACTGCTTTAATGGAACACGCTGAGAAGTTGGGCGAAGACATGGCGATGATTTTGTTAAATGAAGGCGGAAAAGATATTTTAAACGTAATCAGGAATTAAAAGCTTGTCAATAGTAGGGAGATTTATTGTGAAAAAAGGTATGGTTTATTTAGTGGGGGCAGGTCCTGGAGATCCGGGACTTTTTACGATTAAGGGAAGAATTATTCTTAATAAGGCTGATGTGGTTGTATATGATCGCTTAGTTAGCCCCAAAATACTGGAAATGGCTCCAGAGAAAGCCGAAATGATATATGTGGGCAAGAACTCAGGACGGCACGCCATGAAGCAGGAAGAGATAAATGCAACTTTGGTTAAACATGCCCAAGAAGGCAAAACCGTAGTACGCTTAAAAGGCGGGGACCCTTTTCTATTTGGCCGAGGCGGAGAAGAAGCGCAGACCTTAAAAGAATATGGGCTGAGTTTTGAAATCATCCCGGGTATAACTTCAGCAATTGCTGTACCAGCTTATGCCGGGATTCCAGTAACACACCGCGATCATGCTTCGACTTTGACAATAATTACCGGTCATGAAAAACCGAATAAGCAACATAGCAGCATTAATTGGGAGCAGTTGGCTAAAAGCAGTGGAACCCTAGTTTTTTTAATGGGAATTGAAAACCTAGAGCTAATTTCTGGGCAGTTAATTGCAAATGGCATGAATAAGAGCACCCCAATAGCTCTGATTAGATGGGGAACTTGGCCAAAGCAAGAGGTGTTGGTAGGAAATCTAGCAAATATTCTGACTTTAGTTAGAGAAAAGAATTTTATGCCCCCGGCTGTTATCGTTGTTGGCGATGTGGTGAAACTCCGCGAAGAATTAGCCTGGGTGGAGAAAAAGCCTCTATGGGGTCAGAAAATCGTAATAACCAGATCCAGACCACAAGCCAGCGAGCTAGCTGATAGGGTTATTGATCTGGGTGGTGATCCGATTGAGTTCCCCACTATTACCATCAAGCCCTCGGAAGATATGAGTGAGTTGTATAAGGCATTTGACGCCCTGAGCACTTATGATTGGATAATCTTCACTAGTGCCAATGCAGTTGATATTTTCATGCAAGAATTGCTAAATAGTGGTTACGATATTCGCGATTTAAAAGGAATTGAAATTGCTGCTATAGGGCCTGCAACTAGTAAAAAATTGCAACAGCTAGGACTTAAGGTCAGCATTGTCCCTGATGAATTTCGTGCTGAGGCAATCGTGGAATCACTTAGAGATAGCATTAATTCCGAGACTAAGGTATTATTACCCAGAGCAAAGGGGGCAAGAGCTATTTTGCCCGACAGTTTAAAAGCCTTGGGGGCTGCTGTTAATGAGGTATTAATCTATGAAGCTGTGATGGCTGGACATGATGTCAATGGAATTATTTCTGATTTAATTGCAGGAAATTTTGATTTTGTGACTTTTACCAGTTCATCAACAGTTGAGAATTTTGTTAAAATAGTGGGGTCAGATAGTATTAAGAGTATTAACGAAAATCTCAAAATTGCTTGTATTGGTCCGATCACAGCAGAAACTGCGAGATCATATGGATTTGATGTAGATATAATGGCTGCTGAATACACGATTCCGGGACTTATAAATGCAATCGTTGCTGATCTTGTGAAAAAGAATTAGGAGCAGTATAAGCGACGTATAGACCGAAAATACTGCTTGCAAATATAAATATCTAAATGAATTATTAGTTTAATTGGTGGTATGACTTATGAATTATCCACAGTTGCGCTTAAGAAGACTAAGGAATTCTTCTGGTATCAGGAACCTAGTCGCGGAAAACCGCTTAAGCATAAAAGACATCATTTATCCAATTTTCGTCATATTTGGCAGCGATAAAAAGATCCCAATTGCTTCAATGCCAGGCATTTTTCATTTTTCCCCAGACAGATTATCGGAGGAAATAGAAGAAATTAGCAGACTGGGCATTAATTCTATTCTTCTATTTGGATTACCGGAGTTCAAAGACAGCTTGGGAACTTCGGCCTGGGATTCTAATGGACCGGTGCAAGAGGCGATAAAGATTTGCAAAGACAAATATCCCGAAATAGTTGTAGTAACTGATGTTTGCATGTGTGAATACACGAATCATGGACATTGTGGTCAGCTGGATAAAAACGGGTATGTTGACAATGATCTAACGCTGGAATTATTGGCTAAAGAAGCTTTGTCACATGCTAAAGCAGGGGCTGACATAGTAGCACCATCTGATATGATGGATGGGAGAGTTGCTGCAATAAGAGATTGCTTAGACAAGCATAATTACAGTCAGGTTCCAATTATGGCATATTCAGCAAAGTATGCTTCTGCATTTTATGGTCCATTTCGCGAAGCAGCCGACTCAGCTCCAGTATTTGGCGACAGAATGTCTTACCAAATGAATTTTGCCAATCTTGATGAAGCATTACGTGAAGTTCAGCTAGACATTAATGAAGGCGCCGATATTGTTATGGTCAAGCCAGCACTTGCTTATCTTGATGTTATTAAGGCTGTAAAAGAGAAATTTGGCTACCCGACTGCCGCCTATAATGTTAGTGGTGAATACGCGATGATTAAGGCAGCGGCTGCTCAAGGCTGGATAGATGAAAATAGAGCAATAATTGAGAGTATAACATGTATTAAAAGGGCAGGAGCAGATATAATAATAACTTATTTTGCTAAAGAAATCGCAAAATTGCTTGACTGACCGAAAGATTGTTTAGCTGATTGAGATATACTAATGAAAACGAAAACAATTATTGAAAAATTGATTTGCGACCCAAATCAATTGCTTTGAAATTTCTGGCGACAGGCTAGAAATGAATATTTCTAGGAGGTAAGACTAGGATGATAAGCGTGACTAAGCTTTTATTTGAAACCGATTATTTCGGGGATTCCCTTCGGTACAATAAAAATAGCGAGAATACCATGCATGGAACTAACACTGAATCAGGTCCAGTGGTAGTTTGGAATTGTACTAGAACCTGCAACTTACGCTGTGTACATTGCTACATGGATTCAGAGGCGAAAAAATATGAAGGCGAATTATCGACAGCAGAAGCGAAACAATTTATTAATGATTTAGCAGACTTCAAAGTACCGGTTTTGCTTTTTTCGGGGGGAGAACCACTTATTAGGCCTGATATATTTGAGCTTGCAGAATATGCTAAAATCCGCGGTATTCGACCGACCTTTTCTACCAATGGAACTTTGATTACCCGCCAAGTGGCCCAACGTATAAAAGAGATAGGCGTAGGTTATGTCGGTATTTCACTTGATGGGTTGCGCGAGGTCAATGACAAATTCAGAGGGCAAGCCGGTGCTTTTCAGGCTGCCATGGAAGGAATTCGAAATTGTGTTGCTGTTGGGCAGCGGGTTGGGCTGCGATTTACCATCAATCACCATAACTACGAAGAGCTTGAGAAAATTTTTGATTTTATTGAAGAAGAGAAGATTAATCGCGTTTGTTTTTATCATCTGGTGTATACCGGCCGGGGTAATATGATGATGGATGAAGATGTCTCGCCTGAGCAAACTCGCCAGGCCATGGATATTATTATTCGCAGAGCAGAGGGTTTTCAGAAGCAGGGATTGCAGAAGGAAATCCTGACCGTGGATAATCATTGTGATGGGGTGTATCTTTATCTCCGGGCGCTGCAAGAAGATCCTGAACGGGCTGAGAGAATCAGAGCTTTGATTGGGATCAATGGCGGAAACCGTTCGGGAATCGCTTTTGGCTGTGTAGACCCAATCGGTAATGTTCACCCCGATCAGTTTACCCAGCAAATTACTTTCGGAAATGTTCGCGAACGAAAGTTTTCAGAGATTTGGACAGACATGTCTAATCCAGTATTGGCTGGATTTAAGAACCGTAAACCTTTATTAAAAGGGCGCTGTGCTCAGTGCCAATATATTAATTTCTGTAATGGAAATTTTAGACCGCGAGCTGAAGCGGTAACTGGCGATTTATGGGGTTCTGACCCAGCTTGTTATCTAACTGACGAGGAAATTGGAATATAAGGTTTTTAGTTATTTAATAATGGAGGATAAATATGTTAGTATCCTGGAACACGACTAATCAATGCAATATGTATTGTGCTCACTGTTATAGGGATGCCGGACCTAAGCTTGATGATGAGCTCAGTACTTCCGAAGGAAAAAAATTGATTGAGCAAATAAAAAAAGCCGGTTTTAAAATAATGATTTTTAGTGGCGGCGAATCGTTGATGCGTCCAGACATTTATGAATTAGGGGCCCATGCCCGTAACAATGGCCTGCGTGCTGTTCTCGGCACTAATGGAACATTAATAACTCCTGATGTTGCCAGGGATCTTAAGAAGGCTGGATTTATGGCAGCAGGTGTGAGTTTGGATAGCCTAACACCCGAAAAGCAAGATAATTTCAGATGTCTTAAAGATGGCTATCAGCTCACTCTAGCAGGCATGAAAAATCTAAAGGAAGCAGGAGTTCCATTCCAGATTCATACCACAGTCATGGACTGGAATGTAGATGAATTAGATGCGATTACCGATTTTTGTTTGGAAGTTGGTGCGATGGCCCATCATGTTTTTTTCCTAGTACCGACTGGGCGTGGGGCTGATATCGAAGAAGAAGCGCTCAAAGTAGGAGCCTATGAGCGAACTTTAAAAAAACTTATGAACAAACAAAAACAGGTTCCGATCGAAATTAAGCCGACTTGCGCTCCTCAATTCATGCGTGTTGCTGCCTTAATGGGACTTGAACTAAGATTTACTAAGGGCTGTTTAGCTGGTACCGATTACTGTATAATTGGACCAAGCGGAGATGTACAACCATGTGCTTATCTAAATCTTCCTATTGGAAATGTAAAAGATATACCTTTTGACGAAATATGGTCGAACAATGAACTTTTTGCAAAGCTTAGAACCGAGCAGTATGGCAATAAATGCGGAATTTGCGATTTTAAGAATAAGTGCGGCGGCTGCCGGGCAAGAGCTTACTACTATAATGATGGTGATATTTTGGCAGAAGACCCATGGTGTCTCTATAAGCCGAAAGGAATTATCAATGGCAACTGATGAAAAAGATATTGCGATTTTAAAAATTATTCAAGAGGAATTACCGGTTTCGGCAACGCCTTATGCCGATATTGGCAATACTTTGGGGCTTTCCGAAGCTGAAGTGATCAGCCGTCTCTGTGCTCTAAAAGCTAATGGCGTGATCAGGAGAATGGGTGCGGTTATTGATTCCAGGAAAGTTGATTACTTTTCAACCCTGTGCGCCTGCGAGGTCGCTGAATCTAGAATCGATGAAATTGCCGAAATAATTAATGCTGAGCCAGGTGTTACGCACAATTATGTTCGCGATAACAAGCGAAATATTTGGTTTACATTAACTGGTAAGTCGATTGAAGAAGTAAATTCGAAAATCAGGGGGATCGCTGATTTGACTGGGGTTATTATCGACAGTATGCCGGCAATGAGGCTTTATAAGATAAATGTTTCCTTTGAAATGAGTGATAATAATGGCTTATGATGATATAGATAAACAGATAATTATTATGCTTCAAGGTGATATACCGTTAGCGCCGCGACCATTTGCTGTATTAGCTCGGCGTTTAGATATAGACGAACAGGAAGTTATTCAAAGAATTAAGAGACTAAAAGAAGATGGTATAATTAGACGGTATGGAGCGGTCTTAAGGCATAGAAAGGTCGGTTATGTTCATAATGCCATGGTTGCATGGAATGTAAACAATGACAATGCTGACCTTCATGGTGAATATTTTTCTTCTTATAAAGAAGTCAGCCATTGCTATTTGCGTAAGACGCCGCCTGATTTTCCCTATAATTTATTTACTATGATCCATTGCAAAAGTTCTGATCATTTGCAGGAATTATTGCACGATATGTCAGCCAAAACTGGAATAAAAGATTTTTTAGTCATTAAGAGCTTAAAAGAATTGAAAAAAACCAGTATGAGGTATTTTGAGTAATCTTTGAGTGAGGCTATATGAAGAATACTAAATCGGAGCAGCTGTATAACAGTGCATTACAATTAATACCAGGCGGTGTTAATAGCCCGGTAAGAGCATTTCGCGCCGTCAATATGAACCCAGTTTTTATTAAAAGGGGAGCCGGCAGTAAAATAACTGATGTTGATGACAATGAGTATATCGATTATGTCTGTTCATGGGGTCCATTAATTCTTGGGCACAGTAATCCCAATGTTAAAATCGCGATTCAACAGGCACTTGAAAATGGTACGAGCTATGGTGCTCCCTGTGAAAATGAAGTAATTCTGGCGAAAATGATTGTAGAAGCTATTCCGAGCATTGAGAGCGTAAGAATGGTTAATTCCGGAACTGAAGCTACTATGAGCGCAGTCAGGTTAGCCAGAGCTTTTACTGGCAGGGAAATGATCATAAAATTTGAGGGATGTTATCATGGACATGGGGATAGTTTTTTAATAAAAGCCGGGTCTGGCTTGTTAACCAGTGGTAACATTACCAGCCCTGGGGTAATCAATGATCTGGCTAAACATACTGCTGTTGCTAAGTATAATGACCAATCATCGGTGGAGCAAGTTTTTAATGAATATGGTGATAAGATTGCAGCAATAATTGTAGAACCTATTGCGGGCAATATGGGCTTAGTATTGCCCAAGCCCGGGTTTTTAGAATTCTTGCGCAAGATTTCATCACAATATGGAGCCCTGCTGATATTTGATGAGGTTATTACCGGTTTTCGATTGAATTATGGAGGCTATCAAAACCTGGTTGGTATTAAGCCGGATTTAACAACTTTAGGTAAAATCATTGGCGGCGGTTTGCCGGTTGGAGCTTATGGTGGCCGCAGAGATATTATGGAGACTTTAGCTCCCTGTGGAGAGGTATATCAAGCCGGAACTTTATCCGGTAACCCAATAGCAATGGCGGCTGGAATTGCTACCTTAAAACAGTTGCAGACCAAGGGGTTTTATTCGCTGCTAGAAAAGAAAACAAATAGTTTTATTAAAGTATTAATAAACATACTTGTAGAATGTGAAGCAAAAATTTCGATAAATACTATAGGCTCAATGTTTTCATTGTTTTTTACTGAAGGAGAGGTAAATAGTTATCAAGATGTTATAACTTGTGATACCGCAAAGTATGCAGATATTTTCCGAAAGCTATTAAGATTTGGGATATATTTTCCGCCTTCACAGTTTGAGGTTTGCTTTGTTTCCTCTGCGCATAGTGAAGAAGACCTGGATTTTACACAACAAATGATACGAAGAGCCTTAAAAAGCAACGATTGAAGGGATTATTTTGGGTAATGACCATGATTGGATGTTTTTTATCAGAACATTCAAAGATATCTCGAGTATTGACCTAAGAGCATATAAACGTCCGCAAATGGAAAGACGCATTATTAGTTTTATGAATTCCAATGGATTTGATAATTATCAGGATTTTTTGAATCAACTTAAAAATGACAGAGAATTCCTGAAAAAGTTTACCGAGCATTTGACCATCAATGTCTCAGAGTTTTTTCGCAATGCTTCTCATTGGCAAGTATTACAGGATGAGATTATTCCAGAGTTAATCGCGAACCGCGGAGGTCCGCTGAAAATTTGGAGTGCCGGATGCTCAACCGGCGAAGAAGCATATTCCTTAGCAATGTTGATCCACAAGAATAGAATGAGTATTGATAAGCATATCCTGGCAACCGATTTGGACCGAGTAGTTTTATCGAAGGCGATTAAAGGAATCTATTCAGAAAAAGAAATCGAAGGGGTTCCAAAGGAATATCGCGACAAATATTTAACGAATACCGATGATGGCTATCAAGTTAGCGATGACATAAAGAAAATGGTAAAATTTGAGCAGCACGATTTATTAAAAGATAGGTTTGGCAGCGATTTTGATCTAATTTTATGTCGAAATGTAGTAATATATTTTACAGAAGAGACAAAAAAAGAATTATACTCGAATTTTGTAAAAGCGTTATGTCCGCATGGGGTAATCTTCGTCGGCAGTACTGAACAGATATTTAATGCCAGAGAAATGGGCCTTCAGTCGCGGAAGATTTTCTTTTACATAAAGCAATAATATTAAAAAACTAGGTAGAATTAGTTGAAAAAGCAGGAGATATTCGTTGAATATAGAAGACATATATCGATGCATTTTTTGATTAAGATTTATATGTAATCATATAATCATTGTGGCTTGATTTGCCGAGTGCAATAGCGTAAATTAGTTTTCCTTGGAGGTGGTAAATAAATATTTGCTGAAATCCAGTAAAATGAATATTAATTAGTTATATGAAAAGGAGGAAGGGTCTTGAAGGTTATAGTATGTGTTAAGCAAACATTTGACACTGAGGCAAAGATTGAATTAAAAGACGGCAAAATTTCAGATGCTGGGATTAATATGATAATCAATCCCTATGATGAAGTTGCGGTTGAAGGTGCGATTCAATTAAAAGAAAAAGGTATTGCGACAGAGGTTGTTGTAGTTTCAGCTGGTCCTGATAAAGCTATGGATTCTATCCGGACAGCCTTGGCTATGGGAGCTGACCGCGGAATTTTAGTTCAGCAGGATGCTGCAGCGGATGAGTTTTCAAGAGCAGTAGCATTAGCAGAAGCTATTAAGGCTGAGAGTCCTGGTTTAGTATTAGCAGGGCATGTTGCAGCTGATGACGGATCGTCACAAGTTCCTACCCGTATCGCTGAGATACTTGGATTTCCACATGTGAACGTTATTACAAGCATTGAAATCGCTGGTGACAAAGCAACCTGCAACAGTGAAGCTGATGGCGGATCACAGGTTACCGAAGTTTCAATACCAGCTGTTATTTCAAGCCAAGTTAGCTGGAATGAGCCGCGTTATCCTTCAATGAAAGGTATCATGGCAGCAAAGAAAAAGCCAGTTGCGACTATTGCAGCTGCAGCCTCAGAAGACAAAGTGAAAATCGTTGAATTTAGTCTGCCACCATCAAAGCAAGCTGGAATCAAAATCGAAGATGATCCAGAAGCTGCAGCAGCTCAATTAGCCGATTGGATCAAGAACACTGCGAAAGTTGAGCCTAAATAGGTTAAATAGAAATAGTTAGGAGGGTAATAGATGGCAGGAACATGGGTATTTGTAGACCAAAGAGATGGAAACGTACGTAAAGTTACCTATGAAATGATATCAGAAGCTAAAAAATTTGGCGATGAAGTAACAGCTGTTGTATTTGGTAAAGGTGTTGAAGCATTAGCTCCACAATTTGCGAAATACGGTGCAGATAAGGTTTGCGCTGTAGATAATGATCTTTTTGCAGTATATAACACTGGAGCATTTGTTGCACAAATGGCTGCCATGATCGCAAAGGGTCAGCCGAATGCAGTTTTATTTGCTCATAGTTTTAATGGAAGAGATTTTGCTTCCCGTTTAGCACAGAAATTACAATTAGGTTTAGCTACCGACTGTATTGCTGCTCAAGTATCTGCTGGTAAAGGTTTGTTCACTAGAGCAATCTATGCTGGTAAAGCACTTGCAAAAGTTGAAATTACTACTTCTCCGATTTTAGCAACTATCCGTCCCGGTGTATGTGAAGTTGTCGAAAGCGCTGGAGCTGGTGCTCTGGAAAAAGCTGATGTTGCAGCATCTGCAGCTGATGTATATCAGAACATCAAAGGATTTGTACCAACTGTATCGGCAAGACCAGAATTGAATGAAGCTGATGTAGTAATATCCGGTGGTCGTGGCTGTAAAGGACCAGATGGAATTAAGCTGATTGAAGGCTTAGCTGATTTGCTAGGCGCTGCTGTTGGCGGATCTCGTGCATCAGTTGATTCAGGATGGCTAGGTCATGAATTACAGGTTGGACAAACAGGTAAAGTTGTTAACCCCAATCTATACATTGCTTGTGGTATTTCAGGAGCTATTCAGCACTTAGCTGGAATGTCTTCCTCAAAATTCATTGTATCAATCAATACCGACACTGAAGCACCAATATTCAGTATTACAGATTTTGGTGTTGTTGGCGATATGTTCAAAGTTATCCCCCCACTAGTAGCTGGGTTAAAGAAGTAATTTAGACAGACTGGATCTTGTCTAGAAGAAAATGTTATTGTCTGAGTTGATGCTTTGCATCTACTCAGCAGTAACTTTTGTTTTTGTTTTGAGGAGGGAATTATTGATGATTTTCGGATTTCACCCGTTAGAGGGTAGCTACTATCCATTTGCGCGTGTTGTTGGCGCTAATATTCCCTACGAATGGTTAATATATTTTATTATGTTTATTCCGATCAGCATTTTCTTATATGGATGCTGGAAGCGAATTGAGATTTGGCTGCTTGGTAAAGGAGAAATCAACCGTTTTGACCGGATTTTTGATAGAATTTGGTCTTGGTTTAAATTCTCATTTTTACAGTCAAGGGTCGTTAGGAAGCCATTAGCAGGTTTTATGCATGCATTTCTATTTTGGGGCTTTCTAGTATTATTTATTGCAGCCGGTGTTGATGCAGCTCATTATTGGATTCATTGGCCGCCAGTTGAAGGTTATGCTTATGTAGCTTTCTCTTGTGTTGTCGACATAATGGGATTCTTATCATTACTAGGAATTATGGTATTAGCGTACATTCGCTATATTAAAAAACCGGACCGTCTTAATGATACCAATTCAATGGATGGCTGGATGATACTTCTTATTTTTACAATTCTACTAACCGGTTATTTCATTGAAGGCTTAAGAATTATATCTCAGATCAAAATGTCACCTCTACTTGACGCGATTAGCTATGAAGCAATTGCATCTCCAATTGGATGGCAGTTTGGTAAGCTGTTTGCTTGGATGAGTTTAGATGTAGCCTTGATGTGGCATCGAATTCTCTGGTGGTTCCATATGGTAATTGCCTTTGTTTTCATCGCAATGGTTCCGTTTACCAAGCTATGGCACATTTTCACCAGTATGGCCAACTACGGATTCAGAGATTTAGAGCCTTCTGCATTGCGTATGGTTCATGGAATTGAAGAAGCTGAATCCTTTGGAGCAGAAAAAATCGAAGATTTTTCCTGGAAAGACCTGCTTGATCTGGATGCTTGCATTAGATGTGGCAGATGTCAGGAAAACTGCCCGGCGTATAACACCGGAAAGCACTTAAATCCAAAAATTACTCTTATTCAGCATATGAAAACCCATTTAGATGCTAAAGCACCGTTCTTATTAAAAGCTGATGCTCATCATGAAGAACATGCAGAATCTGAAATGGCAATGACTGTGGAAGAAGTAGCAGCTTTGGATCCAATTGAGTCAAGTATGTTGTACGATGTTGTCACAACAGATGTTATTTGGGATTGCACTAACTGCCGTGCCTGTATGGAACATTGCCCGATGTTTATCGAGCACATTCCTAAGATCGTGGAAATGAGAAGAAACCTGGTCATGTGGCAGGGAGATATGCCTTCCGAAGCTCAAATGGCATTCACTAATATGGAGCGCAATTACAATCCTTGGGGAGTTGGTTGGGCAACCAGGGCTGGATGGCTTGAAGAAAGAGGAGTTCGCGATTTAGTCAATCTGTTGCCTGAAGATGGCGGAGAGTTTGAATATCTGTTCTACGCTGGTTGTGCAGTTTCATTTGATGATCGTTATAAACGTGTCGGCGAAGCTCTCATTCGTTTGCTAAATAAAGCAGGAGTAAGTATTGGTTACCTGGGAACTGAAGAATTCTGCTGCGGTGATTCAGCTCGCCGCTTAGGAAACGAATATCTGTATCAAACTCTAGTTAGCCAAAACTTGGAATCTTTCAACAATTATGGAGTCAAAAAGATCATAGTTGTTTGTCCTCATGGTTATAATGCCTTAAAGAATGAATACCCCCAAATGGGCGGCAATTTTGAAGTATATCATTATACTGAAATTTTAGCTGATCTATTAGCAAAAGGAAAATTGCAAGTCGGGAAACCATTCGCCGGCAGTAAAATAACTTATCATGATTCTTGCTTCTTGGGTCGTCATAATGACATTTATGCTCAACCACGTGCGGTTCTTAGTAAGTGTGGAGCTAATTTAATTGAGATCGAACAAGGCAAAGAATTTGGATTCTGCTGTGGTGCCGGTGGTGGAAGAATGTGGTTGGAAGAGCACGCAACTGGTGGCTACAAGCGTATAAATGAGACCAGAACCGACCAATTGTTAGTACCTGATCCGGAAATGATTGTAACCAATTGTCCATTCTGTCTCACTATGATCTCAGATGGAGTTAAAGGGGTAGAAAGAGAAGAAACTACCAAAGTATTTGATGTCGCTGAAGTATTATGGAAGACAATGGAATAATAATTAATTACAAATAAACCAGATTAGAATCGGGCGCAAAGGTGCCCGATTCTTTCATTTAGCGACAGTGATTATGGCCTGCGTCAAATCCAATTAACGATACCAAAGAACCGTCCCACGGTGCGAGCACATGAATTTCCATAGATAATTTGGTTTTGGTTTTGAATTTGACATGTTAAAATACATAGGAGAAATTCTCTGTAATTTTTCAGGATACACAATTATTGCAGGTGCGAGGTGTTGGTATTGACTTTAGCTGTTTATCCAGGAAGTTTTGACCCCATAACTAATGGACATATTGATATCCTAGAAAAAACCAGTAAAATCTTTGATAGAATCGTGGTTGCAGTTGTTCACAATGTTAATAAGAAGGCCTTATTTGATTTGGAAGAAAGAGTGCAACTGATAAAAGCCACGACTTCACATCTTAAGAACATCGAAGTAGATTATTTCAATGGTCTTTTAATCAATTATATGCATAACAAACAAGCCAATGTTATTATAAGAGGGCTCAGAAATGTTGCTGATTTCGAATATGAAATGCATATGGGTATGATGAACAAAAAAATTGCGCCTGATATTGACACGATTTTTGTTATGTCTGACAGCAACTTTACTTATGTAAGTTCAAGTATTGTAAAGGAAGTTGCTTTGTTAAACGGTAATGTAGAGGATTTGGTTCCGAAAATTGTAAATCAAGCGTTGATTAATAAAAGAGCAATGCTTACAAAAGAATAAGATGGGATTACTATGAACGATTTCAAAGATGGTTTAATTAAAATAATAGATAATAGTAAAAGCCTGCGCATATGGATAGCTGATACTACTAATTTAGTGAAAGAAGCTCAAAATAGGCATCAATTATCGCCTTACGCAGCTGGTGCTTTAGGAAAACTATTAACAGCAGCAGTGATGCTGGCTTCAGACTTAAAGAATGAAGCCGATTTATTGACGATTAGTATTGCTGGCGGTGCATATACGGGAAAGATTATTGCCACTGCCAATAACCGTGGAAAAGTGCGGGGCTTGATTGAAAACCAGTTAATTGACATTGTAGGTACTAGTACCAACCCATTTAAAACCGCGGCACTCATTGGTAAGAATGCTCATTTTGAAGTCTCAAAAGACACAGGTTTGAAAATACCTTTTAGCAGCCGGACCGAGGTAATAAGTGGTGAGATTGATGAAGACTTAGCTTACTATTTCCGAAAATCTGAGCAGATAAGGTCTAGAGTTTTTTTCGAAGTATGGTTTAGTTATGATATGGAAATACTTACTGCTAGAGGCTTATTTTTTCAGGCATTGCCGCTAGCCAACGTTGAGATTATCGATGAGATAGAGCAAAGAATAGACAATTTGCGCGTCAGTGAGCCTGGATGGTTATCGGATACGAGTATTGAGAGTGTAGCCGAAAAAATTCTTAAGACCAGCGAATATGAGATCATTGGCAGACAGAAGTTGTGCTTCGAATGCAATTGCAGTTTAGAACGAATGCTAATAATAATGTGTAGCTTTAGCAGTGAACAATTAGATGATATGTATGAAGATGAGAGCATCGAGATAGTTTGCAATTTCTGTAATTCAAAATATATTTTGAAAAAAGATGATATAGAAAACTACAAATTTCGATTACAATAGATAATACAAAAAGCCTTAGTCTATTTACTAAGGCTTAATTATTATATAGCTCTTTGTACTTTTCCGGAACGTAAACAACGCGTACAAACATACAGCTTTTTAGGTGTAATGCCATTAATCAAGACTTTTACCCTTTGAATGTTTGGTTTCCATGCCCGATTAGTTCTTATGTGAGAATGGCTATACTTCTTGCCAAAAGAAATACTTTTGTCGCAAATTTCGCACTTGGCCATCAATTTACCTCCTCTCTGTTTTGCCTTTCATATTATAACAGAGGAGCATTCAAAGGGCAAGAAGCAGGAATAAATAATAAGCTATCGAATTATGATTATATTGAGTAGGAGGGATTTCTATGATAAAAGTGGGATCCACAGAATTAGGAGAGATATTTGTTGATCTCGAAGTAGTTGAAACGATTGCAGGTATGGCGGCGATAGATTGTTATGGATTGGTTGGAATGGTTGCAAAGAACTTCCAAGCTGGAATCGTTAGTATATTAGGCATAGAGTCTTTGCGAAAAGGGGTTAAGGTAGAAAATACAGAGAATGGTTTAATTATTGATGTTTTTGTCATTATGGCTTATGGGACTAAAATTAGAGAAATAGCAAATAGTGTCATGCATAAGGTGGCATATATACTGGATGAAAAAGCCGGACTGCCGGTTGAAGCAGTTAATGTAAATGTTATGGGTATAAAATATGTTCCTTAAAAGTAATTTATGCCATTAGGGGAGGATTATTGAATTGAATTTGCTTACCATCAATGGACAAGACTTGGTGAGAGGCATTAAGTCAGGATGCATAAATCTAGAACACAATCGAGAAAAGGTTAATCTTCTTAATGTGTTTCCGGTTCCCGACGGCGATACGGGGACAAACATGTATTTGACCATTTTATCCGCAGTAAAAGAGAGCGAAAAAGTTTCTGACCAATCTCTAAAAGTTGTGGTTAAAAAAATATCTATGGGTGCATTAATGGGTGCACGCGGAAATTCTGGAGTTATTCTCTCCCAAGTTTTTCGTGGGATAGCAAAGGTTCTGGAAACCAAAGAAAATGCAAATGCCAGCGATATCGCTTTAGCTTTGAAATCAGGTGCTCAGACTGCATATGAGGCAGTAATGAAGCCGGTTGAAGGCACAATACTGACCGTGGTTCGTGAAGTTGCCTCGACCTGTGAGCAGCAAGCAAAAACTGAGCAGAATATTCTAAACGTACTAGTCGCTGGTCTTAGAACCGGATATATTACGCTTGAAAAAACGCCGAATATGTTACCGATTCTAAAGGAATCAGGGGTTGTAGATGCTGGGGGGCAAGGCTTTTTATACTTTATGGAGGGCTTGATCCAAGGCCTTGCTAATCAGGTTGATTATAGTATTGATATTAGTCCAACTGTTGCTAAGCATGAGCAGGCGGAGAGTAGACAAGAGGTAATCGATCTTGAATTTCAATACTGTACCGAGTTATTAATTAAAGGTAATGACTTAGATAATAAGAAGATCAGCGAACAATTATTACCTTTGGGTGATTCGCTCTTAGCTGTCGGAGAATCTGACTTAATGAAAATTCACATCCATAGTAATCACCCGGGCAGAGTTTTAGAAACATGTTTGCAATGGGGCGAACTCCTAGACATAAAAATCAATAATATGCTGGAAGAAGTCCATGAGCAAATGCAAAACTTCGAGAAGAGTAATAATGAGCAGCCAGTGGTCGAAAGCCGAAAAAAAATTGGGGTAGTAGCGGTAAGTGCAGGAGATGGGATTGCTGAAATATTAAAAAGCTTAGGAGTAGACATAGTCATTCCGGGTGGGCAAACCATGAACCCCAGCACTGAGGATCTGGTCAATGCCTGTCAAGAAGCCTATGCTGAAACGGTGCTATTATTCCCCAATAACGGTAATATAATAATGGCGGCTCAGCAAGCATCTAAGTTACTAACCGAATATAATATTCAAGTTATTCCTACTAAATCAGTATTGCAGGGGATAGCTGCCATGGTGCTTTATGAACCGGACGGTGATGTGAGCCATTTGCTAGAAGTTATGAATGAAGCAATAGAGAATACGAGCTATGCGGAAGTGACCTATTCAGTCAGGGATACAGTTATGAACGGCTTAGATATTAAGAATGGTGATATTATCGGGTTGATAGAAGGGAAAATTGCTTATTCAGGGACTAACCCGGAAGAAGTGGTTATTAAGCTCTTAGAGAAAATGGTTGATGATGAAACCCAATTGATTTCGGTATTTTTCGGTGAAGATATTAACGAACAAAATGCCCAAGAATTACATGGAAAAATCCAGGATATATATGGTCAATGTGAAGTCGAGATCTATAATGGGGGACAACCGTTTTACTGGTATCAGGTTTTAATTGAGAAGTAGAGATCAAACAAATCGGGGTAGATTACTTAATGAGGGATTTATTCAAGGAGGTACAGTTTTTGGCTGGGGTTGGTCCCCAAAGAAGCAAACAACTGAAAAAAATCAATATCAACAGTATTTTCGATCTTTTTTGGCATATACCGCGGGCATATTTTAACCGCAATGACTGCCAAAACATACAGGATATATGCCCGGGTCAGAAATGCAACATTAAAGGCATGGTGGTTGCTGTTAATAGCACCAATACCAGATCGAGGATCAATATTTTCAAAGCCATGATCCAAGATGAATGGGCTTCAGTAACTGCAGTATGGTTTAATCAGCCTTTCTTAAAGGACATAATTAAACCTGGGCAAAAACTGTTTCTAAGTGGAAGAATTAAATTACCTAGCCCGGACTTCTTGGTTGAAGAATATGAATTACTGAACGAAAAAGAAGAAGATCTAGGCATTGTGCCTATTTACCAATTATCTGAAGGCATTTCCCAAAAAAGAATGAGATCATTGGTATTAAGCGCATTAAAACAATACATATACAACTATCCGGACATTTTGCCTCCGGAAACACGTGAAAAGTATCAACTTTGTGATATCGAATTCGCATTCAATAATATTCATTACCCCTTAGATCGCGCAAGCTATGCAAGAGCGCGCAAGCGTCTTGCAGTTGAAGAGATTGTGATCTTCTTAAGCAAACTCTATAAGTACAGGCAGGAACGAAGTACAACCGGCATTAGCCATCGCGAAAAATATGACTGGGTGGCAAAAGTGCTAGACAGTTTGCCTTTTAAACTTACTCTTGCTCAGGAAAATGCACTTGGGCAATTGTTTTCTAAAATGGAAAGCTCAGAAGCTATGAATTGTTTGCTGCAAGGTGATGTTGGCTCTGGAAAAACTGTTATAGCGGCATTATGCATTGCTAAGTCTGCAGCCAGCGGCTATCAATCAGCGTTTATGGTTCCCACAGAAGTTCTTGCTTGGCAGCACTATCAATTTTTAGCGAGGATATTTGCTGAAAGCCCTATTAATATTTCTTGTTTAACTGGAGGCAGCACTTCGGCACAGCGCGCAGAGATTATGGCAGGTTTGGGCTCAGGATCAATTCAAGCCTTAGTTGGTACACATGCGCTCTTACAGGAAGTAATCGAGTTTCCGGATCTAGGTCTGGTTATCATTGATGAGCAACATCGTTTTGGTGTTAAACAAAGATCCTTAATGAGCAAAAATAAAAACCCTGACTTTTTGATGCTTACTGCAACCCCGATTCCTAGAACACTTGCTTTAACTCTGTTCGGGGATTTGGATTTAGTTATTATTGACGAAATGCCTCCGGGCAGAAAAGATATTCAGACCAAAGCGGTTCCAAAGGCGGCTAGAAACAAAGTCTATGCTTTTATTTTTTCTAAACTGCAAGAAGATAAGAACGCCCAGGCATTTGTTGTATGTCCTTTAGTCGAAGAATCAGAAAAACAGGACTGGCAAGCAGCTGTTTCTTTGTATGAAGAACTAAAACTTAAAGTGCCTCATATTGGCATTGATTTGATCCACGGCAGGATGAAATCTATGGAAAAAGAAGCCATAATGCAAAGGTTTAAAGAAGGGGTAACCAGATTGTTAATATCGACAACGGTAATTGAGGTTGGTGTCGATATTCCTAAGGCCATAATTATGGTCGTTGAGCAAGCTGATCGTTTCGGACTATCTCAGCTTCATCAGCTGAGGGGCAGAGTAGGCAGAGGTTCTAAGGAGTCTTATTGCTTTCTTATTTCTGACCCTAATACTGAAGAGGCGAAGATGCGTTTAAAAGCGATGACAGAGACAAATGATGGCTTTATCCTTGCCCAGGAAGATATGAAAATAAGAGGTCCCGGTGAATTCTGGGGTGTCAGGCAACATGGCATCAAACACATGAAAGTTGCAGACCTAACCCGCCATCTCAAATGGGTAGAAATAAGTCATAGTATTGTGAAAGAGGAAAGTATTGATAACTCTTACCTAAACGAGTATTATATCCATAAATATCCAAATGCTGATGAAATTGCTTTAAACTGATTATTACACAATTCTATTTATTATTATGGAGGGGCTATGAATAACAATATGTGGGATAAACTAATTGAATCAATTGCCGAGTCTAAAAATACGGTCGTTGTTACGGGAGCCGGTATTAGCACTGAAGCTGGAATTCCAGATTTTCGCGGCGAAAATGGCATTTACAAAGAATTGGGCGAAAACAAAGTTATGACAATAATCAATATTGATAATTTTCGCAAAAACCCGCAGAGTTTTTATGATTTCTATTGGAAGCATTTCAGTTTACCTGAAGTTGCCCCCAGCAAAGCTCATATTATGCTGGCTAAGTTAGAAACCAACGGCTATGTTAAAGGTGTAGTCACTCAAAATATTGATAATCTCCATGAAAGAGCTGGCAGCCGCAATGTGGTGCCAATCCATGGCAATTCCGACTATTTTGTCTGCATGAACAATACTTGCCGAAAGCAGACCACCAAAGCCTATGCGGAAAAGTTTGCTCCAGGATTACCAAAGTGCGAGCACTGTGATAGTATCCTAAAGCCTGATGTTATTTTATTTGGTGAAAATATTAACAATTATCAGCAAGCGTATAATCTGATCATTGGGGCCGAGATATTGCTGATTATTGGCACATCATTAACAGTTTATCCATTAGCTGGTATTGTCAACGATTATGCCATGTTTTCTTCAAATATAATAATAATTAACAAAGGCAAAACACCTTTCGATAGGACAGCCATGTTAAAAATTGATGTCAATGATATGTCAACCGGTGAAATCCTGGAAACATTGTTTTCCAGGCTGCCTCAAAGCAAATAATTATTAATGGATCAAATAAGAAATCAATAAAAATCAAGCTATTGAAACGAAAAAACACAGGAATTACAAAAGATATGCAGTAATTGCATATCTTTTTTTGTTTGGAAATAATAACCGAAATAATCAACATGCATGCGCAAATAATATTAATGCGATCTTAAATAAAACCGGAGGTAACTATGAAATCTAAGGATGTAAATGATGAAAGAAAGAAAGCCGAATTGCTAAAATACGAGTTTGCACAAGAGATGGGGATCAAAAAGAAATCCAATTCGCTACCGAAAAAGAAAAAATCTAAGTAGTCTTGAAAATACTTCTAGCATATTGAAATGAATCGGGGACACAATATGATTAGTTAATTGAAGGAGGTGAAATTAAATGGCAAGAAGCAATAAAATAATGGTTCCTCAAGCAAAAGCTGCGATGGATCAATTTAAATTCGAAGCTGCTCAAGAAGTAGGTGTGAATTTAAAGCAAGGTTACAATGGTGATCTAACTTCACAGCAAGCTGGAAGTATTGGCGGACAAATGGTTAAAAAGATGATCTATTCTTACCAGCAGGGCAAAGCCAATAACATGCAATAATAAAGCATAATAAACATGCTAACCTAACAAGCGGAATCTTATAAGATCCGCTTGTTTTCATTAGATCAAGAATAGTGTTTAATATAAGTAATAAACTAAAGATTTAGAATGGATTTATATGAACCGAGAGAAACCTTGCTTTGATGACTTTCTGCATTTACTGGAATGCCCAGTTTGCAGAACGCGTTTTTCCAAGCAGAAAAATTCGATAATTTGCACTAGTAATCATTGCTTTGACATTGCCAAAAAGGGGTACATCAATTTTCTGAGCAAACAGCCGGTTACCAAGTATAATAAGGAACTATCAGCAGCTCGCCGCCAGGTTTTTGATAATGGGTTTTTTAGGCCATTACTCGATAGAATAACCGAGCAAATAATTTCAATAAAAGCTAATAGAATAACTATACTTGATGCCGGATGCGGTGAGGGCTCGAATCTACTATACATAATTAAGAGATTGAGCGAAGAACAAATGATTGATTTATTGGCTATGGGAAGTGATATATCCAAAGAAGCCATCCAATCAGTAGGGAAGAAATCCATCAATGCTTTATTCTGCGTTGCTGATATCGCCAACATGCCTTTTGGCCAAACGCAATTTGACATAATCCTCAATATTTTGGCTCCAGCAAATTACTCCGAGTTTAACCGTTATTTAAAACCAGGAGGATCCTTAATAAAAGTAGTTCCCTCAGATCACTATCTGCAAGAACTGAGAAGCATTGTTTATACAGACAAAAAAAAGCAGAACTATTCAAATGCTCAGGTCATCGAATTGTTCAAACGACATTTCGAGACTTTTCGAGTTGAAGAAATAAACTATACCCAAACTGTCACCCAAGAATATTTGGAAAAAATAATCCATATGACGCCCTTAGTATGGAACGAGGACAAGAGAGCGCTAGTGGAAAAATGCAGACATATCGACCAAATCACTGTTGGTTTTAGTGTATTGACCGGCATAAGGAGCAACTAAGGGTTATTTATGCTAGAACCCCATATCATTGTTACCCACTTCTGCGATCGGTTAGAGTTTTAAGTACCTTTTGATATTTAATAAGCATTCCCAAACGCCAAGTAATTACGATACAGTATGCCAATAAAAAAAACATTCCTGCCATTTGTCCCGGATCGATATTAATCGTCGAAGACAGAATAATTTTTCCAATCATGCGCAGAGCCACCAAGGCAATCAAGAGAATAATAAACATTTTAGACTTTTCCATATATATTAAATCTTCTCTTATTTCGAATTTGCTTTTGTAAATTAAAATAGCGGCAAAAAATGCGCCCATTATAAATGCGGTTAGGGCTTCATTTAGTGTTGGCCTGAAAATCGGAGACAGATACATTACAAAACCACTGGTCATAAATAAGGGGGGTATTATTATGCTTCTAGAATTAACCGGCCGATCAGCTTTCTTAATTCGAAAGAAATTAACGCCAATAATCATGGCGATCGCAACCCCTGTTGATATAAAAATTAAGAGCTCTTTTGAAATCATTTGCTCTCCTCTACACTTTTTAATATTGAAGTGCCAGCAAAATCCCTTGCTAGTATTAAGCTGCACACATACTATTGCTGCCTAGAATTATTTAATTTTTCCGACAAGTTACTATCTAGATTAGATAACAATGATAATTATTGCAAATTATTTATACTCTTATTAGTAAAAATGAGCCAAAGCTAAACTAATCATTCAAGACATAGCACAATTCTTCGATAATTACAGTGTTCTTTTCTTTTTTGAAAGCTACAATATATTTTACACAATTTTACTAAAATCTAAATATCGTATAAAGGAGAAAGATGTTAATAATGAGGACTCTAAAACAATCGACAATAAACTATATTACTGGAGGAATTAGCTTATTCTTAGCCCTTGCCTTAATAACAAGCGTAATATCTTTGTATTTTGCTTTCGAAAATCAAAAGATCGCCATGGAAAGAAAAATTGAATTTAAACAATTGGGTTTAGACTTAGCAAATTCATCAGACTATTTAACCAATCAAGCCAGACGCTATGTGCAATTTGGCGACAAAAAGTACTTTGATAATTATTGGCATGAAGTAAATACCACCAAGACAGGTGACAGGGTTATAGCTAGGTTAAAAGAGATGCAAGCTCCTCAGAATGAATTAAACCTTATTGAGCAGGCGAAGAGTAAATCTGATACATTGATTGCAACTGAGGAGGCTGCCATGCAGGCTGTGGAAGATAATGATTTCGACCTGGCTCGCCATTTAATGTTTGATCAACCATATGAAGATGCAGTTGCCAGCATCATGGAACCAATAAACCAGTTCCAGAAAACCATGAATGACCGAGCAGAACGGGAACTCGAAGAAGCTAATCAGAGTACTCAAAGCATAATTGTTTTAATCTTATTCTTAGTTGCGTTGACGTTAACTTCAATTTTAGTAAACCTATGGATAACGACCAGCAAGATTATTAATCCGCTGCAAAAATTAAGAGATTATATGCTAACCATTGCCGAATGCGATTTAACTGCTGATATTGCAGTATTAACCGATGAATCGGAGATCGGTCAGCTGGGGGATGCAATAATTAAGACCAGAGACAACTTGCTTGAGGTCGTGTTACAGATTAGGGCGGGTGCAGAGCAACTAGCACTATCAACTCAAGAAGTCAGCTCAAGTACGGGGGAATTTGCGAAGGCGGCAGAAAGTATAGGCACATCTATAAACGGTGTGGTCAAAGACACCCAGAAGCAAGCTGGATCAATCAAGGAATCATCAATGACGATTGAAAACATGTCGGCTAATATTGAGCTAGTTGCTGAAAAGTCCGGCAATCTAATTGAAATCTCTTCACTTACCTCATCGTCAACCAAGGATGGACATCATGCAATCGGGTCGGCAGTACAGCAAATGAGTAATATTGAGTCAACTATGCAAAAATTATCGAGCATTGTAGCCAGATTAGAAATTAGTTCCCAAGAGATTTACAATATCATTGCTACGATATCTGGAATTGCTGAACAAACAAATCTATTAGCCTTAAATGCGGCCATTGAAGCGGCAAGAGCCGGTGATCAAGGCAAGGGATTTGCTGTTGTCGCCGAAGAAGTCAGGAAACTCGCGGAACAGGTGCAAATTGCTTCTAAGCAAATAAGCGAAATGATACTTGATACCCAAAATGATACTAATCAAGCGGTAATGGCAATGAAAGCCGGAGATCAAGAGGTAAGAGTGGGGACAGAGGTCGTAAATGCAGCCGGAAAAACTTTCGAAACTATTGCTGATCTGGTACACCAAATGGTAAGCAGAAGCTCTGAAATTACAGACATAATAAAAGAACTGGACCAGGGTAATGAGAATATTATTAAAGCGGTTGATAATATGGAGAATGTGAGCCTCAGTACCGTAGAAAAATCCGAAGATGTTTCCGCGCTT
>JAVBKS010000049.1:0-12973 GCA_031553935.1 Syntrophomonadaceae bacterium
CTCGATAGACTAAGCCAAGTAAAAGAAAATGGCATAGTAATAGCAAGCTACGCCTATGATAGCAACGGCAATCAAACCGAACAAAAAACAAGCAGCGGAAGCAGCAATATAACCAAAGCCAGTATGGCTTACAACAAAGCGGGTCAGATAACAAGCTTAACCAACAGCAAAGAAACCGCGCCGCTAGCTACCTTATCAAAGTATACCTATACCTATTACTTAGATGGAAGCCCGGCAACCAAGACCGATCACAGCGGCAAAATAACCAAGTACACCTATGACTCCTTAGGCAGACTAAAAAGCGAAGTCGAGCAAGGCGGAGTAAGTCCAATAAGCAAAAGCTATGGCTTTGACAAAGCAAACAACCGAACAAGCATGACGGTAACCGGAGCTGAAAGCTACGCTGTAAATTACACCTATGACCTAAATAACCGCTTAAAACAAGAAGATACAATAAAAGGAACAAACAAAGAACAAGCGTTCTACAACTATGATCCTAATGGCAACCAGATCAGTAAAACCACAAGAAACCTTAGCAACACCATAGGAGCCAAAGAACTCTTAATAATCCCTTTAGGAGAAGTAAGCCAAATTGGAGCCAACAAAGAACAAAAAGAATATGACGGCTTTAATAGACTGACCAAAGCCATAGGAAATGGCTATCAGGCAGAATATGAGTACAGACCAGATGATATGAGACTAGCAAAAACCGTAAATGGACAAAAGACCACTCATATCTGGGATGGGATGTATGCAGGAACACCTAAAATGGGGATTATGGGTTCGGCTGAAATCGTCATGGATATTGACAGCAATGGCGCGGTCATTGACAGGTATGTTTACGGTATAGGTCTTATAAAGAGCGATAAATATGGCTACTATCTTTATAACGGGCATGGGGACGTGGTTCAACTGGCCAATACGGCTGGAGCCATAACGAAGGATTACAGTTACGATGCATTTGGCGACGAACGAAACCAAGATCCAGCGGATATGAATCCTTTTAGGTATTCTGCAGAATATTTTGACAAGGAAACGAATACGATCTACCTCAGAGCTAGAAATTATTCGCCAGCAACAGGTCGCTTCTTGAGTGGGGATACCCATTGGAATCAAGGTAATATGGTGTATGGGGATAAGACTTATGAAGATGGCGAGTTAAGAACTCCAGATAGAAATTCGGTAATGCAATCTGCTAATTTATATTTATATTGCATGAATAACCCTCTCCGATTTTTAGACCCGAGTGGATTTAAGATTGAATTGGATTCCAATGCAACAGATGAACAAAAGCAGGAATATGAAAGAGCGATAGCATATTTAAAAACTTCTGAAGATGGCAAAGCCCTTATTGAAAAGCTTGAAAATGCGGAAGAAGTATTTATAATCTCATTTAACACAGACGCCACATCAGCCAGTGGATATACTCCCAGTACAAGAACAATATCTTGGGCTTATTTAGGTGGAATTGTTATGAGTAATGGAACTTCTGTTATGAGTCCATCAATGTCTTTGGCTCATGAGATGGGGCATGGTGCACAACATTTAGATGGTGAACTTGATGGGAAAACACGTGATCAAATAGAAGCGGCTAATTTAAAAAAACATGAAACTCCTATTGCGAAACAACTTGGTGAGCCGACACGTGCGTCTTATAATAGCCATAAAGGAAAGAGAAGAATGAATAACTCCACTCACTTCATAACTACACACCCTGGTATATGGGGATGGTTTACCCCATATACCGTAAACCATAATCGATATCCAATTGTGGGATTATCAATTCTATTGGAGGAATCGAAATGAGTGAAAAAAAATATATGATTTTTAGATTTGTTATTCTGCTGTTACTTACAAGTACTATTTTAACTGGTTGTGGGAGGGACAATATGTCTGCAAAAAAACCGTCACTTAATTTCTCTGAACTAATTGAGCATAAGAATATTGACGATATAAGTTTAACAATTTATTATATAAGCCCGCATATTCTTACGGACATTCCGCTGAGTGTCGATAACTTAATTAACTCAAGTGGTGTCAATAAAATTGTCATTAACAGTAGTGACTTGGAAGAACATATTGATTTATTCAAGAAGATAAGCATTGAAGTTTTGATACCAGTCAAGAAGAAATCATCCTATGTAGATGTTCGATTGTATTATGTGCTTGAAAGCAAGAAAAATGGCAAGCTATTTGATGTTGCTATGTGGGGTGGCGGCGATGGTAGCGAAGAAAACAGCATAATTGTCAATGGGATTGAAGTTAAAGGGAATGATGTTTTTTACGATGTAATAATGCAATTTTTGCCTGAAAATGCAGTCAAAGATTTGAACTCATACTTATGCAGAGCGGAATAGACCGAATCTGAAATTTTGCATCAGGAAAACAGCCGCCTTGGGTTCACCCCCTTGGCGGCTGTCCCTTTGGGGTTGCAGGGGTCTCCCTGCCTGCGTGTTTGGTAAGCGTCAAACCGTGGACACCTGGAAAGAGCGATAAAATAGGAATAGACTTTCATGAAGTGCTATAGTTTTGCTTGACTCCTAAAATGGGTGGTATGATAAAAGCAACAGAAAAGGAGTCGAAAAATG
The DNA here is from genome assembly GCA_031553935.1 of Syntrophomonadaceae bacterium. Taxonomy (GTDB): domain Bacteria; phylum Bacillota; class Syntrophomonadia; order Syntrophomonadales; family Syntrophomonadaceae; genus JAISDD01. Next base: position 2,589 of record JAVBKS010000049.1, read on the forward strand.
GCTAACAAGAAATCATACGACAAAAGCTTCAAGGAAGAAGCGGTAAAGCTTGCAGAAGAAACCAATGTGAATAGTGCTGCTCGTAGTTTAGGAATACATAAAAACACTCTTAGGAAATGGGTCAAGAATACTAGAGAAAGACCGGATAATCCTTTTATCGGCAGCGGCAGGAAATACATACCAGCGCAAGATGCTGAGAAACTAAATAAAGGTTTAAGACTTTTATCTGAAAATGTCAGATTGTACTACAAAAGAGCATTAATAGGCGATGTCGGATTTTATGAGAGAATTCAGAACTACAAAAAATCGATCGAAGAAAAATATGAACTTGAAAACAATTCGAAAAATTTAGAAGTGCTTGCAAAAGAGGCATGGGGAATAATTGGAATAAAAAATAATCGTGGAACTGTATACCCCAATGCTTGAGCATTTATCACCTGTACAGAGGAAAAGGCTAAACATAAGTATTATAAGATCGTCAGACCAATGTCATAAAGCTTAACACCCAGAAATTATAGTGAGCATTTTATACTATTGAGGTACTCGTTTTTCTTGGCGGCTCTTTACGAGGATGGTGTCAGGGGACAGGTGAATGACACTTATGTAAATTGTTTACTGAAAAAGTTTCACTCCCACCCCCGTCCCCTGACACCAATCCTTACCTATGAGGAATTGAAACTATCAAGGGGAATACGTGCCCAAATGAATTCTTTACGATTTATCTTACCTATGTTAAGGCTACTCTAATATTAGGTCTGGAGCTGGGAAAAAAATAGGCCACCTTAAAAATCCAATCCTGTATGATAAAGTTGCGAAACAAATTCGTACAGGGGGAAAGGAAATGATTATGATGGCACAAATAGAGCATATCAAGAAAATGCATCAAATGGAAGAGCTAAGTATCAGAAAAATAAGCAAAAGATCCGGTCATCATCGTGATACCATAGCAAAATATCTGAATATTGAGGTAGATGAACCTCCAAGAAATAAATTAACAAGACCTAAAAAACGCCCTGTACTTGATCCATATATACCCATACTTATTGCAAATGTGCAGGTAAGGTTTCATCTTGTCCTGGTAATAACATGCCCCTGCTGTCCTTCAATAAAGGCAGCTGTTCTGCTTTAATTAGCCAAACATTAGAATCAAAATTTGCATTACTCTGTGACCAAACTGTTTCCACCGAGGTATAAGGCGGAACAGGAATTCCGTTTATTTCTGCTCTCGTGATAAGCACACCATCATTATGAGAAGGACCATTCGACTTGCCGCCTATATTTTCATAGGCATAGCAATCCACAACGGTACTTGAATTAGCGATACCACATATCTTACCCTGGACAGATGAAGCGCTGATTTTATCACCTAAGGCTACGTTGTTGCTTATATTGGAATTATTATATATTCTCCCAGCAATTCCGCCGACATAGTGAAGCATACCGGTAACGGAATTATTTCCAGTTAAATCCCCGCTCGTATAGCAAGTGCTTATGTTGGAATTATTCACATCCCCAGCAATTCCGCCGACATAAAAATGAGTGCCTATACCAGAATTATTTCCAGTAACATTTCCGCTCACATAGCAGAAGTCTATGCTGGAATTTGCACTCAAATAACCAACAATTCCACCCACAGTATCATTTCCACTAACAGCTGCGCTCACAAAGCTTGATTCTATTATGCTGGAATCATTCATGTGTCCAGCAATTCCGCCAACATAGTTATTTCCAGTAACATTTCCGCTCACATAGCAAAATTTTATGCTGGAATTTCTACTCAAATAGCCAACAATTCCACCAACTGTGCTATTTCCATTTACATTACAGTCAATTAAGCCCAGATTGAAAATACTTCCATTAATAACGGCTCCAAATAGCCCTAAATAGGTTTCAGTTGAATTATCAACTTTTATGCCGCGGATAGTTTTGTTATTGCCATTGAATTTTCCTTGGAAAGAATAAACACCATTTGTTCCTATAGGTTTCCAGCCGACATCGCTCTGAGAGGCAGCGGACATAATGATATTATCCATTAGTTTCCAATGTTTGCCTTGCTCGAAAAAAGGCGAGGTTCTGTGGTTTATATAATCTGACATTTTGTACAGATGGGCTTCATTCCAGATCTGATAGGGATCTTGCTCGCTGCCGGTTCCCACTATATCAAACGGCACTAACTGCGCTTGTAACTCGAATTTATATAGCCAGGGTGAAGGCAGCGCTGTTCCTGGTTCCCCGCCCCCATTACGGTATAGGGTTATGGTTGCATTTCCTGTTCCGACAGCTACTATTTTGCCATCCGTATTTATTTTAGCCACATTTTCATTACTACTATGCCATTTCACAAATGCTGCATTATTACTATTATTTTTTATGGCAGTAATATCTTGATTATTGATTAAGGCTTTAACATCTAATGGATTAGCACTAGCAGTTGTCAGGACACCGGTTTGTATCTGACTGCCATCACTCCCGCTTAAGCTTATCTTGCTTCGGATATAAGCATAATTTACTGCTAATAGGGCTGCTCCGCTGGGATCTGCCTTACTTATTATTTTGAGCACACACCCGGTCAGAATACTTTCATCCCAACCCAGGCTTTTGAATTGGGCTACCAGCTTACTATGTTTGCCAGTATTTATCGTATCTTTCATGTTTGTTTTTGCTTTTGCAATTATGAGTAACTGTAATTCATTATTCGATGCCCCGATTAAACTCTCCAATTCGGATGGGTTATTTAAAAGTTCATCTATTGTTTGCAATAGCGCAGATTCTATTTCGGACATTAATTGGAGCAAATCATCAGTCGTTATGTCATTTCCCAAGAGTTTTTTTAGCTCGGCTTCATAAGTAGCCTGGTACTGGTCATAAATAATAGTGCGCTGAGCAGCTGGCGCCTCGTATAATGCCAAGCCATCTCTAATAGCATCATATATTATTGTTGGATTAACTTTTTGCTGGTTCACTTGGGCTATAAATAGTGGGGTAATTAAATCAGTGAGGGCCTCATGCCACTCATTATTATCCCAATTTCCAGACATTGCTTTAGCCGTATCAAAGGCTTGCTTGTTATCTGCATCCATATAATTATGGTAGAGATTGTGTACTTTATCAATCCCATCCCATAATTTGCTCGTATCAGCCTGAGCTACTGGTTGCATCATAGGCGGCGCCAAGGTAGCGCTAAAAATAAAAACCAAAAGTAGAAGCACGGAAAAAAATTTATTCTTTCTCATCTATATTACCCTTCCTTCTTGTATTATTTTTTCTTGACACAGAAGTAATAACACCTCCTTCACATTATTTCTGTCTATTTGACTTATGATAATGTTTTATATGAAAAGATAGGAGGATAGAAATGGTAGAAAAAGTTGTTTATCAAGGATGGTTTTTGGCTAGGTCCTATATTAGTTCTAGGATAGGTTAAGGATAGGATACCTTGATGGGAGCCGTTTTGAATAGGATGTTAAACAAATCCTTATTAATATTTTACACAATTGATCATCAGCTAAACATTTATTCCATTACTATTTTCTTCCAGCCAGATATTAACTTGATAGCGATTTTCGATATTAAGCTTTTTCAGTATATTACGGACATGAAATTTTACGGTATTTTCTGAAATGAATAAATCAGCCGCTATTTCACTGTTAGATCGTCCTTTTTGCAGCTCTTGTAATACTTGAGTTTCGCGCAAAGTTAAATTAAAGGTTCTAGTAATAAAATTAAGCTTTTGTTCTAACGTAAGGTCAGGTCTAGGTATATTGCTGTTAAGTCCAGCATCGACCCGCAGGAACCCCGCCCCATAAATACTGCCCAGAAAAAGTAGAATAATAAAAGTGTAGATAATAAGAAGCCATACATCATCCAAGTGTATTATGTACTCTACAGCCATGCCCCCCATGGCACCGCCTAAATAATAGAGAAATCCGGGCAAACAAATAATCAATAGCGGATTAAGGGCTTGGTCAGCAATGGAGATTAAACAAAATATGACAACAATAAAGAATATTCCGCCCAGAAAATAAGTGAATCCAGAGTTGAGAATATAATCAGTGGGGGAATTAACATATAAAGTAATAGGTATAGTCAAGATGACTGCTGCTAGACACAGTACATGCAAATACTTACCTTTGCCCAGATCGGCAATATAACCTGCTAACATAATTCCCAGCACGTAAAATAATTGAGTAATGTGTATAGTGCTGCGATTCTCATCAATGCCAGCCAAAATTATGGCATCATTGCCGCCCATTAGAAAAGCCATAATAATTATCATCATAACATTGGCCCCTACTGAAATTCTGAACTTGGGATTGTTATTATCCTCGATGTTCTTAGCATCCAGACTCAATACTTCCAATACTTTAATTGGTCTTAATAGCAAAAGTAACATAGCAATAATCGCTACCCCGATACTGATTTGCCACACTGGAAAGTAAACAATACTATCTCTAGGACAAAGTAAGCAGAATAGATAGTAGATAGAAAGTCCCATAAGCGAAGACCAAGCTAAAATCCTGCCGCTCTTATCAGTATGGGAATAGAGAATAAAGAAGCAAAAGGCACATATTCCGGTATTAAAACCAACTAAAGTATAGAATACGATAAGCAGTGTCCACAAAAACCCCGTCGAATTAACTAGAGCAAAAGCAGCTACCAAGATAAACGCACCCGAAAAAACGGCAATAAGCGTATATTGCTGCCACTTGCCCTGGGGCAATCGGACGAAAAATAAATAAAAAGCTCCTACTCCCAAGGCAGCAGACAGACTAATGCCAGCATAAGTGGAGTATATAGCAGTTGTGCCAATTATATCACCCGACACAATATCTACTAAATTAATGCAGCCCATGATGGCAAATAAGGATAAGGCTAGATAAACAATGATAGCCCATTTACGGCTATCTGTAATTTCTTTTATGTAATTATTTGCACTCAAAGAAGACATGATCATTAACGCTCCTTAAATACAAAGATATATTTTAATTATATAAGGGATAGGATCATTTTTCCAGTACGAAAAAAATTGCCTGTTTTTGATCAGCGATAATGTCATGGTATAACTCATCAAGGAAAATGTCATCCCCCAATAAAGTAAAGCTATAATGGGAGGATGAAACATCAAATGAGAAAAAAAAGAAGCAAGAAAAATCACAATTATCGAAAAACTACTGGCAGGGAAGGTGTCAGGGGACGGGGGAAGTGACACTTTTTGGGCACCTTAATTTTGGTGAGGAATCTGTCTCGGAGACACCATTGACCACCAGAAGCTGGAAACTTCTACGGTTAATCCATCGAATTAATAAAGATGGATAAATGCTAATACTGTAACGAACATTTTATCCCCCTTATCTTCATGGTTTAGTTCAGCTTCATAGCGAGGTTTTACAAAGAGTCTCTGTCGTTAAGTTGTAGAAATATAACCCCTTACCTTCGATGATAATATTTCTTCCGACATCGGAACTTTTGAATACAACATTTCCTGATTGGTCAAATACCATTACCCGATATTTAGAGTTTGGAGTTTCTTTGAAAGTACAAACAAAGTATTCGCGGTTATCTCCGGTTATGCTGATGGAGAGCACTTCTGCTTCTGGTGTAATCTGTTCATTTCCTGGCAGAAGACATAGGTTTTCTCCACTAACATAGTACACATTGTCACCAACTACGGCAAATTGTACATTCTGAGATTCAGCACCCAAAAAATCGCCGATCAAAGTTTCAGTGGCTTCTTTAAGGGAATGGCGGTATACATTGTAAGTACATGGGCCATATTCACCACTAGAGGTGACATAGTATAAATAATCTCCTGCAATTTGGGCATTTGACACCTTTTCTTTTGTTTGGCTTACTCTTGTTACCGAATTGGTTGATGTATTCACTTTATAAACGGCAGAGTTCTCCAGCTCAAGGCCGTCAGGATGTTCATAGTTATTTAAAACCTTTGACGCCCTCACGAATAGTTCATTGTCAATTAGTTCAAGTCTAGGTAAGCCATTGATTTCACATAAAGCGTGGTACCAGTAATCTTTCTCCCCCAAGTGTCTGCTTGTATCAGCATCCATATCTATGTCCTTGCTGTCCATAACTCTCAAATTTCCCGGTCCGGGTGTAGGGCCTTCCCAATACATATAAAGCTGGTCTCTTATTAGAGTAGTTTCCCAATAGCTGTTTTGAATTTTTTGCGTTGTGCCTCCCGTATTACCTCTTTCATTTAAAACATACCTGTGGTCTGATCCCATGGTAGCGCCGCCGGAATGGAAATAAAGCATGGCTTTTCCATTCTCTTCGTAAAAACTATATGGGTTAAAATGCTTTCCATCTCCGTATGACCAGAGTTCGAGCTGGAAAACAGACATTGCTTTGCTGAAAGCTGATAACGGTGTTTGTACTACGTGTCCGCTAGTGTCAACATAATAATAGTATCCATTTTTCGCGATAACCGTAGAGTCCTTTGCTTTATTAGTGAAAAATGGAATTTGCCGCAAAAAGGGATTTGCTGACTTGATAGTTAGTCCATTATTATTGTCAAAATCATATTCCCAGTTAAACATTTCAACACAGTATTGCCAAGTCATGGGGAAGTATGCAATATCTCGAAAAGAAATAATGGGATATTCTTGCTGGCTATTATTTATTATGTTTCCGTTTACGCTGATTGGAAAGCTGGGGATGTTAGCAGTGAAGGTTTTGTTGTTCTTCATTTTTGACATAATAGGATTATATGCTGCCGTTACTCCAGTCGTATCAATAGTCAAGCCGGTATTGTTTCCTGTCCACGTAGACTCAATGCCCAAATATCTGCAATTATTATAAGTCATAGGGAAATAAGTTATATCTTCGTAAACGACCAAGGGGTATCTGCAATAATCGTTATTAACTACTTCGCCATTGATCGTTACTTTGAAATCCGGCAATGTAATGCTTATACTATTTGCCGATATCGATCCTGAGGACTTTACCATTATTAACAAGGTCAAAATAAACACAGATAAAGCCCAATAATATTTTTTTTTCATTTTGAATCCTTCTTTAACTCTTGTGGTGTCTCGTGATGGTTTTTTCGAAAATTTGTTTAGGCCACTTTCCCATTATGAAAAGTGGCCTTGACATTTTCAGATCACAGTCTAAAAAATGCTAATAACGAATTCGAAGATTATAGTTTTATCTTCGTTATTTAGGCTCAAAGTAGCCAATGCCTCTTCTCCGCCATTTCGGGCAATTAATTGTCCATTACTGTCAATTGTCACAGCATTATTATTCACTTGCCAAACGGCAACAGGTTTTTGTTCGCTGTTCTTGGCTTTAGTTAAATCAATTCCTTTATACATTATTTTAATATCTAAAGGACTATTGGATGATTCAGCTATTAGGCCCCAATCATTAATCCTGTCGCCATCTGCTCCAGTGATTACGATCTGAGATCTAATATATGCAGCGATAATTGCCTTTTGAGCTTCAAAGTTTGGATCGATAGCTACTACAAGCGACTTAAAAGTAGCCATTATCATATTGCTGCTCCAGCCTAGAGCACGAAAAGATTGAGCAATTTTAGTGTGCTTTGAGCTGTTTAAAACCATATTTAATACTTCAATACCTTCATCACATATTCTGTCAATTTTATGCTGATCACTTAGATTGATAAAGTCGGATACTTCTTGCGGATTAGCCATAATTTCATCATTTCTCTGCAAAGCAGCAGCATTAAGGTCGCGAGCAAAATTTATGATATCATCAGCAGTTACATCAAAGCCCATAACTTTTTGAATAATTTCTTTATACTCTTCTTTGTAAGCTTCGATCGCAAATTCTCTTGTATCAACGTCGAAGTAATCAATCATCAATGCATCTCTTATCAAAGGCAATAATTGTGGTAAATTGTCTACTCCACCTAATTTATCTTCTAGTTCAGTTGTCATCAAATAAAAGAATATCTCACTGATTTTTCCATCTGATAAACCATAGACATTATTGATAGCCTCTAAATACACGCCCTGTTCATAGGAATCCATATAGCCGTATAAGTCCTGTGTTTTGTTGATTAAATAATCGCCAACCTTTAATGATGATTGTTTAATCGATGATTCTCCGTTTATACCGACATTTATTGCACCTGGTATAGCTCTTAATTTATCTGCCATTTTGAAACTCAGATTTATGCCACAAGCACTGGCAATATTTGTTTTTTCTCCTGGAATTTCTGGGTTTCCATTCTGAGCAGGAATACAACCTATCCCTTTAAAACTGATTCTTAATTCCGAATTATTACTATTAGTTGAATAGGCGAAATCAGATTCACTAAATTCTCCCTTAATCGATTTGAAATCTGTGGACTTGATTTCATTAACATTGGTCCATTCAAATCCTCTTGGTAGTCTTAATACAATAGAGTTTGAGCTAATTTTCAATGAAGAGGGGAATTCTTCGCTGATTCTTAGTTCAAAAGAAAAATTTTCATTACTTGCACTTGCATTCCTACTAGCAAGATTTATGGAACGGTCAGTGATAGCTTTGGCCAAAGTTATTTGCCCGTTCGGAAATCCACCTTTGCCTTCAAAGCTAACTATACAATCTTTTGCATAAGCAGAAACATTTATATTGCCTAAAAATACATAGAATACAAAATGATATGCTGACTGATCATCTAATGCTTGAATTTTGAAAGAGTTATTGTTAATAGGCGTAACTGCAATTTGATCTGTCGTAGGATTGCCAGTTCCTATAGCACCTGCTAATACCAGTCCATTGGGGTCACCAATATAGGAGGATGGCACGACTACCTGATTTTCAAACATTGATGCTTGCATTGCGGGCTGGTTGTTAATACCGCCTGAAATTTCCCATTCATTAGGTAATGATACGACAACACTGTCACCCGCTTGAATAGAATAGCTGGGTACGACTACTCGGACTGATTTTAAGTTAATACCCTTTCCTGGATCAACATTAGTAACCTGGTTTACAAAAATACCACTTGGATCTCCATAGCTGACACTACCACTTCCACCGCCTGAGCTAGCACCTGAAATTTTAGCTAGAATTAATTCGCTGCTCGGAAATCCACCAAATCCATCCAGTTGAACTACACAATCCGATGCGTTGGGAGCAATATTTACATTTCCAAGTTTTATTAGGAACATGAAATCCCCATTTGACTGATTTACTTTGGAAATAATTCTAAATGAATTCTGATCAATATTTTCTATCGCAATATCATTCTTTAGAATTCCATTAGTTTCGCCATCATATGCATACGGGACAACTACTTCATTGGCCTTCAATGAATAGACGCTAACAGGTCCTGTCACCTCTGAAGCTAAAGCATAATCAGTTGGAAGAGTCACTTTCATAAAATCATTTTCTGAGATCGCGCCATTCTGTATTACAATTCTTAACATTCCTACATTTTGATTGTCACCAGCAAAAGTACTAATTAACTGCGGTACAGAAATCGAAAATGCAGCGCTGGCAGTCCCAACCCCGACAAACATGCTTGCCAGCAAAGAAAATACTAAAATTAGCGCCAACTTACTGTTATTACATCTCATGAATTTCTACCTCCTATTATCTTAATGAACTTCGATTGCCAAAGATCTAACCTCAGAAAGCCACTACCTCCTATCATTGCGTCCCAAAAAGTTTAAGTTCTTGCCTCAATTTGGGTTAAATATTATTATTTGCTAATATTCTATTATTTTTGCGTATTTCCTTCTAATTTCCGTTTTATGTTTGCAAATCATCTACTCAACTTTCAAGGGGACGGAGTGTAGCAGAAACGTTCTTTTGGATTGTCTAAAACAATAGGACGGATGATAAAGACTTGTTAGTTGAATATTGAATAAGGTGTCAGGGGACGGCAGATCAATGTCATAAAGCTAAGCTTACATAAAAAGGGAGTAGAAAAGACTTGTCAAATTAGAAACAGCCTAAAAATGGCGAGAATACCAATGCTGGTATATCTCTTCAGATATAGGTGATAAAATAATGAGACAAGCTTTCTTAATAGCCTTTGCAATGATGCAGGACAAAATCAGTAGTACTGCATTTATGTTTGACCATCGAATGAAATCTACCTATTTCAGAAAAAAGAAAAGTGTCAGGGGACGGGGGAATGACACCAATCACAAAATGATGCTAATCAAGCGGTAATGGCAATGAAAGCCGGAGATCAAGAAGTAAGAGTGGGGACAGAGGTCGTAAATGCAGCCGGAAAAACTTTCAAAACTATTGCTGATCTGGTACATCAAATGGTAAGCAGAAGCTCTGAAATTACAGACATAATAAAAGAACTGGACCAGGGTAATGAGAATATTATTAAAGCGGTTGATAATATGGAGAATGTGAGCCTCAGTACCGTAGAAAAATCCGAAGATGTTTCCGCGCTT
>JAVBKS010000061.1:0-6729 GCA_031553935.1 Syntrophomonadaceae bacterium
GTGAAGTAATAAGATTAGACGGCGCTATCAGAATGCAGCCCAGATAAGTCTTAGCGGAAAATACTAATACAAATTTAGGCAATAAAATATTTAAACATTTAGGAGGATTCATTAATGGCAAAGAATGCTAATGATGTAGTATTAACTCATTTCGCAAGAACACCTTTCGATAGGTATGGTGGAATTGCTAGTGGTATTCATAGTATTGATTATACTGAAATGGTACTAAGAGAATTAATCAAAAGATCAGGGCTAAAAGAATCGCAAGTAGAAGCAATTTTCCATGGAACAGCTCTTCATCTCGAAACCGGTATGAGAACCGATATCCCCATTCGCCAGGCTTTGCTACACGCGGGTTTTCCAGTATCTACAGTATCTGTAACCATTAACCGGGCTTGCTGCTCAACCACTTCTGCAGCTCAATTTGCCTGGAAAGACCTAACCTATGGTGAAGCAGAATTAGTATTCGTTACCGGTGCAGATAATATGCAGAATGTACCGCACTATATTAACCCGATTATTCGCCATCAGGCTGTTAGAATGGGTGAAATTAAAGCCGTAGATCCTTTAATTGGAGCAGGATATCCTGGTTTTGGTATCGTTTCCAAAGATGCTGGTGAAGTTGCCTTAGAGTATGGAATCACCAGAGAAATGCAAGATGAATGGGCAGCTGGAAGCCATGAAAAATGGGGTAAAGCATTTGATAAAGGCTATTTCACCGAAGAAATATTTCCCATAGAAGTTCCCCAAGGCAAAAAAACAGTAATCATGGACAAAGATCAACAGCCTCGCCCGGGAACCACAGTTGAAGCGCTTTCCAAATTATCAACCGTTTACGGCAGTCCAACTGTTACCGGTGGAAATGCTCCCGGACTTAATTCCGGAGCATCAGGTGTAGTGTTAATGACCCGCAAAAAGGCTGATGAATTGGGCTTACAACCATTAGCTAAAGTGCTAAAGGTAACCAGTATCGCTGATGATTTCAAATACATTGCTCGTGTACCCGCGAAAGCTATTTTACATGCTTGCGAAACTAATGGCCTCAAATTAGAAGACATTGAAGTAATCGAAATCAATGAAGCTTTTGCAGCAATGCCACTGGTATCAACTAAAGTACTCTCTGATGGTGATGCAGGAAAATGGGATTATTTAAAATCGATTACCAATATTAATGGCGGAGCAGTTGCCATCGGACATCCGATCGGCGGAACCGGAACTCGTATAATGATGACTGCAATGCGTGAATTAAGAGCTAGAGGCGGCAAATATTGCGTAGCATCAATATGTGGCGGACTAGCCCAAGGCGATGCCGTAATCCTAGAAGCTGAATACTAAGAGTTAAAATATAGTGCCGGTAAATCCGGCACTATATTATTAATAATAATGAGGAGGGCTGGCACTGTGAATCTCAACAGTATGTTGTATGAAAAAGAAGGCAATGTAGCAATAATGAGTTTTAATCGCCCCAAAGTAATGAATGCTATTGATAAGGGCGTTTTGGAAGACATAATCGCAATAACTGAGGAAATTGCCAGAGATGAAGAAGTTAAGGCAGTTATTCTAACTGGAGGGGCTAAGGTGTTCGCTGCTGGCGGTGATATTGATGCCATGTTGACCGTAACTCCGGTTCAATGTGAGAGCTTTATTGAAGAATGCCATAAGGCCTTCAATGGTCTTACAGCTTTGGACAAGCCGGTTATAGCAGCAATTGCTGGATTAGCGTTTGGCGGCGGCTTAGAAGTTAGCCTGGCATGTGATATAAGGATCGCAGCAGAAGGTACTATGTTCGGAGCCCCGGAAACCAATTTGGGCCTGTTCCCGGCAGGTGGTGGCACACAGAGAATTACTAAAATGGCTGGTGTTTCTTGGGCCAAGCACATGGTATTAACCGGAGATCCAATTGATGCAGAAACTGCTTTCAGAATCGGAATTATTACTAAGATTGTTCCGGCTGAGGCTTTAATGGACGAAGCAAAGAAGATGGCCAAGAAACTGGCAGCGAAGGCGCCGATCACAACTAAGATAGTGAAACAGTGCCTAAATAATTCGATTTATGCTGATCTAAACTCAAGTCTCTTGTTTGAACAAAAATGCTTTGCGCATATTTTTGCAACCGAAGATCATCTAGAAGGTATGAGAGCTTTCATGGAAAAAAGGAAACCAGAATTCAAGGGTAGATAAAGAAGCAATAATTGGAGGGATTTTGATGACAACGAATTGGAAGGACTACTATAAATCTAGATTAATAGCAGCCGAAGATGTTGGTGCTCTTGTTCAACCAAATTGGACAATGATGATGAGTGTTGGAGCAACCCCGTCATCACCAGAGGTATATGAATCAATCCTAAAACGCAAAGACGAATATGAAAATGTACGAATCAATGAGTGCCTGATTATTTCACCGAACAAATGGCTGAGCAAGCAAGTCGTGCTTGATTCTTATCCCAAAATTACAGGAAGTACTGGTTATGCAATCGGCCCGAACCGCGATTTATTTAAAGAAAAACTGCGCGATATTCTCGTTTCCGGTGCTTATGATAGTGCAGAAAGTATGGCTTATGAGTGCGATATGTGGTTTGTAACCACAACCCGGCCAGATAAGAATGGTTATGTAAACTTATCCCTGAATAATTTCTTTCAGCAAGATGGAATAAGAATGGGACGCCGACTTGGCAAAAACAAAATAACGATTGCAGAATGTAATGACCAGTTGCCGGTAGTATTCGGCGATAGTTTTATGCATGTCAGTGAAATTGATTATTTTATAGAAATTTCTAAGGAGCCGCCTTACTATACACCTGCAGGGACTAATCCTTCGCCTGAAGAAGTGTCAATGGCACAATATGTTATCAATCAGATTAAAGATGGTGACATCGTACAAGTAGGACTCGGCCCAGTTCCGGAGACTGTGTCTCGGTTACTGGAAGGCAAAAATGACCTTGGTGTGGTTACCGAAGTTTTTGTTAACGGTCATTTAGATATGATTGAAAAAGGTATCGTAACCAATAAAGCGAAACCTGATCATCTTTACAAAGGAATATCAATTTTTGCTTTCCTTTTAGGTGACAAGAAGCTCTATGATTATTGCACCGAGAATTATGCAACCCAGTTACATTCCGGATACAAGGTAGCACATCCGATGTTTATAGGGCAGCATCCCAATTTTGTTGCTATGAATAACGCCTTGATGATAGATTTGACTGGACAGATTAACTGCGAAGGTTTCGGGCACCGCCAAATTAGCGGAGTCGGAGGCCAATTTCACTTCCAATTAGGCTCCAGGTTCTCACCGGGTGGCAGAGCAATCACCTTGATAAGAGCTGCAAACAAAAATCCTGACGGAAGCCTTAGATCATCGATTCTGTCTGAATTTCCTGCCGGAACTCCTGTATCAGTGGGAAGAACCTGGGCAGATATTATTATAACAGAATACGGCGCAGTTGACATCAGGTATAAAACTGCCAGAAATCGCGCTGACGCCTTAATATCTATCGCACACCCCGATTTCAGAGGAGAACTGCGCAAAGCGGCTCGCAGAAATCTGTGGCCTGCTTTTGACCAAGGTTAGGTTTTAATTAATAATCGGCTAGGGGTTTACTTCTAGCCGATAATAATGAACCTTTGACTAAATTGTTACAAGAAAAATAGTTTATTTGATTATGAATAATCCGGAGGAAGTAGTACTTATGAAAAGCATATTACCTTTTACAGAAGAACATGAGATGTATCGCCGGGCAATAGCTGGTTTCGTTGAAAAAGAGATGCTTCCCAACTATCTTAAATGGGAAGAAGAAGGTTTATTTCCGCGCGAAATATTCACCAGAATGGGCGAGAACGGCTATTTGTGCACATGGGCTGATGAGAAGTACGGCGGTGTAAATGGGGATTTTCTTTATGATTATATCTTAAGCCGCGAATTGTTTCTTAGAGGAATTAATGGGGGCAATATTCCCTTACACTGTACGATTGTTGTTCCTTATATTGATGCCTATGCTGATGAAGAGCAAAAAGAGCGTTGGCTGCCGGGGTGCATTAGTGGTGAGCTGATTTCGGCGATAGCCATGACTGAGCCAGGCGCCGGTTCTGACTTAATGGCGATGCGAACCAAAGCTGTAAAAGATGGTGATAGTTATGTATTGAATGGATCCAAGACCTTTATCAGTAATGGAGAGCTCTGTGATTTGGCAATAGTAGCGGCCAAAACTGATGCTGATGCCGGACATAAAGGGATCAGTCTTTTCGTTATTGAGAGAGGGACACCTGGCTTTTCAAGCGGAAAACAGATCCCGAAAATCGGCATTCATGCCGGTGATACGACAGAATTATTCCTGGAAGATTGCCGAGTGCCAGCGAAAAACCTTCTAGGGGAAGAAGGGAAAGGCTTTTTGTATTTGATGCAAAAATTGCAGCAAGAGCGTTTGATTAATTCCATTTACAATTTGTACATGGCGGAGCACTCTTTGCAATTAGCTTTGGAGTATGTAGAGCAGAGACAGATTTTTGGCAAGAAGCTGAGTCAGTTCCAAAATACGCAATTTGTTTTGGCGGAAATAGCTACGGAAATCGAAATTGCCAAGAGTTTCGTTGATCAATTAACTCTTGCTCATATCAATAAAGAAAATGTCGTCAAAGAAGTGAGCATGGCTAAATATTGGGTTAATGAGATGAATGTTCGCAATGCTTCCAGATGCTTGCAACTCTTTGGTGGTTATGGCTACTGTACCGAGTATGAAATCTCCAGACAATTTGTTGATTCTAGAGTTCAGACTATTGTAGCTGGAACCTCTGAAGTTATGAAAGGCATTATTGCTAAAGAGATGGGGCTTAAATAGAGTAATTGAAAAATATGCAAACAGCGAAGAAATTGCGAAATCCCTTGGCTATAACAATGCCCAAGTCAAAGGGTTCATAGAAAACATGCAATATAACCAGAAAGAAAACAGATCATAAACCGCTTCACAAAACGCAGCTCCCTGAGGGTGTAAGTCTAACCAAGCTGCCCTCTAAATAATCAGAATATTTTCTTAAAACTCGTTTTACTTCAATTTCAAAATTTATTCATACCTTCATAAATATAGATGCTAATCGTGGTTAGTAAATAAAGGCAATGAGCATGAAAGGGGAAAATGGAATGAGAAAGAGATTTGCAGAAAAAGTAGTTATGGTAACCGGAGGAGCTCATGGGCTTGGTGAAGCAGATGTTATATCATTTGCCAATGAGGGTGCCAAAGTGGTTATAGCTGATATTGATGAGGAAGCCGGGCAGAGTTTAGCCGACCGCTTAAACGCCGATGGTTTCGAGACTCTATTCGTAAAAACTGATGTAACAAAAGAAGATCAAGTAATCAGTTTAGTTGCCAAGACGGTTGAGAAATTCGGGAAGCTCGATGTACTAGTTGCTAATGCCGGTATTGGAGGAACCTATGCGGCACCGATTGATCAAACCGAGGAAGATCTTGATCTCATATACAATGTAAATATTAAAGGTGTCTTCTTAACCAATAAGCATGCTGTTAAACAAATGATCAAACAAGGTACCCCCGCAGCAATAGTCAATATGGGATCGATTGAAAGCATATTAGCTAGGGCTAATACTTGCCCCTATAATGCTACTAAGGGTGCAGTGAAACTCATGACTCAATCTTTTGCCAGAGCTTATGCCCCTAATAACATCCGCTTTAATGCAGTTTGCCCTGGGGTTATACTAACTCCCCTAGTTGAAAAGCTAACCCAGAGTCCAGAACATAGGCAGATGATGATAGATTTACACCCATTAGGCAGACTGGGGGATCCCCAGGATGTAGCTAATGCCGTTCTTTTCTTGGCAAGTGAAGAATCAGCATTTATTACCGGCTCTTGTCTGATGGTGGATGGCGGACATTGCGCTTAGTAGAAGTTAGAGTATCAGCAATGATAGAAATGTATCGGAAAAGAGTTTTAGGCTGAGTCAATAATGCCGAAGACTATTCATAATATAAATAGCCTTCGGCAAATTAAACCATTTCGATTTTCCTTTTTAAAAGGAACTATTTACAAACCTGAATTTGATAAACATATCAAAATTATTGACACAATACGTAATTATTAATAAAATCAAGATAAAGTTTAGATATGCATAACAATTAAACGATTGCCATTAATGTAAATGTATTATGAATTATTGGGATTCGAAATCATAGTCTATTTTGGTGCAACATTATGAATACCAAAAACAATAGGATAAATGCTTTGAATTTTTTAACGTATATCAAAACTGCAATAGAAAAAATGTCGTTTTCAATCTTGATTTACGAATGCCGGCATATTAGTGCGAACTATTGTTAAGGAGTTAATCCGCCCAAGTGATATTATTTTTACTCACTAATTTGCTTATTTTACAACTCGCCAAATAATCATGAGCTGAAAGAATGAGGGAGGTGAATACTGGAGCAAGATTTCTTATTTCAAAATGACCAATAAAAACTACAAGTGGACCAATAGGAACTGATGCAATTCCAGGAAATATTCCTGTAGCTGTTAACAAATGATTAATAATTCGGAAATAGCATTGGAGGAAATCAAATGAAAAGTATAATACCCTATACTCCTGAACATGAAATGTATCGCAAAGCGATAGCAAGTTTTGTGGAAAAAGAGATAACACCAAATTATGCTCAGTGGGATGAAGCAGGGGAATTTCCCAAAGAATTGTATACCAAAATGGGCGAGAACGGTTATTTATGCACATGG
>JAVBKS010000023.1:0-73064 GCA_031553935.1 Syntrophomonadaceae bacterium
AGGCAGAATAAAGGGCAGAGAAGAAGGCATAAAAAGAGGCAGAGAAGAAGGCATAAAAAGGGGCAGAGAAGAAGGCAGAGAAGAAGGCAGAGAAGAAGGTGCTGAAAAAGGCAGAGAAGAAGGTGCTGGAAAAGTTATAGAATTATTGGAAAAGGGTTATTCCATTGAGGAAATAAAAGCTATGCTTAAGAAGGGCTCTTTAGGGGTATAGATTTTGTAGTCTTGTTATTAATATACATTAACTGTAACCTACTAACCCTCATTTGAAAAACTAAATGCAACCTCGCTCCAATAACTTGGTTGCATTTAATTATGCAAACATGTAGATAATTAAGAGTCGCATTTAGTCATACAATGAAAATTTATCTTCTTTTTTAATTATGATTTGGACAACTAACTGCAACTGCATTCCCTTAAAGGGGTTGCACTTACCTTGCGATTTAAGATAAACAAAGAAGTGGAATTATATCAAATGAAGCCTCTACGCAGCAATTCCCAAAATATGATATAATGAATTCCAGCGAGTGGGGTAAAATGGACATTTTCGAAAAGATTAATATTTATCAGAATAAAATAAATGAATTAAGACCTTTTGAGGGTGATTCACTAACTCAAATAAAAAACTTTTATCGTATCGGCTTAACCTGGTCCTCTAATGCCATCGAAGGCAATACTTTGACTGAAAACGAAACCAAGATCTTAATCGAGGACGGCTTAACCGCAGGAGGAAAACCCCTGCGGGATACCTTCGAAGCTATTGGTCATGCTCAGGCATTTGAGTACATGTTTTACTTATTAAACCATAGAGCTATAACAGAAAAAGACATCCTAATGCTGCACCGCTTGTTTTACCACTACATTGAAGAACAGCAGGCCGGTAAATATAGGAATATGCAAGTAATTATTACCGGATCAAAATATCCGGTAACCGAAGTTAAGCAAATAAAGAATTCTATGTCAGAATTATGTGACTGGGCTGAAAATTCACGGGATTCATACCATCCAGTAGAATATGCAGCGCTTCTCCACAGCAGATTTGTTCGCATTCATCCTTTCAAGGACGGTAACGGCAGAGTCGCCCGCTTAATAATGAATGCAGCATTGATTCAAGACCGTTTCTTGCCGGTTATCATCCCTCCAATCTTGCGGCATAAATATATTGAAGCTTTAGAAAAATCTCATATTAATGAAAACAACTTTATCGAATTTATTGCCGAGTGCGAGCTGGAATCCCAGAAAGAAATGCTGCGCCTCTTTAATATTCCCCTTCCGAGTACGACTCAAAAATAGCGCTCAAGTGTTTCAGTTCCCAAGAAGCCCGCATTCCTTTCACCGCATCCTGTTTGACTCTTTTACCGAAAAATAATTTTTAATAGAACCAACCCCGCCTTCGGCTCTAGCAAAAATTGGCTCAAGTATTAATGCGAATCAGCATTATTAAAGTAAGCATGGTGAAGAGCTACTAAAAAACAGCAGGAAATTGGGTTAGTGGATTGAAGTCCACTTTCCAACTTATTTAGATTGGCTCGTTTTTGCTTCCTTGGTATAATAAATAATAAAGAGGGGTGAGTCTTTGCACTCTAAAAAAGACATTGTTCTGCCCACCAATGATTTAGCTTTTCGCAAAGTATTTGCCAGTAATGAAAATAAGCATATTTTAAAAGGGCTAATTAAAGATTTTTTCGCCATAGAAGCTTTAGACATTAAAATCGAGACTCCTTACAGCATTGAAGGCATGAACAAAATAATAAGTGAGAAGAAGTTTTTTGAAACCATCGTTGACGTAGCAGCCTTAATCAATGATGAGCTTGGCGTTTCTGCAGAGTTTCAATTAAGTCCACATGATTTTTTTACCGAAAGATCTTTATATTATACTTTTAATAAATTCGTTTCCAATTATGGCCGCAAAGATTTACAGAAGAATGCTTTAAAATACAGCTCACTGCTACCAGTGTATTCATTAAATATTTTAAAGTTTGACTTTTTCAAAAACGACTCCATACCTTTGCATAAATTTGAGCTTTATGATTTCGAAAACCATATAAAGTTATGGGAACCCAGTCTAATTAATATCGTTTATTTTGAATTGACTAAACCAGCTGATAAACTGAGTAAGAATAATTGTTTTTGGCGACAGTACTTTTTGAACGGAGAAGTAAGCCGGGAAGCTCCAAAATATATTGTAGAAGCGGCGCAGATTATCGAGAAAAGCAATCTGACTAAGGAGGAGCGCAAAATGGTTGATTTATTAGAAAAAATGGAAGAAGATCACAAGGCCATTATGTCCTATGCCTTAAGAGAGGCTCAGGAAAAAGGGTTGGAAGAAGGCAGAATAAAGGGCAGAGAAGAAGGCATAAAAAGAGGCAGAGAAGAAGGCATAAAAAGGGGCAGAGAAGAAGGCAGAGAAGAAGGCAGAGAAGAAGGCAGAGAAGAAGGTGCTGGAAAAGTTATAGAATTATTGGAAAAGGGTTATTCCATTGAGGAAATAAAAGCTATGCTCAAGAAGGGCTCTTTAGGGGTATAGATCTTAGAGAAAGCAGTTTACTTAAGAACCATCAAATAACCGAAAGAAAATCGCCCAAATATCCTACTTTCAAGGCTTGTCGTTTGCACTGATGCCGGGTTGCCTTTACTGCCAACAGAAAAATTTAATGACAAAGCTTTTATGCAATTATGTTAATAAACCTTGCAATGCAAAGTAAACCAGCAGTCCGGCATACTGTATACAAAATGAGCAGGGGTTTGCGTGAATAATAAATCACGACGACTCATTTGGGAATGGTAATAATTGCTTCCATTTCAGCTTCAATAATACTCAAATAAGCTCCCAGGATAATCTTGTACCTTTCACCGCATCCTGTTTGACTCTTTTTCCCAGATTCACTTCAATTTACTTTGGCTCCAAAGCGTGACACATTCGTGTACTTTAGCCTAAAAAGAACATTTGGCACGTTCAAAATTTCACAACGAAAGTTTTTTCCTCAAGATATCTAATTAATAATGCTTGGTTGTTCGAAAAAGATTATATATCATTTATTAAAGAAGATTGGAGAAAACGTGCCAGAACACCATAGCATTATTATCAATGCCCATCCAAATATCTATACGAAATCCCAGAATAGCAGGAATTTGAGAATAGAATTTTCGATCCCATCCGCCGGGGTAAATAATGAAACAGGTTTATTGATCTTAGTACCTGGTTTTGGAGCCAGTATCGATTCAAATATTTATATCAAAATGCGCAACCTGTTTCCCGACCAGTTTAATCTAATTACTATTCAATGTGATTACTTCGGTTCCGCTTTTATGTGTGACAGTGAAAAATTTGATTTTAATAATCTAGATGCTTTCCATGCAATCTTCAACAAGAAAGAATTATTAGAATTTAAAAGTCATCCAAATAATTTACTAAATTTATTAGAAGGTAAAAGAGGCATTCTTCCCGCAATATCAATCTATAGAAAAAGTGAATGTCTCGAAGAATTTAATGATATGGGCTATATGCAAGCTATTGATATTATAACCGCAATTGAAGTGATTAAACTAATTCTTGCTGAAAACAGCTTAAATTATGATAATAATAGAATAATTGGATATGGTCACTCTCATGGAGCCTATTTATTGCATCTATGTAATATTCTAATGCCTAATTTTTTCTCATTTCTTATTGATAATTCAGCATGGCTTGAACCTAAATACCTTAAATCCATTAGAAATGAAATAATTCAATTTAATGATGTCTACATAGTAGCTTCAACTGATTATCTAGCTAGGGGGAAGATTCAACATTTGACAGATTTAAACTTGACAAAGCTGTATAAGTATTATTGTGGAACAACACAAATAATTTCTTTCCAAGGTGATAATGATAATCTTTATGACTACAAAGAAAAAAAAGAGTTAATTGAATCACTCCAGAATTCGATTTTTATTCTTATTGAAGAAAAAGATATTGACAATAAGAAATATTTTTCAAATTCTCATGGATTAGACGCCGATTTCGCCGAAATGTTTTTTTATGCTTTGGAATTTGAGAAGCTAACAAAAAAACCCGAAATAAACTGGAATTCGATGTTGGAATTTGAAAATGTTCAAATAAATATCAGTAATCCTGGTTTGCCCGTTTTTGATTTCTTATTTCGTGATGGGTTCATCAATATTTAGCTCATTTTTCGAAGTATTTAACACTTCATGCTTGTTACTCATGAAATGCTTTTCTTTATACGTGCGTTTTGCTCATTGCCCAATGTAACTGCATAACATTCTACTTTTATTGTTTAATATATCATTCTTAATAATATCAAAAACATCACCTAGATTAATGGTTTTAAAAAAAATTGAGTTAATAATATTAATACTTTCGAAGCCTGTTTCAATAAATAATGGTTCGTATGGATCCACCAAATTAATGACATCTAAATCAAGATCTCTTACTAACATGGAATAAGATCTGTCCGATTCGCTGCCGTCACGATCAATATATACACTGTTGAAATCTTTCATATATCTGTAATGAATATTGCCAACTTGTTCTTCGACATAGTGTACAAATGTAAAACTATTCTGAAATTTAACGTCAATAATTAAGTTTTTGGCATTAACTTTGTGCAAATGAGCAAAAGGTGAGTCATGCCCAAAAGAAGATTGATTAGTCAGGCTACACAAATAATCTTTGTCTTTACCCCATACTGCAAACGAGTAAATAGGATGTCTTGTTCTCTCAAAGTCTGCTCTATCTAGAGCGATTTGGCTTAATGTTCCCGTCTCAGAAGGAGTCTCATAATAATTGAATGGTTTGCCTTGACAAAAACTCCAATTATATGTTGGAAAGAGAAGTGTGCCTTCAGGTCCGATTTTTTTTTGTATAAGCTCAATAAATTCGTTTCCGTCAAATATATCATTATTTTCCTTGCATACCTTAGCTAGCTTGGAGATTCCAGAAGATATAAAAAGTGTATCACCCTTTGTAATATTTAGATGGTTAACTATTTCAGCTGACTTAATATATGACATTCTAATCCCTCCTAACATTTACTTGCTAAGCTAAGTGAATTAGTTCGTTTTGCTTCAGAACCTCAGATATTTCGATTAACTCTTCAGTAGGAACATTAATTATATTACTAATATCCACCAAATCATTCGTTCCATCACAATACACTAGGAAATCACTAATTTTACGGGTATATGAAGTGATGCCGGTGTTGCCAACATTTTGGTATAATCCGTATTTACCCAGATGAGGTTCGCCTAGTTTCGATGCTCTATAACATTTGTTATTTTCAAGGGCATTGATACATTTTTTATAGATTTCAAATGAACCAAATAAACCTTCTGGTGATATAAAGCTCAGATCATCCTTCGATGTGTGATATTCTTTATATTCACCATACTTACTTCGCATAATACTTACAACTGGTAAATCCACTCCTGGGCTGCAGTACTGGCGTTCATCTGAGCCCCTTTCCAGAAAAGAATAAGTAAAATAATCATCACAATGAGAATTTAAAACATTTTTACTAATCTTGTCGGCTAATGTATTGCCATATTTCGAAGGAATATATGAGAAATTGCCGTTATCACCTACACAAGTAATATTAAAACCGGCAATTATATTCCGTTTCATTTCATCTAAATTCTTGCTCAAATATGTCAATGAACCAATTGTCTCCGGTACAAAAATAATCCTATATGTATAGTTTCTATCAATAGTTTCAAGCCATTTTGCTAAGTAAATTGAGACACATGGTCCTGACAACTCATTATTGGCCATTGACGGGTGACAAATATATGTTGATATAAAAACCTCTTTTTTGCTTTTTCCAGGCAGAATTATTTCACCATACGTTAGACTTCCGTCCTTAAATTCTGAATCTATACGAACATGATATTTGCCTGCTTCGAGGTTTTTTCTCTTTTCATAGGCCATACAAAATCCGAAATTTTCTCTATAGTACGAAGTAATATATGGTATGGCTTCTGGATACTCTACTATAGAGTGAATGTAATTATTCAATTCCTCTAAATCCATATATGTATCAATCGGCTTCGAATATCCAACAATATGTAAATTGTTCTCCTTGAAATTTAAGATCCTATTGCCTTCTTCATCTTCTATATAGGCGTCCCAAATATTCCATTCCTTTGGAATTTCCCAATCAAAAACCTGAGTACCCGTAGGTACTTCATAAACATTAATACTACTACAAACAGCTTTTAATATTTTTAAAGTCTCCCGCACCCCATCACCGGTAATACTTCTGTTAATGGGAAACAGCTTAACAGCCAATTTATATAAATCGTTCTTCGTTATCATCAGACTACCTCATTTATTACTCTTGATTAACACCGTTTTGAATCTATCAGATTTAGACAAAATTTACAATTCCCCAAGAAACCCGAGTTCCTTTCACCGCATCCTGTTTGACTCTTTTCCCCAAAAATAAATCATAATACTTAGGCTCTAAACCATAACCCGGCCTGACAATGCGCAAATTTTCGGGAGTAAGAACATCTCCAGCTTTAATATCCTGCGCTATGTACAAAGAACGGCGAAATTGCAATGATTTCTTCTCTTGTTCACCGGCACCGTACTTGATAGCACCTAAGGCTTGAAAAGCCCGCTCAGATTCGATTACCAGCTGCTTCATTTCTTCCGGCTCCATAGAGAAGGCCGAATCTACTCCGCCCTCAGCACGCGATATGGTAAAATGCTTTTCAATAAAACGAACCCCCAGTGCAATAGATGCCAATGCTGCTCCCATCCCCATAGTATGATCAGATAATCCGATTTCGCAGTTAAACAGCTCCCGCATATGGGGAATCGTTAATAGATTAGTATCACTGGGGTCAGCCGGATAAGAACTAGTGCATTTTAAGAGAATTAAGTCCTCACAACCTGCCGCACGTGCGGTACGCACAGTTTCATCCAGCTCAGCAATTGAAGCCATACCGGTGGAAATAATTAAAGGCTTACCAGTAGAAGCCGCTTTACGTATTAAGGGTAAATCAGTGTTTTCAAAAGAGGCAATTTTATAAAATGGTACTTTTAATTCTTCCAGAAAATCAACCGCGGTTTCATCAAAAGGAGTGCTAAAAACCTCCAATCCTAATTCCCGAGCGCGAGCAAAAATAGGTTCATGCCATTCCCAAGGGGTATAGGCTTCTTGGTATAACTCATACAAATTCTTGCCTTGCCATAAGCTGTTTTCATCCCCTATATAGAAATCTTCGTTCTTAACATCTAAGGTTAAAGTATCCGCCGTATAAGTCTGCAGTTTCAAGGCATGAACACCTGAATCAGCTGCTGCTTCTACAATCTTTAATGCATGATCTAGCGATTGATTGTGATTGCCTGACATTTCAGCTACGATGAAGGGACGCTTTTGAGATATTGTTTTAAACTTACCCATCGAAATATCTTGCATTTAATTCACTCTTTCAAAGTTTTCCAATTGTTTTTTATTAAAGCCATCATAATTAAGTCTTCGTATTTCCCATCCCGTTTAACATGCCCTTTAAGATATCCTTCCTCTAGAAAACCCAGCTTCTTATGATAATTAATACTTCGTTCGTTATTTGGTAGTATATAGCTGTATACCCGATTAAGCTTTAATTGGTTGAAGGCATAATCCATAGCTAACCTTCCCATCAAGTATCCAGTACCAGGTGGCAAATCACTTTCGCCCAAATAAAAACCCCACTGACAGCGTTCATGAAAATCATTAATCTCAGTAAAGCCGACATATCCAACCGGACGGTTATCATATAAGAAGATCAAACAGCAGTTTTGCTCTGAATCTAAAGAATTAAACCAACGATAATGTTCTTCCTGAGTAATAAGGCAATTGTTAATCATAAAGGGTCGTACAACGTCTGAATTGCGCCATTGTAAAATTATAGGTAGGTCTTCCTTTGATACTGCTAATAATACTCCTACTTTATGTTTCAATTCAACGGATCTCCATATATCATCTTAGTTTAAATAGAGGTTGCAGGGGTTCACAGCGTAATTGCTTTGGCAAGTTGTTTTCTTCTAGGGCGAGCGCGATTTTAGATAAAACCTGATTATAGACGACAAATAATCTTTCTAATTCAATATTACCATGGCTGTAGCTCATATTATGAGTCCCTAATATAAGGATGCCGTTAGCAAGCATTTCCTGGAGAAATAGTGTTTTAATTTCCCAGCTGGAATAAACATCGGAATCAGATATATTAATAAACGACCATGAGGGATGTCCACTAACATGCATTATTTGCTGCAAATTATACTTATCAATCAGTTGATTAACTTCATTAATAACTCTCTGTCCTTGATTAGCAATTGTTTCGATAATAGGCTCCTTTTTTAGTTTAGTTAGCACAGCTTTAGCTGCAGCTAACGACAAAAGCTCACCTCCAAAAGTAAATGAAAAGAATATCTCTTCCATTTCCTGCATGATCTCTTTTCGTCCGACTACTGCAGATAGTGGATAGCCATTAGAAATTCCTTTACCAAAAGTAGATAAGTCAGGCATTAATCCAAAGTATTCTTGGGCTCCTCCATTGGCGAATCGAAAGCCAGTTATTGTCTCATCCAGAATAAACAAGGCACCATTTTTATGAGCAATTTCCTGAACTTTTAATAAGAAGCCAGCATCAGGAAATACCGATGTCATCGGCTCCATAATCACTGCTGCAACACTGTTAGGATATTGATTAAAAATTTCCTCTAACGATGTAATATCATTGTAGGTAAACAAATGTGTCAAATCAGAAATTGCTTTCGGCACACCACCATTTCGTGCAGTTGCACCAATATACCAATCCTGCCAGCCATGATAACCGCAGGCGGCAATGTGATCACGGCCAGTATAAGATCGAGCTGCTCTAACCGCACCCGATGTCGCATCAGAACCATTCTTGCCGAATCGTACCATTTCAGCACTAGGCACCATATCAATAATCAGTTCAGCTACTTCAATTTCTAATTTGTGCGGCAGAGAGAAAATGGTTCCGATCTCAAGTTGTTTTCGTACAGCTTCCAAAACATCAGGGTCATTGTAACCAAGAGATAGGCTGTCTAAAGCACAGATAAAATCTATATATTCATTGCCATCAACATCCCAAACGTGACTACCCTGGCCTCTATCAATGTAAAAAGGTGAAACTCCGAGTGGATACTGAGTTTTGCTTTTGCTAAAGGTTTGCGTTCCCAATGGTATACTTTTCAAAGCTCTTTCAAGCATAAGTTCTGATTGTTCATAGAATCTAGACATTCATTCGACTCCTTTTTTCTTAGCCCATAGACTTGGGAAAATAACTTCTTTTTCGATATAAGCAAATCTTTCTTTGAGTTCTTCTAAACATTTAGCATTAACTTCTACCTTTTTTGATATTAATACGTTTTCTTCTAATTGTACGGAATTGTCTACGCCAAATACAATATAGTCGATACCAGCATGTTGATGAGAAAACTTCAAGGCTATATTAGCTATTTTTTCGTTATGATCAATAATTATTTTGCGCATTTGCGTCAAGTACTTCTCTGATCTTTCATTTTTGAGGCGTGCCTCTTCCGGCTCCATAAATAAGAGTCCTTGCAAAAAAGGGCTTCGCGCAAAAACTTTGATTCTATTCTTCTTCGTAAGACTAAAAAACTCTGTTCTATCTAATCGCTGATCTAAAATATTATAGGGAATCTGAATATAGTCGATGCGCTCAGAAGCAGCGACATCTAACGCCTCTTGGGTCTCATATATTGAAACGCCAATGTTTTCTACTAAACCTATTGCTTTGACCTGCTCTAAACCTTCAATAACAGCTTTATTATAGAAATAACTTGGAGTATGTAATAGATATCCTTCTAGTTTACCTATATTAAGCTGTTCCAAGGATTTCTCCACTTCGCGCCTTATGACCTCTGGAATTGGAAAATGATCATCCTCTAAGATATTGGGTCTTAACTTAGATATTATCTTGACTTGTTTTTGCAGATTACGTGTCCTAATCCAATCGCCAATTATTTCTTCGGCATTACCATAAGCAGCGGCAGTATCGAAAATCCTGATACCTGCACGATACGCAGTATCCAGTATTGCCTCGGATTCTTCTTTTGTAGGTTTTCCCACCTTATTATTCACTCCATAAGGCAAACCTAATTGAACCGTTCCTAAACATAATTTATTCAGCATTTAGCTCAGCCTTTCTGTTCAGCAAGAAGTGAGTTTTTATATCCTTCGTTGCGCTCAAACCTTCTATTGATATCCTGCCACTCCGGGTGTTTTTCCAGGAGATCAATGATGTCTAACAAATCAAAGCTTTTATTATTCGGATACAACTCAGCAATAATCTTTGAAATTAGTTCGTAGTCTTCTTGTTCGTCAACAGTTAGACGAAAGTTAGAATAATCAATCTCATTTTTAATCTGACCCATTTTAAAAAAATCGGAATGATTTCGTATGTATGGGGTAACATGTTCTCTTTCTGAAGGCAGCTTGGCATTTTCCCAAGCTGTTTTTAATGTTTTAAATGAGAATACCTCTACATCCATTCCATCTGGAAAAGTTGGAGGATCAGTATTAGATAAATAATCGTAATTTCCTTGTATAAATTCATTAACACAGCTTATAATTATCGCTGGATCAAGCAAAGGACAATCAGCTGTTAAGCGAGTGATAATGTCATTTTCTTCTAAGTCCAGCGAAAGCGCTGCTTGATAATAGCGATCAAGTACGTCCTCACCGCTCCCCCTAAAGCACTTGGTTTTATTTGCCTCAGCCCAACCCAGTATTTTATCATCCTCTGCCCTGCATGTGGTGGCGATTACTATTTCATCATAAACTCCCGCTAATTTTATTCTCTCTATCTGATAAGTTAGCAGAGGCTTTCCTAGTACTTTTTTTAATACCTTCTCGGGTAGCCTGCTTGATCCCATCCGAGCTTGAATTATTGCAATTATCATTATCCTTGCTCCTGAAACTTTGCCAATGTAATGCCGTCAATATATTCTCCTTGATAAAAGTATTGTTTCTTTATACAAGCTTCTTCATAAAAGCCAGCTTTTCTAAAGGCATTAACAGAGCCGACATTGTTAACATAGCATCCCGCCCACACTTTGTGGAGGTTTAAGCAGTTAAACGCATAATCTGCTATAAGCTTAATGGCTTCACTGCCATAGCCTTGGCCCCAGTATTCTTTTTCTCCAATCAAGAGGCCAATATCTCCATAACGGTGAACCCAATTAATACCCCCGAGTTTGATATTACCTATATGATTATGATCATTAATCGTAAAGATTCCTGTTAGAACCGAATCATTGCTCATTTCCATTCTCTGAACGAAATCCCTGATCGTTTCAATCGAGTTAGCAGAAAACCTGCTTTCCAGAAATCTATTGATATCAATATCATTCAACCATTGAGCATATTTTTCGCTAACATCGTTAATACTAAGTCTCGATAAATATATTCTATTACCAGATATTAAGCCCTTCATGTCTTTTCCTTTGTATTTATTAGTCTTGCAGTTTCATTTTTAGCTCTATATTCTCTTTTTGAAGTCTTTGGTTTTCGATTGCCAATTCCCTTATTGACTTATTTGGAGTATTCTCCTTATACCAGAGCTTCTGATCCCATAATTCATTGCCTTTATCAAGTATTTTAGGATCGCATTCATTGGGTTTTATCAATTGACTAAGTGCTATTTCATTGAATTCCTTTTCTGATATTCCCACATAATCTAAGAAAACTTCTAAGCTAGCCGGGCGTTTACCTTCGTATTCATTTACCAGGCTAATTGCTGTTTCTCGGCTGATTCTATTATTGCGGATATCAATACTGGTTAAATGAGAAGTGCGTGCATAACCCCTCTTTATGTATTTCAGATAATCCCTAATGCCTTGCATGGCACATTCAATTTTTTCATAGCCATATCCGGGAGGAACCCCTTCGACTTCTTCTTCTCTCCAGTCAAGCTCGGATTTAATTATTTCAACTTGTTTTTTTACATCCCAAGGAATGTAACTGCCGAGACAAAATGAGCGATAGTTTAATCTCATCAGGTCTTCGAGTTTCGGGTAAGCATATGGACGCAAGTCTCTTTCATCAACTGTTGGATCATCAAGCAGTTTCAGCATATCAGCAGAATTAATCCCTAGATTAGTAACTTGATTAAATCTTTCTTCATTGACTTCTTCCACTTGTTCATAGGTATAATGAGAAGTATACTCCGCACTGGGCTCTCCCCAAATAACTAGCGGCACTTGATATTTTATCGCAACCTGCATAGGATAGGCAAAAATTCCAGAATGGCAATGCCAGCAAAAATCACCGGTTTGCTTCATACTAACAAGCATGAGTTTTTTAACTATTTGCCAATTAGTACTAAAAGTTAGAACATCTACTCCTAATTTACGAAAGGTTCTCTTTTTGTTCTCTTCCAGAGTGGGACGATAGAAACCATGATCGTAGGATACTACTAATGGTTTCAAACGATATTTTTTTACCAATACCCATAAAATGTATGTACTATCTTTACCGCCGCTAAAAGGAACAATGCAATCATAGTCATATTTGTTTCGGTATTCAGCTAAAATTCTTTCTAAGTCTTCTTCCCTTTTTTCCCAGTCTATTTTTTCTTGCTTATATTCATTTTGACGGCAAACATTGCATACACCTTGCTCGTCAAATGAAATGGCTTCATGAGTTTCAGGAGTAAGGCATTTATTGCACTTGATGAGATTAATCATGCGCATTTTCCTCCAGCTGTAGATCGTAGTATTCTTGAAATTTTTTGTGAATCTCTTGTAGTTTCGGATAGATGGTCTTTAAATCTTGTTTGCATAAATAAATGTATTTCCTCATTTGGTTTATTAGTTGTTCAGCTTTAAGACGTGGATTTTTTTCTATTAGAGTATTATTAATATCGTTTTGCAAAAAATTATAATATAGTCTATTCATAGGGAATACGAAAGTAATTGCAAATTCATTGTTATTAATTTTTTGAATTATACTATCGAATTTACTATACATTTTCTCGATTTGTTTATAGTTTTGATTTCTATATAAACTTACAATATTGTTTAAGGCATCTTCAATTTTTTGTAAGTGTTTTTGATATTGCTCGTAGGCGATTTCCATGTTTTTGCTCTGAAGGTGTAAAAACTCATGATCATATGCGATACATTCTTTTTTGTACCAATCATCATCTACAACTCTCTCTTTTAGTTCCTGACGGATAAGCTCCTCCAAAGGGATAAACTCAGCTCCTTCTATTTTGGCTCCACCCTTGGTCGAATTAATGAACTTCACTTCTGCCATATTAGCTATATACGTTTCAATCGAATTTCTAAAAACATTAAAGCTCTCATTAGTATATACATCCTTGCCATATACATCTTCAACCACATTGGATTTATCATTTTGATAACTGCGATAGTCAATACCTTCAGCATACTCCTTGTCATTTAAGAATGCTAAATTTTGCCCTGCAAAAACTATCGTGCTAAATCCTAATAGATAAAGAAGTTCTAAAGTTACTGCTGATATTGTAGGTGCATCATGCACTATAAACGGACGCCGTCCATCAAACAGTTTCAAATAGTGCGGTGCCAGTGTGTCTTGGTTAATTATCATGTGCAGCTTATCTCCCGGGTATTTGCTGACAGCCGTGCCGGTCGTGCTGGCAAAAAGCAAAGGAATCTCTGTAATATTCTCTTCTAGCAGCTTATGAAAAACACTGTCATACTCTTCTAACTGGGGATCATACGAACAGGCTGCATGTGGGTAAAAGCCATGCTTTAAAAAGGCATTTATTGCTGAGCCCACTGAGAATATATACGCCAAGCCATTTTCCTTAATAAAACGCAGGTTTTCCATGTCTTCGGTTAGTGAAGGTCCGGCTGCAGCTATAATAGCCGTTTTACCTTTAAATAAATTGGCATACTCTAGGATGTTATTAGATTCTAAAATATGTGGATAATTATTCATAGCACTTAAAACCCACTGTTTTTGGAAAGTAAAATCTGTTCTTACCTCGAATCTGTTACTCTTAACAATTTTCTGAAAAGAACTAATAAATTGGCTGTACTCATCTCGAAAAATATTCTTGTGTGCAGGCAAATCGATAATCTGTACGTATTTTTTGCTTTTTTGCATTATTGTTAGCATAAAAGCTTCCATTGAGGTGATTTCACTGCCATATCCAATGCACTCAATCTGTCTGTTTAAGTCATTTAGTGAAAGAAATTCATAAAGCAAAGGCAAACTGGGTTCATAAATATAGTACTTTTTTTTGGGATATTTATCCATAAAAGCTCTGATATGATAGCCTAACCCAGTACCGTAGAAAACTATATGCTCATAAGCACTATTGTCCGTATACTGCTCTAAAATAATCTCAGCTTCTGTAATGGGATTAAAAGTACTATGTAGGTAGATTTCATTTTCTTCGTTTCGTACCTTAATAGTTGGGTCTCCACTCTTCGCAATAACAGATTCAAAATCCACCAGTGAATCACTCTGTTCGTATTCATGCAAATCAGTATATAAAGAAGAAAATCTACTTTTAAGCAAATTAATATTATCTATACTAAGCATTGTTAACCTCTTTCTCTATTCGTTCGCCTAAAATTGCATGAATCTTTTCTAATGAAGGAACAATTTCATATAAAATCATATCAGCAACAAGTACGGTGTCGTTAATTTCGACATAAGAATTCATGACCGCCAATCCTCCTGTAAAAGAATTATAAGCACTTTCAATTACTCTCCAATCAATATCGCTATGATTCGAGTTAAGTTCCTGCCGATATTTCAATATTTCATTGTAAACCTGCACAAGGTATTGCATTTCATTTATAAAACTGGCAAGTTCATTCCATATTTCATTGTTGTTAAATACAAACAATTTTCCTAAACTAATAATCTGTGAGATGGATTGCTCTAATACTCCGTAGAGCTCAAGAATTAGGCGCGAAACATATTGCGACTTAGTTTGCAAAACAGCCTCTATTTCTCGAATGTTCTCAATATTTGCCGCAATATAATCTAATGCATCAGTATATTTTGCTTCTCCATTAATGACCATATGACTGAATAATAATGATCTTTCATCTTTGAATACATTAATTTTTTCCACGATAATCAATAGGGCATCTTCTGTTAGAGGCAGATCTTGAGAAAATTCTAGTATTTTAAAGTTCATATTACCCCCGCTTTGATTTATAGAAGTAGATTAGTATGATATTTTTATTATCGGTGAGTGAGCCGAATTCTTGAAAGATTTCATAAAAAAAGCGGGGAATTAATTCCCCGCTTAGGTTTGTAGAAAGATGGTTAACTATCTGAGTAATTGCAACACATTCTGCGGCAATTGGTTTGCTTGGGCTAACATGGCTGTAGCAGCTTGAGTTAGGATGTTCTGCTTGGTGAAGTTCATCATTTCCTTCGCCATATCTACGTCGCGAATCCGGCTTTCTGCAGCTTGTAAGTTCTCAGCAGATGTATCCAGGTTAGCGATCTTATGGGTCAATCGATTCTGCAATGCACCAAGTGCTGATCTTTGGGTAGAAACTTTATTGATAGCAGTGTTTACATCAGTAATGGCTTTGGCAGCATCCTCTCTAGTTTCTATACTTGAGAAGTTAACTCCTAACATACTGGTATTCATGGCATCAATGTTGATTCTCATCTCGTCACCTTCATTGGCGCCGGTTTGGATAGTTAATTTCGCTCCATGAATTTCACTTACATTAACTGTTATAGATGCAGTTCCAAATTTAATAGCAGCACCACCTGCCGTTAAATCTTTATCAGTAAGAGCCTTGAACGAAAACGATACTCCATTATTTCTAAAATTAACTACGGAATCCCCTTTATGAAGAGTAACTGTCTCGCCGTTTAAAGTAAAGTTCATAGCACCCTTAACACCTGGAGTAACTGTTGGGCTTACACCTCCAGATAAAGCTACACGCGTTCCTGTTAGGGCTTTAATTGAAGCAATATCGGAATTATCGACTGTGTTTGCAACACTACTTATAGTCATTTTACCAACACCAGTAAAATTTATAACTCCTGATCCTTGAGAACTGAACACGGTAGTGTCATAATTCTGCACTGTGCTAACAATATTTCCATTCGAGTCCAAAAGTTGGAATGTCATGTTTTCGACTTCACTACCTGTAACATTAAGATAATAAGTATTACCATTGTGAACATCTGTAGTGGTGCCCGAGAAAGTGATTGTAGTTCCTGACATTACTCCTATTCCAGACAATGAACCTGAGAAGAATCCATCGGCAGCGGTGCCAGAATTTCCTGTAGCTATATATGCTGTTGATCCCGAAACTCCAGCAATATTTATTGTATTGGTGCCAAGAAGTACAGCTCTATCTACAGAAATTCCAGTAATACTTCCACTATTAACACCAGCTAATGATCCACTTCCTACAATCAAACGACTTTTTTGAAACGTTCCATCAACAAGATTTTGGTCATTGAAGCGGGTCTTGGAAGCAATATCGTCAATTTCATCCTGCAACTGTTTAAATTCAGCTTGTAAAGCTGCTCTGTCAACAGTTTTTTCATTGGTATCAGAGGATGACTGAACGGCTAATTCCCGCATTCTTTGCAGAATGTTATGAGTTTCCTGCAATGCACCTTCTGCAGTTTGTACTAAAGAAATAGCATCTTGAGAGTTCTTGGAAGCCATGTTTAAGCCGCGAATTTGAGCTCTCATTTTTTCAGAGATAGCTAGACCTGCAGCATCATCGCCTGCCCGGTTAATTCTGTAGCCTGATGATAGTTTTTCCAATGCTTTTGCAGTGTTGCCGCTGTTTAGTGTTAGTTGTCTGTGGGTATTCATCGCCGGTAAATTATGGTTTATTATCATTATAAAATTCCTCCTTGAATTTTCAGCTCCTACGTCCTTGTAGGGCAAATATTTTTTGTTTATTTGTTACTTATTCTATGAACTTGTTGGCTCTACCCTCCTCTTAAGATCTTGTCTTTTTGCTTACGTTTTAGTTATCGTCATTATCTTTTAATGTTTTAGGGTTATTTGCGTTTGTATAGAGGCGATACCGCAATTTATTGCTGCCATTCTCTTGATTTCTAATTATTACGCTAAATTTAATAAATTTCACATTTTTAACCCTTAGGTCCTATGTTAAGGCTAGATTTATAGCACATTGGGCGAAAGCCATTCGAAATTATTGCATTTTGATATTATCGACTATTAGCAATGCACTTGGATTATCAAGGAAGGGGGGGTAAATAGAATTATTCTCCATATTGTTGGCATGGTAATATGCAAGTATAATATGACTATCATTGGAGGTGTAATTCGTGTATATCAAGGCATCAGCATCAATTCGAAGTAATTATAATGAAATATCTAAACTCTGCAAAGAAAGTGGTGAACCTGTTTATCTCACTAAGAATGGAGAAGGCGATCTTGTCGTTATGGATATCACTGCTTTCGAGAGGCAAGCCAAAGAGCTTAAATTGGCAGAAGATTTATTTAGCATCCGCACAGCTCGCTTGAGCGGTGCTAGTGGTTATTCTTTGAGCGAAGTTCGCAAGATACTTACAGAAACGATCGAAAAGGCCGAGGCAGATAATAAATATCTAGCCTACTTATGATATTACCATCTCGGAAGCCGCTCTCGCTACGCTCGACACTCATGTTTACTTTTCGGCAAAAGTCAGTCGAGTCGCAGCACAACGCCTGATGAATGAGATCCTAGCAGATATCGAATCTTGGTCTGAGAACCCGCATCGATTTCCTACTTACGAAAGCCCATTTCTAACTGATAATCATTATCGGAAGATGCTCTCCGCAAAACGCTGCCTTGTTTTCTTTGAAATATTTAGTAATACGATTTATGTCGACTATATTGTTGATTGTAGGCAAGATTACGAATGGCTAATCCGCTGAGCTTCCCTCATCAGACTAGCCATTTTTACATTTATTATTAAGCGGTTCTATCGATATTTTTGCAATCTTATACTATTCCCTGATTAATTTCGCTCCAAAATTATTGGAGCGGCCAGGGTAAATAGTATTTACTAATTCGCGCTAAGGTGTGTTTTTAAATTCGAATTAGTATTAGCATGATGTACCTGTTATGTTATTGAGCGCCTGTTATGCTGCTCAACTGTTGTGTTAGCCATGTAGACTGGGCTTCTATCCTGGCCATCAGTTGCTCCATCGCTGCAAACTGAGCATAATAGCGGTCTGCCATTTGCTGAAGTCTCTCTTCGCCTCTAGCTATTATCTCGTTATTGCGTTCGACTTCTTGGCCCAGGTAACTGAAATCAACCGAGGTTATGTCTGAGCCTGCTTTATCGGTGATCTTTTTCATGCTCTCGGTGATATTATCATAGATTTTAGCCGACAGGCCGATATTTACGCCATCATCATCCGTCTTCATGAAGAGTTCTTGCACTGCTTCAGGATTGGTCTCTAGGGCCTCTTTTAATCGAGCTTCATCGATATAGAGTTTTCCTTGATCCATCCAGGAGCTGGTCTTAATACCTAAGGCCATTAGGCTTTTATAAGGATTATCACTTGATAGCCCCGGCACCGTATCCATAGTAGCCATGCGCAAGTTATTGTAAATACTGCTATACATTGAATCGGCTTTCATCATGCCACTTTTAGCCTTTTCTTCCCACAGCTCGATATCTTTTTCTTTCATGCTTTCTTTTTGCTCATCTGTTAGGGGAGCATAATCAGAATAGCGCTTCTCATTGATCTTGGAATCCATAAAGGTCACAACATTGTTATAGGCTTCTACGAAAGCTTTAATTTTATTGAAGGCGGTATCGACATCATTTTTCACGGTAACATGCGCCGTCTCTCCCGCTTTGCGAACATTAAATGAAATTCCATTTATAGTAAAAGAATTACTGGAAAAGATCTGCTCCGCACCATCATTAAATTTGACCTTGGCATCAGTACCTAGTGCTCCGGATTGATCCATTTTAAGTATGTTTTTCATGAAATTATTAGTATCATTGAAATGCACCTTAGCTTGGCTGCCGGTCTTAGTAGAATTCAGATAGAATTTTCCGTTATCTTCATCATATATGGCCCTGATTCCAGTTTTGCTAGAAACAGCATTAATTGATTTAACAACATCATGCAGCGTTTGTCCGTCTTTCACGGTAATAGTGGCTGTCCCAAATTCTCCGGTTAAATCAAATGATCTGTCGTTGCCATTATGAACATAGCCTCCAATCGGCGAGCTTTCTTTCGTCGCACCTTTGGCTATGCTAATAACTTCTAAGCTATAAGTTCCTTCTATCGCGCTCGAATTACCGGTTGCGCTGACATAGGTATTATTCGATTCTACTTTCTTAGCTTGAAACGAGCTGTCCAGCTTGAGATCAAAGGCCGCATTTCTTAAAGCTAATAATTTGGTGTTGGTCTCGCGGTAAGACTCTTGTTTCCATTTAATTACTTGATTTTTTTGTAAATATGTATCTACCAATCGGGCTTTTTGGGTAGTTATCATTTTCTGGATTACGGAGTCAGTATCCATACCGCTTATTAATCCGCTGATTCTGTTTGCCATGTTATCCCTTCTTTACTCGTTTATTTTGGTTATTATCTATTGATTAGTTTTTAGCTTGCTTATTATTTCCTTTAGTTCATTTAGATTGTGACTTGCTTCAATATTAGTTTCGATTATTTCCTGGAATAGTTCCTTGCGCAGTATGCGCACGTCTCTCGGCGCCTCTATGCCGATCTTAATATTATCTCCTTGAACTTCTATGATCTGTATCTCTATGGTGTCATCGATAATTATGCTTTCGCCTTTTTTCCGGTTTAGTACCAGCATCTTATAAGCCTCCTTCTTGTGCAGGCTTATTCTTAGCTGCAAAGATCACACTTTTCGAACTATACCCCGATTGCTGCGGAATATACTGTACTCCGTTGCGGGTGATGGCATTGACGATTATCGGAGCCATAAGATTCGCTGTAGTTAATCTGAAATCTTCATGCAAGGTTAGTATCACATAAACTACCAGCTTCTCGTGAGCTTCACCCTGCCCTAAGATATTTACCTGCTCATCAGGCAAATCAATCTGGTAATCGGGAAAAAATACGAAAGGGTCTGCGATTAATAAACAAAGATCTGAATCTAATGATTGTAAATAATAGAACGGACCTTCATCTTCCACCGGCATGATAATAAACTTCTTATCTTTGTCAAATCCTGGTATTCCTTCTTTAAATATAATATAGTTCATTTCATTAGGGGTGGTTGTACTCAAAATTTAATCTCCTTCTTACGATTTCACTTCACTTATGCATATATATCGTAATTATTATTCACCCAGTTTATCTCTATACTGTTTTTTTGCAGTAAATATATATCTACATATCCTCTTTCACAATTGTTCTCCACATTTCCGCGCCGCAATTCGGACTGAACTTGTGCTGGCGAATAATCATATTTTACCGGAGTTGAGTCAAACCATGTCCGAGGCGGCTGCTTAGGAATCGCTACGACAGTTATCGGATCCGGAGCAGGATTGCAGCGGTTGAAAGCAACTTGCGAGATTGATGCTCCATCTTCGATTCTTGCTAACATATGGCCTTCGCCCACAACTCTGTCTAATCCTTTGGAGTAATCATTGTAAGCAAGACTTCCGCAGTAAGCGGCGAATTGAGTTAGGTTTCTTAACCCGGCATCGGCAAAGCATTGACTTTGATCAATGTGCAGAACCGCCTGCCCGGCTTCAATACTCAGTTCTGCCCGACTAGTAGTTGTCTGCAACTGAGGTTCGCTAATCTCTAGCTTGAGGACCGGCTCTTTGATGTCCATTCCAATTTTCGCATATTGTTGGTTTATCTTAAGCTCCATCATGAACCTCCTTTACACACTATTCACTAGCTAAGGCATTTAACTTTACCATTCCCCATTTAATATCGCGCAAATCTTTGGATCCAGCTAATGCTAATAGTATTACTCTCAAGAGGGCTACTGATGTCTGCTGAGCAGACTATTAAGATTGCTGATCGCGCTAAGGCAAGTTATTAAATGCTAATCATAATTAGTTCAAGAAATCGATCAGGGTCGGCTGAATAATACGCGCTCCTATCGCTAGTGATGCTTTATAGATACTTTCCTGCATGTTTATCTGTGTTATCAGTTCGCTCATATCTGCGTCTTCAACCTCAGCAAGTAATCCTTCATAGTTGAGATTAGTATCTAGCATCCGGTTCATCTGCAGTTCTAAGCGGTTGACTTTTGCTCCCAGGGTTGCTCTTTTGGTTAGCAGTTGATTCATCTTAGCATCCATTTCATCTAAGCAGCCTCTGATTAGATCGGCATCTAGTGTTCGCGGCGGATCTGAGCCCGGAATCGTATCCGTAAGATTTTTCTCTAGTTGTAATAGAAAATCATATATGCCACCATCTGGGTTGCCGCCACTATCTAAGCCATCAGGGTTACCGAAGAAGTCCTTCATTTCAATATTCATCGGGAAGGTAACTCCAACCCCTATCTCCAGCAAAAGTTCATTGCTGTTGCCGGTCCATTTACTGTTGGCATCAATACACGGCCTCTGGGTTACATTAGTTCCAGCAAAAATGTATTTGCTGCCATGAGTGGTATTAGCAACCGTCATCATGTGTTCCCTAAGCTGGCTTATTTCTTTGCAAATCGCATCTCGCTCTAGGGGGGAATTGGTATCGGTCCCAGCGTAAACAATTTGCTCCCTGATCCTTTGCATGACTTGAGTAATTTCATCAAGGGTCGAGTCGGTAGTCTCTAGAAATCCCAGCCCCTCTTTCATATTGCGAACGTACTGGTCCGTTTCAGTAATGTTGGTTCGCAAGCGCAAGGCTTTAACTGAATCGGCCGGATTATCGGAAGGACGATTGAGTTTTTTTGTGGTTGCCTGCTGTTCCAGGAGGCTGCTCATACGTTTTAAATTGTTGTTGATGTATAAATTCATGTCATTTACCATCATTTTGTTGGTTATGCGCACCATTTAATACTACCTCCCTACTACGCCGGTTCGGTTAATTAATACATCTAACATTTCGTCTACAGTGGTTATTAATCTCGCGGCGGCATTGTAAGCATTTTGAAACTTTATGATGTTGGTTCCTTCTTCATCTATTTGAACTCCGCTCATCGACTCTTTTTTATTCGTGAGCTCAGCTAAGATCAGCACTTGGTTTTCATCCATTCTTTTTGCTTCTTGCCGATCCACACCTAAGTCAGCAACAACCGAGCGCCAATAATCATCAACTGTAACCGAATGAATCATTAGGTTCTGGAAGTCGCCGTAAGAGGTATTGTTTATCGTTAATGCCGTAACCCCTCTGAAATTCACATCGGTTGATGCGATTTCTATTTTGTCGCCATTAGCGGTAACGGTTATCCCTGCATTAACTAGCACCGGATTACTGTTAATTGCATTTTCTATGGCTGCTGCGCGTTGTGCTTCGTCACTATAGGTAGCTCCAGTAATCGCAATATTGTATTTCTTGCCGCCATACATAATACTGAGACTAATGTCAGCATCAGCTGTGACCGCAATATCATCCGTCTCTATCTTCGGATTTTCCAGATTCATATCATGCTTCAACTGCGCAATTTTTAGCGCATTCTTGCCATCACCGAAATTGCTCTGCACTCCGGCAGTCCAAGTCGGGTTAGACGCCGCGGCGATGTTTTTCGGATCACTGATTATCATCAAATTAACACTGATGAATTTCGCCCAATCCTCGAATTGATCCTCTGCTACCGAAGGCATGTTAAAGAAGTTAGCATTGTCTGGACTCGCCGTCTGATTATTCAAGCTATATCCTGCTCTATGTATTTCGTTCGTCTTGGTTATAATTGTCTTGGCAATGGCATTTAGTTCAGCTATCATATTGGGCACTATTTCTTTGAACTGCGAAGGCTCCCTTTCACTGCT
Organism: Syntrophomonadaceae bacterium; assembly: GCA_031553935.1. Lineage (GTDB taxonomy): Bacteria > Bacillota > Syntrophomonadia > Syntrophomonadales > Syntrophomonadaceae > JAISDD01. Next base: position 22,923 of record JAVBKS010000023.1, read on the forward strand.
GAAATTGGTTCTTCCGCGTGCATCTAGGTATGCTCCTATCTCTCCCGAGCTGATACGGGTACGGGTCTGATCTACTGCCCACACCACCATATGCATGCCTTCATTATCCCTAATAGTATCTAACATATTTACATCCGTACCCTGGATGAGGTCGCGCCCCCCGATACGAACGTTCACCATGTCTCGCTCATCATGCTTATAATCTATATCTACGATTTGACTCAGTCGATCTAAGAGTAAATCGCGCTTGTCTTCCAAATCATTAGGATTTTTACCGGAATTTTTTATCGATGTTATTTTTAGATTCAATTCACTTATCTGAATAGCTATGGAGTTGACTTCATCAACCTTAATTCGTACTGCTGCGTTCAGGTCTTCACGCAATTCGAACAGCTGCTTATAGGTATGCTGAAATGTATCGGCTACCGCACTGCCACGCTCACTTAAAACCGCGCGCACCGCTTCGCTTTCGGGATGGGCGGTTAGGTCTTGCCACGCTTCCCAGAATTTGTCCACTACACTTCGAATGCCATTATTCGAGGGCTCGTTCGCGATTTCTTCTAACTTAGCAAATGTGCTCTCCAGCTCGCTCCAATAGCCACCATATTGGCTTTCATAACGGATTTGCCTATCTGTAACAACATCGCGCGCTCTTAGTATCTGATCAATATCTACTCCAGTTCCAAGCTGACCCACCCTATTAGCACCAGTTAGCGAGGGGGCATGATAGGGACTAGTTGTAACCATGTTGCCGATTTGTCTTGAATAACCGGGTGTATTAGTATTTGCAATATTATGTCCAGTAATAGTTAGAGCTGTCTGACTAGTCATAATGGCTCTTTTACCTATTTCTAAACTGAAAAAATTCCCCATTAATTAAGCTCCTCTCTTTAAGAACTACACCCGATGATCAAGCAAGTTCTTTTTAGGAAAAAACGATCTGCCATCAGCCGGCTGACCGTCATATGAATAAACACCTGCCACATCACCTTCAAATGCTGTTTGTAAAAAACTTAAATAGTCCAACGAGAAACCAATCAGTTCTTGGTTATGCTTATTGATCTCCGCTAGATTTTTTACAGCACTATGCAGTTGCTGAATTTCTAGATTAAGCTCGGAAGCCATATCTTTGTTTTGGGCTGAAATGTTTTTTATTAGATTTAAGGCGTTTGATTCTGATAAGTGCATTTGGTAGTACTTGGCAAGCTGCTGTTGAATTTTGAAACGCCCTTGTTCTAAGCGCTTGAATTTTTCAGCAAGTGAGCTCTCATTTTTCATCAGGCTATCTAATAGAGCAACATTATTTTCAATTATTGCTTTTTGCTTTTCTAAGCCCAAATCTTTTAGCGCCGTTACTACCCAACGTTCTTCTTTTATTAATCCGGTGAAGTCTTTTATCAAATGTTCCATATAATGCTCACTTTCTTGATGATTTAATCTAGAGTTAGATTAAATCATCAATGATAGCTCTTTGGATCATCTTATCCGCGATTTCATCGCTTTTCATATCTAGGTTTCCTGCTTCATATTTTTTTTGTAATTCAGCAACCCTATCTTCGCGTATGTCAGGGCTTTGATTAATTGCCTGCATAATTTTCTGTTTCATTTTGCTAGCTTCGGAAATGTTTACCGCATCTTTTTTTACCGGAGTAACACTGTCAGTCTTGATTGGATTTTTCGTGATCAAATTCTTCTCGTACACCTTTAGCAAATTCTGCACTTGAGTTTTCGAAATAATCATTTTGGCATCACCTCATTGAATTCATCTATATATATCTTCGCAAAAATTACGCTGTTTGTTAATGTCCATATTCTTTGTTTATTCTCATATTTCTAGCATATTTTTTGAATATCTGCCGTTTCCGCTAGCATCATGTTAAGGTCAACAAGGTTTTATCTCCTAAACAACTTTTGTCCAAAGGTCCTTTATTTTTTGGGACGTACATACATTTTATCCGATTGTTTCGAACGTGCTGCTTTTTGACTGTTGTCTTCTTTGGGACCAATGACGGAATTTAATTCAGAATTTATTACATTAAAACAGCCTTCACAGTATGTGCCCTTGGAAATTCTTTTTCCGCAGCGAACACATGATCTGGCCTCAACATGTCCTTCAACTTTTAACCTGCCCTCTTTTACCAAATGTAATACTATCTCCTCTTCAACTCCCGTTCCTTCTGAAACTTCCAGAATACTTGCGCCTGGGTTTTCACTAACGAATTTACGTACGATGGTATATTTCGCATCTTCTTTATCAAGGCATTTGTTACAAATCGTTTTGCCATTATCAGCAAAAACTCGTCCACATTCATTACAATTCTTTAATTCAAGCGCCATTTTAATCCTCTCCTTCTAAAAACCAATACCTGTTGACCAGGTAATAATTGCGATCTTTTTCGTTTTTGCTTCCATCAGTACCCTTGAGCACTCCCTCACGGTTGCCCCAGTCGTGAATACATCATCGACCAAGAGAATACTCTTATTGGCAATTCTTTCTTTCTTCATTAGATAAAAAGCCCCAGTTAGATTCTTTATTCTTTCATCACGGGATAGTCCTCGCTGATGCGGAAGGTTCTCTTTTCTTCTCATCAAGACCTCGGTTTCAACTTTTACCCCCAAAGATCTGCCTATCTGACGTGCCAACAGCAAAGTTTGACTGAAACCGCGCTGGGTTAAGCTCAATTCCGAAGATGGGACTGGAATAATAAGGTCGATAGGCCAAAAACGTTCTTCCTTTTTTACCCGCTCCGCCATCAAGTTTCCCATAGTATAAGAGACGTTTTTTTTGACGAAAAACTTTAGCACCTTTATGGCTACCCGGTATGAATCTTTGTATGGGCCTACGGCTCGACATATTGCAAATGGCGGTGGCTGCTCCCGGCATTCACAGCAAATATTTTCGTCTTCTTCTAGGTATTTACCGCAGTGATCGCATATTTTGGAGATTGTGCTCAACTTATGAAGCTTGTCCTTACATTCATCACACCATGGTCTTCTTATGCCGTAAAAGCCTTTTTTCCTGCACAAGGCACAACCATCTTGCGGAAAGATAAAGTCTAAAAATAAATTTAACATGATTTCTACCTTCCCTATATTTTTTTGTAATAAGTATTCCTAGGGCTAGAAGTATTTATCGACAAAAGCAAGCGCTTTATATAATCTTACACTATTATTCCATTGCTTCCTTTCGAAAATTTATGGTTAAATCTAACAAGAATGGACTTTTATTCACGCGCACAAGTGTCACAATTAGTTTTTGTTGAATTGAACCCTTCCTTTCACACGCTCGGTTGGTGAGCTTTTGAAGGAAGTTATTTTAGGCCGGCTAAATAAAGCACCGACGAGGAAGATTATCATCGTCAGCCAGATTATCACGCAGAGCAGTTTAAGAAATGCAATCATGTAAAAACCTCCTTCCAGCCTATACTTCAATTCTATGCTTTCAGGAGGCGACTTGATTCTATTATTTTTTTGTTAATACTTGCTAGTCATCCACTACAATATGATTCTTCAGTGCAAAAACAGCAGCTTGGGTTCGATCTTTTACTCCTAGTTTGCGAAAGATGCTAGTTAAGTGATTCTTAACCGTTTTTTCGCTAATAAACATGTAATCTGCCATATCCTTGTTAGTATTGCCCTTAACTAACAAATCCAAGACGTCTTTTTCACGCTTGGTCAGGCGAATTTCATTCTTCTTCAGATCAGATCGGTTTAATTCGCGAACTAAACGATTGGCTACCCTGGGATGGATAACTATTTCGCCTTGCATAACTCTGTTTATTGTATCAACCAATTCACTTCCGGCAACATCCTTTAGTACATACGCTGAAACTCCTGCTCTCACCATCTCTACTACTTCTTCATCCTCATATATAGTCAAAGCAATGATTTTCGTTAACGGGCGTTCTTTTTTTATTACTTTTGTTGCCATGATACCATCGGTTCCAGGCATATTAACATCCATAAGTACAATGTCGGGCTTTTCTTTACGCGCAATGTTTATTGCTCCTTGCCCGTCGCCTACTTCGGTAATAACTTCGATGTTGGGATCAAGTTCAAGTAGTTTTCGCAAACCTTCTCTAACTAAAACATGATCATCTGCAATGAGAACCCTAATGTTTCCCATGTATTGCCTCCCCTTCTAACGGTACTTTTACGATAACTTGGGTTCCTTTCCCCGGACTTGAAATAATATCGATGATTCCCCCAAAAAGTTCGACTCTTTCTTTCATGCCAATAATACCGTAGCTTTCTTTCGGTTTATCGGAATCCTTAAGTTCAAAACCTCCGCCATCATCTTTGATAACTAAAGTTAATATATTGCCCTGAACTTCCAACTTAACCATAGCTTCCGAAACACCCGAATGTTTACGAGCATTAGTAATTGCTTCTTGCACGATTCTGAATAGCGCTATCTCCAACGAAAGATCCAATTTCTTAATGTAGCTAAGTACTACTAAATCAATTGCAAAATTGTATTTGTCTTCATATGTCGCAAAATAATCTCTAAGAGTGGAAATCAGTCCTTCTTCATGTAATAAGGTCGGTTTCAAATCAAACATTAACCTTCTTACATCAGTAAGGCATTCTTGTCCAATACTTTTTACTTTGTTTAATTCCGCGATAAGATCAAAATTACTATCGTTATTTAGCTGCTTTATCAGATCAAGTCTAATTAACAAACCCGCTAGATTCTGAGCCGGTCCATCATGCAGATCTCTGGCAATTTTGCGTCTCTCTGCTTCTTGTGATTCAATAATCCACATTTCGATCTGATGTTTGCGATCAACCGAGTCAATTGCATCACTTAAACGGTCAATATTACCTTGCAATAACTTAATGGCAATGTTTGTATATGTAATCAGGTGTTTTGCTCTTTCTGTGATGTTTTTTATTATAGCTATTTGTTGTGTAAGTTCATCTTCCCGGCGCCGTAAATAAACATCTCTTTGCTTAAGATCAAGCAAACTTATCTGAACTAATCGGGCACTTTCATAGGCATTTTTTATATCATCTTCCGTATAAATGCTAAAATCTTTGCTGACTTCCATCAAGTGGATTCTAGTATTGATTTCTTGACTTTCGCAGTTTTTTAGATCAATTACTAATTGCGCTTTTTCCGCGACGATCTCTTCTTGTTCGCGCAGCATTTCTTCAAGCTGATGATGGCACTCTTCAGCAATCAAGAAAATCTCATTACGGCCAATATCGATGGTCTCGATAACTCTCGCCATCACATCGTCCAATGAACGTAATTTGGAAGTGGCAGAATTTTCTTCGCTTAGTAAAAGTTCTTCATTATTCATGAAATTCCTTCCTATAGTGCAGACTTTAGTCATATAAAGTTAGAATTTTTATTATATTGAGGATTAATTGAGTTTTGCAAATACTTCTTTTTGGATAATGTTCTTATATTCGTCAACTTTCTCTTCGTTAATAGACTCAATATAAACCCTTACCAGGGGCTCAGTTCCCGAAAACCTAATCAATATCCAGCTGTTATCATCCAGAATTATCCTTAAGCCATCTTCATTGGTGCTGGAAATCACTTTGGTTCCCGCTATATTCTTGGGACAATAATCGTTAATTTTGCTTTTAAATCGAATAATATCCTCATCATTAATAGAAATATCGAAGCGTTTGGAATAAAGACTCCCGTATTGGGCAATAACTTCATCTGTTAATTCAGCAAAGGTTTTTCCGGTAGAAGCTAACATCTCTACCGCCAACAATCCTGCCAAAATCCCATCTTTTTCGGGGATATGGCCCATAATTGTCAATCCTCCGCTCTCCTCACAACCCAGCATACATCCTTTTTCTCTCATGACAGCACTTACGTATTTGAAACCAACCGGGGTTTCAATTAGCTGTAGATTGTGTTTTTCTGCAATCCGATCCAAAAGATGAGTTGTCCCCATTGATCTACAAATTGGGCCCTTGTAACTGCGAGTGTTTAATAAATATTTTAGAATTAAAGCGAGAAAAATATTGGCATTAACATGATTTCCCTCTTTATCAATAATTCCAAAACGATCGGCATCCCCATCAAGTGCAAGCCCTATATCGGCATTATAGCTCTGTACCGCCCTTTTTAGGTCGCAAAGCTGCTCCCCTATCGGTTCTGGGACAATACCGCCAAAAAGTGGATCACGATAATTGTTTATTGCCCGTACTTCACAACCTAATTGCTGCAATATTTTTTCGAGATAACCGATCCCCGATCCAAACATTGGGTCAACCAAGACCTTAAGCTTTCGATTTTTAAATACTTCGACATTGATTACCTGCAAAAGGCTTGCTATGTATTCACTGTCAAAATCAATCGTGCTAAATATCCCTAGTTGCTCAGCTTCATTCAAGCTAAGTTCGTATGTTTTTCCGCATTCCAATACTTTCTCGGTTTCGAATTCGATAGCCATGCTGACATCAGGCAAAGCCGGTCCTGCGTAATAGGGCAAAAATTTGATTCCCAAGTACTCTGCCGGATTATGGCTAGCAGTTAATACAACCGCTCCTCCGGCCACCAAATTTTTCACAGCGAAAGCTGCTAATGGAGTTGGCACCGTTTTTTTCATGAGATAAGTCTTGATCCCATTCCCAACTAATACTTTGCATGCTTCCCGAGCAAAATCCTCGGCCAAAAATCGATTATCATATGCAACTACAATCCCTTTTTTGCTTAAACTCTTCTGTTTTACATAGCTTGCAATCCCTTGTACTACAAACTGACAGTTAGCAAGTGTAAAGTCTTTAGCAATAATTGCTCGCCATCCGTCTGTCCCAAACTTAAACCTGGACATTTTCTTCCTCCTTGAATCACTATTCTCAGGTTAGTCTGAAATATCAGTAACATCTTGTAATCTATCGTTTATCTCATCTACATATAGTTTTTTGTTCACATCTATACTGGCATAACTTATTTCTTTAGGACTATTAAAGCCTAAATAATTAAGCTGTTCGATCAGCCACTTTTCATCCAGATTATTCTGGGTAAGATTTTGATATATTATTTTTCCGTCGACAATTAACTCTGACGGAATCCCTTCATACTCAGTATCGACATTTAGATCACTTGGTGTTACCGTTCTTTTTTGAGCCTTTTTCAAAACGGTTAGTATCCCATTGGTCTCTGCTAAAGCAAATTCAATATCATCAATATTAAAGCAATCTTTTTCGCGCAGTTGCATCATAAGGTTTTCCATGTTATAGCGCGCCTTGCTCATATTATGTTCCAATATTTTTCCATTGTGGACTAGAATGACCGGCTCGCCTTCGATAAATTTTCTTATAGGGCGGCTTTTCTCCGTAGTAACACCAATTAGATAGGTTAAAGCAAAAAACAATGTTAAAACTAAAAAAGCTACCCAAAAAGTTGGGCCTTCATCTAATGCCATCGAAGCCGCTATATTGCCTAAGGTAATACCTGCGACATAATCGTAGAATGTTAGCTGGCTCATCTGCTGCTTGCCTAGGAGTCTCGCGTAGACTAGAATCGCAACAAAAGCCGCAAGTGTTTGTAAAACTGCCTTGATATATATATCCAAATAAAAGACCCCCTGAAAAATAAGACTTGCTTATTATTCTTCCAGAGTTCCTTTATTTTATTAAATATAATTAGTATTGGGTACCTTTACGACTATATAAAAAATCAACAATTGTTTGCACAATGCGCTCCGAGGCCTTTCCGTCACCATATGGATTTATCGCTCGGGCCATTTTATTGTATTCATCTTTATTATTTAATAGTAACTTAGTCTGTTCGTAAATTTTATTATAATTAGTTCCTACCAGCTTCACGGTCCCTGCACTTACTGCCTCCGGCCTTTCCGTAGTATCGCGCAGTACTAGCACCGGTTTCCCTAATGAAGGCGCTTCTTCCTGCATGCCCCCGGAATCGGTAAGAATTAAATATGATGCATTCATTAATTGCGCAAAGGGTTCATAATCCAGAGGATCGGTCAAGTGCACCCGTTCGCGATTACCAAGCATCTCGTTTGCTATATCTCTTACGATTGGGTTCTTATGTACAGGAAATACCAATTCTATATCTTCAAATTCGTCAACTAAATCAATTAAGGCACTATAGATTTCTCGCATTTTATCGCCCCAGTTTTCCCGGCGGTGTGTGGTGACCAGCAAAATACGCCGCGAAAAATCTACTGCCTTAAGTTCCGGACCAAATGAATAATTATCTTTTACCGTTTTTAAGAGCGCATCAATAACGGTATTGCCCGTAACCCATATTCTGTAAAGAGCAGTGGATTCTGCTATTAAATTCTCGCGGGAAGTATCTGTGGGAGCAAAATGCAGATCGGTTAATGAACCGGTCAAGGTGCGGTTCATTTCTTCAGGAAATGGTGAAAACTTATTTCGGGTACGCAGTCCGGCTTCAACGTGCCCCACCGGAATATGTAAGTAGAATGCAGCTAATGCTGCCGCAAAAGTTGTCGTCGTATCACCGTGAACCAGGACCAAATCAGGCTTCTCTTTTTCATATATCTCATGCAGACCATTAAGAACCCCAGTAGTGATCCCAAATAAATTCTGACCGGCCTTCATTAGATCTAGATCATAGTCCGGTTTTATGGCAAATAGACTAAGTACTTGATCTAGCATGTCGCGATGCTGAGCAGTAACGGTCACAATTGTCTCGATATCTTTTACTTCTTTTAGTTTATGTACAACTGGAGCCATCTTGATAGCTTCAGGACGGGTCCCAAACACAACCATAACTTTTCCCAAATGCATAATTTCATCCTTCCCTGATACTATGGCCCTTAGGTCATTTTTTCTTACCCTTAAGTTTAGACTCATAGTAATATATAACAGTTACTAAGTCAAAAACAATATTATTGGTCAGGATAAAAGTCATGTGTGTTTTTGCTACTTATGCTCTATATTTAAAAGGCAACCCCCTTGGAAATAAAATCTATGTACTGTTTAGTAATATAGTCAGGACTGGCTTCCCAGTCTTCCATAACCAGCGGAAAGCACAATGATTCCATAGAACTCCCGATGACATAGCTCAAAAGCTTAGCATCAAGAGGCCTAATTTCACCCCGCTCAATTGCTTTGTCCATTATTATTTGCAGGCGCTCCATTTTTTCTTTGTGTTTGTCAATCGCCCATTGCCATAGTTCCTGAGGCGGTGCTTCTTTGTCCATAAATAAAACTCGGGTAAGCTCTTTGTTCTTAAGGCAAAAATGCACATGGGCATTAATGAGTATTCGTAAACATTCAAAAAATGACAACTCTACTAATTCATCTGGATCAAACCCGGATTGGTATTGTTCTATTCCATCTTCTATCATGGCTTGAAATAAATGAATCTTGCTGTCAAAGTATTCGTATATTGTGCCTTTTCCAATTCCCGCCGTCACAGCAATTTCTTCCATGCGGGTTTTATGATAACCCTTTTGCGAAAACACCTGCAAGGCAGCATCAATTATCTGTTGTTGCTTTGGACCCTTGGGGAATTTCATATTGCCACCTCCTTGTTAGCACTGCTTTGGCAATCTCGTTTAGTGCGACAATAACCCTCAGACTCGAATAAAAAGCTCTAGATACGAGGCGACGAAAGGACTGCGGATGAAGGCGTATTTTGCATACGTCGAATTCGTAGTCCTTGAAATCAACAAAGTAGATAGACTTTTTAGACAGTCTGTACGGGATAGTCAAGCTATCCCGCAAACGTTTATAGACTTGGTTTGATCTCTGTCTTTTCTAATTTCTTCTTGGATCTAAACTTATTTCCGAAATCATCAAGCATCGTGTACATAACCGGAACTAACACTAAGGTTAGGAAGGTTGAAACTGTTAAGCCCCCGATTATTACTACAGCAAGTGGAGCCGTCGATTCGCTGCCTTCACCTATCCCAATCGCCAGCGGTATCATAGCAAGTATAGTACTAAACGCCGTCATTAATATTGGCCGCAATCTTACTCTTCCGGTTTCAATTATTGCTTCATCGCGTTCCATGCCGGCCTCTCGCATCTGCTGCAAATAGTCGACGAAGACTATGGCATTAGATACGACTATTCCAACCAGCATGATTAGTCCAATAAATGATGGAACACTAAAGCTCTTGCCGGTTATTAGTAGGGCTAAAACCACCCCAATTAAGGCCGTCGGTACCGAGAACATTATAACAAATGGCGCAAAGAATGATTCATATTGGACCGCCATTACTCCATATACCAAGATAATAGCCATCAGCAAAGCAATTCCTAAACTGCCGAAACTCTCGTCCATATCTTGCTGGGCGCCTGCAAATTCGACCGTATATCCTGGCGGCATGTTCATCTTGTCTAGCTCTGTCTTAATATCAGTAGTAACTGCGGCTAAGTCACGATTAAGTAAGTATCCGGTAACTACAGCTCTTCTAACCCGGTCAATACGCTGAATTTGAACCGGACCGGGAGCCATTTCAAAAGTTGCCACTTGAGCCAATTCTACCAAAGCACCTTGAGGAGTCCTGATATTCAAGTTCTGCAAAGCTTCCAGATCTTCATAATCGGTCGCTGTATATCCCACTCTGAGATCAATTTCCTCACCACCGACTTTGTAGCGAGTAGCTACCGAACCCTGCATAGCATTCTTAATTTCATTTGATATCTGCATAGGGGAGAGTCCATAACTGGAGGCTCTTTGTCTATCTATACGGATCCTTACTTCAGGGCTGCCGTCTTGCAGTGAAGAATTAACTTCTCTAGTGCCAGGAACGCTTCTTACTATGGCGGCAATGCTATCTGACAATTCAGTCAAAACATGCAAATCATCGCCGCTGATCTGAAGATTAATCGGTTCACCGCTTCCAGAAGCACCGCCACCCATGTTATCTGTTACCGTAACATTGATTTTGGTTCCTGGAATACCTGCCAAACGATTGCGAATGTCCTCAGCAACTATATTTACGTCCCGATCTCTTTCGGTGCTTTTGCTTAGTTTTACTGCAAAAGTCGCTGTATCCCCATGGACGGCTGAGTCAATAAACTGATTACCGGAGCCGCCTATACTGCTGAATATGGTATTAATCTCTGCAACTTCATGCAGTCTGCTCTCAATTTCCCTGGCGACTTTGTCTGTACTATCGATTAAATTACCTTTATCCATGGATAGTGAAATCGATATTTCGCCTGAGTCCATTGAAGGTAAGAATTCCGCCCCTACGAAATACATTAACACCAGCGATCCAAGCATCATTACGGTTATGAGTCCGGCAATCGTCTTTCTGTGCCCGAGCGACCACTGCAAAAGATTTTTGTAGCTTTCACCCAGATTATCAATCCATTCACCAAAGCGGTTTACCATTTTCTTAACCCGATTGACACTGTTCGGATCACGCTGATATTCGTTTAGGCCCATGGCTTTATCAGTCAGCAAGCGCGAAGACATGAAAGGTATAACTGTTAAAGAAACAATTAATGAAGAAAATATTGCGAAACTAACTGTTATCGCTAATGGCTTAAATAATACTGAAGCCAATCCTTCGGTAAACATTATCGGTAAAAAAACTGCTATCAAGGTTAAAGTAGAAGCGATAACCGCTTGCCCGACTTGCGATGCCCCCATCAGCGAAGCTTCCTTCATTCCAAGTCCTAACATACGGTGGCGGTAAATGTTTTCATAAACAACAATGGAATCGTCAACCATACGCCCGATTCCTAAAGCCAAACCGCCTAGAGTGATAACATTAATCGTACTATTATTTAAATACATCAGGATAAATGTACTGATAATAGAAAGCGGAATCGCAGTAAACACTATGAGGGTGCTTCTTATATTGCGCAAAAATAGAAATAAAACTAACATCGCTAAGATGGCGCCTTCATACATCATGTGCTCAGTGCTCTGTATGGAGCTGTTTATAAAAGTTGACTGGTCAAAAACAATGCTGAAGTTTAAGTTAATTCCAGCATCACTGAGTTCCTTTGTAATAGCATCAAGCTCTTTTTTTACCTCATCACAGGCTTCAACAGTATTGGCATCACTTTGTTTTTGACAAAATATGCCGACCGCAGAGTTGCCATTAACCCTTGTAAGCTGCATTTCATCTTGGAAGCCGTCTACGATGTTGGCTACATCGCCTAAAACCAAATTCTGTCCATTTGCTGTAGTTATGGCAACATTTTTTATATCATCGGTGCTTTCAAACTGTTGTAGATTACGTACATAGAACTCTCGCTGTCCTTCGGTTACTTTGCCGCTGGAGGAATTAAAATTCTCGGCTTGCAGAACCGAATTGATTTGACTTAAAGTTAAACCATAGTTTTGCAATTTAACCGGATCAACTTCAACTTTTACTTCCCGAACCAAGCCACCGGTTATACTAACAGAAGCTACCTGGGGAATGCGGCTCAATCGCGGTTCAATCTCATCTTCGGCAATGGCTTGAATTTGAGCCAGAGACATTTTTTCATCACCGGTTATTCCAACTTGTAAAATTGGCATCATATTGACATCAATTTTCAAAACCATTGGTTTTTCAGCCTCTTTAGGCAATACTCGTTCGGCCAAACCAATACGGTCGCGAACATCAACCATTATATCGTTCATATCCGTACCCCAAGTAAAGCTTAGGATAACAAATGAGGATCCGGCTGTAGAACGCGACTCTATTTGCTCCAGATTTCCGATCGAGTTCAGCATGCTCTCCAATGGTTGGCTAATCTGGGTCTCGACCTCTTCCGGGCCTGCGCCCGGATAAGATGTAATTACGGCGGCAATAGGCAGCTTCATGTCCGGATACAGATCAACTCCCAGTTTAGAGAGCGTGAAAAATCCCATCATCAGAATTATCGAAATGATGATGGTAATTGATACCGGACGTCTAACAGCAAAATTGCTTATTTTCATTATTGCCCACCTCCGGCAGCAACTTCGACTAAGCTGCCGTCATTTACTAGAGAATTACCGGCATTTATGATAGTTTGCCCCGCCTGGATTCCCGAGACAATTTCAATGTATTCTCGATTTTTCAAGCCTGTCTTTACTTCAACTTCGCGGGCCCGCTGTTCCTGATCAACAGTATATACAACCAGGCGGCCGCCTTTATTAATAACAGCATTAATCGGTACTGCTAAAACACTGCCTTTATTAACGGTATCAACCGTGACATCAGCAAACATACCTGATTTTATAATGCCATCCGGATTGTCGAGTACTACTTTGACTAGATAATTATTCTTCCCGGCTTCAGGCATATTGCCAACGGAACTAACTTGACCAGAAAATGGAGTTGCTGCTGCTGCCTTTACATTTACTTCCACCACATCTCCAATTTTTATATAACTGATGTCGTTTTCACTTACCATGATATCAACCTGCAGACGCGAAGTCTCAGTTATGGAAGCCGCCGGGGTTTGCATGCTGCTGGTATCTCCTAGGGAAAGCGATATACTCCCTACAGTGCCGGAAATCGGAGCGGTGATCACACAATGGCTGATGGCGTTCTGAGCATCCATGAGTCCCGCTTGCGCTTGTAATAAACCAGCTTCCGCGGCTCCGGAATTCAATGCGTCATAGGCAGCTTTAGCGCTTTCCAACACCTGATTAGAAACTCCGCCTTGTTCATGCAAACCTTTGGTCCGTTCATAGTTAAGCCGAGCGGATTCTAAATTAATCTTATTTGTCTGCAACGCAGCTTCAGCAGATGCTACTGCAGCCTCGGCTCTTTTTACGCCGGCAGCATAATCAGTGCTATCTAATATCAGCAATGTCTGTCCGGCAGAAACTGAATCTCCGGCTTTGACATTAATAGCTGTCACCCGGCTGCTAACTTTGGGAATAATCTTCACTTCATTAATTCCGCGTACATATCCAGCGTAGTTTACCTTCTGGGCAATGTCTCTTGTCTCCACCGCAACTGTACTAACACTAATAGCCGGCTCCGCAGCAGCCGGAGCCCCTTGCTTAGTGCATCCGCTGGCAGGCAGAATTAATACCAGCAATATGACCAATATGTAACCTAATCTATTCCTCACCCTAAATCCTCCCTATATAATTGTTAATATAATGAGCTCCAAGTATAAACCTCAGAGCTTTATACTCTATTTATCGACCTACCGGTCGGTCGGCTGAAGTTATATGAGTGTCTATTTTCGAAGAACTAATGCTGTTAAAAAAACCTCAGACCGGTGAAAAAGTTCCGATTATAAGCTGCAAAGAGCCCACGGTCGAAGACGAATATAATATTTTAAGATCGCGGGTGGCGTTGCAAACGAGTTAGATGAACTTTTAATTCTCGAAGAACTGAGAGTGACCAAGTCACTCTCAGTTCTTCATTATCTAAGTTATTATACGATTTATTATGAAGCCGCCCAGGGCTTTTCGAATGCTATTTTAAGGAGTTCATGCTGACCTATTATATTGTTCAGGTTCTTCTGCTGCTCTAAGATTGCCAGCTCAGCATTATCAACTTCCAGCTTGGTTGCCATTCCAAGTTCGTACTTAGTTTTTGTAATTCTTAGTGTCTCTTCCGCAAGTTTTATGGCATTCTGCGTGGAATTATACTGTTCTTCAAGTTTAATGATGTTAAAATATATATTTCTAACTGCCTGCTTGGCACTGTCTTTGGCGGTTTGACTGCTTACTTTGGCTTTATCGATATTTAGTTCTTGAGAATCATAGTCTTCCGAAACATATTTATTCATATCATATAGCTTAAATTGTAAACTTGCTTGATTAATCTGCAAATCTTTAAGCAATAAATCCGGATTGCCTTCTGTTGCCCTGCTAACCCAGCTTTCCAAAGTATCCATGGTAGCTTCAGTCAAAGCAAATTGAGGTCTCTCGAGTAAAACTGGCCGTTCGTTGATATGAATACCTATTAGATCATTGAATTTTTCGTAGGCACTGGTTAGAGCGTTCTCAGAATCTTTCAAGCTTGCCTGGGCTGCCACTAGTTTGCTCTCCATTTGTGAAAGTTCGAAAGAGCTTAATGTTCCTATTTGGTTACTGACTCTACTAATCTGCAATTGCTTAGTGGTATTTGCTACTAAGCTCTCACTGTATTTATAACTGTCAATTGCATTCAGTAAATTAATATAAGCACTCAGGGCAGAATATACGACTTTGTCTTCTGTTGAATTTTGGGATTTTTTAGCAACTTGGTAGCTAATATCTGCTGCTACCAGAGCATGAAAAGGCGCACTGATTGCTGAACTAACTGAACCGGCCGGCTCATACGATACATTCTTTTCAGCCGCTTTGTGACTAAGGTTACTTTGTTCAGTACTAATTTTGGCTAACTTAATACTTTTGCTGTTATTTATGGCCAAATCTACAGCCTGGTTTAGTGTGATGCCTTCTGAATTTTCTTCTAGTTCGCTGCTCAGCTGAGTTTCTTCTGCTGAAAAAACTAATCCTGTTGGATTAAGGCTAAAACATGAAAACATTATTAATAATGCTACGATATGTAATCTTCTCATAATTGACCTTCCTTACGTTATTTGGTGTTACTATTATATATCCCTACTGACCGGCCGGTCAACATTAGAATTAAGTAAAATCCGAGTAAAAAAAGACCTGGCTTAAAGCCAGGTCTTTTAAGTTCGGTTTATAGGAAGTTAATGGTTACTGTTTGAGCAGCAGCATCCCAAGTAGCTGTTGCAGCAAATGCTTGTGCTACCCAAGAAGCTGGCAACATGGTGCGTCCATTTAGGATTTCTGGAGCTACATCCATGGTTACAGCTGCACCATTTATCAGCATAACATTGCTGCCAATTTTCAATTGAACAACTTTGTCAGCTTTCATAAGAGTAACAGTTTTGTTAGCATCATCCCATAATATGTTAGTGTCTACTACACCTAAAGCATTAGCAACATATCTGATTGGCATAAAAGTTCTGCTTTCCTTGATATAAGGAGCTACATCCATAGTCACATCTACACCATTAAGTTTGAAAGTGGTTGATCCGATTGTGAAAACGGAAGTGTATTTGCTTTCGCCAGGAGCTGGGGTGATAACTTTAGCTCCAACGGCAGCACCTACAGCTAGGGTCTGTGGAAATAGTCCATCTGGAACATTATACTTCAAAGAAGTATTCACGAGGCAATCTGCACTCCTATAAGCCATATTACTTTCCAATACTGACTTGCCTAATACGGCAACTAATAAATTACCTTCAGGCGCAGTTCTTTCAATGGTTACAAAGATATCACTAATCTTAATCTCACTTGCTGTATAACTCTCACCATCAATTGGGATAATTAGATATTGGAACAAATCTGTCGCCATTATAGTCGTACCTGGAACAAACTTCGATCTAGTAATATTATCTATAGCAACATCTAAGTCACCTTTTGTCACTTCAACTTTTGGAATCTTAGCAAATTCCATACCACTTGGCACTTTCAAAACAAGATCAGCACGGGCAGGAGTTCCTAGAGTTTCTGAAGTTTTCTCGTGAATAGCACCTGCATAGTTTTCTGTTATAATTATATCACCGATTTTTTGATTCGCTAATCCTATTTTAACATCTGGAGCTGTTACAGCCGTAATAGTTATAGGAGCAACAACTTTTGCAATGACTACTTCCTTAGTTTCTATTCCAGCACTACCTGAAATAGTCATTTTGATGTCTTGCGGAGCAACAGCATCAACTGCAATCTTAATGTTCTCCATGTCAATTGTATCAGCGTCCGAACTGGTTCCATCTACTGTGAACTTAATAGAATGTCCATCACTTCCAGGCATAGACGAGCCTTTTAAGCTAATATCATCGCCGGTGAATGTGTTGTCAACGCGTTCAAATTTAGCAAAGCTTGGCAGAGTGAATATTACTGTTCTTTCTTCAACTAAACTGCCCGCGATACCTTCTTTAACAACTATTGTCCCAATTTCCTGATCTACGGCACCTGCTGTAACTTCAACAACTGAATCCATCTCTACTCTGGATTCATAACTTCCATAAACACCAACCAATAGTTCATTTTTGGTATCAGAGCTTAACTTGGTATCTCCACCAAGTACGGCCATTATGTCGCCAGCTTTAACATCGTTCTCGTCATCTACTATAAACGATAACTCAACATCAAATCCTGAAGCGGCAGTTGTTTTGCCACCATTGTTTTTTATGATTAATTCGCGCCCAGAACTACCTGTTTTATCAAAAGTTACACTGGTTCCGGCGTCTTTTAATTGCTTCTCCAATTTTTCCGTAAAGGTTCCAACTGCATCCCACTTATAGCCTCGTGGAAGTTTAAGTGTTAAAGCTTCAGAACTGTTAGCTTTAAATGAACCTGGGAATTCCTCGCGTACTTGAAGGATAAAATTAAACACATTATCGCTAGTTTCTTCTTCTGTAGCTGTAACAGTTATTTCACCCTTACTTGAAACTCTAGCAACCGTAACCGAACCAGATTTCGGGAATCCGCCGTTGCCTTCATACTTAACTACACAATCATCTGCACCACTAGAAATTGTCAAATCTTGTAGATAAACATGCAATAAAACAGAGCCAGGATCAGATTGACGTGTTGCAGCATTTTTCAGTGAGATAGTGAATGCTCGATCACTGTCTTGTGTAAATTCATAGGAATCATAGGCATATTCATTTTTATTGCTACCGCTAACAAATTCCGGTACGAACAGCCCATTTTCTCCTTTGAGATTTGCTGAATCAGCAGTTGCTCCATCCAGAACTTCTCCAACAGGTGGAGGCCCAACAACAGCTGCTTTATCAGCCACTACCGAATTAACGGTGTACTTCGATGGTAATGTAAAAGTAATTGAAGAATCAGCCGCTATGTCAAAATTATCAGCTTTGATCACAATTATCCCTACTGCATTTCCACCAGTTATAATCGATTTAACTTCCTGTGCAGAAATACTTACCGATGCACTCGCTGTGCCAACGCCCATGAACATGGTTGCTAACATGGTGATGACTAATAGAAGTGCAAATTTTTTACTTCTTAATTTAAGCAATTTTTCTTCCTCCTTACAATTTGTTTAATATAATAATTACTTAGATGATCATGCCTTCCGGCATACCTTGCAAGGTTATCATCGACCTAATCGATCGCCTATGTTGCTCTCTCCCCTCCTTCTTCTCCGCCTTTTGTGGGCGGGGGTACTGGTTTGAAACCTAATTAGATTTAACCATTCGACGGCGAGATTCTCCGTCTAGTATGTTTAGACACCAAGACTAAACTAAAAGTTCCCGAGTTGCATAAATTTCCTTGAAAATTTTTTTCTTTCTATATAGTTTAATTATGCCATGTTAAAGATTGAGCTAGTTGACCAAAATAATTTATTCGTTCCACTATATCTGAGCGTCTAGAAAATGATGGCTGCAGTTAGCTGGCGCTAGGTGGCACTAATACTACTCCCTCCGTCGCTGCGTGCCACCTCCCTCAATGAGGGAGGCCTTCTATACTTAATATCACTTCATTAACTGTAATTTCGGACATCGACATAGTTGATAAAACATCTCGTATATCCCAGAAAGCCGAAGTATCTGAAGAAATTTGGTTACAATTACTATGCGAAGGTCGAGCACATTATGGCGTCTGTTTGAGGCAAAGCCGAGTTTGACGCCATGAGGGGTGCGCAGACTGAGTAAGTAATTGTCCAAGTTTCTTCATTACGGAGACGTTTTCTTTGAATACTTTCTTTTCGAAAAGAAAGTATTGATGTATAAAACAGATATGTATTTCTCAAAAAACCAGAATGAAAAAGACAGCAATCGAATTATATGAGTTATTGGTTTAACTAATGAAATATTCGTTTTTATTATTCTATTGCGCTTTATATTACAATTATTTTGCTTCTTTTCACCCCTTACATAATTCCAGATATGCTTATTCAGCTACTGCCATTCCTCAAACTCATGATCCCACATCTTGGGATACTCGACTTCTTCGACAATTGCCTCGAATACTGGTTCAAGAAACGCTTTTATAACATATATCACCTTGGAAAATTCCAAGGTGTCATTTTTAATATTCCTCAGAAAATACTTCCACTTTTTCTGCATTTCGTCATCGTCTGCTAGCTGCACTACGCGCGCAAAACTATTCACATCATAAGATGTACCACGATTTCTCAGCGTTTCAAAAATAGCTGTCTTTAGCCTTGTACCCTCAAAATCAAACTTTTTCGTCAAGTAGTAGATATCATAGAAATCTTTCATCCGACCTGTTAGTTCAAATCGCTGGAGAATAGCATCAAATTTTTCAGCAATTGTGCTCTCAAGCGAGTAAGTAAAAACTTCTGGAGCTTCAAAAAACGGAAGCTGCGTGTTGAATTTTCTCATCTCAGCTTTCGGAATAATGACATCACCAACTCCAATGTCTACGTTAAATGGCACCCTAACATTTTTTATACTTCCAATGATCTGTACACTTATTCCTTTGTATTTTCGTTGAACTGAAATTTCCTCAAATCCTTTGGCCTCCATGTTGATGTAGTCGTTTCCAGTTGAGGTTGATAATATTTCTTGAATCATTCCTTGGACATCAGCTAATGAGTTGGACTGCTGCCGAAGTAAAAAATCCACATCAATAGTGGAGCGACTTTCAAAATTAGTCAATGCATAGATGAACAAGCCGCCTTTTAGCACAAGATCATTGATGTACTTTGATTTTGAAAGCCTGCGTAAAAACTCCTCCTGGCAAAATAGCTGCAAGCATTGCTGATAAGCTATGTCGGAAGATTTCGCTTTGTTCTTAAGTTTCGCTAGAATTGATGCGCCAAGATCCAGCATTACAGCCACACCCCTATTAGGTCTCTTACTTTTTTCTGCACCCGCAGCAATTTTGCATATTCGATAAGGTTTGGCACATTTTTTTTCGTATCAACAACATAACCTTGAATGGATTTATTAAAAACTTCTCTGTCCATCTTCCCCATATAGCGTAGACAGTCACAAATCGTACGGTCGCGGTCATAAATTCGAACTTTAGTCGAATCAACAACTCCTTCAACAACACCCAAATTTAGTAAATCAGTTTCAATGAAATAAACCTTCACGAAAGGAAAGTCAATTTTTGCTCGGTACCTTGAAATATCCTTATCCACTGCCAAGTGCCATTCTGAAGGGGTACGATCACTATATCCATAATAAAACAGTGCTGTGTTCATGCACAGTACAGCGTCTGGAAACAGTCGGTTAATAATTGCAATTTCGCTGTAGTCTTGTTCGTCAACAAGGTGATAATAGCCCTGTTTGATTTTTTCGATTACTCCATCAGCTAATAGCTTTTTTATTTCATAATAGTAAATTTTTGCAGCGTGAAGCTCAGCAGTTCGACAGACTCCACCCCTTTGTTTAAATATATATCTGATTTCATTTTCCGTTTTCAAATTGATCCCCTTACTAAACCATACTCAACTAATCACTCAAGCGGTTGTTTTAGTAATTATGTATGAAGCATTAGCATAAGTCAATCGCCTAGCAACGACAATCGAACTTTTATAATGCTCCGGCGTTAGGTAACTGGATGGGATAAGTCGTTCTCCTCACCTGAGCATCTAGAAAATAATTGGTTACAGTTAGCTGGCGCAGGATGAGCACTAATATTGCTCCCTCCATCGCTTCGCGCCACCTCCCTCAATGAGGGCGGCCTTCTATCCTCAATATCACTTCAGTAACTGGAATTTCGGACATAGACATAGTTGACAAAATATCTCGTATATCCCAGAAAGCCGAAGTATCTGAAGAAATTTGGTTACAATTACTATGCGAAGGTCGAGCACATTATGGCATCTGTTTAAGGCAAAGCCGAGTTTGATGCCATGAGAGGTGCGCAGACCGAGTAAGTAATTGTCCAAGTTTCTTCATTACGGAGGCGTTTTCTTTGAATACTTTCTTTTCAAAAAGAAAGTATTGATGAATAGAACTGATATGTATTTCTCAAAATACAGCGTTAAAAAGACTGCAATTGATTTAGTTAATGAATATTTTCGTTTATTCTCTGCTATCTTTGTAGGCCATTCTGTAGTGAGAACAATTAGCATCAGTCACTTCATTTTACATAACTACGTTAATAGAATAAAATTACATCAGCCAGTTTGGCAAAATAAAATCAACTTGGATTTTAATTAGGCAGAATATCTCTGCAGATTTTTTAAGTCACGGGAACTTTTATACCCTTCCCGTTGTCTAATCAATTAGGAAGAATTGTCTTCCACCACAAGGAGTGTTTTCATTGCAAGATACAAGCACTCTAGTGCAGAAGGCCGGTCGCGGTGATATGGCTGCTTTTGAGCAGCTAATTGTACTATACCAAGACCGGGTATATAATCATTGTGTTAATTTGACAGGCAATTATGATGATGGGCAAGATTTAGCTCAAGAAGTCTTTGTCAAGGCTTTTAAAGGTATCTCTTCCTTTCGAGGTCAAGCTGATTTCGGAACCTGGTTACATAGAATAACTATTAACTGCTGGATTAATCATAAGCGTAGCCGGCAGGTAGTCACATTGAGCATCGACGAACCATGGTCTGCTGATAGCAGTGAGGCGAGTCGTGAAATTGCTGCTACTGATGACAGCCCGTTAGAAATGCTGGAACGTGAAGAGTTTAATGGAGTTGTTAGGAAAGCTCTTAACAACTTGGCCCCAGAATTCAGTAGTGTGTTGATTCTACGTGAACTGGAAGGGTTTTCTTATCAGGAAATTGCTGACTTGATGAAGTGTTCGCTCGGTACGGTAAAGTCTCGTATTAATAGAGCGCGAAGAGATCTAAAAAGAACATTGGGATCTTTTATTAAATCTCAGAACTCATGATATTTTTTCTGTACTTATATATAGTTTTTTAACTTATACGCAGTATTGGGAATTTTTATAGGAAGTGATGGCATGCATTGTCTAGAAGTTAGTGAATTATTCTCTCCGTTTTTGGATGGAGAGTTAAATGAAATTGAGCAAGGAGATTTGCAGAAGCATTTGGCCCATTGTTCTGAATGCCGTTCAGACTTCGATGAGTGGCAAAAAATCGCCTGCAGTCTTCAAAGTTTACGGGTTGTTGAAGCTATCGCTCCACCTGGATTTTCGACTGCTGTTATGTCGCAAATCAGAGCTGAACAGAATAAGTCTTGGCAGTCTAAGTTTGCCCATTGGCGTGCGGTAGCGATTGCCACTGCTGCAGCTTTTATAATAACAATGGGTTCTTTTTTGTTGCCCCCAATTATTCGAATTGCAGATAATAATACCGTCATTGATAATCCTTCTATTATTGATAATAATGCTAATCCAGGGATTAGCGAATCTAATAATCTTGAACCTAATGCTTCAGAACCATTAGTAATTGATCAGCAACCGATAACTAATGTTGCGGAGAAACCAAGTGCCAAAACTGGTACTGATACTGTTCCTGCTGAAACAGTTGAGCCGAAAAATGACAACAATGCGCCTGTTGCCTATACTCCTATGTTCACTAATTCCAAGCCGCCGCTTATATGCAATACTCTAATGACAATGAAAGTTACTGAACCAGGCGAAAGTGTAGAAAGCCAGCTATTCAATATTGCATCTAATAATCAAGCAAAAGTTCAGCTTTTGAGTAAAACACAGAATGGCTTAACTTATAATAGTTCTTATAAAATTGTTGTAGATATCAATAAAGTTTCGGCATTAATAGCACAATTAAGTAGTCTCGGGACTGTGGTTTCCAGTCAAGCTGATAACCTTGATATCAGTTCTGATTACGCTACCAAAAGCGCTAATTACTTAGCGCTGCAGAACCAACGCAAAGAAGCCGCCGGTCTGGACTCGGCTAATTTGAAAGCCCTAGATGAACAGATTGCTAAGCTCGAGGAACAATTAAAGAATTGGGATGCTGAGTGTAAACAGCAAACAATAGTCTTATTGCTGCTGAATTAAGTCAAGATTTGAAGAATATAGTACAGTTTTCATTAATGCGATAATGGAGCCTCAGTTGAATGCTGAGGCTTTTCTATTGCCAAAAATCCTTTAATAAGCCAACGGCGGTAGCTACACTTTTTCGTTGGCTTTTATGAAATCCAGGAATTCTTTTTCACTAAATTCATCATCCATAACAGCTCTACGCTCAGTAGAATAGTCCCCCCAGCCACTGCTCATCAATCGTATAAAGTTCACCATTCCAATCGGGCCTAGTTTTTCTGTTAAAGCAGATAGGCCTTCTTTCTTGAGCTCATTTAGATTTTTTATATCTAAAGCATTAATCATTGTAACACCTCCATAATAAAATGAACTGGATTGATCACTCTAAGTTT
Organism: Syntrophomonadaceae bacterium; assembly: GCA_031553935.1. Lineage (GTDB taxonomy): Bacteria > Bacillota > Syntrophomonadia > Syntrophomonadales > Syntrophomonadaceae > JAISDD01. Next base: position 46,125 of record JAVBKS010000023.1, read on the forward strand.
ACTATTTGATCTTTTGGCTGCATTTATTAGAATTTTGTCTGTTGTCAACATATAGTCTATTACATGGTACTCGCAATATGATATATGGAGCGCATCTAAGTATTTAATGTTATATTTTGCTAAAAGCAAAGCTCTTCTATTAATACTATCCTCATAAACTAAGGGTTTTGATAAAACAGAGTTATAGAGCGTTTGAACCAATATTTTCTTGTTTTCGTTATTAATTTTACTAATTTCATAATCAGTAGCACTGCTTTTATTTATTGAATACTCGCTATTAACTGCTTTATTAAGTATAGAAAGAATCGCTTCCGTCTCTAATCTTATCTTGTCCTGAATTTGATCATCGAATGGACGGCTATAGCAACATACATCCAAGTAAATATTCATGTAAAAGAGCTCCTCTAATGTAACTAATTGTTATCCTGCTAAAAGTAGTATAGCATGTATTGATATTTGCTCATTAAATATTATGCTTACTTGGAGTCATTGGTAGTCCCCCTCAGTAAATAATCAATACATGATTCATTCTTATTCCTTCTTGTTTTCAATAATAGTATGACCCATATGGGGTGAAAAAGTTGCTTGATATTGATACGTGGCGATTATTTCCCTTCCTGATACTTGAGCATTGCAGCAATAATCATCGCTGCTTCGGCTCGTGATAGGTCGGTTTCAGGTTCCAGGTAGTTGGCTTTCCACACTGCGTCTAAGATGCCCATCGAATATAACCGGAGGACTGCATCCTCACCCCAAGAAGGCAGGCGCCCTCTATCATAATAAGGGATCTTGCTTATATTCAGACCCGGACTGCTTATGTTATTTGATTGACTAATAATTTTATCAGCTAAAACTAAGGCCTGCATTCTGCTTATGTTTTCAAGCGGGCGCAGGGTGCCATCAGGGTAACCGTTTATTATACCCAGATTGCGCCCATAATAAATTGCTTCTGTTGCCCAGACAGGAATTTCGGCATTATCCGCAAAGTATTTTAATTTCTCTCCCGGTTTTAGCTGCCACTCCCAGGCCCTTCCTAATATGGTTATAAATTCACTGCGGCTGATATTTTCATCCGGTCTGAAAGTTGCGTCTTCATAACCGCGAATAATTCCGCGCTCGCTTAAGCTTTCAATGCTTGATTGAGCCTCGTGTCCGTCAATATCGAAATAGGTTTGCCTAAGTGCGGGCGGAGTTATATCGTTAATAGGTATATCTATTCCCCCAATGGCACCGTTTCGTGCATTAACCCCCAAAATTCTAATTTGCTCTTCCCCGGGGTCAGGCAATAGAATCAAACTGAAACTCTCATCATTATTCACCGGAACTTCAATTCGCTTTTCATTTTGGCGATAAATATAAATGCTAGAACTTGGCGCTGTCCCGCGAATAACCAGTACCCCATTAAGTAAGCTGGCTGTGGCTGAAATTGGAGTTTCTCCAAACTCAGCTGTTAGAGTGCTCTGGCAATTGCATAAGTACTCCCCAGTCCCGTCTATCTTCATGAGAGTTGTTATTTTAACCTGCTCTCCTGATATCAATAAATCAGGTCTTATCGCTATGCCGCTTTTATTGATATTAGTATAATCATCGAAATGATAAATCGAGCCGTCTCGCATGGTCATGGTCTTCTCTAGGGCATTAAAACTTGCAAAGTTTTTATTCTGCTCCTCATCAGCAACCGTAGCCACATCAATTCTTTGCACCAGACCACTTTTGGGATTTAACAGAATCCTAACCCAAGAGCCGGCTTCAATATTATTGCCGATTTCGGTTCCATTTCTGAATACCTCTATATCCGGTGCCAGTTCATAATTCTGGAACTGATTCTTATTATTAAGTAGATAAAGTTGTTTAAACCCAATACTGGCATAAATCAGCTTCCCATATAATACTTGACTAAAAGACTGCACCTGAATAACAGGGCTGTTTCGCTCTAAAAGCAGCAGAGTTATTCGGCTGCCTAATGGCAGTTCTTTTAAATTTACAATTTCGCCGTCGGCCATAATGGTGGCTCCAGGCATTATGTCATATACGCGACCATCACTGAGGCTAATGTTATTCTTTTCCAAATCAACCCCAGCTATTACGCCCATGGCTATATAACGGTGTATTCTTATGTAAATTATCTTGTCACTATCGGGTGCCAGAAATAAAGTTACTTTCATACTTGGAAGCAGTTTTTCCAATTCCACTGCTTCTAATGAACCATACGGACTGTCTTCAGGCGATAAGTTTAAATAATCGTCATACCAGCCAACGGCCATATCTTCCGACCAGGTATAAGTATTCTTGTCATTAAGTACTAGTTTTAACTCTCTTTTTTGCGAATCCACTTTGCTGATTATTCCCTCTAATACCCGGTAATTAGCATTAAAATCCCATATGGTTTGCCGCGTTGGGTTAATAAGGGCATGAATCTGCGTTCCGTTAGGAATATCGGCTAAGCTTTCTACCCTTTCCTTATTAAGCAGCGTCCTGCTATTAGGCCAATTCTGATCTTTATCCAGATAATAGCCACCCTCGCGCGCGTCTGGATTCATTTCCACCATTAATGGTTGATCAGCGGCATCAAGAATCTGTATACCTTCACCTAACCAAGAGCGAGCAATTAAATATAGTTTGTCACCGGCTAGTAAAACGTCACTGCCAATAATAGCCGTTTTCGTGTCGCTAATTAGCAGCTTTTCATCTATGGCGCTGTAAATTGATATGTAATCAGATCTGTCAATTTCCTCTCCATTGGCCAGCTCAATTTTTCCCTGATCTTCGTTTTTGAATATTCCATGCTTTAGAACCTGACCATAGGCTAAGGCAATTTTTTCGGCTGCTATCGATTGCTTGAGATTCTTTGCTGATAAGGTGATTTTGTATTCACCTGCTATCGGCTCAGCGATACTGATCTGCTCGACATTATTTTTGTCATCTCTATCGCCCTTGTTCAAAAAGTCATTCCCATAGTATATATGTCCCATCGGATCCTCAATAATTAAATCCAAATCATTAATTAGCATAGGTACATCGAGCTCTTCTTTCGGCTGATCAACCCAGACAAGCGTAGCTTTGAACATCCTATCAGTCTCATTAACGGAGAAACGATATTCTAAACTCTGCGCTGGTTCAATATAGCTTGCTCCTGGAACTACAAATTGAAAACAATTTTCCTTCAGGGCAATTATCGTTGAGCTAATATCTAAAATCCCAAAATTGCTTAATACTTCGTGATCATTTTCTGCCCGCCGGGCTCCATTAATCAATAAGGATTTTAATAGAGCCGAGCTTGGATGCTCAATCTTCCAATTCTTTTGCAGGTACTCATACAGCAGAGCTGTCGCTCCGCCGGCAACAGCTGCCGCCATACTGCTTCCCCCCAGGGTAGTATAAGACCCATTGGCAGGATAATTGCCCTTCACTAAACTAGAACATGCTGAGATGATTGCTGAGCCTGGAGCTAGCAGGTCGGGCTTAATGCGGTTACCATCTGCTGGACCGCGGCTTGATGAAGTGGTCTCCTTATCCGCGTCTTGGGCTTCTGAACTATATGAAGGCCGTGGAAGCTGGCTAGAGCCAACTATTAAGGCGTTTTTGCTATTTGCTGCACTGGATAAGGTTTCAGGCTGAGGCCCACTATTTCCAGCTCCAAAAATTGGTAAAAAATCAGGATAATTATTGACGAAACGATCAATTTGGTAGGCATGACTACCATAAACATTGCTTCCGCCTCCCCAGCCATTAACGTGAATTCTGGCTCCAGCCGCATAGGCGGGGAGAAACAATTCGTTCAATTGCGCCGGAATTTTTAGATTATCGTTTTCATCAAGAAGACCCTGGAAATACAAAGTGGCCCCAGGAGCTAGTCCTCTGTATCTGCCTTTCGATTCCTGCCCGTTTCCCACTATAGTCGCTGCCATATGCGTTCCGTGCCCATTGGGATCGTCAGCAATTTTGCGGCCGCTAAATGATCTTAACATAGCTACCCGTGGACGATCTCCCGGTTTGGTTGCTAAATCAGGATGAATATCGGTCAGGCTGCCTTTGTCTAAACCGCTGTCTGCCAAGGCAATAGTTACTCCTTGGCCGCTAAGCCCAGAACTCGAAATTAGCTTTGGAATTCCCATGGGGTGTGCGCCAATAATATCTGCTGCCCGATCATTTAACAAAACCGGTTCTTTACTCCCTTGAGCATTAAGAACCGGTCCTAATAAATTCTGATTTATTGTTAAGGTTAGGATTAAGAGAATTCGTAATCCTAACCTTGTTCCACTTTTCATCTTATTGTTTATCTCTGTCTTCATTGAACTTAAATACCCTTCTTGATTTTCACCAATAGACCTTGATTAGGATCGATCATTAGGGCATAACTTCATTCATATTAATAGGTCTCTGACTTGCACTGCTGCCCTTCATGTATGATATTATCGCATCAGCAATTAATTGTGCTGCTCTCTGCCTGAAGTTCTCCTGCCGCAAGAGTGCTTCTTCTTCAGCATTACTAATAAAGGCAATTTCGACTAAAGCAGAGGGCATATTAGCATTCCTTAGGACCGATAGGTTTTTTTGCTTTACTCCTCTATATTCACGATTTAGTTTACTTAATTCGGCCATTAATAGTGAAGCTATCCGTTCCCGATCATCTTTTTGCATATACAAAGCAGAATTATCAATAGGAGCATAGAAATATGTCTCAGTGCCGTTAGCATTTTTATTAGTCGCACTGTTGTTGTGCACGGACACAAATAGTTCTGCATTCATCATATTGGCATAGGTTGCTATATCCTCTAATTCAACTTTTATGTCAGTTGTTCTTGTGTAATGAACTTTGATGCCGTTTTTTTCAAGAATTTTGCCGGCTTTAAGTGTAATATCCAAGTTAATATCCTTTTCATTAGTATTAGTTCCGCGTGCTCCAGTATCTCCGCCACCATGGCCGGCATCTAGAACTACGATGCCATTATTAGGAACGGCTTCGCGGCTCGGTATGAATAAAATATGCACTTCTTTTTTGTCATCACTTTGACCAACTGTAAACTTGGCTTTCTCATTGGTAGAAATTCTAACCCCTAACATACTAGTACTACTCTCGTCTAATTCTACTTGCTTTAAAAACTTGCTGCCTCCAAATGTATAATTGCTTTGTCCTAATCCAATTTTAGTAGCATTAATAGTCACCTTCATATCATCACCTGACATATTGTTGCTATATGTGGTTGGTGCCAATGTCTTAACAATAATCCGTTCCCCGTTACTTCCAAAAGGCTGCCTTTCAACTCCAACTACTGCGTTAGGAATAAGAACTACCTCAGTTTTACCGTTGTTTTCTGTGCTGCGCTGAAAGTTCAAGCCACTAGGTATACTTATACCTAGTTTCACTTGTTCGCCTTCATTATTACCATTTATATTTATTTGTCCGGCTCCTGCTTGCTGATTTATACTTACAGCAGTACTTATATAACTCTTACTAAAAATATAATTTAGCGTGTTATTAGTCTCTTGAAGTTGCATATCTTTCATTTTATCTGAAGTAATGGCAATTTTAAGTCCGCTGACTTCAGTAGTAAATGCAACTTTCACTTCATCCAGATCCGCTCTTGGTTCATTTACTACATTACTGTCACTAGTAGAATGCTCGTCAACTTGTCCAGCATCCTTAGAAATAATATTGATTACACGGTTTGCACTGTTCCAATCAACCTTACCCCCAAAGGTTTCCCCCACGAAACGCAGTGGAGCAAGGGTTCTGCCTCCAAGCAGTTGGGCGGGAACATCGATTTCGGTTCGAACTCCATTTACCAAGGCAAAATTGTCTCCGATTCGAAGTTGTACCATAATGCTTTCATTGCGCGCCGTAACCGTACTAGTGTTACTTTCCCATTCAACTGTTGCTCCCATCGCTTCAAAAATCGCCCGCAGCGGCACCAGAGTTCTACCATCGCGAATAATAGGCTCGACTTCAAATTTCATTAAGTTTTTATCCAGATATACCTGTGGTGCAGTGACTGATTCAGAACGCGAAGGCGTTGTTACTGGCGGCGGCTGGGTTGCAGTATTGCTGACTGATCCCTTAGTTGCTACCAGATCAGCATTTATGTATACAAAATCGCCATTAGCACCTTGCACTTGGTACCAATCCCCCGACTTCTCCAAACCAATTAAAACCATCCCCTTCTTGACCTGCCCAGTCTGAGCAAAATTTGTTCCCGGACCTTTACGCAGATTAGCCAAATCGGCTGTTACCGTTAAGGGGAATACTTGCAGTGTAACTAGAGACTCGCTGATCCAGCCATTTACCTTCCCATATTGGATCTGCATCCAGCCTTCTTCTCTTTTTAATACCTTTATGCTAGTATCTTTAATGATTTGCCCACTCACACTGCTCTTAGTATTGGGAGCTGATCTAATATTAGCCACGTCCACATTTACTTTGGCCGTAGCAGCTTGAACATGCAGAGGATTTCCAGCAATAAAACTGCAGAAAAGCAAGAAAAACAATATCCAGATAGCTGATTTATAATAACTCATTAAAGTCTCCTATTATATGTAATCTATCAAATTATGAGCACTGAGCCTCATTAAGAACTACTTTAGAATACCGCAACACTTTCAGTATGAATGTGTTATTTTTGTAGAATTTTGGCGGCAATAATCGAAGTTTAGTATCGCGGGTACTCCTTTTGGACAACTTTACACCTTGATGTCTTTGCCAGTTTCATTTTTGAGATTTTGCTTCGTGGTTGGCTGGGTGGTAGCCTTTTGTTTATTATTATCGTTAGTTTTGGCTTTTTGTACAGCCGAGTTGGTAGTTGTCCCAGTCGTAGACGCTGCGTTCTTGCTCGGGGATGCCTTTGCAGTTTGTGCCGGTTGAGTTTGGAAAACAGCTAATGTCTGACCAGCAAACATATTGTCGACTAATCTTTTCGCCTCATTTTTATTTACGAGCCAAAAACTTGCTGTTAATTCGCCATACTCGTTAAATTCATTGTAGAATGAGCCCGGTAAAGTTTGGCTCACTAGACATGTTTGGTCGAATTGCGAAACCCAGGAAGCCATCTTTAGCATTGTTCCAATGCTCATATTCGTATGAATATTATTAAATAATTCCTTTGCTATTTGCGGCAAGCGAGCAATCGTAGAAGGCTGCATGATTTCTTTAGCCAACGCACTCAAAAATATTTGCTGATGCTTAGTCCGGTCAATATCACCATTGGTGTAATCGCGGAAACGAACATAACCAAGCGAATCATAGCCATTTAATTTCTGCAATCCCGGTTGCAAATCAATGTCTTCTGTGGGCTTGTACATTCGCTGAGGTACATTGACCTCTACGCCCCCTAGCACATCTACAACATTCTTAAAACCATTAAAATCCATTAATATATAATTATCTATACTAAGCCCCATAATGTCCTCAACTACATCAACAGCATATTCCGGGCCACCATAATAATTAGCCGTACAGATTTTTTCGGAAGAGTTTCCCTTAATCGTCGCTTTGGTATCCCGGGGAATAGAAACTAAGGCAACCTTTTTTTGCTTTGGGTCTATGCTTGCCAGCATCATCATATCAGAGCGGGAATTACTTTCGCCGGCTCGAGCATCGGTTCCAAGAATCAACAAATTCACTCGCGGACCGTCCAAATTGACTACTTCTTCTTTCGGTTCAGCTTCCGCTTCTCTGGATACAAAAGGATTAGGAATGCCATGCTCAACCAAAGATGCCGCACCGGCGCCTATCGCAAAAAATACCCCGAATATTACTCCTGCCAGTAAAGAAAACTTAAAAAAAGGTTTGAGTTTTCGCTTTGGTCTTCTATTCGTACTACGTCTAGCCATAAAAAACTCCTTATCTAATACTGTGCTTTATGGGCCTTTGAATTGTCATTTAATGTAATATTCTTTATATTGGCACTTCCAGTAAAAAGCCCAATCTTATCAGCACCCCATACAATTCCCAAAATCAATAATGCAAACAATAAACTAGCTTTCGGCCCAGTTAAAAAGGTTAATGTGCAAGCAACTAAACCGAATCCGCCTGAAATAAAATAAATTATGATAACACTAGTCCTGTGACTTATACCTAAAGCCATCAAACGATGATGCAAGTGATCTTTATCCGGCCTCAAAATAGAAGCATTGCGGTTTATACGGCGAATAATTGCAAAAAAAGTATCAAATATCGGAATCCCTAAAATAACAATAGGAATAAATATGGAAATGACAGCCGTACTCTTAAGCGATCCCAAAATTGCTAAGCAAGCTAAAAGATAGCCTAAAAGATTTGAGCCCCCATCTCCCATGAAAGTTCGAGCCGGATAAAAATTATATGGAATAAATCCCAAAATTGCACCAACTAGTATTAGAGCAGCCCAAACAATATTAAGCTGGTCTCCTAAAACCATAGCTACAATTGCCATTGTCAGTGCTGCGATCGCCGACACTCCCGCTGCTAATCCATCTAAACCATCGATCAGATTAACTGCATTCGTGATGCCAACAATCCATAGAAATGTAATGGGAATGCTAAGATATCCCAACCAGAATAAACCATCAAAGGGATTGGTCATAAAATGTACTAAAACCCCGAAGCTCATTGCTACTACCGCTGCGACTGCTTGTCCGGCCAACTTCATTAGTGGCGATAAATGATATATATCATCTAAAACCCCAACAACAGTAATTATACAAGCACCGATAATTACACCCCAAAAAGGCCCAGAGGTTTCAACAAAAATTAAGGATACCAAAGTAAAAGAAACAAATATTCCCAAACCACCCAGGCGTGGCATTTTCTGTGCATGAACTTTTCTTATATTGGGTCTATCGATCGCACCGATCTTAAAAGCTAACCTCGCCGTCAACGGCACTAATAGAAACGAAATTACAAAAGCCGACAAAATCGCACATATACCAATTCCAATGCTCATATATCCATAACCCTCCAAATTGGCAACTACGTACATTCTAACACCGCATAAATTGCTTGTCTATATAGCAAATTTAGGATGTTTTGCGACAAATTCTGCATTCTGGACCATGTTCTTCACTGTTTTCTCGATATTATATTCAATATGTAGAATCGCTTTACCAAAACTCTCCGACTTCACCTCTTCGGTTGCACTACTTTAGCTGTATAAGTATAATGCTAGTAGTTGGAAACTAACTCAGCTTGAATTTTTGCTTTGTAATGGCCTTGTCTAGACTTTTTATGGGTAGTATGTTTTTTGCCAAGCAAGGGTCACAGCGAGCATATTCATCTGATTAATGATGCTTGTTGATTATTATATAATCTTAGTAATACTTCGGTAATTACCGCAAAATATATTATAGTTTCGAAGGAGAAAAGAATGAAAATTGCCTTATCCGGTTATTACGGGTTTGACAATGCTGGTGATGAAGCTCTGCTGACTGCGATAACCAGATCAATTCACAAGTATCGCCCCGATGCGGAATTTGTTGTTTTCTCCGGACATCCAGATCATACGAAGTCCGCCCATCAAATCCGGGCAATTTATTATATGAACCCAATTAAAGTCTTGCGGGAGATTTCCCGATGTGATCTCTTAATAAGTGGTGGCGGCAGTATTTTTCAGGATATTACCAGCCGTCGCTCTTTAGCTTACTATATATGCATCGTTGCTTTAGCTAAGCTCTTTAAAAAGAAAGTAATTTTCTATGCACAAGGAGTCGGACCCATCAACCATGCATTCAGCAAAATGCTCATGCGCCTGATTGCCAATCGTGTTGATATAATTACTTTAAGAGATGAAGAATCACGTCGGCTCTTAAATAGTATTGGTGTGACCAAACCTCCACAGCTCATTACTGCTGATCCGGTCTTTGCTCTGCAAACATCAGAAAAAGATCATCAATTGGCATCCCAGATAGTGAGTTCACTAAACAATTGCTCACATGGAATTATCGGAGTCTCAGTTCGTGATTGGGCCAAACTTGATGGTTATCAGGAGAAGCTGGCGAAAGTACTGGACGCTTTGAGCGCACAAGGTTATGGCATTTTGTTCATTCCCTTTGCATGGCCTCAAGATATAAAAGCTTCCCAATCAGTAATAAAACATATGAAATCAACGCCCCTTCTGGTAGATCAGAAGCTTAACAGCCATCAACTGCTGGCGCTTATGAGCAAAACCAAAATCATGATCGGTATGCGCTTGCATGCCTTGATCTTTGCAGCCAGCCAAGAAACAGTGTTTGCCGGGCTATCCTATGATCCCAAGGTTGATGCTTTTCTTAATCTTTATAATATGAAGCCATTACCTATTAATGACGTTGATGCCATGCTAAAACAAATTCAAGATTTGTTGACGAGTGGGACTTTAAGACAGACAATAATAAATAAATCTAAACTCATGAGCGAAAAAGCTTTGGAAAATGCTATACTTGCTCTTAAGCTTCTAAATGATGACTTAAGTACCCATATTTAGATAATTTAAAATGAAAGGAACCGCCATGTACAGACTAAATAGGTTATTATTAATTGTTATCGTGTGTATGTTAGTTTTTCAATGCCCAATGCAACTTCCTCTCGAAGCAGCTGCTAGTCCTGTAAATATCGTTAATGGAACTATTGCCGAAAACCCATCAACTGACCAACAAAATGACTTTAAACAAGTTGAGTACTTAAACAATGGTACTGCTCGCCTTAATGACTATGCAAATGGATTTAGTATTACATTCCCTGCCGATATGTATGTCGATGCGAGCATATCAAAAGTTATGGTAGTGATTGCTAATGCCGATACCAAAATCGAAATCTACCATGATGTTTTCAGCGAGCAGACAATCACAAAAAATGTTAGCGATTATATTGGTTACAGTAATCGTTTCCTTAATAATAGTACTGATCACCAAAAGTTGAGCGATGAGTACACTACTATTAATGGCCATCGAGCTCATATCCTCAGCTGGGAAAGAGCAGCTTTAGCCAAAGTAAACGGAGATAAAAACAAATATCTAAGTGCCGAAATTATTAAATCCAATAATGAAGTTTATACCATACTGCTAAAAACTTCCTCTGACCCAAAATTCTTTATGCCTGTAATTAATAGCTTCAAAACAATTGACGCAACAGCAACTCCGCGGATCAATACTGTGTTCAAGAAGCCTCTGCGTCTTAATCTCACTGAGGATACCAAAGCATTTTACGAAGATTATTTCTCCGACAATGCTCCACTAAAATGGGGTATATATGAGTATTCCATCGCAAACGACTGGAATTATTTGAATAATTTAGAAGAAAGTTTGCGCGGGCGTTTTGATTTCGTGCTCTGGTACAAGAGTATGAGCACTCCCTTTCCACGTGATATTGTCGAGTCTGCCTATAATAATAATAAATTTGTGGAACTGACATTTCATAGCGAATTTAATGGACAGAATAACCAATCGGTTATGTATGATATTCTTAACGGCAAGTATGATGCCTATCTGAATCAGTATGCTCAAGAGATCAAGGCTTTTGGCCATCCGATTCTCTTTCGCCTGAATAATGAAATGAATGGAGATTGGTGCAATTGGTCAAGTTTTCATTTCAGTAAGGACACCGAAATTTTCAAGTTAGTTTGGCGCCATATTTATGAAATCTTTGCTGCCAATCAAGTTGACAATGCCTTATGGGTCTGGAATCCTAATGATCGTTCCTTCCCTGATTTTCAGTGGAATCATAGTTTAGCCTATTTTCCAGGAAGTGATTATGTGGATATTATTGGTATGACCGGCTACAATACAGGTACTTATTTTCCCGGTGAACCCTGGCGGGAATTCACTGCAATATATGATAACCTTTATCAAGACTACCATAGCTGGTTCGGTTATCCCTTCATGATAACTGAGTTTGCTTGTAATTCGGTAGGCGGCGATAAAGCTCGCTGGATACTAGATATGCGCGACGGCTTTGACAAATATCCCATGATAAAAGTAGCTGTCTGGTTTAACGGTATTGACTATGATGCTAACCGTAATCCGGCTCGTATTTATCGTTTGGACGAAACTTCGGCCACCACAAAAGCTTTTGCCGAAGTTCTTTCCGCTTCCGGACCCCTAGATATGGAAAACATTATTGTGCGCGCGGATATTGGTTCTAGATCCAGTTTGGAACAAACGCTTCAAAATACTGTACGTGAATTATTAATTTAAGGGATCAAACATGCAGCAAGAAAAAGTTAAAACCGGGAAGTCCTTTATTAATGTATCTATAGTCATATTTTTTTCCAAACTGCTGGGGTTCTGTCGCGATGTCTATTTTGCATCAGTTTTCGGAACCACGGTCTTAACTGATATTTTCCAAATTATTTTCAGTTACCCCAGTCTGTTGTTTGCCAGCGTCGGTAATGCTATTTCTGCTGTCAATATTCCTGATCTAACCCATTTTACGAAAAAACGCACAATAGAAGAACGCAATGAGTACTTGAGCAGTTTATTAACATACATATCACTGCTTGCTACTATATTATCTCTATTAGGCATAATACTGGCTCCATATGTAACCCGACTGATTGCCCCGGGATTAGGTGATGATGTTAATCATATTGCAATAACCTTGACCAAGATTATGATGCCCACTTTGCTATTCGTTTGTTTGACATTTATAACTGCAGGAGTGCTGCAGGTCCATGGTTATTTCGTCTTATCCTCAACCATCAGCATACCCTTTAATATTATTATCATGCTGGCCTTGTATTTTAGCGGTAATAACATATATGTTTTGGGGTATTTTACTACGATTGGCTGGTTAATGCAGTTTTTGATTCAGGTTCCGGTTCTTTTTAAGGAAAAGTATCGTCTGCGTTTTCGCCTCAGTATTAAGGACAAATACATTAATAATACCCTAAAAAACCTAGTTCCAATACTAATGGGAAATTCCTTGCTTCATCTTTGCCTAATAATAGATAGAGGGTTTGCTTCGCATCTGCCTGAGGGAACCGCTGCAGCTTTAGGGTTCGGCAGCAATCTGTTTATTACAATTACGAGCATATTTATTGTCGCCATGTCTACCGTAATATTTCCGCGATTATCGCAATTCTGCCAAGAAGCTAGTTTCGGCATGGTCACTAAGATGCTCACTCAGAGCTTCAAAATACTGCTATTCATCTTGATACCTTATCTGCTTTTAGTAATAATATATCATCAGGAAATAATTGCTTTAGTTTACCAACGTGGGGCTTTTGGCGACGAATCGACATCTATCACATCAATAGCCTTTTTGTTCTATAGCTTAGCTGTTATTGGTTATGCTTGCCAAGAACTTTATAATCGAGTTTTTTACGCTCTGAAGAACTTTAAAACCCCTATGTTCGCAAGCTTAACCTGTCTATTAATTAATTGTGGTTTTGATGCTGTGTTTTTCAAACAATATGGCATAATGGCCTTAACTTTGAGCACTTCAGCCAGCCTCTTACTCTATGCTGTTATAATGAGCTTTTTGCTTACTAATAGTATTGGTTCTTTTCTGAATCGCGATCTGTTAAAGTATTGCACAAAACTACTTATTCCCATAAGCACTATGATTGCTATAATTTGGGCAGGACGCGAACTCCTGCCGGGTGACAACTTGTTAACCGGCCTTATTATTCCAGTAGTATTTAGCTCAAGTGCTTATTTATTAGCGGCTTATTTTTGCGGCTTCCACAGAGTTTTTCTAACAAAGGAGATCTGATAATATGCAAAATAAAGGTTTAAAACTATTCTTGTGGTTTCTATTGCTATCATTCCTGGCCTTATCATATAAAGGCTGGTTTTTGCGAACGGGTATCGAGAATGAAAACCACCACTTGTTCGTGGTTGCTGATTACTATGATTTCAAAAAAACTTCGGATGCAGCAAATGTTGATATTATTGCCAGCTTAGATAACCTCCAAGCCGAAGGAGTTAATTATGTTGGCGTCAAAGAGTTATCATTAAGAGAAATGGCACTCGACGGCCGCATTGCCCTTCAGTCCTTCTATGAGTTTAAAGCTTTTAATCAGGTAAATGCCCCCGAAATATGGGCTAGTGCTCAAGAAGCTATCCCCCAAGATGTTTTAATTGCCTCAACCAATCTAGTTGTAAGTACAGCGGAACAAGGTAGCTTTACCTTTATTCAAGAGCGCTTACTGCACCGCTTCGCTCCCGAGCAGATAATAAGCTTTGCTAATAATCAGCGTTATTATATTATTGTTAATTCTGAGTTAAGTTATCTGGATCGCCGTAAAGATGTCAAGCAAGAATTCGATGCTTCTTTAGGTTTTGATCCTCTAGTACTATCAACTTTACGGGATAGGGGTTTCGAGATTGTACTACGTCCGGAAAACACCAAAGGAACATCAACCGCTTATTTTGCAGAATATGACCAAGCGTTCGCCGACTATAACACCAAGTATCTTATATTCTCTAATCAAGTAAGTGGCAATCCAAATAATACCGAAAACATGTCGGAATTAATTAAGAAATATAATCTTACTGTTGGTATCATAGAAACTTCTGAGCAAATAAAATATGTTGAACAGCCCGGACTCAATCCTTTGCTGAAATCAACATCATATCCCATCAACCGTGTATATTCCACCGGCAATGATGAATTTGTCAAGACTGTTGACGATAGGTTTTACCGTTGGATTAGAGGCGTAGTCGACCGCGGCATACGTATAGTTTATTTGACAACCTTCAAAGATCCAAAATTGGATGCCTCCGAAAACCTTGATAATACTATCGCTACTGTGGGAAAATTTAATGGAGCAATCGCTGCCAAAGGGTATTCAGTTAATACACCATTACCGCATTTAACTTCGGCAGCCACAGATGCCAAACACGCACTTTTTGTGTCTTTAAGTTTACTCATCGCCGCTCTACTCTATCTTATTTATTTGTTCCCTATTAAGAAGCGCTATATCATAGCTCTCCTGACTACAGGCGCCCTAGCCTTACTCTATATAAACATTGTTATGAACATGCCCCTGTTGAAAGTTTATGCTTTAGGCGGCGCTTTGCTCTATCCGGCTTTTTCCAGCTTGCTGCTGCTGCTTTATATCAAGCACAGTAAACGCGGCTGCCTCATAAAGACAATCGGCAGTTTAGCTATCGTGTTCTCTGTTAATATGCTTGGTTCCTATACTATCATTACCAGTCTAAATGATATCCGGTTTATTATGAACCTAGAGATATTTAGTGGGGTAAAACTAGCTTTTCTAGCTCCAATATTATTATTTATCATCAATTATTTTGCTTGCTTTGCCAGTGAATCCGGGTTTATCAATACCATCTTGGCAACTGCCCGTCAGCACCCCAACTATGGCTTTTTGTTCCTAATGCTTATCCTGGCAGCCGGAGGTTACTATTATTTAGGCAGAAGCGGTAATAATATCGTTGAGGTATCGAGCTTTGAATTACGCTTCCGCGAACTGTTGGAGACTTTTTTTATTGCCCGCCCACGCTTTAAGGAATTTTTAATCGGCTACCCGGCAATAGTGACCATGGTGTATCTTTATCATAAATATAAATACAGTTTTATTCCCGGTATTCTAGGAATTGGTGTGATAATGGGAAGCATCTCTATGGTAAACAGCTTCTGCCATGTATTCACTGCCGCTGCTATCTCTTGGGACAGATCTTTGTTAGGGCTGGCATTCGGAACAGCTCTCGGTTTCGTTTTAATAATCATTATTAAACTCTTAGAAAGAATAATACCGCTCTTTATTAATGATAAGCATGCTGGCTGATTGAATGTTGAGTGGGAGGGTCATAGCTCTGTTCGAAATTCTGTTAATTGATCACTAAACCGAAGTCTTTTGGCACATTATTGTCATGAGCATTTATTAGCTTGTGAGCCACTAGGGTTGTAACTTCAGGATATACGTGGCTGCCATCATAAAAGTTATTGGGATCAGCTGTAACGCTATTGATGTACATGAAATGATGTACTTCGCCATAAACGCTAACTATATCATCAAGCCACTTATCGTAGTATTTTGTTAAGTCTTGTTGGCCTATAAGCTCAAACAAGGGCTGCGAAACCGGAGTTGTGAAAACAATAAACTGGGTATTCGGATTATTTTCTTTTATCTGCGCTAATTTTTCGTAAACTCTATCATATTCATAGTTTGCGTAGATATCTTTTCTATACTTATCTACAGTTGCATATATTCGCGACCAAGTAACCTCTATCTCCTTTTCCCGGTTAAGAGTTTTAATATTATTGCGATCATAGTGAAAGTTTTTCTTGACTCCTAATTTCGCATTTTGGTAATTATCCCAAGCATATTTGGTCGTATCAAATGACAATAAGCTCGTGTAAGGATAAGACCAGCTCTCGCTTTTGTCTATGTAGAAGCTTGGCTCCTTAAAGTCGCTAAAAACTGCATTTATATTCGTAGCATAAAAATCCAAACCCAGAAATATATAGTCAAAGTCTTTGCCGTTTACCTCTTTGGCATGCTCGATGTAAGTATTATAATCGTCCAAAATTATATTGCTGACGCCATAATTATAAACATCATAATCGCCAAAATCTTTTTGATTAAAATAGGTTACTCTACTGCTGCCAATAAGCAAACTTTTCTTATTAAAGGCATTATTAGTAATGAAGTTAGTCTTTTGCTGGCGTTCATCAAAGGAGGCTTGAATGGTATTTAAGCGATTGGTATGCGAAAAATTCCACAAAGGATCGATGTAATAATTAAAGCCTGCTACAGCTAATAGGCATAAAACTATTACACTCAATGTCAGTATGGTCCAGCTTTGATGATTAAACATGGTCCCTCCGCATGCTGCTAAAAATTAAAATAAAGGAATTGAGTAACTTTAGTCAAGCTTAGTATGCCTGCAATCGCTAAGCTCATTGTAACCAGGGCTGTCTGTATATTCGGCCGAAATTCTTGCCAATATTCAATAGAGTTTTTGCAGAATAGGCAGATAATAAGCCCCATAGAAATTGCTAAAATTAGTTGTATGTTTTGGCTTAATGTATCCGATATCCCAAAAATTCCTAATTTTTGCGTAAAATATGCGCTGCTCTGTAACTGCCCCGACCAAGCCCACCCATTTACGCCAAACATGCCACTTAGTACTTTATGTGCGTCTTGCCAATTCTTAGCCCGAAAAAACACCCAAGCTATATTTACGAAATTAAAGGTAATAAACCACCCTAAAAAGCGATTTAACTTTATGCCCAGCTTAGACCACAAGCGGTGGATAACTAAAGCCATGCCATGAAGCAAACCCCAAAACACGAATGTCCACCCTGCGCCATGCCACAAACCGACTAAGAGAAAAGTAGCAAGCAAATTACAGCAGGTTCTAAGCTCGCCCTGGCGATTCCCTCCCCAAGCAATATAGAGATAATCGCGAAAAAATCTGCCTAAGGTCATATGCCAGCAACGCCAGAATTCCTGAATACTTTGAGACTTGTAGGGGGAATAAAAATTAATCGGCAAAACAATATTGAAAAGCAGAGCTGCCCCGATGGCCATATCAGTGTAAGCGCTAAAATCAAAATATAGCTGAAAAGAATATGATAGAGAGGTTATCCAAGCTTCTGCAACGCTGAGATTAACCATTTGATCAAATCCTTGGTTTGCCCAAATCGCAAAATTATCAGCAATAAAGACTTTTTTCCCCAGACCAATAAAAAACAAAAATAAGCCCGGAGCAATACTATTAAAATCGAGCTTATAACGATCGGGGTCGGCAAATTGCGGCATCATTTCTTTATGATGCAGAATTGGCCCAGCTAATAAGTGAGGAAAGAAAGTGACGAAGAGCATATAATTAATCATGCTGTATTCCTTAGCCTTGCCCTGATAAGCATCAACTAAATAGGCAATTTGCGTGAAAGTAAAAAAACTGATTCCTAAAGGCAAAATAATTCCAAGTAAGCTAATAGAACTAGCAAACACATTATTAAAATTAACTATAAAAAAATCAGCATACTTATAGTAACCTAATAAGCTTAAATTAAATGATATACCGATTACCAGAATTACCAGTTTATTTGCTCTTATGTTCTTGGAACTCAATATACTGCCAATTCCATAGTTGACAAATATTGATATCAGTATTAATGGTAAATACTTTATGTTCCACCACGAATAAAAAAACAGAGAAGCCGAAACTAGCCACGCACGTGCTATTTTCGGCGAGTTAAAATGTTGCATTAGAAAATATAATATGAACGTTAAGGGCAAGAAAAACAAGATGAATTCGTAAGAATTAAACAGCATGCAAAAACTCCCGACATTAATCCCCATCTTGGTCTAGGCCGTGCAAAAGCAGGAGCGAAAACAAGCTGCACACATCACAGCCATAATAAAGCACTATGATACCATTATTTATTATATCTCTGAACTTAGCCCAACTTTATCTCGAATTAATAATCCAATTATTCCTACACCACAAGCCTATATATCTCAGCATATAGTATTAATCCCGCGGCCGAAGAGTAGGGAATAGTATAACATCTCGTATTGATGGAGAAGCAGTTATTAACATAATTCGACGATCAATTCCGATCCCTAATCCACCTGCGCTTGGCATCCCATATTCTAAAGCATTCAAATAATCCTCATCCATCATATGAGCTTCGGCATCTCCACTTTTGCGCTTGTCCACTTGTTTTTGGAAGCGCTCCCGCTGATCCAAGGGATCGTTTAGCTCAGAGAAAGCATTGGCTATCTCACGCTGCATAATAAAGAGTTCGAAGCGGTCAGTTAAATGCGGCTTAAACTGGTTTCGCTTTGCCAGAGGAGAAATCTCTACCGGATGCCCATAAATAAAAGTAGGTTGCACTAAATGTTCTTCAACTCTTTGCTCGAAGACCTCGTTAATGATCTCCCCATAAGTTGCTTGAGGATCCGCCTTAACACCTAGATCATTGGCTGCTTGTCTGGCAGAATCAGCATCATTAAGACTACTAAAATCAACCCCAGTAAACCTTAGAATAGCATCAAACATTGATAGCCTTTGCCAGGGCTCTGCAAAATCGATGGTGTGCTCTTCAAACTCAACCTGCAAAGAGCCGTTCACTTTTACAAGAACTGCTTTAATGAGATTTTCAGTAAGATCCATCATTACCAAGTAATCTGCGTATGCCTGGTATATTTCCAGCATAGTAAACTCTGGATTATGGCGGGTTGATATGCCTTCATTACGAAAACTACGATTTATTTCATAAACTTTTTCAAAGCCGCCGACCAATAAGCGTTTTAAATATAACTCCGGCGCAATACGCAAATACAATTCAAGATCAAGAGTATTGTGATGAGTAATAAATGGACGGGCAGCTGCACCACCGGGAATGGGATGCATCATCGGAGTTTCAACTTCTAAGAAACCGGCATTATCCAAATATTCGCGAATAGAGCGTATAGTTTGACTTCGTTTTAAAAAGACATTTTTCACATCAGGATTTACAATTAAATCCACATAACGTTGGCGGTAGCGTAATTCAACGTCTTTTAGACCATGCCACTTTTCCGGTAAAGGATTGATTGATTTTGCTAAATAACTCATTTTTGCGACATGTACGCTGATTTCACCTTTTTGCGTCTTAAAAACTGAACCCTCAATGCCGAAAATATCACCGATATCAAGCTTCTTAAACACTTCGTAATCTTCACCAATATCGTTAGCGCGGAAATACAATTGAATGCTTCCGCTCATATCCTGCAAATTAGCAAAACCAGCTTTGCCATGCCGGCGTTTAGACATTATCCTTCCTGCTATGCGAACCGTCTTGCCTTCCAGATTCAAAAAGTCACTTATTATAGTACTCGCATTACAGTCTCGTTCAAAGCTGCCCCCGAATGGTTCGATACCTTGTCCGCGCAATTCGTCGATTTTTTCAATTCTAATTTTTTTGAGCTGATGAATATCTTCAGTCTGCCCCTCAAAGTCTTGGTGAACATCTGTCAAAAGAAATCCTCCCCAGTAAATGTGATAATTTTATTTCTCAACACTTAAAATTTTGTACTTGATGGTTCCGGCAGGTGCATCGACATCGACAATGGAATCAACTTGCTGACCGATAATTTTTCTGCCAACCGGTGATTCATCAGATATTTTCCCGTCTCTCAATTTGGATTCAACCGAAGAGACTAAAATTACGTTAAATTCTCTCCCTGACCGCATTTCTAATAGCTTAACTTTCGACCCCAAAGATACAACATCAGTTCTTATTTCATTGTCTTCCATTAAGCGCGCATTTTTAAGGGTTTTTTCTAAGGTTATTATTCGTCCTTCAATAAAGGCTTGCTCGTTTTTCGCATCTTCATATTCCGAATTCTCGGAAATATCGCCAAAAGCTATTGCTTGTTTTATTCTCTCCGCAACCTCTTCCCTCTTTACAGATTTTAAGTGTTCTAAATCAGCCTCAAGTCTCTCCAGACCTTCCTTAGTTAGTAGAACTTCCTTGCCTTCTGCCATATAATCTCTCCTTGCTATCATAAATCATCAAGAATCTACAATACAAAATTTTTGATTCTTGTTTCGTTTTTTGTGCTCATACCATTTAACATGAAAGCAAATTTCAATGCTAAGAAGTATTATTTATCTCCAGTGTTATAATTAGGTTACCAAACCCTGTCAAGAAAGTAATCCCAAAGACCGAAATTCTCACCAAGATTTTGAATAATCCCATAATCCACATGGCTTGCGACTTCAAACTTATTAGTTTCGGTATCTGATGAAAAAAATCCTGCTTTAAGCAGCAAGCCTGTTTCCAGGATGGGCGCTAAATGATGCATCTGATGTTCAAGATGATAAGAATCTAGCTCCTGCTCTAATCCAGGTGCCAAATTACTGC
The DNA here is from genome assembly GCA_031553935.1 of Syntrophomonadaceae bacterium. GTDB lineage: Bacteria > Bacillota > Syntrophomonadia > Syntrophomonadales > Syntrophomonadaceae > JAISDD01. Next base: position 66,901 of record JAVBKS010000023.1, read on the forward strand.
TATTATCATATAGTTTTATGCAAAACCCACAATTTGAATTATCGGCCATTAGTGCTAACTCAGGATCAAAAAAAACTACCAGATCATGTCTTTGCCACTGTCTTGGCTTGAAGACATCAGTACTTATTGCAATACCCTGTTCATATAATAAATGGTACAACATAGCTTCAGATGCAGCCGGTTTTAAATTCTGAACTATGATTGGCAGTCCTAATCTGCTAATGCATTTCAAGATTGGTGCACAATCAGCTGCGCCGCCAACCAGTATTATTCTCTCCAGTTCATGACGAGAAATACTGACCTCGATTAAAAATGAGGCTAAAGCCATAATGAAATTATCGCCAAAAATCACTTCGAAATCAGGAGGATTCGCTACAAAATATGGCCTTAGGCGGCGATCACAGGCTAATACCGGCAAGGAATAATGCTCCACGAGACGATTAGTCATTTTATGTATGTGGTGCTGCAAAATGGGGCTCAAATCGTTAATATTATGGGGGCCTAAAGGCAATTCGATATTACATGCATTCACGTCAAGACTTGAGAGTCTAAACAAGCGCTGCAAGCGCGGAGAAAAAAAAAGAGCTCCCATTCTATTCTTCGAAAATCTTTCATAGAGCGGACCTCTTTTATCTTGACTTAGTATATTCAAGAAAGCAAAATCATACATTTATGTTCTCCAAATCAATTACCCCAGGTTCTAAGTTCATCTGATCAAGTAAATAATAATAGTCTTGGGAAGTTATTTCTGAGATCGGTTTGTTCAGAATACTGACCATTAATGCTTCAATGACATTCGTGCCAAAAGAACGTCCTCCCATATCAGGGGTGGTAGTAATCAGCTTACTAACTCCTGCATTTTTCAATAGGTTAAGATCATCGGCAGTGGTGGTATTAGTAACTACCACCTTATTATTTAAGTTCTGCGGCAAGTACCGTTTAATATAATGAAAATCACCGGCAATTATATCCGCATCATAATAATACTCCGAATACTTTGGAAGTATGACATCTTGATCAGCTCCTGTTGGATATATTTTTTCGAAAGGCATACGCACGATAATTGGCGCGATAATGGTTCCGACTATTCGCAAAACTCGCAAAGAGTGAATAGGTATTGGAATGCCTACCGCATAAATAAGATCACCTAATACTAATCGGGCACCACATTGTTCAAAAGCTTCCGCCATTCCAAAACGATCGACTGCACATACCATCAATACTTTTTTATTATTAATTTCTATTAATCCTTTGGATTGAATATCAAGAATGCATTTTCTCTCTAAGGTGTTTTTTAAGCCGCTGCCATCAACTATCGGTGTTTTTCTTGCTTCCTTAGCCAGTTTCATGGCATCCTTAATAATATAGCGCCTGCCAGCTACATAAATATAAAGATCTATGCCACCCATACCAAAGGCGTCAATCTTGCCATCTAAATCGCGAATTAGATTAACAGCATCAGTCCAATTTCCATCAGTTCCTATCCTTTCGATCAGAAATTTCTCCCCCAAGAATTCCGTCTCAAAAGCATGGTTTCTTTTCGATGAGCCGAGACTAACGCTAACTATCCTTTTCAATTCAAAACCTCCGAAATATTACTACTATTACTGCACAACCAAAATTGCCTAATCCACCGGTGAAGCTTTTTGCCTTCTAAGATTTTCCCCGATATATATAATCATAAACCAAAGACGAATAATTGCCAGTACAAAAAGTCCATCTGCCGTGTACCGTTTGAGTGCAACACAGATGGACCTTTGGGAGTGGCCTTGTTAATTAACTAGCTATTTCGTCGCGAACTGGCCACTCTCTCTTAGCATATTCGATTCCAGCCAAAAATGCCTTTTTGTTCTTTTCAATCGAGGTTTCGCTCTTACCTTCAAAAATATCACCAAAATAATCAAGTGCAATTTCAGGCTTGACAATATTAGTGTAGTATAAACATGCTCCTATCAAAATCATATTTGCACCTTGGGGATTATCAATCTCATCAGCCAATTGGCTAACCGGAAGCGATAAAACTTGAACATCTTGGCGCTCTGGTAAACGGTCAATTAGTGACGAATTAATCATGATGGTTCCGCCACTTTTGACCGAATCCTCGTATTTATCCAATGACGGTTTATTCAATATTACTGCAACTAATGGATTGTTGGTTATCGGTGATGATATCTCATCATCAGATACAGTCACTAAACATCTAGCAGTTCCGCCGCGCATTTCGGCGCCATAAGAAGGCACCCATGTAACTTCCTTGCCCGCACTCAAAGATGCATAAGCTAAAAATTTTGCCATCGATAGTATACCTTGACCTCCAAAACCAGCAAATAATACTTGATGCTCTGCCATTTACAATTCCTCCTTTTCCTTGAACTCTCCCAATGGATAATTGGGAATCATGCTATTAGTTACCCAATCAAATGCCTCTAGAGGATCTAATCCCCAGTTAGTTGGGCAGGTCGAAAGCACTTCGACCATAGAAAAACCTAACTTCTTTTTCTGGGTCTCAAAAGCCTTAACGATAGCTTTCTTAGTCATCATAATATTTGCTGGAGAGTTAACTGCTGTCCTTGCAATATAAGCCGCGCCTTCATTTTGCATTAGGAGTTCACACATCTTTAAAGGAAACCCCTCCGATTCAGCACTCCTGCCATAAGGCGAAGTCGTTGTCACTTGTCCCAACAATGTTGTAGGAGCCATTTGTCCCCCGGTCATCCCATAAATCGTATTATTTATAAAAACTACAGTTATGTTTTCACCTCTGCCACAGGCATGAACGATTTCCGCCATTCCGATAGAAGCTAAGTCGCCATCACCTTGGTAAGTAAAAACATATTTGTCGGGCATAAGCCTTTTCACTGCGGTTGCGACTGCCGGTGCTCTGCCATGTGCTGCTTGAATAATATCAAAATTAAAGTACTCATCAGATATTACTGCACATCCGACCGGGGTTACCCCAACTGTTTGTTCTCTAGCTTCTAACTGATCTAACACTTCTGCTACCAGGCGATGAGTTATTCCATGGGTACAACCGGGACAAAAGTGGGGCGGTTTATCTTTTAAGCTTTGGGGGCGTTTAAACACAGTTTTCATGCTAGGCCCTCCTTTTCCGCAACTTTTTTTACACACTCAAATAATTCTTCCGGGCTCGGGACTACTCCTATTTTGCCGAAGAAGTCAACTCCGGTACGTCCATTCAGCGCAATTTTCACATCTTCAATCATCTGACCATAATTCATCTCCGCTACTAAAAAGTGTTTTGCTTGAGTTGTGACTTCGTTTAAGAATGAGTCTGGGAACGGCCAAAGGGTAATTGGCCTTACCAGTCCTGCCTTAATCCCAATTTTTCTCGCTTCTTGCACCGTTTTTTTAGCTACTCTAGCAAGCAGACCAAAAGCTACAATCACTAGCTCGGCGTCCTCTATCATATATGCTTCTGCTTTCTTCTCATTAGCTTCCATTAGTCTGGACTTATTCCAAAGAACCTGATTGATAGCCTCTAAGGGCTCTTGCTGCATGAAAAAAGTATTAAAAGCATTGGGATCTCGATTGACGCATCCATTTGCTGCCCAAGGTTTATCAACGCTTTCAACTATAGGCTCGCGCATAATAATCGGCTCCATCATTTGCCCCATGGTCCCATCGGCCATTAACATAACTGGATTTCTATACTTGTCTGCCAATCGAAAACTCTCGATTGCATAATCCATCATCTCTTGCACTGTGCTGGGAGCCAGCACGATCATATTATAGTCCCCATGTCCGCCGCCTTTTGTCGCTTGAAAATAATCGGATTGTGAGGGAACAATCGCTCCCAATCCCGGTCCGCCTCTGCTGATGTTCACAATTAGGCATGGCAACTCTGCTTGAGCAATATAAGATATCCCTTCTGACATGAGACTAATTCCTGGGCTTGAAGAAGCGGTCATAACTCGAAATCCAGCAGCCGATCCTCCGTAGACCATGTTAATTGATGCAACTTCACTCTCAGCTTGGAGAAAAACTCCTCCGATTTTGGGCATACATCTTGCCATGTACTCAGCGATTTCGCTCGAGGGCGTAATTGGATAGCCAAAGTATGCCTTGCAGCCTGCTAAGATGGCACCTTCTGCCAATGCTTCATTCCCTTTCATCAATACTTTTTTCATCGTCTTACTCCTTCATAACTGTAATTACTGTATCCGGACACACCAGGGCGCATAATCCGCAGCCAGTGCACTCTTCGGGATTCAACACACAAATTGGATGGTATCCCAAATTGTTTAACCTACTGGAATCAATACCTAGAATCTTTTTCATACAAAAATTAACGCACAGTGCACAGGCTTTACATCTGTCAATTTCTAAAACAACCATACCTTTTGCCACAACATTTAGCTCCTTCCCCTTGATCAATGTAAGTAATCTTGACTCAAATACAAATTCAGCGGTAATAATAAGTCACCATATTGAGGGTATAATTCTTCATAAAATTTCGAATCAATCGCCAATTTGGTAATTGGTATATCCAATTGCTCAGCATACAGTTTGACTCTCTCATGTCCAGCATTTATAAGCAGTGGTGTCGTTTCATATAGTAAATTGGGATTGCTCACAATACTCGTAAATTGCAAGCGCCCTGCTCTTTCCAATCCAATCTTTAATTCTAATAATTCTTCAATTCTTTCCGCGAAAGGGCGGTAAGGATTCACAACTAAGATAAACTCATAATCTACCCGGCTCAGCACATGGCGGCTCAAATACCCTAAAACTGTAGCTCCAGCCTCATCACCAGCCAGATCAATGACAACTTTAGATGGGGTTTTGAAAACTCCTAACATAGAACCGGGAATATTAGGCACATCACTCATAGCTAAAACCCCACTTGGCGCTAAAAGTTTTAGTCCAATTTTCTCCAATTCCTTCGCCTTGCTCCTGATAACAAAATAGGGATTAATCAAATCCAAATCAGCTAAAACCAGATCCCTATTCTTTTCGAATTCATGTAGTGCATAGTTTAGCGCAACCTCTGATTTCCCACTGCCATAGCCTCCAGAAAAAATTACTGTCTCAGCCAATTAAATTCCCCCTAAAATACAAAAAACCACCCGTCCTAGTAGGGACGAGAGGTTCCCGCGGTACCACCCTGATTGCCTCCATACACAGTATTTCGGCCACTTAGCGCGACAGCTGTTGATCGCCTCACTTGTTAACGAACTTGTGCGTCCGGTATCACTTACTCAGATAACTTTTCAGCTAACAGCTCCAAAATGATAACAATTGGAAACTTTAATGCTGGTTTTCAGCTCCCCCAGCTCTCTGTGCTTAAGTTCTTCCCAATGCCTGCTTTTTTTCATCGCCTTTTTTATAAAGCAAAGTATAGACCACCCGCCTCGCTTTGTCAATTGGTAAATTAAATGTATTTCAATACGCCTAACTTGCCTCATTTGCTAACCTTTCCTAAATGCAAAGCATTTCATCGACGCAATTTACTAATATTGGCTAGTCACTGAAAGCTTGCTATAATAAATATTAAAGAAGGTGAGCTCTTGTCTAATAAAAAAGATATAGTTAGGCCAACCAATGATCTGGTTTTCAGGAAAGTATTTGCCAGTAATGAAAACAAGCATATATTGAAAGGCCTAATTAAAGATTTCTTTGAAATCGATGCTGTTGATATTAATATCGAAAGTCCCTATAGCATCGAAGGTATGAATAAAATAATAAGTGAAAAGAAATTCTTTGAAACTATTGTTGATGTATCAGCGCTGGTAGATAAAAAGTCGGGCATAATTGCAGAGTTTCAATTAAGTCCTCATGATTTTTTTACTGAAAGATCGTTATACTATACCTTTAATAAATTCGTTGCAAATTATGGCAGAAAGGACTTGCAGAAAGACGAACTAAAGTATAGTTCGCTGCTTCCAATATACAGTTTAAATATACTAAATTTCGATTTATTTAAAGAAGATAGGCTCGCATTGCATAAATTCGAATTATATGATATTGAGAACAAGATTAAATTAATGCCCCCCGGTTTTATTACCATAGCGTATTTTGAATTGACGAAACCAAGTGACATGTTGAAAAATAACCTTCAAACCTGGCGAGACTACTTTTTAACAGGAGAAGTTAGCAATGAAGCCCCAAAGTATATAAAAGACGCGGTTAGAATTATTGAAAAG
>JAVBKS010000028.1:0-38463 GCA_031553935.1 Syntrophomonadaceae bacterium
CACGGCATCCAAACTCGGCTACGCCTCAAACAGGATGCCTTTTCGTGCTCATCCCTACGCCAGCTAACTGTAGCCAATTATTTTCGAAACGCTCAGTATTAGGGGAACGAATAATTCCTTCCGGTCCCCTACCGCCGGAGCATCTGAAAAACACTATTACCATTTACCAAATGAAAGCCGAGCACAAATAGGGCGCCTGTTTGAGACGCAGTCGAGTTTTGCGCCCCAAAAGGTGCGCAGGCGGAATTTCGGTAAATGTTTAGGGTTATTCATTGCGCAGGCTGTTTTTTGCTTACTTTTTTTCAAAAAAGTAAGAGATAAGAAATGCAAATAAGTTGTTAGTTATGAAACAGAACATATTTCAATAAATAATACTAGTTTAATAATTCAAGCATTGATGACAACAGTCGATTTTTTGCACTTTTCGCTCTGTTCTTTTTTGAAAAAAGAACCAAAAATCTCTTCGCGTGATATTAATTGGACATTTAGCGGCTCGCGCTTCGCATCTGACACGGCATCCAAACTCGGCTACGCCTCAGACAGGATGCCATTTATGCTCATCCTACGCCTGCTAACTGTAACCAATTACTTTCAAAACGCTCAGTATTAGGGGAACGAATGAATCAAAACCGGTCCCCTGACGCCGGAGCATCTGAAAAACACTATTACCATTTACCAAATGAAAGCCGAGCACAAATAGGGCGCCTGTTTGAGACGCAGTCGAGTTTTGCGCCCCAAAAGGTGCGCAGGCCGAATTTCGAAATAATCAAAAATAGAATCGAGCAGGAAGCTACCCATTAGTTGAGAAGCATCCTACTCGATTGCTTTTAGTAATAACTCTTGTTATTCCTCTATATTTACGCTTCGAGTATTAGGGCCAGCGCCTTAATAATCATAGTAACAGCCTCTGCGCGAGAGCAGCTATTTAGAGGTTCGAATTGATTTCCGGGTTTTCCGCTTATTATTCCAGCCTTGACTGCTTTCTGCGTACTCTCAATCGCCCAGGTTGAAATGGACGCCGAATCGGCAAAACTTAGCTCGGCTTTCTGCGACATGTCAACTCCTGCATACATGCACGCTCTTACTAAAATGCTCGCTGCCTCTTCCCGGGTTACTAATTCATTGGGGGCAAATGCTGTATCACTTTTCCCTGAAACTATGCCCAGTGCGGCTAGAGTTTCGATCTTATTCTGAGCCCAATGATCATTAATATCAGCAAAAGTTACTATATGTCCATTCGCTGGAGGGCTAAGCTTGAAAGCATCAGCAATCATAGTTGCTAGCTGGGCTCTGCTAACCATATCATTTGGCTTAAAAAGATTGGCTTCTATGCCGTGTATCCAACCTTGACTGTAAGCAGTTAGAATTGATTCAATTGCCCAATTGTCATTAATATCACTAAAAGGATTAGCTATGGCCAGAGGTACTTTAGGTTCATCTAATTTGTTAATAATCTCCCATTGAGCATAAACAGTAATATCTTCATTTACACTATAAGCAGCATCAAAAGCGGATCCTGTTCCATCAGCTTTTGTATTCCAGCCTTTAAAATCATAGTTTTCGCGCTTAGGTGCAGCTGGCAATTCAAAAGTTTTCCCAGCAGTTACTTTGACGAGAGTGCTCTGATTACTGCCATCATTAGTCATAAAAGTGATATTATAAGTATTTGACGAGGTTGATGAACCTCCTCCCCCTCCACCAGGATTTCCAGTCCCGCCGGCTGAGCTGGTCGTGAAGAAAAAAGTCTGATCAGCTCCCATGGTATCACTGCTATTTGAAGACAGCCTTCTATCAATTACCAGCTTATATGTTGTTCCGGCAACTAGTTTCTTCCCTGGGGTAACAAAAATCGTATCCTTATTGGAGCGCCCGCCATTGTTAGGACCAAGTTCTGACTGTTTTCCTGGCAGCCAAGTAACTCTGGACTCTTCGATGGCATTATTTCCACCTTCCGAATCAGAACGAAGAAGACTTACGCTACAACCGATTTTCGTGAATGCTCCATTCGCTTCTCGTTGATAAAGTGTGAAACAATCACGGTTGCGCTCATTATATCCGAGACTTCTGTCTTCCGTTAAACTAGATAGTCGGTTGTTAAAATAATTCACATTGGCACTGAACAAAATACCAAAATGGCTCGTGCTTTCTGGAATCGTAACCGTCGCTTGCCCCTCCTTGTAGCCCACACAATCAACGAAACCAGTAACTTCTAAAGTTGACGGAGTGGAAAAATTCGTTGACCATACTTCAGTTTTTCCGGCGGCCGTTACGCTTATTTTCAGCGGTGAATTAGCTGACTTGGGCACAGTTATCCTGGTTCTGAAGAAGCCTGAATTATCCGTTTTGAGCTTAGCATAATGTATTTCGGATTCAGATGCGGTAACAGAGACCGTGATCTCAGTTCCTGTTAGAAGTTCGCCATTATCTGTTACTTTCCCCAGTAACAAAAGCTCTGATCCGGCTCCATACTTATTGGCAGCGCCATTAGTGTCGAATTCAATTTTGGTTTCCGCTAAAGCTATAGACGGTGCAAATGCAAGAGCAAGCATAAAGGCCATAATAACGGAAATAATTAATCTATTAATCTTCATTTCTAAATCCTTTCTGCAATAGATATTTATAGGTTGCTTATAACTCTTGGTGGAATGCATCACCTATTTGCCTATCTTGATTATCAAGGATATATATATCGACAAATATACTGCCAACTGCAGGATCACCGCCGACAAAACTCTTAGAAATATCAATTACACCATGCCCGTCTCCAATGTAAACAACTGTTCCGCCTTCTTCCAGTCTGGCACCCAGATCTCTTCTTATCTCAACCTTGATAGTCGGATTTTTGGGGCCACCACCTAAGCGCTCGTAATCAATATTTAGCGAAGTTATCACGGTACGATCTTCATTTATGTCAGCTGTAACATTAGCAATATCATAAGATTGGGTAGTAAAAGTTAGAGTAGTTTCGGAAAGATAAGCTGAGTTGTCGCCGGCACTTATATTGTTTTTCAGTAACAATTTATATTCAGTACCATAAGATAGTGGCGAAACCGGATTTACTGTTAAGACAGTTCTATCATCATTCAAAGTATAATCTGCATCAATCAGTACTTCTCCTGCTGAAAGTGTTACTCTGCCATCTTTTGTACTGTTATTTTTAACTGCTTTATTGAACATCACTGTAATTGGTTGATTAATTAGTACATTTCTAGAACCGTTTACCGGATTGATGAATGTCGCAGAAAACTCAGGCGCTACTGCGCTTTCTCCAGTAGAAAATGCAATCCTAACATTGTTTTCGCCACCGGCAATAGATTTATCAATTACTAGGGTATAGTCTTTTTCACCCTGAAGAGTATCTGCGGCAATTGTAGCCCTCATCTGCTCCGTTTGCTGGTTTCCTGCAATTACTGTAACTCCTGAATCCTGAAAGTCGATAACCTTATTAGTTTCAGATTCTATCCAGATAACGTCCTGACCTAGAGTCTCAAAGTAAGTAGCAATGTTTCCGCCGGGTACATCTGCAAATTGCAGCCTGAATTCAATCGCACGATTAGGGTCGGCTTTGTCAGTAATTGCGCTACTCAATTCAAGCCTCGCTCCGGAAAAATTATATGTAGAACCGGTAAATGTAAATGTGCATGAATTTCCAGGAGCCGGCGTATCAGTTGAATTCAACGGTATCAATATGGAGGTAGTTGATATCTCGCTTAACACAGCATTATCTTCGCCTTCTCCAACTATCTGAAGCTTTGCATCCTCACCATTTGGTGGGGTTGTCTCGCTTCCATCGTAAGTTGTTTCATTCGAATTTAACTTCCCATCGCTTTCAAAAGCAGAGGCCAAAAACTGAATCGAAAAAAATGTTGCTAAAGCCACGAGAATAAAGATTAAACTCATTTTCTTTCTTGACATTAAACTACTCCTTTCATTATCCTTACATCATAATTGACAATAAAAAAACCCGCTACCGTGCGAGCTGTAAATTGGCAAGCTTTACTGAGTAAAACCCAATCCTCCTTTCCAAACACGGGTGAGAATAACGTTTCCGTTACTACCAATAGGCCATTTATCATAGGCATAAGCCGTTAGATGAATATGACTAGGAAGAAATTATGTATTTTTTTAAATATTATAGCACTATTCATTCAGTATGCCAATTTTCCCCTCAGTTAGGAAAAAGGTCACAATAAGAGATTTGGTATCCGAATGTTCAAGTTATTCGCAAGATTTGTTATTATTGATATAGCTCGAATTACTTTTGATTCACGCAAAAAACAGAACGAATTGGAGGGGAAACGCTACGAAATTCGAATGGAATGCTAACACCATTAGATGGTATCAAGAAGCAAATTCTTATACCGGTTTTTTTAAAAATCTCTCTAACTTGATAGCTCCCTCTTTGACTGGTTATTCTAGTCTCTGCGATATTGCTTGCGGAGTTGGATTATTTAGTTTGGAAATAAGCCCATATATAGATAATATCACTAGCATTGATATCAGTGCTCCAGCAATTAATGCTCTTATGAAGAGTGCTCAGGAAAGGCAAACTGTTAATATTGAGGCGATAGTTATGGACTGTGCAAAGATTCAAGGTAGTTGGGACATTATTTTTATGAGCTTTTTTGGAGGTCAAAACCTTGAGAGATTTCTTGCTCACTGCAAAAAATTGATTTTTGTTGCTACTAAGGAAACTAAACCGGGCTTCTACCCAGGAAAATTCGAAAAATCCAGACGCGTTACCGCAGATGAATTGGAAATTGATTTACTTAATAAAAGCATTCCCTTCTCTAGAATAGATGCCTGTTTCGAATTCGGCCAGCCTCTGCGTTCATGGGAAGAAGCACGGAGTTTTGTCAGAGCACAGTCTGTTGATATCGAGGAAAATGAACTGTCAGTTTTTCTTACACAGTGTCTGGTTAAGACCGGCCGTAATGATTACCCCTATTATATTCCGCGCCAGAAGTCGATGGGTATTTTCGAAATAGAGGGTATTCCTAATGGTCTATTGCAACTACCTCCCCACAACTAGTGGCGGTGTAGCCCCCCAACTTTTCTAGCTTGTTTAGGAAAACAGTGTTTTTAAGGATTTCAATAAAAGCGCAAATATGTGGAAGTTCCAAGTATTCCGCCGGTATTGCAAAGTCATATTCTTCGTCGCATACAGGAATGAAGTCAAGATTCATGGCTCTACTCGCCGATAGAACGCCTATACCGGCATCGGCGCCTCCATCTCTTACCGCAGCAGCCACTGCCATGTGGGTGGCGGCCTCCCTATCGTACCCCTTTATTCCTGCGGGATCAATCCCTGCAACCTTGAGCTTATAGTCTAGCAGCAGACGGGTTCCTGCACCTCGTTGGCGATTGACGAATTGGCAGCGGCAAAGATCTTCAAGCCCCGCTATTTTCAAGGGATTTCCCTTCTTGACCATAATCCCCTGAGTTCTTCCCATACCCTTGATTAAAGCCATTGGTCGATCGCTAATAATTTCTTTCACGAAAGGGATATTGTATTTTCCAGTTTCCTCATCCAGCAAATGGATCGGCGCGATATGTGCTTCCCCATTCTTTATTGCCATGAGTCCACCAATACTGCCAACGTGGGTACTGGAAAGATGAACTCCTGGAAATAAAACCGGTAATAAATCAGCGACCACATCCAAGATTAAGTCGTGGCTGCCAACACTCACGACGGTTTGTTCCAGTTCGGCTAGCGAACGGATAAGCACTACCCTAACCTGTTCGCCCGCCTGAACGCCCTCGCTGTCTTGATCAATAACGCAGAAGCCGTCAGCGCGTACCAGTGACATTGCAGCTCCCGCGCCGCGCGCCAGTGGTGAGGCGACTAGCTTGCCGTTTACGCGGCCCAATTTCACGCGGACATAATCTCTATATTTCAATGATGATACTATCCTGCGAGAAAGAATTGCTTTTTCAAATGGAACACTTTCCCTTTGATCACCCGTCATCATTTCTAAAATGGGAGCTACAAAATTTTCATAAACCAGATAAGCAGAGACCGGGTATCCTGGTATGCCGATCACAGGCTTTCCGTTTACCACTGCCAAAATCGCCGGTTTGCCGGGCTTCATGGCAACGCCATGGACAATCACGTCACCCAGTTCCCGCAATACATGAATCGAGTAATCTTCTGTTCCTGCACTGGTTCCTGAACATATGAGTACCATATCAAATCTTTTCGCAGCATCTTTCAGTTGTGCTCTTATAAGATCAAAATCGTCTGGAATCGATGCAAACCTATGAGGAATCCCGCCACCCAGCTTTATCAAGGCTTCTAGCATCCGCGAATTAGATTCAATGATCCCTCCCACTTTGATTTCGCTGCCCGGCTCCATCATTTCTGTGCCAGTTGGAAAAATAGCTACTTCGGATCGTTTTCTAACTTTGATTTTATTTATGCCCCCAGAGAGTAGTACTCCAATGTCGATCGGCCGCACCTTGTGCCCACCAGGCAGAATCATTTCCCCTTGTACGATATCCTCTCCAACTGGACGTACATGTTGCCATGGTGCAACAGCTGCTCTAATTATAATGTTTCCACTTTCAATTTCTTGAATATCTTCCGCCATGATAACTGCGTCATAGGGGGCACGTAAGGGGTCTCCGGTATCAACCACCGAAAAATCCTCTCCCCTTATTAGAGTGAGTGGCGCGGTCTCACTTGCTCCGTTAGTTCGAGAACTAATCACTGCAACACCATCCATTGCAGCAGAATTATATAGAGGAGAGTTGCAAGAAGCAAAAACAGCTTCTCCAGTTATCCGGCCGAGTGATTCAATTACTTCAATACTTTCATTTTCAGCTTTATGGTATGGGAATAAAGCGTTTTGAAATCGCAAGCGAGCTTCTTCTACAGAAATATTGCTCAAATATAGATTACGCTTGTTTGCCATGTCGATCCCCCCATCTAAAATAAATGCACAAGTACGATTTCACCTTCTAATAGCCCCTCCCGATTTCGATCTACGATAAAGTAACCATTAGCTTTGGTCAGTGTTGTTATGAGCCCTGCTTTGCCAAAAATCGGCTCCGCTGTATAAGCAAAATCCATCCATTTTAATTTAGCAGGCCAACATGTGAGCCTACCCGGCGAGGAAGCCAGGTTACATGAAATCCGTGCTGGAACTGCGGGAGGCATTTCACTTCCTGTCATTTCATGCAGAAGCCAAGAAAATAGCAACTCGAATACCATCATTGCAGAAACCGGGTGCCCCGGCAAACCTGCCAACAAGGTCCTTGATGCTTCATCATATCCTATAATAGTAGGTTTGCCCGGCTTAAGAGCTAAGCCATGAGTGAATACCCCCGGCACAGAAACACGCTCGATCACCGCGCGGGTTGCATCCTTCTCACCCTGTGAACTACCGCCGGATATAGCGACAATATCGCTGTTTTGCATAGCGGAAAGCAAGGCATGCTCCAAAGTTTCCTCGCTGTCAGGAATGATAGCAGTGTGTAAGATCTCGAATCCGTTTTTTTCTGCTAATGTCTTAAGTGCATAGGTATTGATGTCTCGAATTTGCCCAGGCAACGGCTTTTGGTCCGGAATTACCAACTCATCACCAGTTGACAATATGGTCAAAGTCGGACGTCCATATACGGGAACTCTAGTGATACCAGCAGCCGCGAGTGCTCCGATATCTTGCGGCAAGAGTCGTTTACCCTGCTTCAGCAACAGTTCGCCCTCACGAACATCCTCTCCGATTTGAACAGCATTTTCACCATTTGCTGCACTTTGGTACAGAACTGCTTTATTCCTGCCAAAAGGTTCAGAGTATTCAACCATCACAACCGCATCCGCACCTTCAGGCAACATCCCACCGGTTGGAACTTCGGCACACTCGCCACTTTTAAGCACAAAATCTGCCGCTTCTCCCATTTCTACTTTACCCTTCACTGACAAAATAACCGGAATACTCTCTCCAGCAGCAGTCGTGTCTTTAGCAATAACTGCGTAACCATCAACGGTTGAGCGCCTAAAGGCCGGAATATTGAAAGTTGAAAACAAATCAACAGCTAAGCATCTGCCAAGTGACGACTCTAGATTGACGGTTTCTGTAGGAAGCATCCAGTCCTTGACTGCTCTTAATAATTTCTGCCGCGCTTGCTCTAAGCTGTCAACCTTAAAAAGCTCCATTTACTTCAAAGCCTTTCTTTCGGTTGTTGCACATTCCGTGACATCACCACGCAAAATCTCGATGCCGTGCTGCAAATGTGGCAAGATGTATTCCAGAATCTCTCGAGCTGCTTTCGGACTACCGGGAAGATTCACAATCAATGTGCCTCCTCGAATCACAGAAACTCCGCGGCTAAGCATGGCTCGTCCTGTTATAGTAAGTGAATGTGCGCGTATGGCTTCCGCGATGCCGGGAGCATGGCGGTGAGCTACTGCCATGGTCGCTTCCGGCGTCATATCCCTCCGGGAAAAACCGGTGCCTCCGGTTGTCAATATTAGATCAATCTGCCGTCGGTCCGAAAGGTCTGCTAAAACTTCTTCCAGTCGCTTTTGGTCATCAGGCAGCAAAATCCGACTCTCTACAGAATATCCAAATTGTTCAAGTATCATGGTGATTATCGGTCCGCTATTGTCTACGCGCTCTCCTCTCGATCCTTTATCACTTAGGGTCACTACTGCTGCAGTCAATTGTCTGCTTGAAATAATAACCTCCATCCTGTCGCCTACTGAAATGCTTCCATCTTGAATGACTCGAGCAAAAACGCCTTCTCGGGGCATGATGCAATCACCCATTTTGTTATAAATCTGACAATGATTATGACACTCTTTCCCAATCTGAGTTATTTTCAGTACAGCTTCTCCACAGCGAAGCAGGGTGCCCACCGGTAAGCAACGAAAATCGATGCCCTCCACTACCAGGTTCTCTCCAAAGTCTCCGTGCTTAACTCCTGCGCCAAGACTGTTAAACTCCTGGATCTTATCGTATGACAGGAGGCTTACCTGCCGATGCCATTCGCCACCATGGGCATCATCTTCAACACCCCATCCAATCGACAAATTGGCTTCCCCTACATTCCTTTTTTGGATCCCTCGAACATCGCTAATGCAAACCGCTTTAATTATTCCTAATGTTTCCTCCATGCTAGCCTCCTATTCGCGACATTTTTTCGATTCCGCTTTCACTATTCTCGTAACCAAAGAAGTGGCGCTCTGGCTTTTGATAAACCGCCATCTTAACAGCTGTCTCAATTTCGGCATCTCTTGCCCCCTCACGCAACATTTTGCGTAAATCCAGCCCATCGCTGTGGTAAAGGCATAGTTTTAAAAATCCTTCACTAGTAAGCCGAATTCGGTTGCATGTGGAGCAGAAATGATTACTAATCGCGCTGATTATACCTATGCTACCTTTTAATTGGTTGCTCTTAAAATAGCGCGCCGGTCCAAAACCGTGCTTCGTTGGGTCCGGTTCTAAATCGAGGTATTTGCCAGCGATTAAAGTGATTATTTCATCGCTCGATACTCCCATGAATTTGCCCTGAGCGCCGGTTGGCATCAGCTCGATAAAGCGTATATTAAGCGGAAGGTCTTTTGCAAGATTAACAAACGACAGAATTTCTTGCTCGTTGATACCCTTTATCGGAACGCAGTTAATTTTGACTTGCAGTCCCGCATTTAGGGCAGAGTTTAAGGCCAGCCATACTTGATGAAATTCATCTCGGCCTGTTATCTTCTTATATATCACTGGACTTAGAGTATCTAAGCTGATATTTATTCCATCTAATTTCATCTGTTGCAGAGCTTCAATATGGGGGTTCAATAAGACGGCATTCGTTGTCAGGGTTATATGCTCAATACCAGGCAGCGCTTTTAATTTCAATATAAAGGGCACAGCGCCTTTGCGGGTCAAAGGTTCACCACCTGTAACTTTTACATTGCGAATGCCCATTCCGGCCATCACTGCGCAAAGTCTCAATATCTCTTCATAACTCAAAATGTCAAGGTGAGAAATTAGCGGAAGATCTTCCGGCATGCAGTACTGGCAGCGCAAATTACAACGGTCAGTGATGGAAACCCGCATATAATCAAGCTTGCGTCCGAACTCATCCATCATAAGGTCAGCCTCTTTTCTCATGCAGAAAAGTCCCACTTTTCCCTCCGGTCTTTTCTACGATGTAAATATTGTTCAATTCCATGCTCTTATCAATAGCTTTACACATGTCGTAGATAGTAAGCAGCGCAACACTTACGCCGGTAAGGGCTTCCATCTCCACGCCGGTAATCCCGGTTGTTTTTACCGTACAGTAAGCAATCACACAGCACTCCTGGTCAGAGAATTCAAAATCGATGAAAACTTGTTCTATCGGAAGGGGATGACAAAGAGGAATTAGGAAAGGTGTTTGTTTTACTGCCATGATGCCCGCAACCCGTGCCACCCCGAGCACGTCACCTTTTTGTATCGAACCCTGCCGTACAGCTTGGAAACACTCAGGTGACATAATAATCCTTCCGGTAGCAACTGCCCGGCGTTCACTTTTTTCTTTATTACCCACATCTACCATGATAGCGTTGCCTGAGGCATCAAAATGTGTTAAATGCGCCATTTGTCCCATAACCTTTCTTCGTCTATCGAGTTGAAGCCATAGAATCAAGAATGCCGTACGTTAAGCCAAAATTCTTATTCCTCGGAGCACTCAAGCTCGTGACAGGTCAGTCTAATGCAAGTGCAAACCTTGGATATCTTCACATTAAACTACTGATTAAACGATTGTTATTCGACAATAATAGAATTAAGCTGTCCCTTTCATGGAGACAGCTTTTTTCATTAATTCAGCTATATTTTCAAATGCATTATTTTTTCTTAGCTGGTTTCTTTTTTGCAGCTGCTTTCGAAGACGCTTTCTTTTCTGCTACCGCTTCTTTTAGGGATTTTCCAGGTTTAAATGCCGGAACTCTAGTAGCTGGTACTTTGATCTCCTCACCAGTAGCAGGGCTTATTACTTTTCTTTCTTTGCGATCACGAACTTCGAAACTACCAAAGCCTATGATCTGGACTTTGTCGCCAGCTGCAAGCGCTCCTTGAATTGTTTCCACTAGACTATCCAACGCTTTGGCTGCGTCCTTTTGAGTAATTTCTGCTTTCTCCGCTAATGCTTTTACCAGTTCCGATTTGTTCACATCAGAATCCTCCCTTTATTTTTATTGACAATTGATAACTTCCTCAAAAAAACGGTAATTCCTGCATTTCTTAAAGATTTTTTTTGAAAAAAGTTTTTTAATCCTCTATATTACCGTCTTCACATTATCATTTTACCAAACAAACGCGATTTTATACACGTTTATACTCATTATCATGAATATTTTTTTCTATTTGCCTTAATCTATTACTTCTAAAATCGTAATATCTTTACTGGTAGCCAGATTTATGAAACTGCCGCCGACTTGGATTAAAGGTCTTGTCGGCTGAAAAGCATCAATGAATACTACAGTTCCTACCTCATTATTCGTTAGCCTTACCTTGCTCCCTAATAACTGACTGCCTATCCGATTAAAGAAAACTCTGGTTACATGGGGATCCAGTTTTCCAAAGGACTCCTCCCAGAGAATATCTGCTGCAGCAAAAGGCGAACGGCGTGCTGAATAGACCCTTTCAGAGGTTATGGCATCATAGATGTCACATACCGCTAAAACCGGAGCATAAATATTATTCTGGTAGTTTTTGATTTTGCTTGGGTAGCCTGAGCCATCCATTCTTTCATGGTGCATTAGAACTGCTTCAGCAACCGAAGGCTGAACCCATTCTAAGCTTGTTAACAGATCATACCCTAAGTGACAGTGTTTTTTCATCTCTTCGAATTCATCAGCAGTAAGTTTTCCTGCTTTAGTTAGTATTTCACTATCAACAAAAACCTTGCCGATATCATGCAAGAGCCCAGCAACGCCCAATTGTCTAATATCATCATTGCTCATCTCCAACCACTTACCAGCAAGCATACTTAATATCGAGACATTAATAGAATGCGTGAATAAGTAATCATCTTTGTCTTTTAAAATACTAATGTTTTTGAATATTGTTACACCATCAAATAACTGCGAAAACAATGCCTCGACGGTTGAATTAATCTCATCCGGTTCTAAGGGATTACCCAGCTTGGCATCAGTTATAAACTCTTTTACTGCATATATCGAATCTTGATAAACATCAATAAACAGTTTCTCATTCCTTTTGGCAGGTTTGAGTTCTTCCATCACGAAAGCATCTTCGATATTGCGACGAGCGAAACCATCTAGGTGTTCTTGAGTTATAATTGTCCCACCGTTAAGCAATTTTTGGCCATCATAGGTAAAAATATCTTTTCCCAGTTTTACTCCGACATTCAAGTTAGATGTCTTAATTCTAAGCATAGACTCACCTCGAAAACAAAACGTTTCGTTATTGTATTATATATCGAAAACTTTTCTTAAAATATTGCGGCTTTTTAAAAAAATTTAAAAATATTTTTTGTTTCAAGTGCAAAAATTTCGCCTTCTCCATTAATCCTAGCAATTTCTTCGCGCAAGATCGCAGCTATCATGGGGACAAAGACCGCTTCTGTTCCCTGATGTCCGGCATCAATAATAGGCAATCCTAGATCAATAGCATCTTGGGCTTCATGATATTTGATATCGCCAGTGATAAAAACATCTGCCTTTTCCTGGGCTGCGGTTTTAATTAAGCTACTGCCTGCCCCACCGGCAATTGCAACTCTTTCGATAATACGAGTTGCTTCCCCGACTACTCTAAGTCCCTCCAAATTAAGCCGTTCTTTAATAAACAATGCAAATTCGGAAAGTTGTTGGGGTTTGGCTAAATAACCTATTCTACCAAAACTATAATCTTTGGTTGGCGCTATGAGTTCGTAAATTTCGTACGCGATTTCCTCATAAGGATGTTGGTCGAATAAAGCCTTTAATACTCGATTAAGATCCTGAGGATATAAAACTGTCTCTAATTTGTACTCGTTGCCAACCTCTAACTTGTCGACCTCGCCTTTGAAGGGATTAGAGTTTTTAAGGGGCTTAAATGTGCTGGTTCCGAGATTATAGAATGAGCATTCATTGTAATTATCGAATCTCCCGGCTCCAGCTTCCAGAATTGCTGTCCGGACAATATCTAAATGAGATTGGGGAACAAAAACCACCAATTTTAGTAATTCTTCGCTCTTACTTCGTCCTAAAGCCTTAATATCCTTTAGGTCAAGGTGCACTGCCAAAAATTGATTTAGACCTGCGGGAGCAGCATCAATATTGGTATGTGCCGAATATACTGCCATTCCGGCTTGCACTGCTTTTCTTATTATCCTGCCCTTTACGTGCTGGAAATTTATCTGTTGGATTTTCTCGAAGAATAGGGGATGGTGGGTTATTAATAGATCTGCTTTATTCGCTATAGCTTTGTCAACACTGGCCTCATCAGCATCAAGAGCAATAGCAACCCGCTCAACAGTTTGCGTGCTGTCACCAATTTGCAGGCCTGAGTTATCCCAAGCTTCAGCAATTCTCAGCGGGAAATTGTTCTCCATAATTTCGATTATTTTAGCTAGTTTCAATTTCATAATGTCTCCTCCAGTGTTTTGATCACTTCCAGGTAATAGGCTATTCTATCTGCATTTCTGCCGGTTTCGGTCTGCTTTAGCACCTCAACAATTTGACCATACTTTTTATGCATCAGCTTTTTATAAATCATCGACAATTCGTCGTGTTGCTGTGGAATGAAACTTCCTAACTCTTGTTCTAAGGCATTAACTGAATATGCTTGGTCTCCAGGTTCACATACAATAACGATAAAAAAACGGGAGTTTTCGAAAATCAGTTGTTCGTCTATTATTCGCCAGCCTTCTCCTGCCAGACTTCGGCGCAAGACATTCATTTTTGTCATCGGTTGGATCACGAAACGTTTATAACTAGCCGCTTTTATCCAATTATTGCTTAGTATTTTCGCACAAGAATCTCCTCCTAATCCAGCAATGACAACTGTTGATACCTCACCAGGCATCAATACCTGCAGTCCATCCCCAGTGCGAAGGTGAATCTTCTCTTTATAATCACTTGCATTAACTGCTCTTTGCAGTCTAGTGGCTGTAGCCGATCCTAACTCAGTTGCGATTACAAATGGGACAATTTTATGTTCCAAGAGGTAAACCGAAAGTTTGGCGTGGTCAGCTCCAATATCAGCCATCGGCTCATCTTTTATTACTAATGAGGACAATAATTTTAAGCGTGTACTGATTTTCATTTGCTTCCTTTCGATATTTACTTATTTATAATGGAATATCATTTAGTCCTTCAATCGAGAAGGATACAAAAAATTAATAAGACATGGTTTAAGAGTAAAGATAAATTAGTGCGATGGTGCCAAGCAGAGAAGACATGCCGATAACGAAATAGTCAATTGCAGTAAAAGTTAGAAAGAATAGGCTAGTTCTATTCGGGTACATTCTGAATCCTCTTAATTCCATAGCGATTGCAATACTTCTAGCTTTGGCAATTGTCCCGGCTAGTACCGGTATGAATACATAGCTGTAGACGTCTAATCTCTTCCTTAGTGGGAGCTTATAAATATCTAACCCACGCAATTGAATTGAACTCATAGTATCATTGATCTCTTCCTTTAACATAGGCAAAAACCTGATCGCTATATTGGACATGAACGCTATTTCATATGGAATTCTCATTTGAACAAGGGCTTGAATCAGAGCTCTAGCTTCTTGGGTATTTATTATTATAGCTGAAAGTATAAATACACATATGCGAAGACCGATTATTAGCGAGCTTTCTAAACCCCCGGAATAAAGCACTAGTACATTGCCAAGTCTTAATACCTCATCCCCCGACTTATTGAAAATTATCTGCATTAGTATGATGGCCAAAAGAACAGGCAAAAATTTTCTGATCCTGAATAATAGCCCTACAACATCGGCTCTAAGTATCAAGGCAATCATTAATGCGATTATAAATATCGAAATTAAGTAAAAACGGTCATTACTGATTAATGCAATTATCGACATCCACAAGGTAAGGCACATGATGGTTCGGGGGTCAAGTCTTAGAAACGCCATTGATTATTGCTCCTGATTTTCACATATATAGCCATTTATCAGCTGGGTATCTCTGTCGCAAAATTTAGCCATAAAATCCGCATCATGGCTAATAAGCATTATTCCGGTCCCATTTCGTTTTAAATGAATTAGTGTCTCGCCTAGTTGATGCTTTCGTCTTTCGTCCAGTCCGGTTGTAGGCTCATCGAGTATCAGATACTTAGGCTCACCGAGCATAACTGCTGCCAAAGCCAGCCTCTGTTTTTCACCATAACTAAGCTGCAGGGTCAGGCTATTTTCAATCTTGCGAAGATCAAATTGGTCCAACAACTGTGAGGTCTTATCTTCGATCCAATCGGATGGCAATCCTTTCAAAACGGGAATAAGGCTGATCTCTTTGCGAACAGTTCGCGCAAAAAGTTGTTTAGCTGGATTCTGAAATAAATAACCTACTTGAGAGCCGATTTCAGCCAGGGTCATAGACTCAGTGTTCCTGCTATCAATGCATACTTCGCCACCTTGGGGTTTTAAAATTCCCACTGCCAGTTTACCCACCGTAGTTTTTCCGCTGCCGTTAAGTCCCCTAACCCCCAAACACTCACCCGGACGCAAGTATATATCTATATCCCTCAACGAAAAACCGTTTGGGTGATAACTAAAGTTAACCTTATTAAATATGATTGCCTCGTCCTTTATTTTTTTATCCACTGCACTCACCAAATAATAATTATACTGTTCTTCGTTTAAAATATAGACGAATAGATTTATCTTTATCGACTGCAAATAGCGGTCGTGTCCCGGGTAATAGCATTGCCCTCTATTCCTCTGATATCTGCTGCGAGACTATAAGGTTGTAATTCGCGGATTTTATTGGCGAATTAGTATTATAAATAAACTGTCCTATCCGCGATACTTAATATGTTATTATCGTGATCGGCAATAACTATCGTACAACCCGATTTTTTCAGCAAAACCAGTTGCTTTTTTAGCATCTGTTTATTAACAGAGTCTAGCTGAGCAAAAGCTTCATCAAGGAAAATGATTTCCGGCTTCATGCTTAATACCGCCGCAATGGCAATCAATTGTCTTTGCCCTCCAGAGAGTTTATTAAGGTATGAATGGCGATATGCGGTCATACCTACCAACTCCAAGGCTTGATTTATACGCCGATCGATTTCTGGTGGGTCTAGACACATATTTTCTAATCCAAAGGCCACCTCATCTTCAACCTTCATCGTAAACAACTGCATGTCCGGATCTTGAAAAATAAAACCGATTTTTTTGAAAAGTTCAGCTTGCTGATATGACGATATTTCTTTGCTCAGGAGTTTAATTTTTCCATTAATAATACCTCTTATATGATTAGGAATTATCGTGGTCAAACAAAAAAGCAAGCTGCTTTTTCCTGCTCCTGAATCACCTGCAATTCCTAGTATTTCTCCCTTTTTTATAACAAAACTAAGGTCTTTGAAAATATATGCATCTTCCTTTTTATAGCGAAAGCATAGTTCTTCAACTTCATAGGCAATCATTGCATATTAATCTCCATTAGATATTTGCACCAGCGCTGACTAAAAATATCTTTAGTCGAGATGATAAGGAATGGCCCCATACCTCCTTTTTTCCTGCCCAGAAGTGGTTGGCCATCAAGTCCAGTCACCAAATAAATGTTTCCGTCTTCGAGTATTTCCTTTTTCGAAAAAGCGGTTACATAGCCGTCCTGCCCCAAAAACACAAATTTTTCAGCTTGAGCGCCATCAATACCCAAAGCAAGCAAAACCTTATTGAAGGGTACACCTTGATAGTTTTGTTTTATTGCCTTCATTCCGTTAGTTTTAAGATTGGCTCTTATATCGATAATTCCAATACTTTCAATTATTTGCTTATCAATTCTATAAAGTTGTCCCCGGTCATCAATTTGAACATATTCTTCCCCTAAAGAGCGATCTAGCATAATCTGATCGCGGTAATGCAATTTAGCAAAAATCGCAATACACAAGCAGAGGATTATGGAAGTAACAAATACGATCTTATTCTTCTTATTCATCAGCAATAAACCCCTAGTTTTCGCACTCTACTACACCTATGCTATTTTTTGTCTGCGGGGCATCTATTATTCCATATGAATAAAGCTTCGAAGCAATTTTCCAACAAAGTGCTCCGCCTAGGCCACCCGAAAGCGAAGCTAGTGACAAACACAGAAATAAAGGAACCAAGGGCAGGTTAAAAAAAACAAAATTAACCAATAAGGACCCGGTTACATTAGCAGCCATACAGGCAAAAAAACAGCATAGTACACATTCGCCGCGATGGCCGCTGATAAGCATTACTAATTCCACAGCCAGCCCCGGGAGCATATAAGTAATGATACTCATTATCCCATGAGAACCAAAAGAAGCCGCTACCATTGCAATTATGGCTTGTATTAAACCAACTAGCAGTGCTGAGCCCATTTTACCAGTTAAGCAAAATGCTAATACTAAAAAAAGCATATAGATGCCCCCAGCTAAGGCTCCTGCAGGAATAAACATCGGTCCGGTAATAATATGGGCTAAAGCCGAAGCGAATGGTTTGATAGCCATTCCAATGGCAGCAATTAAGGAAATAATAATCAAATCAAAAACCGAAAACTTATTGATAAATGCTCGCAGCAATTAAATATTCAACCCCTTAATTTAATTTGAAGTTTGGGCTTTTACAAGAGCGTTTTGCAATGCTTGTTCAAGCGCACTAACGGTCTTAGTAGCTCCACTTACTGCTTGAATCTCTATATTCCCATTATTTATAACCCTATTAGAAAACTTTTTAAAGGGCTCCTCGTAAAAACCCACTGTTTCATTATGACTTATAATAGTGAAATTAGATATTATTCCATCATCAATCTTGACTTCCAACAAGATTTCTCCCCCATAACCATTACCTTTTCCCAAAAATACCCCATCGAGATATTTGCTCTTGTCCGAGCTTGCATTCTTTGCACTCAAGTGATCAAAATTATCATTAAAAGCCCATTCACTCGCTACTGGTGTAAAAAACCAAATTGCGATGAAAACGATAATCCCAAGCATTACGTAGCGCTTAGGGGCGAATGTTTTATTAAATATACCTATTTTTTTGTCACAATTATTCTGCTCACAACACTGCAGGCATAAATTACAATCAGGGTAGATTTCTGACTTGCTAGCAACGTGAAGATTTTGCGGGCACTTTATCCTGCACGCGCTGCAAGAATTACACGATTGCGTTTGCCGATTAGTCTGGAGCAAGCTTTTGGGGATAACAGCATTTAGCATAGATTGGACTGCACCTAATGGACAGAGGTATTGGCAAAATGGTCTGAAGTAGAATATCGAAATAGCTATTATAAGCAGAAAAAAGAGCAATGCAAAAGTAAACTTGAATTCAACGAAAAACAACCCAGGAAGACTCTGAAGTGTGGTCCAAGGCGACACAAAAGCCCAGGTGCCATACCCAGAATAGTACGGCAAAATTACGATGATCAATAAAACAATGTATTTAATAAAATGTCTGTAATTTGAGAATTTGTTTGAATTACTGCCATGACTGATAGCATTGAGCTTTATTACGTCTTGGATGCAACCGACCGGACAAAGCCAGCCACAAAATAACTTGCCAAAAATAAGCGATACCACAATTAAGGCGGCGGTAAGACCAACCCCCACTGAAATGGAGTTAACAGCCCGCTGCCAGTCAAGGTCAGTTAATAATTGCTGCAGCCAAACGAATCCAGCGTAAGGATTCAAATCACTTGGCTTCAGTAATCGAAAGCTCGAATAATCCTCAATATACAGTTGATATAGAAGAGCATTAGCCATAACGAGCAGCAGAATGCCAAATTGAATTCTTCTTCTGTTAATTAGATCAGTTCCCTTTAATTTCATTAGATTTCATTTCACTCGCGTAAATATGATGCCTTCTTGATGGTTGTAATTTCTCCCAGATCAGCATCTGCTGTTCGTAAGCGCACCTTTTGATCCTTAATAATAATGTCAGCATTAGCTAATTCTTCGGCCTTCATAAGTTTTTCCTTATCATTTTCGTATATGATGTTTAACTCTTCACTAGGCTCAATTTTCATTCCTGCAGCATTGAGTACATCAGCAAGCTTAATTATTGAACCTTCATCAGTATCATCTCCAGCAATTACCTGGGTCAGCATGCTGGGAAAAAACACGGCATCATCAGTTGTAGTAAACAGAGCAATATTTTTGACATTCATGCCTAATTTGAAATTCGGAGTGATATTCATAGGTGCATCAAGTCCTTCGGTTTTTATGAAATAACGCTCCCTAACCATCGCAATAGTTTCGTTCTTTACTAAGCCATCTGTTGAAGTCATCGTAAAAAACCCTTTTTGATTAACATTGATAAACTTTGCTAATATTTTGCCGATTTCGTACGACTTGTCTTTACTGCCATAGTACTCGTAATAATATGGTTCAATACCGTTTACCAAAGCATCGAATACATGCAAAGCTTTGATATCTTTTTCCGGTATGTCTTCATATAGATCGACCTGGGAGAGCATCATGACCCAGTAAACCCCCATCTCATCAGGTATCGCTACCCGCAGCGGCTTCTCCGACTCAATAATAGGTTTATCATCATACATATATCCAAGGATTATAGATCTATTCTTTAGTATATCTTCCGATAATAAGGCATAGTATCCATCACGACCTGTCAAACCAGCGCCTTTAAAAGCATTAATATCGATACTTTTTTGTTTGAGAACTTCACTTAATAATGGGCCCTGAACTCGGGTGTTAATCTTGGTCCCCGTTGTTTTGTGCAAAACCGTATCAAGTGTAATAGTCTCGTACTGTTTTAGCTCATCAGTATCTATCCTAAAGCTCTGTTCTCCCGTATTAATGACGAAGCTATTCTCATCCTTTTGCCACATTTCCTGGGGAATAACATCAGCAACTTTCTCGCTTTTAACCTCCAAGAGCATATAACGCCAGACTCCCAGAGCACAATTGACACTATTAACAACAGCTTGGCTGCTAACGGTTGCCCCTGTTACTTGAATAATATCTTGGGCATTCTTTGCTTCTAAAGCCGTCATTACGCAATTAACAAGTGCTTCTTTATTAGCAAATCTATCTAAAAACCATTGTGATTTAATATGTTCAGCATACTCAGCTGTCTCATTATCAGTTAGAATTCTTACTGATAATACTTGCTTTTTAGCATTATCAATGACGGTCAGAACTCGAACCGGCCCTTTGTAGCCTAAACAATGGGTAATAATCGCACTTTTGTCACTACTCGAATAAACTCGCTCAATCCCGGGAAAATACTCCTTGACATATTTGTCGGCAATAATGTCAAGATTCTCGTTAATCGAATCCCCTATAACAGATCTAACAATTTTCTTTTCTGACCAGTAAGCACTATTGTTAATGGTTACATATACTGCGGCACCTACGATAATTGCAATAATTACGAAATAAATCCATCTATTTTTCATTAAACTACCATCCTAATCAATAACTATTTTTTCGATATTAAACACCCAATTAGGTTTATTAACATCACCGGGGCTTTTTTGTCCGAATACAATCCTATAGGGCGCACCGCTTGATGGATCATAGTCCTTTCCGTCCTCAGCCCAAGCAATAATAACCGGGTGTTTCTTGCTCGCATCTTGTTCATCAATATAGTCGGTTTTCTTGATATCAGCCAAAGTAAAGCTCTTTTTATAGCCGTCACTAGACACCACTTCGACTTTGGATGCGCTTTTTTTCAGTTTGACATCTTGGCTCAAAATGTCCCAAAGCTTGACCCCTTTAAAATTAAAATATCTTTTGGTGCCATAGCTGTTAAGTGCAAAAATGTCTGCTTCATAATAGCTGGCGGTTTTCGCTTTTAATTGGTCCAGAGTAAATACCTTTTGACTCTCAACCCCTGAACCAGTGATTAATAAGCTTCCTTCGGCAATTACTTCACTACTATTGTCAGACTCTTTTACGGTTGATTCTTCAGCTTTAATCGGGTTCGTTTCATTGCTTACTAATGCTGGTAATTCGTCATTAATAGCAGGCGAAGCCTGGCTGGAATCAGTCACCGATTCATTGGTGTTTATTTCTTGCCTCTGCTCACTCTTACTGATATCTTCAGAAATTGGGCTCTGGTTGGAACTAGTATCTGGCTGAAGTTGGCTGTCAGCAGCCTGTTTATTACAGCCAACGGAGAAAACCAATAGAAATGATAATAATGAGATAATTAAAAGAGCTTTTAAGGTTTGTAAACGTTTAATTTCAAACAAAGGTAATCCTCCTAAATAATAAAAATCTATCCTCTCTTAGAAAAACACGCGAACAATGTCACAAAATGGATAGTTGTCGGCTAGTTTATTATATCATAGTTCGCTTTTTCATGCCCATTCTTAATCGATATGATGATTTTTTGGGGAAGGCAGATAATGGGCTCGAAAGCGCTCGAAATAAAACCTTGTTTTACGCACAATTTGTCTGGACATGCAGATTCCAGCATGCGGACCTGTCCAGATTTGACTTCTACTACATATTCACCCATTGACCCCTGGAAACGCAGTATCTTGTCATGATCATTAATACTCTCATAGTAAACTTCGCTTTCCTCCTGCTCGACTAATAGCATCGAAGTACTATCCGTTTCACCTATACGCAGGAAAAGTGTATAAAAAACCAATGTAATTATAGCCGACATGCCAATAAGTAGGATTACTATTCTATGCTCTTTCATCATGCTCCTTAAAATGAGTGGTAATAATATATGGCAATATTGCTCTGACCCCTAAACCAATAGCCAAACCGGTCACAATGCCTGACAACAATAATACTGGAGTATAATAGAATACTTTGGTATTATCAAGCACAACTGCAGCCATAAGCAACTGGCCTAGGTTATGAAAAACCGCCCCCGCCATACTAATGATTAGAATAATATTTCTCTGATTCAATATGTAAATAAAAGTACTCATCACTCCAAAACTCAATAAAGATCCGGTTAAACTGTATAAAAAAGCTGAAAAGGAACCAAAAAACCAAGCCGCCATTATACATTTTAAAACTACTAGGGTTAATGCTTGGCGAAAAGGCAGCAGAAGTAAGCCCAGAACGATTACTAAATTCGCAAGCCCCAATTTAACGCCGGGAACTGCGAAACTGAACGGAATTAGTCTTTCCACCAGAGTTAGAACCAAGGCAAAGGCAACCAGCATTGCCGTTTGAACTATCATTACTATTGGCTTACTACTGCTTCCGTATCTTTGCATTACTACCCCACTTCGAATCAATTAGTAAAAAACACAGCCAGTAAAGCTATTATAGCAAAGATTATGCAACCATAATCTCTAGTTGCCATTTTAAGCCCCCGCAAAGTTGTTCGTCTGGCATCAGGGCTAAAACACCTGCATTCCATTGCCAAAGAGAGCTCATTGACTCTTTGCCATGCACTATTAAAAAGAGGAACGATAATCGGGATCAAAGCTTTCACTTTCACGAACGGATTTTTGCTTCCGAAATCTGCACCCCGCGCCTTTTGGGCATTTACAATTCTATTTCCCTCAGCCAACATCACCGGTAAGAATCGAAGGGCAATGGAAATTATCAATGCCCATTCATGAGCAGGCATGCCAATTCTTTTAAAAGGCTTAAGCAAGTAATTAATAGCATTGGTCAATTGTTGTGGTGATGTAGTATAAGTTAATAGAATCGTTCCGGATAACAGGAGAAGGATCCGCACGAAGGCAACAATTGCTAAGGACAATCCTTCTTCCGTGATAGTAATAAAATACCATGAGAACAAGTGCTGGCCTTCAGTAAAAAACAAACTGATTAATGAAGTAAAAATTACGATAATAATAAAACCGCGAAGTCCTCTTAATAACAAAGAAATACTCACTTTCGAAGCAATAATTGCGAGAGTAAGCCATACGAACATAATAATGTAAGACTCTAAACTAGCAGTTGCAAACAATGCGATCACAAATAACAAAGTCAAAACTATTTTTGTTCTGGGATCCAACAGATAAGCAAACGCTTTTCCCGGGACATATTGTCCTAAAACAATATTCTGAAACATATTTATTCCTCGAAGAGTTTTTTTATTTCATCAACTGCCTGTTCAAGAGTAAAAACATCCCCAGGAACCTTTATACCCTTGTCTGCAAGACTTCTAAATAATCTTGTGACCATAGGCAGCTCCATGCCATATTCTTGAATGTCTTTTCCTGAGAGCAAGATATTCTTGATAGAGTCGTTTTCGGCAATTTGCCCATTATGAACTATTACCACACGGTCAACTATATCAATTAATTCTTCTAGATTATGTGATACCATAATCAAGGCACTTTCTCTTTCTTTACAGTATCGTGACAAATTATTTAAGATCTGCCTTCCTCCCTGAGGGTCTAGTCCGGCAGTCGGTTCATCCATAACTAAAATTTCAGGAGTCATAGCTAATACTCCCGCAATTGCTGCCCTTCTTTTCATGCCCATTGAAAGTGTAAAGGGAGAAACATCTAATAGATTCTCATCTAAACCGACAAAATCCAAAGCTTGTTTTACGCGGTATTCAATTTCCTTTGAACTCAA
Source organism: Syntrophomonadaceae bacterium (assembly GCA_031553935.1). Taxonomy (GTDB): domain Bacteria; phylum Bacillota; class Syntrophomonadia; order Syntrophomonadales; family Syntrophomonadaceae; genus JAISDD01. Next base: position 23,655 of record JAVBKS010000028.1, read on the forward strand.
ACCCATGTTCTTCGGCCCGAAAGCAATGTCAAGCTCTAGGGTCTTCTCGAACAATTGCTGCTCTGGATATTGAAAAACCAATCCCACCTGAAAACATATTTTCTTTAATAAAGCGGGGGTTTTCCAAATATCAGTACCTCGATATAAGACTTGGCCATTGGTTGGCTTTAGAATTCCATTAAAGTGTTGGATCAAAGTCGTCTTACCCGAGCCTGTCTCACCAACGATACCAACAATCTCTCCCGGATTAATGCACATATTAATGCCGCAAAGAGCTTCTTTCGCGATCGAAGTTCCTCTATTATATATATGGTCTACACCTAATAATTCAATTATTGGTTTCATAGTTTTCTCTGATGAAGATTTTTCAGTGCAGAACTGATGGCCTCAGCACATGCCTCGACATTTATAGCCGTTAATTGCACCGAGTGGTCTCTTCCATGATTAATTGCATCAACTATCTTCATAAGGATTGGCGAATCCAGTCCCAAACTATTAAGTAAAGCAAAATCCTCGAAAACTTCAAGGGGTGTGCCCTCAAGCGCTAAGGCACCATTGTTGAGTACGAAAACGCGCTCGGCTCGCGCTGCTTCTTCCATATTATTGGTTATCATCAAAACCGTGCACCCCTCTTTTGCCTGGAGAGACTCGATTACTTCGATAATTTCAGTACGGCTTTTTTGGTCCAACATAGAAGTAGCTTCATCTAAAATAATGCATTCCGGTTGCATCGCGATTACTCCAGCTAAAGCTATCCTTTGTTTCTGCCCACCTGACAGCATGGAGGTTGAATGAAAACGGTAAGCAGACATGCCAACTATTTCTAAAGCTTGATTGACTTTTTCATCTATCACATGAGGAGGTATACACAAATTCTCTAAACCAAAGGCGACTTCTTCTTCAACAACTGAAGCAATCAATTGATTGTCCGGATTCTGAAAAACCATGCCTACTAACCTTCTTATTTTTTGCCCGTTTTCAGCAATTGAACTATCAAGACCGGCGACTCTGATCTTACCTGCGCTTGGGCTTAATATGCCATTAAGCAATTGCGCCAATGTTGATTTGCCGGACCCATTCCTGCCAACAACAGCGCAGAATGAACCCTTCGGGATTCGCATGTTTATTCCCTTGATCGCTGCCTCTTGCTTTTGGGGATATGAAAACACTAATTCATCAATTTCGAACATATTCATAACAATTGCCTTATTTTTAACATTAACCTTTATATTATAACAGAATTTTTTTCATCAAAATGATAATCCATATGATTCCACCTAACCTTTACTTTCCTTTGGCGCAAAAGAAAGGTACCAAAGAAAACTGCCTGCGCAATGAATAACCCTAAACATTTACCGAAACTCTGCCTGCGCACCTTTTGGGGCGCAAAACTCGACTGCGTCTCAAACAGGCGCCCTATTTGTGCTCGGCTTTCGTTTGGTAAATGGTAATAGTGTTTTTCAGATGCTTCGGCGTAAGGGGACCGGAAGGGATTATTCGTTCCCCCAATACTGAGCGTTGTGAATATAATTGGTGACAGTTAGCTGGCGAGGTGATGAGCTCAAAAAAGGCATCCTGCTTAATGAACGAATTAAAACCGTATTATATTCGTTAGACTAGGATAAAAAGCTCCAGATACGAGGCGACGAAAAGTTCGCGGATGAGGGCGTATTTGTAATACGTTGAGTTCGCTAACTTTGAAGTCAACAAAGTAGATGGACTTTTTAGACAGTCTAAAGCCTAGCCGCTGAATGTCCAATTATTTCTAGCGAAGAAGGTTTTTTGGGTACTTTATTTGAAAAAAGTACCAGAATCGATTATGTTAATCTAACTCATAAGCAATTCTCGATATTAAGAATTCTGATACGCTCAATATGTTTTTTTGACTATGTGGGTTTATTAACCTATAATCAGGAATTATAGAAATAAATAACGAGTTGAGAAATGACTATTAATGTTTTCATTACCGGGCAAAAGCGCACCGGTAAATCATCCCTATTGCAGGAGATAGTAAAGAATTTTAGCGCGAGCACTGGTGGTTACTTTGTTCAGCGCTTGTTCACAGGTGCTGATTTCAAGGCATTTCGCATGGTTGATTTCACCAAAGAAGACTATGTCTTGGAAAAAAGACTGATATATCTTTCGGAGGAGACCAACATTTTTGCCCAAGTTTCTGCCAGCGGATCTTCAATGACCATCTACTCAGGAGTTTTTGATACTTTTGGGACTGAGGTTTTACATGAAAGCTTACGAAACAACAAAAAAATAATTCTTCTCGACGAGGTGGGTAGGATCGAACTCGATTCGGAACCATTTATGGCTGCGGTTTTCCACGTTTTAGATAGCCCCGCTTTTGTATTAGGAACCATCAAAAAGGAAACCAATCTATTCTTAGATTCCATCCGCAGACGCTCAGATGTAATCGTTCTCGATCTTGATTACCATGAACCCGATAGTATTGCCCAATCAATAATTGCCATGTTTGTCGAACATAGTATGTTATGATACTGAAAAATTCCAAGTAAAGATAATCATACCAGCCCGTTTCCGTGAAATTTATTTTCATTCTTACATGCCCGCAACTCTTCCACTTTCACTGGCTTTCTAAAGACATTTACATAAAAAAGCCAGAGTCAAGCAATGCAAAACTCTGGCTTTATAAGTTATTTCACAATTGGCAGAGACTTTAAGCTCTTTTCCAAATCAGCTTGCGGAAACTCGACATCCATGGTTTCTCCGGCAAAGTATCGATCATATGATCCCAGGTCCAGCATTCCATGGCCACTCAAATTGAAAACAATAGTTTTGGCAACACCCTCTTCTCGTCCTCGAATGGCTTCATCAATAGCAACCCTTATAGCATGAGCTGACTCTGGAGCCGGAACCAAACTTTCAGTTTGGGCGAAAAGTAAAGCCGCCTCAAAGGTGGAATTCTGCTTTACAGCCGCAGCTTCAAGCAGTCCTTCATTGTAAAGCTTACTAATTAAGCTGGAAACTCCATGATATCTTAGTCCTCCGGCATGAATGCCCGATGGAATGAAATCGTGACCTAATGTATACATCCAGGTAACTGGGGTTAGACCCATATTATCATTATAATCATAAGCTAGTTTTCCCTTAGTTAAGGTCGGGCAAGCTGTCGGTTCAACTGCTATTAATCTGACATTCTTACCAGCGATTTTGTCGGGTACAAAAGGAAATACTATTCCTGCAAGATTACTGCCGCCTCCGCAACATCCAATAACAATGTCCGGATAATCATCAACCATATCAAATTGAAGCTTAACTTCTTGTCCGATTATGGTTTGATGCATGCATACATGATTTAATACGCTCCCCAGAGAATAATTGGTATCATCTCTTAATACTGCTTCTTCTACGGCTTCGCTAATAGCAATAGCTAGACTTCCAGGCGTATCCGGGTCTTCAGCAAGAATTTTCCTGCCTACTTCAGTTAGATCGCTTGGGCTGGGGACGCATTTACCTCCATATACTTCCATGATCGAACGTCTATAAGGTTTCTGAAAAAAGCTAACCTTAACCATGTAGATCATTGCTTCTAAGCCAAACAGTTTGCATGCGAGAGCTAAAGCTGTTCCCCACTGACCTCCCCCAGTTTCGGTCGTAATTCTTTTGATTCCCTGCAGTTTATTATAGAAAACTTGTGGCAATGCCGAATTAAGCTTATGGCTGCCCACTGGAGAAACACTTTCATTCTTGTAATAAATTCGGCAAGGTGTATTCAATGCCTTTTCTAATTGACGCGCTCTCACTAATGGGGTTGGCCGGTATTGCTGATACAAATTCCTGATTTCCTTAGGAATCTCAATATAGCGCTCTGTTGATACCTCTTGGGCAATCAGCTCCCGCGCTAAAATTGGTTCCAAATCTGCAGGTACTAAAGGTTGTAAGGTTTTGGGATTGATACCCGGGGGAACCGGCTCTTTAAAATCCGCTTGGATATTGTACCAGAACTTGGGCATCTTATCCTCAGGTAGGATAATCTTAACAAACTCGTCTTTTCTCATCTCGTCTCATCTCCTCTTGTTGTGTCTATGACATTATATAATATTATCATAGATATATGTTCGGCTACAAGAGTACAAAGCACTACATTTTAGCCCTTGGGATTAAATAATACCGCCATTACGAAACCAAACACAATAGCCGCAGTTATTCCGGCAGCGGCAGCTTCAACCCCACCGCTGAACGCGCCTAGGATCCCCTTGTCAGTCGCTGAAAGCGCACCCTGGGCCAACACATGTCCAAAACCTGAAAGCGGGGTAGTCGCACCAGCTCCTCCCAAGTCTACCAAAGGCTGATAAAGACCAAGGCCGCTTAACAGAGCTCCGACAGTTATATAACCAACTAAGATATGGCCTGGTGTAATATTTGGTTTTGTGAAATCCATAATCAATTGACCGATAAGGCACAAAACTCCGCCTACTAAAAATGCTGATATGAGAGAAATCATCTACTTTCTCCTCCTAAAACTCAATTGCAACCGCATGCGCAACCCCAGGAATACTTTCCCCTTGCCAAGACGAAGTTGGACTCATCAATGCTCCGGTGGCAACGAATAGCAGTTTGTTTATTTCCCCTTTTTTTATCTTGCTTAATAATGGTCCGCACAACATGCTAGCCGCACATCCGCATCCGCTTGCTCCCGCATTTACATCTTGGTTTTGGTCATACAGGAGAACTCCGCAATCACTATATTTAGGAAATGGAACTAATCCTTCCTTTATGAAAAGTTGTTCCGCAATACTCATTCCTACTTTTCCCAAATCGCCAGTGACGATTAGATCATAATAGTCAGTTACCCGATTTAAATCCTGAAAATGTGTCTTAATAGTATCAGCCGCCGCTGGTGCCATAGCACTTCCCATATCGGAGACATCAACTATTCCGCGATCAATTACCTTGCCAATAGTTACTTCAGTAATTCTTGGGCCGGGAGCAATGTTATCCAGGACTATGGCTCCAGCTGCTGTTGCTGTCCACTGCGAACTCGGCGACTTTTGCACACCTTGCTCGATAGGAAGTCTAAATTGCCTTTCGGCACTAAAGTGGTGACTACTCGCACCAACTGCTACCTTTTGAAAATGACCGCCATCAATCAGCATAGCTCCGATAACCAATGCCTCAGCCATTGTCGAACAGGCTCCAAATAATCCCAAGAAGGGAATGTTTAATTGTCGCGCTGCAAACCCACTGGCAATTGTCTGGTTTAACAGATCACCTGCTAATAATAATTCAATCTCTGAATCTTGGTATACGCTTTTGCTGATCGCAAGTTTTATGGTTTCCTGCAGCATTTTGCTCTCTGCTTTTTCCCAGGTAGTCTCGCCAAAGAGATAGTCCTCCAGCGCCCAATCGAAGCAATCTCCCCAAGGTCCTTCACCTTCTTTGGGGCCAACAATAGAAGCCCAAGAAGCAATCTTGGGTTGGCTTCTAAGAATCAGGGTTTGCTGACCCTGCTTTTTTGTTTTTGATGTAACCATAATAATTCACCCACTAAAAAATTCAATCACAATTCATGAATATGTAGTTTTCATTAGTTTAGCTATTCATGAATACCTTGATTAACCCAATTAAAACTGAAATCACAAACCCAAATAGTAAGGTCGGCCCAGCAACCGTAAATATCCTTGCTCCGACGCCAAAAATATAACCTTCGCGCTTAAACTCCATCGCTGAAGCAACAATTGCATTCGCAAAGCCAGTAATTGGAACAATGGCCCCAGCTCCCATTTTGCGAACTATATCATCATATACCCCGATTCCGGTTAACAAAGCTCCCAGAAAAATCATTATTACTGAGGTTGCAGAACCGGCATCGGTTCTATCCCATCCATAAATAATAAGACTTCCTAGAATAATCTGCGCTAGCAAACATATTAATCCACCACCAATAAAAGCCCAAATAGCATTTTTCAGATAATTGGGCTTGGGTTTAATCATTTCAACCTGCTGCTGGTATTCTTTATCTTCGCTCTGCTTCAATAAGTCTGTTGTATTCATAGTATTCATCATTTCCTCCGCAAACTATATAGCCTAATATTCAAGCGGTTTTTATTAAAAGCATTTATTAATCCGACGTGAAAAACTTATTGATTTTCAGTCTGCGAATGAGAGGCAATATCATGCCTCTTCACTCTCAGATATTTGATCAAACGACCGCGGTAGTTTGTTACTCAGTATAAGCAACTTTAATATTGGCTTTATACTCTGTAATACGATTGTTGCGGCATTCGGCAGTCCAATTATAGACCTCTACTCCAGTAATATTCCTTATCGTACTCGAGGCTTCTCTAACTGCACATTCAACAGCATCCTGCCAACTATTACTTGATTCGCCAACTAATTCAGTAACTCTTATTTGCATTTTATCCCTCCTTAATTTCTAATATTATTGTTTAGAAAAGTGATATTTATGCAAAAAAACTTTAAGCTGTTGCTTAAAGTTTTGCTATTATTAGATACTATTCATCTGGCTGTTTATTTTATCTTCTATGCCATAACGCCTTTTAGTTTTAACAGTGCCGCTTTTTCAATTCTAGAAATCTGCACCTGTGATACTCCAAGAGCTTCAGCAACCTTATTCTGGGTCTCATCTTGAAAAAAGCGCCTGATAATTACTTCTCTTTCTCGTGGATTTAGATGTTTAATAGCTTCCTTCAATGCCATTTTTTCCAATAAGATTTCATTCTCATCTTCATGGGCAAGTTTATCAAATAGCACTAAGGGATCTTTGTCATTAGCATTTGTTAACATATCGTAAATATAAACCGGTGCTTGGCAAGCTTCCATGGACAAAACCACGTCTTCTTTTTCCATCTCTAACAAATGCGCTATCTCTTCTACGCTGGGCTCTCTTTTCAAATCATTGCGTAAATTATCTTGGGCCCAGCGAATTCGACTATAGGTTTCTTTCAGTCCTCTTTGCACTTTAATAATACTATCATCCCGCAAGAATTTTTTTATCTCACCGATGATCATTGGAACTGCATATGTAGAGAATCTAACTTGAAAACTAAAATCAAATTTATCAATTGCTTTTATTAAACCAATCGCCCCTACTTGGAAAAGGTCATCATAGTCGTAATTAGTGTTCTTAAAACGTTCCATTACCATATACAACAAGCCGATGTTATTTTGGTATACCTCTTCCCTTGCTTCCTCATCACCCTCTTTGGCAAGTTTTATCAATTGCTCATTGTCTTGAAAGGTATGTATTGTGGACATTCACTACCTCCTCTCAAGCATCTGCAGCTTCAGCAATGCAAGCAAACCTGCGCTTCATCCTCACAACCGTGCCGTCTCCAAGAGCAGATTTAACCTCAACATGGTCCATAAACGAGTGCATAAAAGTAAAACCCATTCCCATTCGGGTGTCATCCGAAGAAAAGGACGGCTGAATTGCTTGTTGAATATCACTTATCCCCTTGCCAAAATCTTCGATAGCCAGTTCCAAATCGCTGTCATAACCAAGAGAAACCGTTACTACAATTTTTTCGTTTGGTTTATTATCATAAGCATGAATAATACAATTTGAAACGGCTTCGGAAATCACGAGTTTAATTTCGTCAATATCGCTTAATGTACAGTTCATTTGTGCGGCGAAAGCAGCTACACTTGCTCTTGCGAAAGCCACGTTTTCTGGACGGCTAAAAAACTCAAATTTAACATAATTCTTTATAATCATGGCATCCTCCTATTAACTATTAAAAATTTCTTGTTCATTTTTACACATAGGAATTAGCTTGTTAATGCCTGAGAAAAACAGTATCTGCTCGACTGATTTTTTGGCACCAACTATATACATTTTACCTTTTCGGGCAGACATTTTTTTGTAGCGGCCAATAATAACCCCCAGTCCAGAGCTATCAATAAATGTGATCTTTTCCAAATTAAGAATTAAGGTCTGGATTTTGTGATCTTTAAGTCTTGAGTCAATGTATTCTCGAAGTCTCTCTGCAACTAGCATATCGATTTCCCCAGTCATTCTTACTATTAATGAATTGCAGACAACTTTGCAATCGACTTCCATAAAAAAACCCCTCTCTGATTAAATACCTTAAGTAGGTTTCTACCAGAAAGAGGTAATTACCTCCTCATAAAATCCTGCTTCTTTTTACTTTATTAGAAAAGTTTCGGCAAACATTTTCATTATACCCCGCAGCCAGCCTCCAGAAGTAACATCATGGCCGGCCACTAAATCAACGGTTTTTTGCAGCTCTCCTTGATTAAATACCTCAATCTCACCAATTTTTTGGCCTGCAACAATGGGAGCTTCCACATATTGATAAAGCGTTTGCACGTGGGTTATTTGCTTTTCTTCCCCTTTTAAGCATATAGTACCAACATTGTCACTGGCAATCGCATCCACGTAATCAACAATTCCTTTGCCGACTTTTGTTTTACCGCAAACCGCATCTTTATTAATAAAAGAGACATAGCTGTACTTAGCAAACCCATAATTGAATAGTTTCATTGATTCACGCATGTGTCCATTCTGATCATTAGCACCCATAACAACTGCAATCAATCTAAGCCCATCCCTTTTGGCAGTAGAAACTAAACATAGCCCGGCTTCCTCCGTCCACCCTGTTTTCAAACCATCAGCACCTTCATACCACCACAAGAGCTTATTAGTATTATACAGTTTGAATTTTCCATCCCTCAGATTGTATTCCTTGATCGAAGAATACTCTATAACTTTCGGGTTCTTGACTGCTTCGCATGCAATAACTGCCATATCGTACGCACTGATCCTATGGTTGGGATCCGGTAATCCATTAGCATTAACAAAATTTGTATTTTCTAGCCCTAGGTTTTTGGCTTTGAGATTCATTAGTTCCACAAATCTCTGATTGCTGCCTTCCAGATGCTCAGCAACTGCAATGCAAGCGTCATTAGCTGAACCAACAGCAATAGCAATCAACATCTCTTCGAAAGTCATAACTTCTCGAGGCTCAAGATAGATCTGAGACCCACCCATACTGGCAGCATAGTCACTGGTCGTCACTTTTTCTTTTAGACTTACCTTACCATTCTGAAGTGCTTCCGCTGCCAGCATCAAAGTCATTAGCTTTGTCATACTAGCTGGAGGTAGAGGCTTATTATCATTCTTATTTACTAAGATTTTTCCAGAATCGGCATCCATGAGAACATATGCCTCTGCCTTAAGATCTAATTCTTCAGCGTAAAGGGAATGACTCCAGCTTAAGGTTAATATGATAACCAGCAGTGCAACTATAGGTACCTTAGCTCTGCTCCGCATAATCCTAACACCTCCATAATGTTTTCCTTAGATTATATTTTGCCATTGTAAAACTTATGCATTATGAATGCGTTTTAGCTAAAACCATATTAGTTATAGATAAACTGAATTGCTTCCAAAACTATGGCTTACCGATATTACCATGTTTAGCCAACTGTAATTTCCATATAATCAAAACCGTTAGTAATAATATAATAATCCACGGATGTTTTGTTGAAATGATGGTTTCTAGAATGGGTATTTGAAGTAATAATTGTTATTCTACCACTTTTAGAATCAACGGCCTGTCCTCATTTGGTGTTGATGCGATCTTACAAATTGATTCCAGTTCTTTCGAAGCCCATATACCCTGCTCTTCTGATGAAGCATAAACCCGCGCTATTAGGTCATCTTCTTTGATTTTCTGATTTCGCCTTACTAGCACATCAACTCCTACCCCATGATCAATAGCGTCGGACATCTTCAATCTACCCGCTCCCAGCAAACGAGCACAATTGCCTATTGCGAATGCATCATTTTCTACAATATATCCTGATTGCTTTGCCCTGACTTCAACTATGGTTTTTGCCATTCGTAAGCCATAATTGGGATCCTGCCAATCTAAGTCCCCCCCCTGAGCTCTAACGAATTCTTTGAATTTTTCTAGAGCACTGCCATCATATATTGCTTCTTTTGCCCTTGCTTGGGCTTGGGCCACATTTTCAAATTTCCCCCCTAATACTAACATATGCGCTGCTAAGACTATTGCCAGCTCCTCTAAATCATGAGGTCCTCTACCCATAAGAGTCAAAATAGCTTCTTTTACCTCAATGGCATTACCTACAGCATTACCCAGAGGTTGATCATTATCGCTAATTACTGCAATTGTTTCACGACCCAAGTTATTACCGATTCGCACCATCATGTTAGCAAGCTCTTCTGCGGCATTTAAATCTTTCATAAAAGCTCCGGAACCAACTTTGACATCCAAAACTATTCCATGGGCTCCCGCAGCAATTTTTTTGCTCATTATACTGGAAGCAATAAGAGGTAAACTATCTACCGTTCCGGTCACATCACGCAACGCGTAAAGCTTCTTGTCCGCGGGAACTAAATTCCCACTCTGAGAAATAATCGCCAAATTGATTCGGTTGATCTGATCAAAGAGATCCTCCCGGCTCATTTCCACTCTAAATCCAGGTATTGATTCCAGTTTGTCAATCGTGCCTCCAGTATGCCCTAACCCTCGGCCAGACATCTTCACAACGGGAATCCCATTTGCAGCAACTATAGGAGCAACGACTAATGTAGTCTTATCACCAACACCGCCAGTGCTGTGTTTGTCAATACATTTCCCCATAATTCTCGACAAATCTGCCATTTGACCGGATTCAGCCATTGCCTGTGTAAGTGCAAATGTTTCTTCAGGGGTCATACCGCGAAAGAATACCGCCATTGCCCAAGCGGAAATCTGATAATCAGGAATGCTCTCATTAGTAATTCCATCTACTAAATACCTGATTTCATTATGATTTAGCTCAAGTCCGTTTCTCTTTTTAACGATTATGCTTAAAAAGTCCATTATTTCGCTCCCAAAACTTCCGGCAAAAAACTTTGCCCCGGCAAATTATTGTCCTGCAAACCTAAATAATCTAATGTGGCTTGGCCAATATCCGCGAAAGTATCTCTGATCCCTAGATCTATGCCTCCCGCAAATCGCCGTGAATAAACTAATAAGGGAACAAACTCCCTGCTGTGATCTGTACTTTGCTTCTGGGTAGGATCGCAGCCATGGTCAGCTGTAATTATCAATAAATCATCATCTTTTAATTCATCAAGAATCGCTCTTAACTCTTTATCAAAATCGAGCAGAGCCTTCGCATAACCCTGTGGGTCATTGCGGTGTCCGTAATTCTGGTCAAAATCTAATAAATTCACGAAGAGTAAATCAATATCATCTCTATTAAGCAAAATTCTTAGCTTAGCAATGCCGTCAAGATTATCGTTAGTTCTGAATGACTCCGCCACATCCTGTCCGGCAAAAATGTCATGAATTTTCCCAACCCCAACGACCTTTTTACCCATCTTATTCAATAAGCTCAGGGTATTACTCGGAGGAATCAAAGAATAATCATGTCGATTCGCGGTTCGCTTAAAATTCCCGGGTAAACCTACAAATGGTCTGGCAATAACACGGCCGACACTATGCTCACCTTGCAATAATTCACGTGCTTGTAAAGAAATGGTGTATAGTTTTTCAATAGGGATAACTTCTTCATGAGCTGCGATCTGAAATACGCTATCCGCTGAAGTATATACAATTGGGAAGCCGGTTCTCATGTGCTCTGCCCCTAGTTCTTCAATTATCTCAGTCCCTGATGCAACAATATTTCCAATAGTTTTGATTCCAATCCTTTCTTCGAAAGCTGCGATTAGTTCTAAGGGAAAACCCTCAGGATATATGGGGAAAGCTTTGTCCAGGATAATTCCCATCATCTCCCAATGGCCAGTAGTTGTATCTTTGCCCTTGGATCGCTCTTGCATTTTTCCATATGAAGCTCTAGGTCTGTCTACGCTCTTTACTCCTTGAATTTCAGCAATATTTCCAATGCCCATGCTTTCTAATACTGGGATTTTAAGTCCGCCAACTGCCCGGGCAGTATTAGCTAAGGTATTGCTGCCTTGATCTCCATAAAGATAACTGTCGGGCATCTCACCAATCCCTACACTATCTAGTACAATAATAATTACCCGTTTACTCATATTTCCTCCTATGCTCGCGGGTGATACTTTTTATAGACCTCTTGCAAACGACTCTTGGTTAAATGGGTATATATTTGCGTGGTAGATATGTCTGCATGTCCAAGCATCTCTTGAACTGCTCGTAAATCTGCTCCATTTTCAAGTAAATGAGTCGCGAAAGAATGTCTCAAAGTGTGTGGCGTTACTGGTTTCTCAATTTCTGCTTTTTTCGCATATGCCGCTAAAATCTTAAAAAAGCCCTGTCTGCTCATTATTCGTCCGTGAGCATTTAAGAATAGTCTTCTTTCATTTGGGTTTTTTAGCAGCAAACTACGGCTCTTAAAAATATATCGAGTCGTCCAATCTATAGCAGCGTTGTTTACCGGCACTATTCTTTCCTTTTTACCTTTTCCCATACAACGCAGAAATCCAGCAGTAGTATTAATATCCTCCAATTGAAGATTCAGCATCTCAGATATTCTAACCCCAGTTCCATAAAGCAATTCTAACATTGCACGATCTCTGAGGCCAATAGTCTTAATGACTTCCGGCTGCTCTATTAGCCTGTCCACTTCCTCTATAGTTAAAACTTGCGGCAGCTTACGCCGAATTTTGGGAGTTTCAAGGTCATCTGTAGGGTTCTTCTCGCAAAAACCTTCTAATATCAAAAACTTGAAGAAGGTTTTTATGCTGGAGAGACTTCGAGCGACTGTGGAAAAGTTTACTCCTTGATCTAACTGCCACGTCAAAAATGCCAATAAATCAATTTTGCTGATTTCTTGAGGTTTCGTGGCCAGACTATTATGGTCTAGAAAAAACTTAAGCTTGAACAAGTCTCGCTGATAAGCTAATTGAGTGTTAATGCTCAAGCCTTTTTCGAAATTCAAATAATTAATAAAATTACTGATAAATATATCCATATTATTTTCCTTAAGTATATAATTACGCACCTATCAATCGTTATAATAGAAATTTTGAAGCTTTAGTACGATATTATCCAGTACTTGGTCATACTTTGATTTATCCTCTTCTTTTTCTACCCTCATGGGATTACCGCTAGGATGCTCATCTTTCACCCATGTACTTACTACTGGTACTTGATTATTAATTATATTAGATAATACCGGTAATGTGGCACCAAAAACAACAATTGCAAAAAGAATTATACAAAACGATTTCAATTTTCTTTTCCAATTATTAACTACAATTATCATATTACACCTCCATGAACAAATTCATTGCTATTTCAATAATACTCTTAATGTTTCATTTAAGAACCGCTCATTTGAAATCACTGACATAAATTGGCCTAGATTAAAAACTTGATAAAAATAGGCGAAGAAGCCATGGAGATAAGTAAGCCTCAACGACTGAACCAAGCATAAATACTAATAAAAAGGACAGCATTGCAATGGAAAAACTAATTAGACCCCGCATTCTAATGTTTTTATGAAAAAAAATACCTTTGATTAAATCGATGGAAAAATTCATCGCTATTACCGACCATATTAATAATGCCGGAGTATACAACAAATGCTGCGGTAAGATGCTGATGATCCCAATCATTACACCCCCTACTGCCTTCTGATTAATAAGAAAGCCAATGGTGAAACCAATTGATAAACCTCGAAAAAAAACCAATGCTAATATTATGGGAAAACCTATGATTGTAAGACCCAGGAACCAAATGGCTAGAACTGTCTTTGCCTGTGATAACATGGCATTGAACCAGATCGAGCTTTGGTTAAACTCACCTTGAAAACCAGTTTGTAAATATGTATCAATTAGATCAACTAGATAGCTTTTTGTTCCGCTAGTTAAACCGCTAACCATATAGTTTCCGATTATCACCCCAAGCAAGAATAATACCCCAACCAAAAAGTATTGAAAGCTATTTTTCTTTAGATGATCGCCAATAATTCTTTTTAAAATCATAAAAAAATTACTCCTTATTATTTGGAATAATAGTTATTGCTTCCTTAAAATTCTATTTCATTTTCTTGAAACTATTACCGAAATAATAAATGTAGATTTATATGAACTATTATTCTCGTCCCTTGCCAAATAAAACAATCGATAATTTCTGTGCTTTGGCGGTAGGGGGACCGGTTTAACATAGTGCTATTTATTCGTTCCCCTAAAACTTAAGCGTTTTGAAATTAATTGGCTACATTTGGCTGGCATAAGGCTGAGCACAAAAATACACTCCCTCCGTCGCTTCGCGCCGCCTCCCTCGGAGAGGGAGGCTTTGTCCCCCTCTCCGAGGGGGATGGCACCCATGGTGACAGGGGGAGTCTTCCGTAAAGTGCAAAAATTCGCTGTTGTCATCAATGCTTGAATTATTAAACTAGAATTATTTATTGATATATGTTCTGTTTCATAATTAACAACTTATCTGCATTTCTTTCGCTTACTTTTTTGAAAAAAAGTAAGCAAAAAACTGCCTGCGCAATGAATAACCCTAAACATTTACCGAAACTCTGCCTGCGCACCTTTTGGGGCGCAAAACTCGACTTCGTCTCAAACAGGCGCCCTATTTGTGCTCGGCTTTCGTTTGGTAAATGGTAATAGTGTTTTTCAGATGCTCCGGCGGTAGGGGACCGGTTTAACAGAGCAATGTAATCGCTTTCCCAGTACTGAGCGTTTTGAAAGTAATTGGTTACAGTTAGCAGGCGTAGGATGAGCATAAATGGGCGGCCTGTTTAATGAACGTATTAAAACCGAATTATATGCGTTAGACTAGGATAAAAAGCTCCAGATACGAGGCGACGAAAAGTTCGCGGACGAGGGCGTATTTGTAAT
>JAVBKS010000052.1:0-19037 GCA_031553935.1 Syntrophomonadaceae bacterium
AGCGCCATACTGTTTCAAATCTTAGGAATGGCACAATTTATGTTCAGCGGAGAGAACCCCAAAATGTCAAATGAAGTTTTGGCAAGCAAATATGCTTTTTATGAAGTTTATCAGGCTAAGGACGGACAGTATATTATCAGCGGAAATGTGGAAGAAAAGTTCTGGCAAGATTTCCTAAAAGCCATTGGTAAAGAAGAACTGATGAAAGACATGTATGCCGATGAACCGCGCCAATCGGAAGTAAAACAAGAGATTGCCGAAGTCATAAAAACCAAAACAGTTGCCGAATGGATGGCTATTTTGAAGGACTACGATGTATGCACAACTCCGGTTAATAATTATGAGCAAGCTATAAAGGATCCTCATATTGTGAGCCGAGGCTTGTGGTTTGAGATGGACGATCCGGTAGAGGGCAAAATTTCTCAATTCGGGTATCCGGTTAAGTTTTCAACCTATAAGCCGGGATGGCGTACCGCCCCGCCAGATTTAGGTGAAAACACTAAAGAAGTACTAAGCTCACTTGGTTATTCGCAGGAAGAAATCGAAAAATTATTTGCAAATAAGATAGTGTAGACAATTAATAACAGTCACTAAACATGCTAACGAAAAAGCAGAACCGCCCGTATATCGGGTGGTTCTGCTTTTTCGTTAGCAGCTAATACTTCTTATCCATCGCATCTCTTCAAATAATAAAGTTGGCAGATTCACGCTTCATTTCAGTCACAAATTGTGCAGTTCTTCAAAAACTATTGTTGTTAAACAATCCACACAAATGCCGTCATATCAAAATAGCACAAGAGCCAGCAAACAGTAGCACAACAATTAATTTATTGACTTATTAACAGAATACGTATAATATAAAAAACAGAACGCTTCAAACAATTATTACGAAGTAACAATTGCGAAATGTGGGATATTTACAAGCGACATGTTGAGTTTTAAGTATCGAATATGTTTCGTTATATCGAGATACTACTGCTAAATCTACGTTTATTAATTTGAAATCAAAATTATTGCTGATTAATAAACATGAGTTTGTTCGAGTAATAATTGCAGACATACCGTAAATATTGCTTTTTATTGTCAAACTATTGCTAGTTAACATCCTTTTAATGTGTTACTAAGTATCTTAGCTAATTACACAATTATTTTCTATATAATCATTTGGTTGGAGGTGGTATTTGGTTTAGAAAAACAAGCAGTACTCGGAAACTAATAATGATCACTATATTAAGAAATTAGGAGGAATGATTAATGGATATTCAAGGACGTGTAGCATTAGTAACCGGCGGAGCAATGGGATTAGGCGGAACTTCAGTAGAGACCTTGGCAGCAGCCGGTGCCAAAGTTGTTATTTTAGATATTAACGAAGAAGCGGCTAAGGCTTTAGCAGATAAAATTGGTGCCAATGCAGTTTACGGCAAGTGCGATATTGCAATTGAAGCTGATGTTGATGCTGCTATTAAACTAGCTATGGATTCTTTCGGAAGAATTGATATTTTACTAAACAATGCAGCTTATGTAATTGCTGAAAAAACTGCTGACAAGAAAAAAGGCGCTCATAATTTAGAAAACTTTAAAAAAGTAGTAGCAACTAATCTAGTTGGCGCATTTAATATGACCCGCCAAGCAGCTGTATGCATGATGCAAAACGAAGGTGATGCTGATGGAGCTAAAGGTGTAATCATCAATACTTCTTCAATCGCAGCCTTTGACGGCCAAATTGGACAAGTATCATACTCAGCAACTAAAGGTGCAATCAACTCCATGACATTAACTATCGCTCGCGAATTATCATCAGAAGGCATTCGCTGTCTAACCATCTGCCCGGGTCTATTCTTAACCCCAGGTATGTCGCAATTACCTGAAAACGTTAGACAAATATTAGAAAAAGGCATTCCTTTCCCATCAAGATTAGGACAAATGCAAGAATTTGCTAATCTCGTCAAATTAATAGTAGAAACCAATTACTTTAACGGTGAAATTATCCGTCTAGACGGTGCTCTCAGAATGCAACCCAGATAATGTCTAGAAATTATTTTTATTAAATAAGGAGTGCAAATTAATGTCTAAAAATGCAAATGATGTAGTAATAACAACATATGCCAGAACCGCCATAGATAAAATGGGCGGGGCAATGACCCCCATGCATAGTTCAGAGATAACTGCTCAAGTTCTAACTGAACTCTTGAAAAGATCGGGGCTAAAACACGAACAAATCGATGAAATCATCCATGGAACCGCTTCTGCATTGGAAGTAGGAATCAGAACAAATATTCCTGTCCGCCAAGCATTATTGATAGCAGGCTTCCCGGTAACCACTCTATCCAATAATATTGACAGAGCCTGCTGCTCAGGCACAACAGTTATAGAATACTGCCGTAGATTTCTAGAAGCGGGCTATATTGAAGTGGCTATGGCAACTGGCGCCGACAATATGTCAAACCTTCCGCTGTATTTAGATGCTAAATATCGTTGGGGCGGTTCAAGACTAGGTAATGTATCTATTACAGACGCATTAGTAGGCGCAGGGTACAAGGGTTATGGAATAGTAGCTAAAGATGCTGGAGAAGTTGCAGTTGCTCATGGTATCGGCAGAGAAATGCAAGATGAATGGGCAGCATTAAGCCATGAAAAATGGGGAAAAGCTTATGATAGAGGCTTTTTTAATGATGAAATATTCCCGCTGGAGATTCCCCAAGGAAAAAACAAAGCTCCTCTGATTTTTGATAAGGATCAAATGCCACGTCCCGGAACCTCAGCTGAGCAATTGGCTAAACTTCCCACAGTTTACGGAAGCCCAACTGTAACCGCCGGTAATTGCCCAGGGATAAACTCAGGAGCTACCGGAATGATTATTACCACCAGAGCAAAAGCCGAAAAACTAGGTCTAACCCCATTAGCGAAGGTTCTTAAAACTGCTAGCATTGCAGATAATTACAATAATATCGCTACGGTTCCAGGACAAGCCATTAAATTAGGTTTAGAGATGAACGGCTTGAAATTGGATGATTTGGGACTTATCGAGATTAATGAAGCTTTTGCAGCTGTATGCCTAACTGCTACCAAAGTATTGTCGGGCGGTGATGATGGACTGTGGAAAGAAATCAGAGATAAAACCAATGTCAATGGTGGCTCTATTGCTATAGGACATCCTTTAGGAGCAACCGGCATCCGCTTAGTAATGACTATGATTCCTGAACTTAAAGCCAGAGGTCTTAAGTATGGAGCCGCAGCAATTTGCGGTGGATTAGCTCAGGGCGATGCTTGCTTTATAGAAATTGAATAATTGAGGATTTTTGGAGGATTTTTAAATGGCAAAGAGTGCAAATGATATTGTAATCACCAATTATGCCAGAACTGCAATAGATAGAATGGGTGGACCACTAAGTACTTGGCATAGTTCGGATTTATTAACGGAAGTTTTAAAGGAACTGGTCAAAAGATCTGGCTTGAAATACGAGCAAATCGATCACATATTCCATGGATCAGCTGGAGTTTTAGAGACTGGAATCAGAACCGGTATACCGGCAAGACAAGCTTTGCTTAAGGCTGGTTTTCCAGATAAAACTTTATCATATTCTATTGACCGGGCTTGCTGTTCAGGAACTACCGCAGTGGCTCATGCTTGGATGTATCTGGGCAGTGGTTATGTTGATGTAGCTATTGCTTGCGGATCAGACAATCAGTGTAATTTCCCCTTGTTCATTGATACTAAGTATCGCTGGGGCGGATCAAGGCTGGGCGATATTGTTATGAAAGATATTCTGGTCGGTGCTGGATATCCAGGATTTGGAGTAGTAGCTATTGATTCTGCTAATGTTGCAGTAGCTCATGGCATAGGCCGCGAGATGCAAGATGAATGGGCAGTGGGAAGCCATAAAAAGTGGGGAAAAGCCTTTGAAAGAGGATTTTTCGAAAGTGAAATATTCCCGATCGAGTTGCCGCAAGGCAAGAATAAACCTCCGGTTATTTTTAATAAGGACATGACTCCCAGACCAGATACCACTTACGAGGCATTAGCTAAGCTGCCAACCGTAAATGGAAGTCCGACTGTAACGGCAGGCAACTGCCCCAGCCTAAATCCTGGAGCAACCGGAGTAGTAATGACTACTAGAAAAAGAGCTGAAGAATTGGGCTTGACTCCTTTAGCAAAAGTATATCAAGTTGCCAGCTTAGCAGAAGAATATGGCAATATTGCTACTGCTCCCGGCAATAGTATAAAAAAAGTGTGCGAAATGAATGGCATAAAGACAACCGATTTAGGCCTCATAGAAATAAATGAAGCGTTTGCCGCCGTAACTTTAACCTCCACTAAGATTCTTGGTGAGGGAGATGACGGTAAATGGCAGCACTTCAAAGATATCTGCAATGTTAATGGCGGTTCAGTTGCTATTGGACATCCTCTAGGTGCAACAGGAATCCGCTTGATGATGACCATGATACCTGAATTAAAAGCCAGGGGTGAAAAATACGGCGTTGCCACTTTATGTGGTGGGTTAGCCCAAGCTGATGCCGTGCTTATTGAAGTCGAATAGGTTTTCCAAGGCCAAAGTGTAAAATATTTACACTTTGGCTTAATAAGAATAATGGGAGGATTAGTAATGGACTTAAAAACTATGCTCTATGAAAAAGCAGATGGAGTAGCAATTGCTACATTTAACCGTCCCAAAGTCATGAATGCAATTGATACCACCGTTGTAGAAGATTTAATGATGGTAATAAACGAAGTTAACAGCGACAGTGAAGTTAAGGCCTTGATCATAACTGGTGGTCCTAAGGTTTTTGCTGCCGGTGGAGATATCGATTATATGCTGAGAATTACAGCAGTAGATGTTGAACCATTTATCGCTGAGACCCATAAGTGCTTTGATGCACTCTGTCGGATAGATAAGCCCGTAATAGCTGCAGTTGGTGGTTTAGCTTTCGGTGGCGGCTTAGAGATAGCCATGTGCTGTGACATTCGTATAGCATCAGAAGGAACCATGATGGGATTACCGGAGTGCAATTTAGGACTGATGGCTGCTGCAGGCGGAACCCAAAGGCTTCCCAAGATAGTTGGAATTGGCTGGGCCAAGCATATGATTATGACTGGTGAACCTGTAGATGCTCAAAAGGCTCTCAGTTTAGGTTTAGTTACTAAGGTTGTTCCTTCGGAATCATTAATGGATGAAGCTAAGAAAATAGCCAAAGTATTAGCAACGAAAGCACCCATAACTGCAAAACTAACTAAACAATCATTGAATAATTCTATGTATACGGATTTGCAATCGGCATTGTATTTTGACCAAAAAGTTTTTGCCTTTATTTTCGCAACTGAAGATCACACTGAAGGTCTGAAAGCTTTTATGGAAAAACGCAAACCGAGCTTCCAAGGTAAATAAGTTAAGCGAATTTGTTGTACAACTAACTGATATTTATGGAGGAGGAATAATAATGCAACTTAATTGGAAAGAATATTATGATTCAAGGACTGTAACTCATCAAGAAGCTGCAAGTCACCTGCAAAATGGTTGGCGTATTTTTATGGAAGTTGGTAATAAGTCAAATACTCAAGCTATGTATAATGCTATCATTGACAGGGCTTTAGAATTAGATGATTTCATGCTTTGTGAAAGTTTAGCTATGATGCCCCATAAACTTTGGAATCCTGACTATAATCTTGAGGTTTTTGACAAAATTAAAGTAACTACCGGGTATGCTATGCCTGGCCCAACCCGCGGTTTATGTGCACAAAAATACAGAGATGTTATTTTATCTCAGGCAGATGATTCGCATACCTATATGTCCAAAATTATTGATGCATATTGTTGTATGACTACTCCTCCTAATAAAGATGGTTTTGTTAACTTGTCATTATGCGATTTTATTCATATGACTGCTATTAGAGAAGGCAGAAAAGTTGGCAAACTGCAATTGGTAATAACTGAAATCAATGATCAACTACCTGTCGTTTTTGGTGATAATTGGATGCATGTCAGTGAATTTGATTATTTTGTTCCATCAAGTGCTCCAATTCTTGCTTTTAGCCGCGGAGCTGAAGTAGTTATAAGTGATGAAGAAAGATCTATTGCTAATTATGTAGCCGAAAACATCTTTGACGGAGATTGCATTCAAATAGGCTTAGGAACAATCCCCGAAGCTGTAGGCAAACTTTTGGATGGACGCCATAATCTTGGACTTCATACTGAATTGATGGTCGATGGCCATTTGGATATGATAAGGAAGGGAATCGTTACCAACACTAAAAAAGAACTGTTTAATGGAGTAACAGTTGCCAGTTTTGCTATCGGCAGTCAAGATCTGTACGATTTTTGTACCGAAAATCCTGCCTTTAGTCTAATGCCGGGGTCGTTATTAACTGACCCTAAAGTTATTTGCCAAAACAGTAATGTAAAGGCCATAAATAACACCTTGCTAGTAGATCTTTCCGGCCAATCAGCTTGTGATACCATTGGTAACCGTCAAATATCCGGTATTGGCGGACAATTCAACTTCCAACAAGGAGCCAGATGGTCTCCAGGTGGCAGAGCATTCTCACTATTAAACGCCACCCGTACCCTTCCTAGTGGAGAAAAAGTTTCGGCAATTGTTCCAGACATGCCTCTAGGCACAAAGATTGCAGTAATAAGGCATTTTGCCGACCTCTATGTAACAGAATTTGGTATTGCTGATCTGAGGCACAAGTTCCAAAGAGACCGGGCAGATGCGCTTATTGCTATCGCTCATCCTGACTTCAGAGGCGAACTAAGAAAAGCTGCCTTTACTACTTTGTATCCCGCAGCATGGGTAGAAAAACAAACTATTTAGCAATTAGAACAATATCGATTTTTATGATAATATACAATCAATTTTATTATTAACAATGAACGGAGGATAAGTAAAAGGTATGAAATCATTACTACCTTTTAATGAAGAGCACGAGATGTTTCGCGCCGCTTTCAGAAGCTTCGTTGATAAGGAAATATCTCCCTATTATGAGGAATGGGAACACGCTGGTAAACCGCCGCGTGAGTTATTCAAAAAAATGGGCGACAACGGCTATATTTGTACTTCTGTAGATGAAAAATACGGCGGTGTAAATGGCGATTTCCTTTATGACTATATTTTCAACGCTGAGTTAATGTTGGCAGGGGCAAACGCGCTTACTATTGGCTTACACAGTGGTATCGTTGTTCCTTATATCAGCATTTACGGCAATGAAGAGCAAAAAGAGCGCTGGCTTCCCGGATGTGTAAGTGGCGACACAATTACATCTATTTGCATCACTGAACCAGGAGCTGGTTCTGATGTAGCGGCTCTAAGAACCAAGGCTGTAAAAGACGGCAATAGTTATATTTTAAATGGTTCAAAGACTTTTATCAGTAATGGTTTGAACTGTGATCTCGCTATTGTTGCGACTAAGACTGATCCTAATGCTGGATATAAGGGATTTTCTTTATTCGCAGTTGAAAGAGACACTCCTGGATTTACAAGAGGAAATCATATTCCGAAAATTGGTTTCCATGCTGGAGATACATCGGAGTTATTCTTTGAAGACTGCCGTGTACCGGCGGAAAACCTTATCGGTAAAGAAGGCATGGGTTTCATTTATCTGATGCAAGAATTGCAGCAAGAGCGTGTAATTAGTGCAATTATGAATGTATACATGGCAAAACGTTCATTAGATCTCACTCTAGAGTATATTCAACAAAGACAAATCTTTGGCAAGAAATTGAGTTCATTTCAAAATACCCAATTCGTTATTGCCGAAATTGCTTCTGAAATAGAGCTTGCTGAAGCATTTGTTGAAAAACTAACCTTGGCACATCTAAGACATGAAAATGTTGTTAAGGAAGTAAGTATGGCGAAATTGTGGGTCAATGAGATGAGTCACCGAGTCTCAAGTCGATGCTTGCAGCTGTTCGGCGGTTATGGATATTGCACTGAATATGCGATTTCCCGTCAATTCGTAGACTCCAGATTATTCTCGATCGTAGCCGGTGCCTCAGAAGTTATGAAAGGCATCATTGCTAAGGAAATGGGTCTATAATTCCCTAATAAATGATTAAATCTGCATAAAGTACTAAAGAGGCCAGAATTAATTCTGGCCTCTTTAGTACTTGTATTCGAGTAGATTAGATTTCACGATTTGAGATTATGTTTTGTGTGCTATATACCCACCTTAACCTCTCAATAAATATTCGGTTTTTAAGCTAAAAAGCCTCCGTCAACTATCAAAGTATGGCCTATCATATAGGAAGATTCTTCACTAGCCAGAAACATGAAAATATTTGCTGCTTCTTGAGGAGTTCCTAAACGGCCGATGGGATGATCGGCAACGACACGAGCACGATGTTCATCATTTTGTATCAGCTTGGAAATCATTTCTGTTTCTATGCCTCCAGGACAGACCGCATTTACTCGAATTCCGTCGCTAGAATAGGCTTTAGCAAAGGATTGAGTGAGAAGTTTAACAGCTCCCTTGGTTGCTGTATAGAAAGGGGTTAAAGCTCTTCCAGTAAAGCTGCCAATGGAACCGGAATTGATAATGATTCCTCCATGTCCTTGTTTTAGCATCTGCTCTACGGCGTATTTATCTGAGAAAAACACACCTTTTACATTTACGTCTAAGAGATAATCAATATCTTTCTCTTCGTGATCGAGAGGAAGTCCGAATTTTGTGACGCCTGCATTAGCGCACATGATGTCTAGTTTTCCGTATTTGTTTACTGTCGCCTCAATTAAGCTTTTAACCTGTACTTCCTTAGCAACATCTACACTGACGAAAAAGGTATCGAGTCCCTGGCTGTTAAGTTCATCAGAAACAGCCTGTCCTACCTCATTTATATCTCCTATTACAACCTTAGCACCTTCGCGAGCAAATGATTCGCAGATCGCCTTACCAATTCCCATAGCGCCACCAGTAACAATTACAACCTTATCCTTAAATCTCATCATTATCGAAACTCCTTCAATTTTTTACTAAGCACCCGAATAGTCTATTGTCGCAATACAATTAGCTGTATTTGCCTATTGAATTTAGTAATGATTGGCAAATTCTAGACCAAAAATTAGGTCACATGAGAAAAGATTTAATCTCTAACGGATTGTTTGGCAAGATTTCTTTACTGAAATAATTCTCTTTAATACTTAAGATATGGGATTCGTAGGTTTATGATTAACAAGTCAAGTAATCGTCATCAGATCGTATAACAACACCTCCATCTATAAAAGAAATAAAGATTAGCAGCGATAAATGCTTAATATTTCTTTATTGTTCAAGAAAACTGAAACAACTATTTTATTATTTTTGGTAAAGGGTCTAGATTGAATTCCTGGTAACTATAGATGAATTTTGGATCTTAATATTGTCTACAAGTATTGAAAAGATGATATTTAGGTTTTCTTCAACAGTGATTTTTTGTAGTTGATTAAGGTTATGTGCTTAAAACTGAAGGTTAATTATCCTAATTTGCAGTTGATAGGGCATAAGGCATTCTAGCAATAGTGCTATCAACATTTTACGATTTGAAAGAAATATATATTATCAAAACAATATCATGCTTACTAGAAAAAGTCAATTAATTGTTTAGCATAATCCACGGTATAGCAATAAACTAGCGAGAAGCTAGCTAGATCATGAAAAAAAGTGTAATATGAACCAGGTAGAATATCTGATATAGGCAATAGGGATAAAAATATTTGCAAATTGAGCATAAAAATAAAACTTAGCAGGATAAAGGTGAATAAACATTCCCAAGACCGGCAAATTCTAAAAATTGTAACCTGGAAGGGAGTATAGAAAATGGGAAGCAAGTGGGGAGATTATTACAAGAAAAGACTGATATCAATGGAGGAAGTGGGCAAAAAGATTCAATCTAATTGGTCGCTATATATGAGCATGGGTACAACATCTAACTCGCCGGCTTTATATGAATCCATTTATCGGAATTGTCATAGATTAGAAAATGTCTCCATTAACGAAGGCTTTGTTTTCTCTGATAATGTGTTTCAAAAGCTTGAGAATAATGTTGATGTCTATGAAAAAATAAAATTAGGAACCGGGTATGCAAGCGGAGCTTCACGAACTCTTTTTAAACATAAACTTAGAGATATCCTCATTCACCACGCGGGGGATATAAATCTATGGGCAAATATCACAGACTGTTGGATATTGATGACTACCCCGCCTAACAATCAAGGCTTTGTTAATCTTTCGTTAAGCAATGTCGGTAATAGAAATGCAATTCATCTAGGCAAGAAATCCGGTAAATGTAAGATGGTAATTGCTGAGGTCAATGACCGGCTTCCAGTTATATACGGCGACAATTGGATGCATGTCAACGAGATTGACTATTTCGTGGAACACTCCATGGACCCGCCGGAGTTTTGCCAGGAGGTCTCTCAACCCAGCGAACAAGAAATTGCCATTGCCGATTATGTTGCCAGTATGATTGATGATGGTAACACAATTCAGATCGGAATAGGGCAGGTACCGGAAATCGTCTGCAAATCTTTGGATGGTAAAAAAGATTTGGGCATCTTATCTGATTTGTTTTTAAATACAATGCTGGATTTAGTCGAGAAAGGTATTGTAACAAATGTAAATAAACCTGTTTATCCCGGAGTAAGTATTTGCAGTATTGTTTTAGGTGATAAGAAGCTCTATGATTATTGCACTGAAGAGATGAGCATTCAAATTCATCCTGCAATTAAACTGCTTGATCCAAATTTTATCGCCAAGCACACTGGAATTGTGACTATAAATAACTCGCTAATGATTGATCTCACCGGACAAGTAACCTGTGAAGGGATTGGTCACAGACAAATCAGCGGTGTGGGTGGACAGTTTGGTTACCAGGTTGGCGCGATGCAAGCTGAAAATGGCAAAGCAATTCAGATTATTAGATCAACCGTCAGAGCTGAAGACGGCAGTATGCAATCCTCTATCGTTAACGACCTTCCTTCTGGGACTCCAGTTTCGGTGCCGCGTTTCTTCGTTGATAATATTATTACCGAGTTTGGAGTGGCTAACCTTAGGTATAAAACTGCCCGCCAAAGGGCTGATGCCTTGATTGCCATCGCTCATCCAGATTTTCGAGGTGAACTGCGTAAAGCAGCTCGCAATAATCTGTATCCGGAGTTTGATCAGACCTGGTCATAAGAATAGAGTATAGCTATCCTCATGGGAGCAAAAAGAATAATAAGCTCATTTTGCTCCCTCAAACCAGCGCCCAATTCGTGCTCGGCATTCATTTGGTAAATTGTAATAGTGTTTTTCAGATGCTTCGGCGTCAGGGGACCGGTTTAGTAGAGCAATGTAGTCGTTTTTCCAGTACTGAGCGTTTTGAAAGTAATTGGTAACAGTTAGCAGGCGTAAGGTGAGCATAAATGGCATCCTGTCTGAGGCGTAGCCGAGTTTGGATGCCGTGTAAGATGCGAAACTAAGCGGCTA
Source organism: Syntrophomonadaceae bacterium (assembly GCA_031553935.1). Classification (GTDB taxonomy): domain Bacteria; phylum Bacillota; class Syntrophomonadia; order Syntrophomonadales; family Syntrophomonadaceae; genus JAISDD01. Next base: position 11,438 of record JAVBKS010000052.1, read on the forward strand.
AATATCCAATTATTTTCATGCGAAGAAGTTTTTGGTTTTTTTTGAAAAAAGAACAGAGAGAAAAGTAAGAAAAATTGTCTGTTGTCATCAATGCTTGAATTATTAAACAATTTTATTCATTGAAAAATGCTCTGTTTCTTAACTATTAACCCATCAGCATTTCTATCTCTTACTTTTTTGAAAAAAAGTAAGCAAAAAACAGCCTGCGCAATGAAAAACCCTATACATTTACCGAAACTCTGCCTGCGCACCTTTTGGGGCGCAAAACTCGCCTTCGTCTCAAACAGGCGCCCTATTAGTGCTCGGCTTTCATTTGGTAAATTGTAATAGTGTTTTTCAGATGCTTCGGCGTCAGGGGACCGGTTTAGTAGAGCAATGTAATCGTTTTTCCAGTACTGAGCGTTTTGAAAGTAATTGGTAACAGTTAGCAGGCGTAGGATGAGCATAAATGGCATCCTGTATGAGGCGTAGCCGAGTCTTGGCGCCGTATAAGACAGCGCTTTTTTGTGCTCGGCTTTCGTTTGGTAAATGGTAATAGCGTTTTTCAAATGCTCCGGCTACTAGGGGACCGGTTTTGCTAAAGTTAATAAACTGTCAAATTATTGGGGTACACATGAATTAAATTGGAATCGGGAATCGCTCGAAAGGTAATAAACTGGCCCAAATATGAAAAAAACGCCTCATTTGTTGCTTGATCTTCAAGCTTTGCATCGGTTTCAATCTCAAAATAGAATACCGGTATTTCTAACCAGTTAAGCAGTTTTAATTCTTCTAAGCCTTCTTCGAGAAACTCTAGCTCAATTAATGGAAGGGAGAAGGGGACTCTGTCTTTGCTTTTTATATGATTTTCCATTCGCTTTATTATTTGTTCCAATTTTTCTTCTTTTTCTTTTGTCAATACGTATTGGAACAGGATGTCATAGAGGGTCTGAGCAACTACGATCGAAGTTATAGTAGGTAATGCCATGTGCATTTCCTCTCTAATGAAACGTAAGGAAAAACTGAATGCCATGAATTTTTCTCCTTTAGCTGTTTTTAGAAAAGTAGTTAAGACACATTGCTTCTCTAATTTCTTGCATTGTATTCTTGGCTACTGCTCGCGCTTTTTCTGTACCTGTTACTAAGATATCACGTATTATATTAGGATCAGAGTATTCCTTCCTACGAGCATGCATGGGCTCTAACATACTATTTATTGCAGTAGAGAGCTTGTTCTTGCACTCAACGCAGCCTATTTTCCCTTGGCGACAAGCTAATTCGATTTCTTCTAAATTGGTTCTATTAAATATACGGTGGTAATCACAAACCGTACATATCTCAGGATGTCCTAAATCGCTTTTTCGAATACGTGCCGGATCAGTTACGGCATTTTTGACTTTTTCGATTACTGTTTCGCTGTCATCGGCTAGAAAAATACAATTGTTTAAGCTTTTGCTCATTTTATTTTTGCCGTCTAACCCAACTAATCTAGGAACGCTGCTGGTTAAGGCTTTGGGTTCAATTAATACCGGAGCGTATAGATCATTAAAGCGGCGTACGATCCTTCTAGCCAGCTCGATATGGGGAAGTTGGTCTTCGCCGACAGGAACGGTATTAGCCTTAAAAATAGCAATATCTGCAGCTTGACTTATGGGATAGCCTAGAAAACCATAAGTAATATCTTTGAAGCCATGCTGTGCAGCTTCCGATTTAATCGTAGGATTATGACGAAGTACATTAACTGGGGTAAATAATGAGAAATACATTGTAAGTTCATGAATTTCAGGAATATAGCTTTGAATAAATATTGTACTTTCATTGGGGTCAAGGCCAGCCGCTAAGTAATCAGCAGTAATATTAATGATATCTTGCTCTAAGTGGGAGTCATTTTCCCAATGGGTAGTCAAAGCCTGTACATCAGCAATAATAATGTAACTATCATATTCATACTGCAAATCTACACGTTTTTGTAAGCTGCCGACTAAGTGCCCCAAATGCAGTTTTCCGGTTGGTCTATCTCCAGTTAAAATTCTACCTTTTTTCTTATGCAATTTGATATTCCACCTGCCTCGAATTCTAAAATAACACTAAGCATCAACTTGTTCAAGTCAAAGTTACTCAAAAGCCTTATAATAATGAAAAGCTGAGTGCTGTCAGACAATAAATATTACTGTAGTCTGCACAGTTTTCTTGTTTAATTTATAGAATAATGTATAACATCGAATTATACATTAAATTGATAGAAACTAGGGTATTTTTAGTTTATTGCCTATCTTTTTGTAAATGCTTGTGCTGAGCCAGCAATGCAATTAATATTAATTAGTCCTGGTTTATTGACATGTAGCAGATTTATGCTACAATTCTACATGTACATTCTATATTGTTTAAAGGAGGTCTGGGAAATTAATAAAAGAAAAGGAGGCGACATGATTGCAGTCATTGGGGCGACATGTTTTAGCCGAGGTGCATGGGTGTAAGTTTGAGATTTTAAACGATCTTAGAAAAGTTCAGGATATCATGGTTAATGCTGCTCTAGAAGCAGGAGCCGAAGTAAGAGAGGTTGCTTTTCATAAATTCAGTCCGCAAGGTGTAAGCGGAGTTGTGGTAATCTCAGAATCTCATTTAGCAATTCACACATGGCCGGAACTCGGATATGCAGCAGTTGATGTTTTCACTTGCGGCGAAAAGGTTGATCCATGGGATGCTTGCAATTACTTAGCTGATCAATTCGGAGCTAACGAGGTCAATGCATCTGAAGTTAAGAGAGGCTTAATTGCGGAGCCGGAAAGACTAATAGCTGTCAATATTTAGGAGGGATACTATTTTAGTAGACCGAAGAAACTATAGAGAGAATAACGCTTTCGTCTAATAGCTTTACTGAAAAAAAGTAAGGCTATTTTCTTTTTTGATAAGAATAATCATCAGATTTAATAAAAATAAGCTATAATGTACATTATAATTATCAGGCTCTCAAATTAATTTATTTCTTGCTGCGGCTGAGAGGGGCAATAATGCTAGATTTTAGCTTTATAAATAACTATACTCCAATCATAAATAAACTCGAATTGGAATTCGAAAAGGCTTTGTTACCTTGGTGGAAAGATATTTCTTTTCGATATAAGAGTTTTCAGGATGATTATACTTTCATAATATTACCAAATTATTCATTGGCTATAAATGATTTTCTTAATATTGACCAATCAAAATCATTTGCAATGGCGAATATCGTGAGGCTTTATTATTTTGGAAACCATATACATGAAGTGGTTACTGATGAAAAGGATCAGCAAGCGGGATTTCAGTTGTTGATTCTTCTAGGAGACTTCATTCTCGGCAAAGTATTGCAGCTCTTATGTGATGCGAAACTTGAATCGTTGGTCGATATTTTCGCTAATATGATTGCAAAGGTAAACGAGGGCCATATTGTTAAGTACTATTTTGATGATAGTCATTTGCTGGCTTTGTCAAAAAACAAAATTCCTATCTATGAAGCGATAGCACACGCTGCTGCCGCTGAAGCCAACCTTTCTAAAGAAATGGTGATTAAATATAAGAGCCTTGGTGCAAATTTTGGCATGGCAGTTGAATTAGCCACTCAATCTGGCTACTTAAATGAAGCTACATGGCATCTCAATTGTTGTGAAGAGATATTTAGGAGCATTAATAAATCACCCGCAAGGATCAATTCAACTTTGGAAACTGCAATAAACAACCTTCACCATATTATTAATGGACAAAAGGAGAAGGCGGCCACTTTGTAAATATCTAAGTATCGCTTTCCCACAGTTTATGTATCAACGAAATAATGGGAGGATTCCATGGCATACCAGAATTTAAGTGAATTTATTAATAGATTAGAAGTAGAAGGTGAGTTAATAAGGATTAAAGCTCCGGTAAGTGCAGACTTAGAAATAACAGCAATAACTGATAAAATCAGCAAAGAATATGGTCCGGCTTTATTGTTCGAAAATGTGATTGATTCTAATTTTCCAGTTCTAATTAATGCCTTTGGCAGTGAAAAAAGAATGGCTATGAGCTTGGGCTGCAATAATATGAAGGATATTTCTGATGAGATTGTAAGCCTGCTAGGTTTGGCCGATAATATGCCAAGTTCTATTTTGGAAAAATTAAAGTTATTGCCGAAACTATCCCAGATAGTTTCCTTAAGCCCTAATTTGGTAAAAAAAGCTGCCTGCCAAGAGGTTATTCATAAGTCTCCGGATATTAATAGCTTACCGGTATTGAAATGCTGGCCTGATGATGCCGGCAAATTCATTACATTACCTCAGGTTTTCACTAAAGACCCGGAAACCGGCAAACGTAATGTAGGTATGTATAGAATGCAGATTTTTGATAAGACAACGACAGGTATGCATTGGCATCTGCATCACGACGGAGCGCAAATCTATGAAAAATATTGTAAGCTAGGTAAAGACACTCAAGTTGCGGTTGCACTCGGAGGAGATCCTGCAATTACATATGCTGCCACTGCTCCGCTTCCGAAAGATATTGATGAGCTGTTATTCGCGGGTTTTCTCAGGAAAAAGCCAGTTGATATCGTGAAATGTATTACTGTTGACCTTGAAGTTCCGGCAGATGCAGAGTTCGTTATTGAAGGGTATGTTAAGCCGGATGAGCGCAGAATTGAAGGTCCTTTTGGTGATCATACCGGTTACTATTCCTTAGCTGACTTGTTTCCAGTTTTTCATGTAACTTGCATCACTCATAGAAAAAAAGCGGTATACCCAACCACCATCGTGGGAAGACCTCCTCAAGAGGACTGTTTTATGGCACTTGCTACCGAACGTATATTTTTGCCGTTGTTGAGATTTCAACTTCCTGAAATAGTAGACATGCATTTACCCATGGAGGGTGTTTTCCATAATTGCGTATTCGTATCTATCAACAAACAATTTCCCGGACATGCTCGAAAGATAATGAACTCTTTATGGGGTATGGGGCAGATGATGTTTGCTAAGTTTATTTTTATCCTCGATGCTGAGGTGAATGTCCAAGATGCATCTGAGGTTATGTGGAAAGTTTTTAATAATGTAGATCCGAGACGCGATACTATGATCAGTGAAGGACCACTAGATGTTCTGGATCATTCGGCACCACTGGCATTAATTGGTTCAAAAATGGGAATTGATGCTACCAAGAAATGGCAAAGCGAAGGTCATACGCGGGAATGGCCTAATGATATAAAAATGTCATCTGAAATTCTAGATCTCATTAATAAAAGGTGGCATGAGTATGGCTTGGACTAAAGTCAAACATTTTTTGGCTCTGATTGATTTTGGGCACACGCTGTTCGGATTGCCTTTTACATATATGAGCGCATGCATTGCTATGCGCGGTGTTCCTTCTATATCGCAATTGCTTTGGATTACATTAGCAATGATCAGTGCAAGAACAGCAGCGCTTTGCCTTAATCGTCTTATAGACCAAAGAATTGATTCTCTAAACCCCCGTACAGCTAACTGGATTCTGCCGTCCGGGAAACTTAAACCCAAGCCTATTTGGGTTTTGTGCATACTTTTTATTGCTCTGCTGTTTTATTCCGCATATCATTTAAACCCCCTGTGCTTTAAACTTGCTCCTTTAGCAGTAATAGCACTTGCCGGCTATTCATATACCAAGAGGTTTACCTGGTGGTGCCATTTGATCTTAGGTCTGGTAATCGGAATCGGTCCGGTAGGGGGATGGATTGCCATAACCGGTACATTTGATAGCAGCTCTTTGTTGCTTGGTTTGGTAGTTGCGACCTGGATTGCCGGTTTTGATACAATGTATGCGTGTCAAGATATTGCTTTTGACAGAGACCAGGGTTTATTCTCAATTCCAGCACGATTTGGTGAAAAAAGAGCTCTAATCTTTTCTTCGGGCTTTCATTTGCTTACCATAATCCTATTAGTTATCACTGGATTTGTTTTTGATTTAGATAGGTTTTTTTTATTGGGTACTTTAATTAGTGCAGGAATTCTACTTATTGAACACAATATTGTTAAGCCTGGAGATTTTAAGCATATAAATCTTGCCTCTTTTGGTCTCAATAGATACATGGGTTTAGTTATGTTGTTAGCAGCTTTGTTGGATATATTTTTTTAACTGAGCTATTTTTTGGAGGAATATATGGCTGACTATGTAGTTGCCTTCACCGGGGCAAGCGGAATTATTTATGGAATCAGGCTGGTTGAGGAATTACTATTATTAGATAATAGTGTTCATCTAATCGTCAGTGAGCCCGCAAAAATAGTGATTTTTGACGAGATGAATCTTGAGATAGAAAAGAAAATTATGGAATGGAAACTCAACTGTCCGGGGCGGATAATAGTCTATGACAATGATAACATCGCGGCCTCATTAGCAAGCGGATCATTTATTTCCCAGGCTATGGTAGTGATTCCTTGTTCGATGGCCAGCCTTTCAGCTATTGCGGTGGGGAGTTCGCGCTCTCTGATTGAAAGAGCTGCTGATGTCATGTTAAAAGAGCGCAGAAAACTAATTCTTGTTCCCCGAGAGACTCCTTTAAGCTCCATTCATTTGCGGAATATGTTAAATCTATCTGAAATGGGAGCCCAAATTATTCCGGCAATGCCGGCGTTTTATCATAAACCTGAATCGATTGATGATTTAGTTAGCTTCTTAGTGGGAAAAGTGCTGGACTCCTTAGGGCTAAATAATCAGCTTTTTAAAAGATATGAAGGTAAAAAATGCCTTTAATCTAGCACAGTCTTTAAATACTACATTAATGATTCGAAGCTAACATCTGTGTACCCGAAGAGTACAAAGCAGGAGACTTTTTAGAAACTCTGTAATTTTCTTGTGCTTGGTTTTTGGATATATAAGATTTATAATTAGAAGCGCAGCTTGTTGAAAAAAGTTTGGATAGAGTAAACAGTTACTGCATTTGGGGCTTAAGACAGCGTTTGAAAAGAATTAATGCTTAAATTACGCTGATTATGCATAAAATGTGGTTGTTTTTTATTCTGAACGTATTATTGTAAGCGCAAGTCGACCTAAGGGGATTAAAATGCTAAGCAAAGATTTGTTTACGATTATTGCACCAGAGCTCCAAGAAGTTGAAGATTCATTGAGGTTATTATGTAATAGCCCAATAAGTGTTCTAAATGAAGCTTCGTTGCATCTTATTAATGCTGGAGGGAAACGGATTAGACCGGCATTCACTCTGCTTACAGCCAAGTTGTATTCGGTTAATATTGCAAAAGTAATAAAGATTGCCGTAGCTTTGGAACTTATTCACATGGCTACACTGGTTCATGATGATGTTATTGATAATTCCCTGATCAGAAGAGGACAGGCGACGATCAAGAGCTCATGGGGCAATCGTTTTTCTATTTATTCGGGCAATCACATTTTTGCAATTTCTTTGTCGCTTATTGCAGAGTACCAGCGCAGTGACATTCTTGAGATTGTTGCCGACACAAGTATGAAAATTTGTGAAGGTGAAATAATACAGATGGCGAGTTGTTTTAAAACTGACCTTGGCCTAAAAAATTATTTGTATCGAATACAGAGGAAAACAGCACTTTTGATTTCTGTAAGCTGTGTGTTGGGGGCATTGATTAGCGATATTAGTTATGAACTGCAAGTTGCCCAT
>JAVBKS010000016.1:0-26878 GCA_031553935.1 Syntrophomonadaceae bacterium
AGTGTAATGCATAACTTCGATCGACCAAGGCGGCCAGCCCGCAAAAAAACTGCTTCACAGGGGTATAGGTTCAATAATAGCAAAGCTTAAAGTAGACTGTCTAAAAAGTCCATATAATGCGTTCACTTTGGCACCCGCGACCTCAAAGTATATTAATACGTCTTCGTCCGCGGGTTTCTCGTGGCCTTTTATCTGGAGCTTTTTATCCTAGTCTACAGGTTAATATTAAAATAAGGCGAAGTAAAACCTTCGCCTTATTTTGTCAAAAAGTCCATCTGTTAAATTGAAATAACTTCAATTAAGCTTGCACTCAACAAAGCTGAGATTTAACCTGCTGAATTTCTTGTGAGTTGGCTTGCATTGCAGGCATGTAGAAACCTTTTTGACTGGCTATCTGATAAAGTTGATATTGTGATTGTTCGTCGGAGTTTCTAATTTGCTGCAAAGATTGTCTTAATTGTTGATTAGAAGTCTGAGAAATATAACCCGCATAATTAGTTAAACTACTGTTAATCATTGCGAGCATATCATTTACCATTTCTTTGTCTGTTAGATTCTTCACTTGCTCATCTCCTTATGCTAAAAATGACATCAATTTGGAACGGGTTTGTCCGGCAGATTGTGCTGACTGCTGAAAAAACTGTTTCACTTGAGGATCCTTGGACATATCTGCATAGAAGTTGAGTTTCTTTTCAACATTCTCGTGTCCTCCGATGAGGTGTCTTAGGTTTTGTAATTCCAGCTGATTTATACTCAAATTCAGCACTCCTTTCTTATGCGTTTGTTGTGGATGCATCCATTAATAGAGTGTGGTTTTTGAAGGTTAAATATTCAGACAAATAAATGCCTAAAAAACAAGTTTACTTTTTTAAAGGGCGATGAGAATGGATTTTGAAAAAGTGTAGATATCTTTTGCGGTATTTTATGGCAATAAAAAAAACAATTATTGCCAGCAGGGCATAGAAGGTGGCTTGTAAGTATTTAGCTTCATATACAGTGTCACCAATTAAAACCGAAACGAAAATTCCGGGAAAGCGTCCCAGCATAGCTAATGGGAAGAAGGTGTACCAGCGAATTGGGGTTAATCCGGCAATATATGTAATTATGTCCTTAGGCATCCCGGGAATTAAAAATAGTATAAATACCACCCATTCGCCTTTAGTACTCTGCAGTAGTTCTTGCCAGTATTCTAATCGGGACGGCGAAATAAATCTAACCAACAAAGGAAAACCAAAATAACGACCGATGCAGAATGATATGATACTGCCCAAGAAAATGCCGAGCAAAGTCAGCAGAGTTCCCAATAAGGTTCCGAATACGTAGCCACCGGCAAACTGCATGACTTCTCCGGGGAGTGGAGCGATCAATACTTGCAATACCTGCAGGAATACGAAAGTGGGGATGCGTTTGCTGCCCAAGGAGTCGATAAAAGATTTAAAATGCTCCGGTTGCTTTAAGAGTTCATAAAGCTTAGGAGAAAAATGTTGATAAGAATATACCATACCGGCGACAAATAGAACTAATGTAACCGCCCTTAAGACATTTAACCAAAACTGTTTATTCATCATTGCTCCAGAGAGATCAAACCAACTTGCAAGCTTGATTATCCCAATTTTCAAATAATTAGTATTTTAAACCCTGTCGATTTATATGTATATATTAGCACTCATTTTATTCTGTGACATTAATTAAGAAAATATTGTCGTTGCTTAGAACAGAGAAAAAGCCAGTTGCATATATAAACAAAAGCCTAGGTTGCAAAGGCATGATTTTTCCTATAGAATAATAGAACAAATGTTCTATTATTCTAGCTGGAGGTGCTTATGCGCAAAGCTTTCGTTGAAGTAATCGCAAAATTTGATACTAATGGTGCTATGCAGCCAACTGCAATAGTATGGGAGGATGGAAAAGTATTTGCTATCGAGCGAGTAATTGATGTTCGGCAAGCCGCCAGCCTGAAAGTTGGAGGCCAAGGCACGCGTTACTTATGTAGAATCAGGAACAAAGAGACTTATCTTTTTTTTGAAATGGGCAAGTGGTTTGTAGAAGCCAAGGAATAAGGCATTAGTTAGTAAAGCTCTAGGAAATTATAAGCGCCAACCAATTGACAAATATAACCATCACGTGTAGTATTATATACAAAAATAGCAAAAATTGTCGAAGGGCGTCAAAGGGATTTCGATGTTAAGAATTGCAATTTGTGATGACAATAGAGTTTTTTGCCGTGATTTAGAAAGTAAATTATTAGAGATAAATAACAGCTTTGACATTGATTTATACTCAACTTTAGAAAGCCTGCGCCAAGGATTAAGAGAAAATAGAAAATATGATCTGCTGTTTCTAGATATCGAATTTGAGTTAGAGGCCAAAACAGGAATTAGCCTGGGCAATTACATTAGAGAAGAACTGAAAGATGATTATCTGCAAATAGCATTTGTCTCTTCTAAAACCGAATATGCTATGGAATTATTTAAACTGAGGCCGTTTGATTTCTTAATAAAGCCCTTGAACACTGAAGATATAGCAAAACTAATAAATAAAGCAATTCGGATTATTGATAAAGGAAACGCGACTATTGTTTGCAGGCAATCTGGAAGCTATGTTCTGGTTAAGGAGAGAGATATCGTCTATCTTAGCAGTTCAGGGCGTAAGATTCAGGTCCAGACCCGCATGGATTCTTATGAACTAAGCGCCAAACTCGATGATTTGCAGAATCAGTTGAAAAGCAATTTCATTAGAATCCATAAATCCTTCCTGGTAAATGGCAATTATATTGCCAAGATATATGAAGGTAAGGTGGCTTTGCTTAATGGTGTAGAATTGCCGGTCAGCAAATCGAGAAAAAAAGAAGTCAATAAATATCTCTACGGTATGGTTAATTCATGATGGCCTATAGTACTCTTTATTTAATCACTAATCTATTCGGCACTTATGTATTGTACAAGCTAGTGGAAGTATTCTTCGGCAGACCCTTTACTTCACGCGTGATAACGCTTGCTTCTTATCTAATGTATTTTTCGGTGGTTAGTTTTGTTTATCTAAAATATGAAATACCAATTCTCACTTTGCTGGTTAATATGCTATTGATATTCTCGCTTACGCTGAATTATAAAGCTACATATAAAAGGAGAATTATTTGGTCAACATTTATTTATGTCTTTCTTGCAGTAATTGAGACATTCATAGTCATAATAATAGAACATAACGCAGATTATACTATTTTTGAAAAAAATGGATTCGAGTCGCTGGGGGTTCTCATAACTGCAAAACTCCTCTCTTATATCGTTGTTCTAATCATGGGGTATTTCAAAAAGACCAAGGAGCAAATTGAAATTCCGTCTACTTATGGCCTAGCACTGGTTCTAGTGCCCCTAGCTATTCTCTACCTGATACTGTGCCTCTTAGCATCAAATTTATCACAACTTACAGTAATAATAGGTATTCTCCTATTACTGGGCTTATCAATCATATCTTTTCGTCTCTATGATGGCTTGGGTCAAATGTTCGAACTAAATACTGAGAAAAGATTATTGAGCCAACAAAATCAATACCTTAATAATCAATACCAATTAATCGAAGCTTCAGCGCGAGAGACGAAGTCCCTCAACCATGATCTCAGCAATCACTTTACAGCATTAGAAATCTTGATAGATGCCAATGATAAAGCAAAAATCTTGAGTTATTTGGAGAGGTTAAAGAACTCCGTGATTATTAGCGGCGAGTACGCGCGCAGCGGCGTAATGATAATCGACGGCATATTAAACTACAAGCTCAGCAGTGCTGCCAGTTTTGGCATCAGGACCAGCCTTAACATTAGTATCCCAGATACTCTGGAGCTTAATAGTTTCGATATGATGATTATTCTGGGCAACTTGCTGGATAATGCCATTGAAGCTAATTGTAAGATAAGTGCTGATGAGCGCTGCATCAGTATATCCATTAACTTTGCGATCAATTGCATAATTATCAGTATTAAGAATAAGTATGACGAGCAATCACTTAAGAAGAATTATAAAACCAGCAAAGCCGATAGGAATTCTCATGGTTTTGGTTTACAGCAGGTACAAAAAATAATCGATCAGTACCAGGGAGAATTAGAAATCAACACTGCAGATGGCTTTTTCGAAGTTAAGGCACTATTATACCTGGAATAAGGTCCAATTTTGACACTTTTCAGGTCATTTTTGACACTTGGCCGCACAGACCCTTTTTATTTGCTATACTGGCGAAAAAAAGGAGAGATTGCTATGAATAGGAACTCAAGGGGAAGGGCACCTAGAGTTATGAAAGAAACAATAATCGATAGGTAATGCCGGGGGGAAGAATATGGCCCGACAAGCTCGAAAACAAAGCAGCCCTAGGATATACCACGTAATGGCTCGGGGTATAAATAAGCAAAACATATTTCATGATGAAGAAGCTGATTAAAAATTTCAAGAGATAATAACCACATCTCTAGTTGCCCGTCCCCATGAGTTTGCGAAACTACATTTCATCTAAGTATATAACAAAATGTATTTACTTTTGAGGTTTTCATGAATACTTATATATCTAAAATTAAACCAATTTTTGTAATTTACATAGTTCTCGTTTTTATAATAACCCAATTGCCTGTTCATATACCTTCTCATATTGATTTCGTAGAGTTAAGGGAAGCCATTTTTGATTTAACAGCATTCGAGCATTGCATGTACAATTTTGTGCCATTGGCAAATATTGATGTTTTCGCTGATAATTTGTATTACGCTAGAGATTTTCAACACGTTATTGCAACGGTATATAACTATTTTCGGGGTTTTGTATGCAATATAGTGCTATTTATTCCTATGGGATTTTTATTACCAATTATCATCGGGAAATATAGCAGATGCAAAAATATGTTAATACTCAGCTTGCTATTCTCGATAGGAATTGAATTTATGCAATTAGTGCAACAATTATTAGGAATCACAAGCTGGAGAGTTACAGATATAGATGATGTAATAGCTAATGTGATTGGAGCATTATTAGGCTTATTTTTTTATAAGTATCTAGGGGAACGATCGACTAAAAAAACTCAATGAGAACTCATGGTGGCGGGTACCTAGGAACTCAAGTTGCCCGTGCCAATGCGTTTGCTAAACTAAAATTTTTAGAAAATCGTTTGGAGTTTTTAAGAAGGGGTGGGGGGAGTTAAGCGGGTTATTATTTTTAATCTGGTGATTTTGGCTTTACTATTTGGTTGCTCTTACAATAAAGTTGACGATATTGACCAGCAACTTGGTTTTTACATGCAGGCATCAAAGGATCAATACGCACAATCAATAAACAAGATCGAAGTGGAAATTGTAAATAATACCTCGAATGCTATCAGTACAAACTTAGGTTATAGAATTGAGTATTTTGATGGTTGTTCATGGAATGAGATTCCACTAGAATTGCAAGTGGTGCCTATTCTTATAGAAATAGAGCAACATGGAAGCCATTCATTCGAAATTTATTTCCATCATGATCAGTATTATTATCAAACCGGGAATTATAGAGTGATAAAGACTATAGTGCAATATAATTTAGAATATCCTCTTTCAGCTCAGTTTAGTTTAATATCAAGTTCCTAGGGACGAAACAAAAACAGTCTCATGTCCCCATGAGTTCTTAAACTTGAAGAAAAATGGTGAAATAAAATGAAAACCAAGAAAAAACTAGCAATTATTCCATTTGTGTTTTGTTTGCTTATCGTTGGTTTAGTTGTAAAAGAGAAACAGGTTTTTTCAGAAAACCGTATAGCAATTGATCCTGTTGAACTAGGTCAAAAGCTATTGACTAATAAGCAGTTACCGAACAGCGAGAAAATAGTGCTCAAAATCAACGAACACATATATACCAAAGCTCAGTTCGAAGATCAACGTGTATTAAAGGCAGCCGGCAAGAGGATACCTCTAGACGAGGTGAGCGATCAAGAAATAATAGATCACTTTGCTGATATTATCGTGCTATATGATGAAGCTATAAGACGCGGATTAGAAGTGAGAGTTGAAGAAGCTAGGTCATATGTTGAAGAGATGCATGAGCCATATAGAAATCCAGATAAATACAAAGATAATCCAGATGAAATGTTGGGTATCGAATGGTTTATTAAATTTATAGAATCGCAGGGATATACAATTGATGATTATTGTGAATATTTGATGCCTATATATCAAAAATATTTGACGATATCTAAGCTTGAAGAACAAATATCTAAAGAAGTTGACGACGGTCTTGGAGCTGAGGTAAGCAATGAAGAACAATGGGCAAAGCGTGACGAGGCAATAAAAGAGTATAAAAAGCAATTAAGAGAAAAAACAATAATTGAATATGATGCTAGCATTGAATAGGCTATTCACCTGGCAGTGTGGCAACTCATAGGGACGTGTACCTGGAGATAAACAGGAGATAAGACTTTTTCACCTATTCATAAAATCAGGTTTAGAAATGGAGTGATATTAATGCAACGGACATTAGTCGTAATTTTGTCGACAATAGCATTTTTCATAATAGTATTCGTCTTCTCTATCGGAAGAATACCATTCAGTCAGCTTGTTTCAGATGTTGAATCAAGCTATTTTGTTCCGGCGTACACTGCGATATTGGGATTATTTGCAACCCAGATATATTGCACATTGCTGATTCTCGATAGGCTACAGAAGGCAGAAAAATACATATTGAAAACTCATGGTGAAAATCATAGTGGCAAGCAACTTGAGTTAACGGAAAACGACCAAGAGATAAGCTAACAAAAACTTGAAAATCAACGGGGACGAGTACCTAGGGTTAGAAAAGAAACAATAATGGATAGGTAATGCCGGGGGGGAGAATATGGCTCGGCAAGCTCGAAAACAATTTAACACAGGAATATACCGCGTTATGGATCGCGTCATTAATAAGCAAACCTATTTCATGTCCCCATGAGTTTTACAGTATTAGAAGGACTTGCGGAGAAGTTTATGTTCGACGCCTTCCCTTGTCCTTGAGAGGACATAGGAATATTTACTACCAAAAGGCGGCAATCAGTATCGAAAATTTCGAAAAATTAAAGCGAAACAAGTTATGAGTATGTTTCTCGAAGTATAAGCCCATTATATTTATATTTCCGGCATAGTTGTATAGTAATATCAGGAATTATACTGTCAATTCCTAATATTACTGACAACGGAAAATGAAAAATTAACTTAAAGTTTCTGATAATTGAAGCAGTACTCGTTTTTCAGCAATTTATATCTTCTATTATTGGTATCATGAATTTCTCATGAATGGTATTCTTTTGTCAATAGGCTTTTGCATGGTTAATTGCCTAAGGAATCCTCATTCAGAAGAGAGAGACATTTGAACATAAGGTGTCGAGCGAAACGTCCGAGACCTCTGGAAAAGTCAAAATAGTGGAACAAAACATGAGTTCCAATGTTGAGTAAGGAACACTAGTTATTTATGATAAAAAGAGAGAAAAAAATCGATGACGTAAAGCTCTATGATGTTGGTTGTCTTGGGATACTAGCTGGTGCTCAAGCAGAATTTCTAATTGGTAATAATTTCATGGAACTCTTGTTTGGAATTTTTGGTGTTATAGTTTATTTAATCATTGTTTTCCAGTGGAAAAGTAGATATAAACATAGATTATCGCAGCTTAAAATCGGCTGCTATTCAACACTCTTAGTTTTACCATTATTATTAGCGAAATTGATTTTCATTGATAGTAAGGAAAAAATCCTTTATACAATTATATCAATTGTTATTTCCATCATAGTAGTAATTTTGTTATATTTAAAAATAAAGCATCTTGAATCCATCGGAACAGAAAGCACTGAGTAAAGGACTATTTTTAGGCGCAATGCTGAATGAATTCGCGAGTGTGCTAAACCTTAAAAGAATCTTGAGTATCAACTTGTAACTTGCCCTAATACTTCTAGTGCAAAGCATCGGCAAACCGGTGGTTGAAATTTGAAGGCAGGTAGAAAATGTTGAGAAAAAACGCAATAATTTATTTCCTGCTTATCGCGGCAATTTCATACGCTTTGTTCGAGCTTTTATCTCAGTCAAATATTCAAGTAGCGCCAATGAATTACCAAGATGATTAGCTGTTCCCGCTTTGGTTTCAGCATATAGTGTCGTGTTCAATTGAATGCATCAAGGTTTAAGGGGAAATCCCTTTAGTTATTCAGATAGCATATATATTCCTGGACAAGACCTTTCCAAAATTCTTGGAGTAAAGTTTAAATATAACGAAGTCGATCGTGCAATAATGCTTGCATCTTTTGATAAATTTATAATGACAGGTATTAATAAATATAAAGAATTGAAAGTTTTCGCCCTTTGCGAAGGGCCAGATATCGAAAAATATAAAGTCAATGTATTAAATGATACTATTGATATCTATATCACAATTAATAAAGGATTCTTAACCACTTATCAAGAAGTGGAAAACAACGTTATTAGTAGAAGTTTTGCTATTAGCTACTAATCCAATAATTAAGGTTTCGACACTTACCAGAATACTCGGCTGTATTGGGATGGTCTTATTTGCAGCACAGCTATATTCGCTCTGATGATTTTGAATAGGCTTATAAGGGGGAAATGGATATGAACGAAAGAAATCGTAAATTTCTAGAATGCAGAATCACAGGATAAGCTCATGCATCAAGTGTTCAGGGAACAAATCATCGTAGAGACTGGAAACTATCTGCTGTGATGCATGTTTACTGATACGAGGAGGTAATATTTATACTATGTTTGTAATTGAATTTTTGGTTTTTATTTTCTTTTGGCTTCTAGTAGTTACGATTATTTTTAAAATTGTCAGTCTCTATTCTATAGATTTCGTGAATTTCTTCAATATTTTGTTTGCTAAACTATCGCGCATTTTCAAAGCAAAGAATGGGGCTTAGAGTGGGGCAATTCCTGGGTCCACGACCACTGCAAAGTCGAAACTCGACTGGGCGACGGTTATCCGGTTCCCGATTCCCAGTTACAAAAGCCAGCTGTTGTCCTGGCGGCAATCGATAACTGTGGTTACATACACCGTGGTTTCTCGAATTTCGAAAAGTGCCAGGTGATATTTTCCTAAGAGTATCTTGCGATATTTCTGGAATGGTATCGAGTCATGTGCAAACCATGAGCAGCGTTCAGGCATCTTTGCTAACATGTCGGCACGATCAAGAAATTCATCCACAAGACTATTTGCTGCGCTTGCGCTGACATTCGCGAGGAAACGCGCATGTTCAATCATCTGTTCCCACGCGGTTTCGGTGATCTTTACATCGTATGTTTTATTCTTGCCGTCCATCGAAAACCTCCGCGATAGCCCGTTTCATGGAGGTGGCTGTTTCTTCAACTGTATGAAGGCGTCCGTTTTGGATGTCAGCTTCAGACTGCAGTAGCTTTTCGCGCAGAGTGAGCATACTTTCTCTTCGTGCGTAGGTCTCCAGATCCATTACGACAAGATCTCCTTCACCGTTTTTTGTAAGATATACCGGCTCTTTCGTTCTCTTGCATAGCTCGGATATTTCATTGTAATTCTTTCGTATAGCGGCGGATGGCTTAATATGCATCATCATGATCACTCCTTGATAGCAATATAGTACCCTTTAATGATTATTATTGTACTATCAACCAGTAGCTTCTGTAAAGTTGCGGCATTCGTGTGAAATTGTAACCAAAGGGAGACAGTCACCCGGAATCAAATAACTTTTGTATTGATTCATCATAGCAAGTCTTACTACGATTGTTATAAGTTTGTTAATTCAATCGGCTTCAGGCTTTTTTCTTATGCAATGCAATTATTAATAAGAAATAGCACTGCTTGGCTCTCTTTCGAGAGTCGCGGAGCAGTCAGTTTTTTGGGTGGAGCAAGGAACCGTCCCCATGCTTGCATTCCGTTAATAGCGTCGATTTGATTCAGTATGATGACTTAGCTGGATTTGAAGACTCCTTTAGGCGGTTCGGTAAGTCCATACCGCCCCATAGAATCCGGTGTATGATGATGGTCTGCGTTTCATCGTCTACGATGTATAGAACAACATAATCCAAAATGCCCATGATACGGTAAGGTGGGAATTCTTCATACTCACGGAACATTCGCGGATTCTGTTTGATTGCTTGCCTTTGCTTTTTTAGCGTCTCAAAGAATAGCCTCGTCTTGCTTTTTGATACCTCAAGCAAATATTCTTCGATCCCAGCTAAATCAAAATTTGCAAGTGGCAAGGTCTTAATTTTATAGGCCATACTTGGTATCAAACCTCCCGAATGATTCCTCCTCTGTTAACAATACTGTATTCGGATCGGCTGCCTGCGCCTGTGCTTCTAATAATGCTTTGTGAATCCGTGCGCGGGTGGCGGCTTCGTCTGTCCTGACCGTAAATGGTAGCTCGCCAGTCTGTACCGCTGCTTGAACAAAAAGATTGAGAGCAGTTGTCATGTTAAGGCCCATTTTGGCAAATACTTTCTCTCCCTGCTCTTTCAAGTCGGCGTCCATTAAAAAATTTACTCGTGTCTGTGTTGCCATGTTTAACACCTCCGATGAGTATATCATACACATATCATACTCATTCGTCAATGAATTCTCAGAATGAATGGTGCTTATTGTTGGCTCCATTTTTTATAATTAGCAACGAGAAGCTTTAGTCGAGCATCTCGCCTAAAACTTTATTTGATGTGGGTTTCCACGTTTGTTGTTATGATCTTTGCTGTTATTGTCAACTGAAAAAGGGGGAAATGGATATGAACGAAAGAAATCGTAAATTTCTAGAATGCGGAATCACAGGATAAGCTCATGCATCAAGTGTTCAGGGAACAAATCATCGTAGAGACTGGAAACTATCTGCTGTGATGCATGTTTACTGATACGAGGAGGTAATTTTATACTATGTTCGTAATTGAATTCTTGGTTTTTATTTTCTTTCGGCTTCTAGTCGTTACAATTATTTTTAAAATTGTCAGTCTCTATTCTATAGGTTTCGTGAATTTCTTCAATATTGTTTGCAAAACTATCGCACATTTTCAAAGCAAAGAATGGGGCTTAGAGTGGGGCAATCCCGGGTCCACGATCATTGCAAAGTCGAAACTCGACTTGGCGACGTTTATCCGGTTCCCGATTCCCAGTTACAAAAGCCAACTGTTGTCCTGGCGGCAATCGATAACTGCGGTTACATACACCGTGGTTTCTCGAATTTCGAAAAGTGCCATGTGATATTTTCCAAAGAGTATCTTGCGATATTTCTGGAATGGTATCGAGTCATGAGCAAACCATGAGCAGCGTTCAGGCATCTTTGCTAAATAACTTTTAAATTGATTCATCATAGCAATTCTTACTACGATTGTTGTAAGTTTGTTAATTCAATCGGCTTTAGGCTTTTTTCCTATGCAAATGCAATTATTAATAAGAAATAGCACTGCTTGGCTCTTTTTCGAGAGTCGCGGAGCAGTCAGTTTTTGGGTGGAGCAAGGAACCGTCCTCATGCACATCGCATACATGCGTTAGAGCAAGGAACCGTCCCCATGCTTGCATTCCCGTTAATAGCGTCGATTTGATTCAGTATAATGACATAGCTGGATTTGAAGACTCCTAACTGCTAATAGCTCACAGTATATTATTTATTATAGGGCATACGCGAACAAAAACGTATAGCACTTCTCGGTTACAATCCTTAAACTCCTCCTAAGATTAATGAGGTTCCATTACAAGCGCATGCTGATAAACCAACTTGCAAAGAAACCATCTCCCGCTGGAATGTATTGTAGCAGAATGTATAATCAGCGGTTATAGAAACCTCGGTGAGGCTGGTGATAGTTGCAGTAGCTCTATTTAGCGTCACCATCACCTGGAGATCATTAATCAAAAAGTTGGGCGGAAGTACCATGCTTACGCTGACAGGAATAAACACGCTTCCGGAGATTGTAAAGGGAGTTGCAGTAGAATCTACAGCCTGGATCAAGATCGGGATTTCAATAGTCATGGAAATGACAGATGGCCCCCCCGGAGAAGGCGGCGGTGTAACAGTAAAGCTGAAAACGTCGTAAGATGCAGCTGCTGTAGTAACAATACTTTGAACTGTAAACGGTGCCAAGTAAGTGCCTGGCGGGTTAATTCTTATGGACGAAAGCTGACTGGTATTGGTGCTAGGCGAGGTTGTCTGCGTAGTAAAGAGCGTAGGCAGCTGTACGCAGACGCTTCTGGATGGAATTGCAGATCCAGTGGGTCCGGTTGGCCCAGTTGGTCCGGTTGGTCCAGTGGGTCCGGCTGGGCATTGGAGCCCGGGCAAACAACATAAGCAAGATTGCTGCTGCATCCCGCAACAATTGCAGCAACATCTACCATATGGATGATTTTTCATGCATCACACCTCCTATTGCAACATATGCTCTAATGCCAATGATAATTCCCTAAAAAGCTGTTTTCTGTGATATCGAACATAGCGGAGGTGCACAATGAGTAGTTTTAAAAGCCCAACCTGGCCAATTAGCGTTGGCGAATTGCGAAAAGTGCTGGAGGGAGAGCGCTTTATCTGTCTTTTTAGCGGCGGAAAAGACAGTGCTTTAGCTTTACTTAAAGCTATGGATACGGGGCAACCAATCGCATTGGTGCAATGCGTCAGTCCTCCGCCGCATCGCTCCTACTACCATCATCTGCCTGTTGAGGTTGCACAAAAGCAGGCTGCAGCCTTAGGGGTTCCGCTATTTGTGAGCCAAGCAACGCCCTGGGATCAACCTGCCCAAATGATTGAACTCTACCGCTCCTTTGCCAGCCAAGGGGTGCAGAGCGTCGTGTTCGGTGATTTGCACCTCGAGAGGAACGCTCGCTGGCAGGCTGCTCTCTGTGAACAAGCTGGTTTAACGCCGCGAATGCCTTTATGGCAGCTTGAACCGGAATTAGTGTTGCAGGAAATGCAACGTCGTAAAATTCAAAGCATCATTACATGGGTAAATCCTCAGAAACTTTCGCCACGATGGATTGGTAAGCTCTACGATGGCATCGCTTATCGTGCCTTCCAACAGGCTGGAATCGATCCCATGGGTGAGAAGGGGGAATTCCATACGACTTTCATTAGTTGTGATTTGTTTAGCAGTTCAATAGATTTAGGAAGCTGAATAAACAGCAGTGGAAATAACAATTGAATTCATATAAAAAATAGATGTAGTACATATGAAAAAGTTGTATTATGCTTAGTAGAAGAGGATTACTGAGGATTTACGAGGGACCCAAAGTGAAAAAAATATCTGAACATCTTTATTTGATTAATAATCATGAATATAATTTTTTTATTATTGTAAAAAACGGCAAGGGTATGTTGGTTGAAGGCGGTACTTCGGCAGGAGCGGATTTTTTTGCAAGAACTTGGGAAAATGTCGCAGACAAGCCTGACATAAGTTACATAGTATTACTGCACGCACATTTTGATCACATTTGCGGGACTCCAATATTAAAGAGATTATTTCCAGATGCCCAACTCATAGCCAGCGAAGCCGCGGCTGATATCATGAGTCAGCCCAAAATTATTAAAAAATTCTACGCAACTGATTTTGAAGACGCAGAATTAAGTCTAAGACTAGGGGAAATAGACAGGCTGCCGACGATTGAACCGGTTACGACAATTATACCTGAGATAAAAGTTCATGATGGGTATATACTGAACCTGGAGGATCTTGAAGTCGAGTTTATTATGGCTCCCGGGCATAGTCAATGCTCAATGGCCGTTTATTTAAAAGAGGATCAAGCCTTATTGGTTTCTGATGCTGCTGGTTATTCTTCCGAGGATTCGATGATCCCCTACTATTTTTACGATTTCGACCTTTATATAAAATCCTTGCGCAGGTTCATAGAATATAAGCCGCAGTTTTTAGGGTTAGCCCACCATAATTGTCCGCAAGGGGATACGGTGATGCCTTACTTAGAAAAAAATATCAGGGTTGCTTATGAGATGTTCGAAAGAATAAGTGAGAGTCTACGCGCAGGCAAGGAAGTTGAGCAGATAAGTGAAGAGATTTTTAATATCTATATAGCTCAGTTTTATGAAAAATACCCCTTAAGCTTATGTAAGGAATTAACTATGCCGCTGATTAAGAATACTAGAAAGTCAGAGTCATTTAACGAATGTTAACTAAGGCTAGTGATCCTTGGACGGATTCCTAGAGTTGATATATACGTCAAATTGACTCAATATACGTGATTTCATTAGTATAAAGGGTATATTGCGAGAACAAAATAATGCAAAAAATCTTAATTGTTGAAGATGATTTAGATATATTGAAAAATCTTTCTCGTTTATTAGTAAGTGAGGGCTATAGCATTGCGGTTGCGAGTAATCAACAGGAAGCACTTAGTCATATCGAAAGTAAACAGTCAGATCTTATCTTGTTAGATATTTCTCTGCCTGATGGAAACGGATTTACCATCTGTACAGCTGCAAAACGCGGACATAATATTCCAGTTATTTTTTTGACTGTTGCTGATGATGAAATAAGTGCTGTAACTGGGCTTGAATTAGGGGCAGATGACTTTATTGTCAAGCCGTTTAGACCTATGGAATTGTTAGCGCGGATAAAAAGCGTACTAAGAAGAAGCGGAAAATCGGAGTCAATCTTTGAAATCAAAAACCTTAAAATAGATTTACTAAGTGGGAAAGTTTACAAAAACAATGTTGAATTGTATTTATCAGCGCTCGAATATCGTTTGCTATTAGTGTTCGTGAATCATGCGGGAACGATTTTGTCTCGGGGAAAATTGTTGCACGTAATCTGGGATATTGCAGGTGAATTTGTTAACGATAATACTTTGACGGTTTATATTAAAAGACTGCGTGAAAAAATTGAAGACGACCCTCAAAATCCCAGCATCATTAAAACAGTACGACGGCTCGGGTACAGATTTGGTGATTAAATTGGCGTTTTTGCGCAACCAAGAAATAAAAAGGTTGTTGCTCTGGCAAGGAGTTATTTGCCTATTTGCAATTGGAGCAGGCTTCTTAATAGGTAAAGCTACCGGAATCTTAATGCTATTATTTAGTGTCACTCTTTGTACTGTATTTATTATTTACACTATAAAGAGGTATGCTAACATAGCCCTATTGTGCGAACAAATCGATAAGGTCTTACATAACAGCATTAGTTTTGAAATTGATGGTTATGAAGAAGGCGAACTATCAATATTACGAAGTGAAATATATAAAATGACGGTGCGACTTAGAGAGCATGCGGTAATACTGGAAAAAGACAGGCTCTTTTTGTCAAATGCAATGACCGACATATCCCACCAACTGCGCACGCCGCTTACTTCTATTAACATGATTATCTCATTTTTAAAAAACCCAGATTTGAAGATGGATAAGCAATTACAGCTAATCAGAGAGCTGGAAATGCTATTTTGGCGTATGGATTGGCTGATTTCGAGCCTTCTGAAAATGTCTAAAATTGATGCTGGAGTGGCAATCTTTAAAAAAGAAACTGTTTCTGTTCATAATATGATCGCGAAAGCTGTGGAACCATTCATTATTCCGATGGAAGTAAGGGGTGTTTCGCTAAACATTCAAGGCGACCCTTGCGCGCAATTCGAGGGAGATATGAACTGGAGTGCTGAAGCTGTTGGAAATATTTTGAAAAATTGCCTAGAACATACTGATCCTGCGGGAACAATTGAGATAAACTATACTCAAAACTTACTTTTCACAGAAATTGTTATTAGAGACAATGGCAGTGGAATTATTGCAACAGATTTACCCAATATTTTTGAACGCTTTTATCAGGGGAAAACCGTCAAAGATAGCGGCTTCGGCATTGGTCTTGCACTTTGTAAAATGATTTTATCCCAGCAAAACGCCACTGTCAAAGCAAGTAACCTAGACACTGAAGGTGCCTGCTTTAGCATTCGTTTCTTCCATCATATCCTATAGAACATGAATTTTTTCCGTGAAAGCTATTCGTTTGCTCTAAAATGACATTTTCGTCATTTTAGAGTCACTGCCATGTCATGATAATTGCGTACAATTATGTAGTAAAGAAAGCAATTATGTGGAGGACATCATGGAAATCTTGAGAGCAGACAATATATGTAAAACCTATGGCGGGGATGAAAATACGGTTCATGCCCTAAACAATGTCTCGTTTACTGTAGATAAAGGGGAATTCGCTGCAATCATGGGACCCAGCGGATCAGGGAAATCAACACTTTTACATATTTTGGGCGGAGTTGATGTGCCTACCGCAGGTAGAGTGTATGTAGATGGAACAGATGTGTATGCGCAAAACCCAGATCAACTTGCCATTTTTCGACGTCGGCAAGTAGGGCTGATTTATCAGTTTTATAACCTTATACCGGTATTAAACGTTATAGAAAATATTACATTGCCAGTATTAATGGACAGCCGCGAGGTAAATCTTGAACGTTTAAATGAGTTATTGGAAACCCTGCGACTATCGGATAGGAAGCTACACTTGCCAAACCAGCTTTCAGGCGGACAGCAACAACGTGTCTCGATAGGAAGAGCTCTTATCAATGCTCCGGCCATAGTTCTAGCTGATGAGCCCACCGGCAATTTGGATAGCAAAAACAGCCAGTATATTTTAGAATTATTGAAATTGAGCCATCAAAAATACCATCAAACCATAATTGTAATTACGCATGACGAGAATATAGCCTTGCAAGCTGACCGAATTATTAATATTGAAGATGGAAGAATCATCAGCAATGAAACCCAAGGATACTCTGCGGGAGGCAAGCAATGATGAGTATTTTTAATAGAATAACCCTAAAAAACCTAAAGAATAATCGCACCCGAACTATTGTTACCATAATGGGGGTGCTCTTGTCAGTTGCTATGATTACGGCGGTTATAACTATTATTTCATCATTGCAAAATTTCATGATTCAGAATGCTATTGCTAACAAAGGTGATTGGCATGCTGAATTCTTGGGCGTTAACAATGATTTTGCACAGAAAATTGTAGCGGATAATCATATCGAGAAAGTTGCATTTAAGCAAAATATTGGTTATGTTCCCATAAAGGATAGCGGAAATGAAGCTGCAAATTATATGTATATCAATGCCTTAGATAACCAAGCTTTTGAAAGCCTTAGTCTGAAATTGCTGGAAGGGCGGCTGCCTGAAAATAGCAGTGAACTCGTAATATCTGAACAAATTAAAAACATTTTAAGTGTCAATAATAATATTGGTGACACATTAACTCTCGAAATTGGCAGCCTGAAGATAAAAGATCAAGTAGTAGAACTTAATAACGGCAATCGAAGTATGAACACTGATGGAATTGAGCGAACCGATTCCAAAGTCTTTGTACAAGGAAGCACAAAAAGCTATACCATTGTTGGGGTATGTTCCCGGCCTTGCTTTGAACCGTATGATGCTTTGGGTTACTCTGCAATTACGAAGCTGGACTCTTCAATATCTCCAACCGACGCTTATTTTGATATATTTATCAAGCTTAAAAAGCCGCGACAAATTTATGACTATTCACTAATTTCTGATGGTAATTATTCAATCAATCTTAATCATGAGCTCCTCCGCTATCAGGGAATATCTGAAAGTGGCAGTTTTAATCGTGTTTTATACAGTTTAGGAGCTATATTAATTCTTTTGATTATGGTTGGTTCAGTATTGTTGATTTACAATTCTTTTTCCATTTCGGTAAGTGAACGGACACAGCAATTTGGCATATTGGCATCGGTAGGTGCTACAAGAAAACAATTGCGCATGTCGGTTTTGTATGAAGGTATATACATTGGCCTGGTTGGCATTCCCTTAGGCATTATTTCTGGTCTCGCTGGAATTTCCTTGACCCTAGCCCTGATTGGAGCCGTTTTTTCAGGTTTATTCGGAGGCTCAGTTGATTTTACCGTAGCTATTTCGCTAATGTGGCTTTTGATAGCAGCAATGGTTGGTACTCTCACCATAATGATCTCGGCATATATCCCAGCTCGGCGAGCAGCAAAATTATCTGCAATCGAAGCGATAAGACAGACCGCTGATATAAAAATAACAGCACGAAAAATTAAAACCTCCAAACTTGCTCGGAAATTATTTGGTTTGGAAGGAATGCTGGCTTTGAAAAACATGAAAAGAAGCAGAAAGCGCTATCGCAGTACGGTTTTATCATTGTTTGTAAGTGTAGTCTTATTTGTATCTGCTAGTGCTTTTGGCATGTATCTTCAGCAAGGCAGTGCTAATTCATTTGAAAACTCTGGGTATGACATATCGTTTGCATCTAGTTATAGCGATACGGAATCAATACGGCTTTTCGAGGAACTCAGCAACGTCAGCAGTATTGAGGAGAGCGGGTACCGAACAAGCATACAATTGGATTTGGAATTAAAAGCGGGCATCTTAAGCGAAAGATATTTGGATAATTACCCGGCGGATGAAATAGCTGGGAATAATATTACTGGTGCAACCACTTTTTTTATAGATGATAAAACTTATGAAAAGTATGCCTTGGAACTCGGTCTGGATCCTGCAGTATATATGAAAGTCGGTACTGCGAATGTCATAGCCTTGTCAAAATATAATGGATATGATCAGAATTCCGGCCGCTATTTAGCATTCGATATATTTGAAAATCCTGCACCAATTGATGCGATAGTTAAATCTCAAGTGCCGGGTAATGATAACGGAATATCTGAAAGCAAAAGAATTTCGCTTACCTATATTGCTGACAAAATGCCTAGCAATATGTCCGAAACTTTTAATCCTTATGTTGTGCTTATTGTTCCGTATTCATTACAAGATCAATTCTTTTCATTTGATCCGTCTCATGGAAGGTTGATTATGACCTTTTCATCAAGTGATCCTAAGAAATCTTCCCAAGAAATGTCTGCAATAATTAGTAAGTATAATTTTCCTGAAGGGTATAGTCTTATTGATATCGCGGAAATGCAAGAAATGGATCGCAGCTTATTATTGGTCATCAATGTATTCACCTATGGTTTTATTATCTTAATTTCGCTAATTACCATCGCCAATGTTTTCAATACTGTGTCTACCAATATTCATCTGCGCAAGCGTGAATTTGCGATGCTCAAATCGGTGGGTATGAGTGATCGGGGATTTAATAAAATGATGTACTTCGAATGTATTTTATATGGGCTTAAAGCTCTAATTTACGGTTTGCCAGTAGCGTTTACGATAACATATTTTATTTACCAAGGAATGATGGCTGGAGTTGATGTTCCCTTTGCATTACCCTGGGTAAGTGTAGGAATTAGCATCTTGAGCGTATTCTTGGTAGTATTCACAAGCATGGTCTACGCAGTCAAAAAGGTAAAAAATGAAAATATAGTGGATATACTTAAGAGCGACATGGTTTGATTTTTTCTCAAGCAATAGTTAAAAAATATTCGCTTGATCAAGAATAACCTAGAGGGGGGGGCTCAATAGTTGATTATCAAGCTCTTGCTGAGTATGTGTAAATACAGCACATTTGCACATACTCAGATATCGAAAGTCTATTTATTCGAAAGAGCAATAGCTTAAGCTCCTAATGCCCCGTCAAGAACATCTAACAGAATTCGAAGTTCAAACGGTTTCTTTAAGAAAAAGTTGAACCCGCCTCTGCCGATAACGTCGCCGGTATTTGTACCGGACATAGCAACTATTGGAATGGTTAATGCGGTTGAGGTGCCGCTTTCACGAATCCTTTTTGACATTTCATAGCCGTCCATTACCGGCATTTGCAAATCTAAAAAAATGACATCGTATAGCATTGAATTTGCTAGATACTTTTGGAGGCCAACTTCACCATTTTCTGCCGTTTCCGATAGTATCCCGTTTCTGTCTAAGAAGATTGTCATAACTTCAGCCGCGGGTGAGTTGTCTTCGACTATGAGACATCTAATTGTACTCTTGCAATTGTTACTATTGGAATCAGAAGCTACACTTATTGACATAACGAAACACCTCGTAATGTTGCTTTTAATCAAAAACTTATTTGATTTGAAAACCTGCTTCTTCCACAGCCACTTGAAGGGTCTTATCCTCAACACCAGCATCAATTTCTACTGAGGCAGTCTTGCTTTCCAAGTCAACTTTTACATTGCTGACTCCATCAATTGCATTAAGTGCTTTGGTTACTGCTCCTACACAATGCATACAAGACATACCCTCAATTTTTAATGTTTTAATCATAACACTTTCCTCCTGATTAATATAGTCAATAATAACATTTTTGGGATTATATAGTTTCAGCCTGAGAGCATTGCTTACAACCGATAGAGAACTAAAACTCATGGCTGCTGCGGCAATCATGGGGCTTAGTAGCAATCCGAACTGAGGATATAGCAAACCGGCTGCAATCGGAATGCCAATGATGTTATAAACGAAAGCCCAAAATAGATTTTGTTTTATGTTGCGAACAACCATACTGCTTATATGCATCGAGGCGACTACATCCCGAAGATCGCTTTTCATCAGTACTACATCAGCCGACTCTATAGCGATTTCTGTTCCGGTCCCGATTGCGATTCCAATATTTGCTCTAGCAAGAGCTGGGGCATCATTAATACCATCTCCTACCATTACAACATTTCTGCCTGTTTCTTGCAATGATAGAATTTCTTTCTCTTTTTCTTCGGGCCTGACATTTGCTATTACGGTTTCAATACCAACCTGCTTGGCTATTGCTTCAGCAGTATACGAGTTGTCACCAGTCAGCATTACGATCGATTTTCCCATTTTCTTAAGATGGGCAACTGCACTTAAGCTAGTTTGATTAAGCGTATCGGCAAGAGTAATAAAGCCTATATATTTTTCTGAATAAGCGAAGTAAAGAATGGTCTTACCCTGCATTGCCAAGTGCTTTTCTTCTCCTTCATCTATTGCGATATCAACCCCTTTATCTGTCATCAGACTGCGGTTTCCCCCTATTACTGTTTGACCCTTTATTATGCCTATGATACCTTGTCCAGGAATTATTTCATAATTTGACAGCTCTTCTAGCTCAAGCCCTAGACCTCGTGCATAATTGACAATCGGTATCGATAAAGGATGGCTAGAGTTTTTTTCCAAAGAGGCAGCATATCTTAGGAACTCGGTTTCAGCAATTTCATGCGGCATGATATCAGTTACCATTGGCTTCCCAAGGGTTACTGTACCAGTTTTATCCAGAACTATTGTATCTGCTAGTTTTAATGTCTCCAGAGCTTCTGCTGATTTAAATAGGATTCCATGGGATGCCCCTAGTCCTGTACCTACCATAATTGCAGTTGGAGTAGCTAGACCCAGCGCGCAGGGGCATGATATTACTAAAACTGCGATTCCTGCGGTAAGAGCAAATTCGATTCCGTTACCATGAGAAATCCAAAAGACAGCAGCCGCAAGAGCTATTACTATTACCGCAGGCACGAAAAAAGCACTAATTCTATCTGCTATTTTGGCAATGGGAGCTTTGCTTGAAGTCGCTTCATCCACCAGGGCTATGATTCTTGCTAGAGCTGTGTTTTCACCTATTGCTGTTGCTTCCATAACGATATATCCAGCTTTTAATATTGTTCCACCAGTAACTCTATCGCCTTCTTTTTTTTCCACGGGGAGGCTTTCTCCGGTTATTGCCGACTCATCCAGAGAGGCATAGCCGTTTGTAATTACTCCATCTACTGGAATTGAGCTTCCGGCTTTTACTATCAAAGCATCTCCGACTTTTACTTCGTCAATTGCAACTTCGATTTCTATGCCATCGCGTTGTAAGATGGCAGTTTTAGGGGCAAGGTCCATTAATTTGGTTATTGCTTCTGATGTCTGTCCTTTGGCCCGCGTTTCGAAGAATTTTCCCAGAGTAATCAAGGTCAAAATCGTCGCAGCGGATTCAAAATAAAGATTCATAGCGAAATGGTGAACCAATTCTATATTGTTATGCCCGAATCCCCAAGCAATTCTATAAATAGCGAATATTCCGTAAATAACCGCAGCACTTGAACCGAGGGCAATTAGTGAATCCATATTAGGGGCAAGAGTGAGCAGGTTTTTGAAACCAACTATAAAATAACGCCGGTTAACTACAACAACAGGTATCACTAATAAAAAAAGGCTAAAAGCATAAACCATAGCATTGTTAATACCAGTTATAAATGAAGGCAATGGCCAATTCAACATCTCGCCCATAGAAAGATACAACAACGGTATGGTGAAAACTACGGAAATCAGAAGCCGTTTCTTCATCTCTTGTGCTTCGGATATAGTTGTAAGAGGAGTTTGCCCTTCCTTTTGATCAACAGATTTGTGTTTTGATTTTGCGCCATAGCCAATTTCTTCGACCGCTTTGATTATCTGATCAGTATTTATTCGGGCTTCGTCATAATTTACCAACATGCTGTTGGTAAGCAGATTTACGCTGACCGTATCTATGGCATCGATCTTGGCAAGGGTTTTTTCTATTCGGGCTGAACAAGCGGAGCAGGTCATCCCGTTTATCTCAAAATGAGTTTTTTGCACAGCGTACTCCTTAATAATTGATATTTGTTTTGTTATTACTAATTATTATAGAGCAGAAAATTTTCATAAGCTATTGAAAGCAATGAAACAAAATAGAAATATTATATGGGTAAGGTTAATCTAAGAAATAGGACGGTCATAGAACTGGAATTTTGTTGCCAAGGTAGGGATATTAATAGATGAAGATAGTAATTTAAGATAATTTGTGTAATAATTTCCATAAAAGCTGATAGGATAATTGTCCGATATCACTAATACTACTGTCACTATTTGTTCAGAAATGGCGCAGATAATTGTTGCCAATAACGCTATGGATTCTAGTAATTTAAGTTTGGTGAAGACTATTGAATATATTGAAAAGAATAATCGGAAACGAAAGAATTAAGAATAACTCAGATGCGCAATTGTACTCGGGTATTACTTTATTGTGCTTTATGGCTTCAATATTGTACTTTGCTTTTGGGATATTTTATTCTATAAGAAATATTCCGAATTTGGAATTTTACACTTACTCGCAGGCGCTTGTTGCGCTCGCGCTATACATTTATTGTCGTCAGGGCAGCCCATTATCATACAAATTGGCTTATGTCGTACTTTGTATTAGTGTTATGCTTCTACATATTCTGCTTATCTATACCCTCGGAGATGTTGGCAGCTCTTTCATAGCTATGGCTGCAATTATGCCTAATCATTTGTTTAATATTTTGAAACCGCGTTTTAAGCTTATATTCGACGCCTTTTTATTGCTGTGCGTTAATATCGGCTTTTGGGTCGGGCTGAATACGACTCCACTAATAAATCTTGACAATCTGGATAGCTTGAAATTTTGCATAATGAATCTTTGTATCCTTTTTTGTTTCCTTGAACTGTACTTGAATCTGATGTCGCAGAAGTCATCAACCCGCATGGCGCAAGAGGTGATTGCAAAAACTTCAGAGGCAGCTTTGTTTGATGAACTCACAAAACTTGGTAACCGACGCTTGTACAACGAAATAAAAGAAGAGGTTGAAACAGCAGAGAAGGATCCAAATTTAGTTGTTGTAGTTATGGACATTGACTTTTTTAAACAGGTCAACGACACCTACGGGCATCATACTGGAGATGCGGTACTGGTTTTCATCGCCGATTCCATGAAGAAAATGTTCCGTCAGCGAGACATCATGATCCGTTGGGGAGGTGAAGAATTCTTGCTATTGTTTTGGCATACTAATGTTAGCCAAGTAAAGTCAATGATGGTTCAATTTCGGCATTACCTTAGCGTAAATCCGGTTAGGGTTGACGGTTTGGAGCTAAGTATAAAAGTTACAACCGGTATAAAAAAACACAAATTCGGCACCTCTTTGGATGAAACAGTTGCCCATACTGATAAGTTAATGTATCAAGGCAAAATGCAGGGCAGAGATCAGATAGTAGTAGATCCTGCCGACAGTTAATTTTGATATCAGAATTCGAATTAAAATAAAAAATCGACGCCTGCTACTTAGAAGTTTTGCATCTAAGCAACAGACGTCTATTGTTTTAAATGAATGCCGTTTTCCAGCTGGTTAATCGATAATATCAGCTATGGCTCAATTTTCGCCCTTTATTTTTAGACACTAGTTACAACAAATGAGAAAAATGCGGGTTCGCTTTCACAACCGAACGAATCGGTTGCAGTTGCAACGAGAGTATAATTGCCGGCGCTTAAGTTCACGGATTGGCTCCAAAAACCAAGACTATCAGCAATTACTGTTAATGGTGTACCCATATTAAGAGTTAAGACAACAGTACTATTTGGTGCCGTATTGCCGGCAATAGTCACTAATCCCTGTGGTACGCTGCTTGCTGGAGAGGTTATTGTAAGCGGAACTATATCGGCAATTAAAAGATTGAAATTAGTTGGGAGAGATGTAACAGCACCAGGCATACTTTGAGTTAGAGTCATAGCTACAAATGAACCCGGAGTTAGTGGGGTGGTAATACTAATTACCCAAGTTGTGTCGCCAGCAACCGTCGCTGTGTAAGTTTGTCCATTGACATTTAAAGTAACTATTGCACCAGGAGTTCCAGTTCCGCTGATTATCGGGGTAGCTGAGCAACTAAATGGTGGTGAAGTTACAAACGGCGGTGGCAGTCTATTGCCTGGTACAGGGTTAAGGCAAACGCAGCAACAAACAGGTATAGAACAATTTGAGCTGCAATTATTTGAACATGTTGGACAGCACGAATGCTGCCGACAATTGCATAAAGTCATAAGCGTGCATCCTTTCAAAATCTTAATAAACAGTTAAAGAAATTAACCTACACTACATTTTATGTACAAAATTCCAGTATTGTGCATAAGGGTCTATAATAAACAATAATTAAGAGATATGGATATAATGTTTATAAAGCGAATAGTTTCTGCTTAGGAGCCCAATAAGGTAAAATTTTTTTATCGGCTTGAGGGTCCTAAAAGTCGGGCTTATGCGTTGAGCTAATATAGGGCTTTTTGCTTGCTCAGCGAAGAAAAGGTAAGATTTGTAATTTATCGAGCGCGAGAGCCCGACAGCGATATATTGACTTGGACGAATAGTCACACTATAATAACTAAGGGCAGAGAAAATTTATTCTTAGTTGCAATTCTTAAAAATGCAAATAAATGGAGAGATGGCTGAGCGGCTTAAGGCGCACGATTGGAAATCGTGTGTGGGCTGATACCCCACCGAGGGTTCAAATCCCTCTCTCTCCGCCATGTTAAACTCACCTATATATAGGCTTTTGAGCACTTCGAAGATGAGAAAAGGGTGCTATTTAGTTTTTTCCTTAAAAAAATTGTCCATTTTATCGGCAATCAAACGCTCTTTGCTCTGCATCATGTGCCCATAGATTCCAATCGTAACGTTTTCCGAAATCATCGCACATGTGCCGACAAGGTAGGTGCCGTCCCTTACCATAAGAATATCAAAAGGCTGAACATCTTGCTTTTCTTAATAAGAACTATAAAGGTCTTCACTTAACCCTTGCTTAGGATCAAGCTTGATTTAGCATTGTGTTTTATAGAGCCTTTGGGAGGTGTTATATAATGACCGCCGAAGAAAAAACAAGAGCGCAGTTGAGTGAATTTGTGCCGACGCTGAAAAGATGGAGGCTATTGTGAACGCTAAAATATTTGAATATGATGCGATAATACAGTCAGCCGAGTCGGACGGTAAAAACAACCGCACGAGCATGCGCGGCTGTTTCAATCATATCCTTAATAAACCGCCACTGGAACACCTTGATACTTAATTTCATCCGGCATATTCAGCACCTTGATAATGGTAAGCGTCGACAAATCCACCCAAACCTCCGCAATCGGCTCCAGGTGGAAAACGGCTGTCAAAATATCCTTGCCCACGGCACCCATGCCGTCCCTCACATCAGCCTTTGTGAGGATAACCTTATACAGGTTATGATCGTAATCAGAAGGTGATTTATGGCCTTTTGTCAACTGTACGCCATTCATCGGGATTTCGGCGGCAAACCACACGGTAGGTAAAACATAGTTGATATATTTTGCTTTGTCGCCAAAAGCAGTAAGTTTCTTAGCGACTGCCTCATCCGATAATGCAATAGACATCGCCTCATTGATTTTTTCATCGGATAGTTCACAAAGCGCAACATTGGCCGAATGCTCCGAATAGGTGGCGTACAAGCTGTTAATTGTCAAGGCGTCCAGTCCTTTGGCAGTCCCGAGCATGGCTAAAACGGAGATTAGATACATGCCTATCATGGCAACTGCTCTTTTACCTGTCCGGTCTGGCAGCTTTGGCAAAAACGATAACCGGAAGGGGAAGAACATAGAGGTGCGGTTTTTGAAATCGCGATAGGGCTGTCCAAATTTGCGTTCGCACTCGGCTTCCTCCACTTTTGCCAAAAGATAATAGAAAAACAACATTGTCACAAACAGGATCGCCACAATATAACGCGGCCACAAGATGAGCAGTCCGAAACTGCACACGATAAAGGAGACATATTGCGGATGCCGCACAAGATTGTATATGCCGCCTGTGACGATGCCCTTTTTAGCAAGCTTGTGGTAATAAACCTGACATGCTCCAACGCAGAAGGCCAAAAATCCTGCGATTGCCAGAACAGCCCCAACGATCTCAAGGGAGCTTATGAGCAAGGAAGAAGTCTCCCTCACCGCGTGGGGCAAAAAAAAGCGTGAAAGCCATGCCAACGCCGGAGAACGGTTGAAAAAGTTTAGAACAGGCGCGTAGACCGAATAAAAATACATCGCGAACGGCCCTGCCATAGAGAAGAACTCGAACGCGATCAAAAAGTAAAATGCCAATGCGCCCCAAAATGAACCTTTGATTGCCTTGTCCTGCTTGCTTGTTTTCATGAGAAATCCCTCCATAGATATTTAGTGAGGCTATTTTCTCATGGCAAGCTTTGAATTGCTTTTGAAAAAATCTCGGGTGTCCAAGCTGATT
>JAVBKS010000024.1:0-14822 GCA_031553935.1 Syntrophomonadaceae bacterium
GCTTTCAACTTTTGTATCGAGGCTTTCAACTTTTGTATCGAGGCTTTCGAATCTCGAATCGAGGCTTTCAACTTTTGTATCGAGGCTTTCGAATCTCGAATCGAGGCTTTCAACTTTTGTATCGAGGCTTCCGAATCTCGAATCGAGGCTTTCAACTTTTGTATCGAGGCTTCCAAACTTGGCATCAATACTTTCAAACCTTGTATCGATTCTATCGAACCTAGCATCAATACTTTCAAACCTTGCATCGATACTTTCAAACCTTGCATCGATATTTTCAAACCTAGCGTCGATACTTTCAAACCTTACATCAATACTTTCAAACCTTACATCAAAGCTTTCTACTTTTGTCTCGATGCCTCCAACCTTTGTGTTTAGAGATTGAATATCACCTTGCATTTGGGTCAATATTTGCAATATTTTTTCTTCATTATTCATGCTAAATACCTCCATAGAGTTTGAAAAATCGGCCAATAGGTTTTAAACTAACATCAAAACATCTGGCAAGGACGAAGGCAAAGGTCTAATTGTACCGCAATCTAAATATTGACATATTATTTACGAAATACCAGCATAGCAAGAGATGTGAGATTTAGATCTAAAAATCTTCAATGATGCTCCCGAACCCTTACCAGAATAATACATTGGAATTAAGTTAATGTCAATATATGCCGAAGGGACGGTGCTTTCAAGACCATCAGTAATTGTATTCCAAGCGAAAGTCAGGGTTCACATCCGGAACTGCTTAAAAAGACGAAATAGTGGAATAATACATGCAAAATAGTTCTAAATATGAAACAATTATATTTAATACAATGTGAGAGTACGGGGTATGACAATCTAATTACTCTCAGACTTCTTTGTTAGCCCCAAAAACTCCGGCTCTTAAGAAAAGCGAGGAATCAAAATGATAATACGCCCCGAACATCCTGAAGATTATCCCGCTATTTTGCGGCTCACATATGAAGCCTTCCTGACACTTGATTATCCTGGTCGACGGCGGGTGGATGAGCATTACCTGATTTATCTGCTGCAATCTTCGCCCTTCGTCATCCCGGAGCTTTGTTTTGTAGCGGAGCAGGATGGTGAGATCGTTGGGCATATTTTGTTCACCAAAAGCGAAATTCGGCTGCCTGACGGACGGGCAAAGGATGCGATTACCTTCGGGCCGCTGAGCATTCTGCCAGAGCGTCAAAGGCAGGGTATTGGAGCTTCTTTGATTGCTCACAGCATGGAAAAGGCGAGAGATTTGGGCTTTGGAGCTGTATTGATAACAGGGGTGCCAGATTACTATCCAAAACTCGGCTTCAAGCGTGCGCGAGATTATGGCCTTACGCTGCCCGATGGTACAGCGGAAGATTTTTTCATGGCCTATGAGCTCCAACCTGCTTATCTTGCCGGTGGCGGAACGCTTCATTTTCTTCCGCCGCAATTTGAGCAGGCGGAAAAAGATGATGTTGAATTTGCGGACTTTCATGAGAAGTTTATGTCAGAAAATTATCCCGCAAGGCTGCCAAGTAAACTTTTCCCATCCAACTTGCATCGAGCAGCTGGAGAAGGAGTTGATTGAATGAAGACCTTGATTTTATGTGATCGCGAGAGTCAGAACTATAAGGGCCTGGATATAAGTGCCCAAGTGTTGACTGCAGTGCGTGAGGCCGAAAACGAAGCTCAATTAGTCGTCCTTGACGGAGATAGTATTCGACCTTGCCAAGGCTGTTTCAATTGTTGGGTGAAAACTCCGGGTATCTGCATTATGAACAATGACTGTGTAAATGAGATTGCCGCCCAAGAAATGCGTTCTGATGCCGTGATTATACTATCAAAAATCACTTATGGCGGGTACAGTTATGACATTAAAAAGTTCTTGGACCGTTCTATTCAAAATATCATGCCCTATTTCGAAATTGTAAGCGGGCTAATGCGTCACAAGCGCCGATATCCGCAATTTCCTTATATGATTACTATTGGCTATGGCGATTGTACGCCTCAAGAGCGCCACACATTTACGAGCCTTGTGGAGAATAATTCTTTTAATATGCGGCCTCCTGGGTATTTCACCATTGTCTTGGGTAGCGGTGTTGAGATGAGTACAGCCATGAAATCCCTGACGAAGCGATTAGCACTGGAGGTTTAAATGATGGGCGGTTTAGTATATATTAACGGAAGCCCTAAAACGAAAGACAGTACATCTGCTCTGCTTATAAATCAAATGGAAAAAATTCTAGGCACCTCTGCTAATATCTATCAAGCAGTGAATCTAATTAGAGGAAATGATTTTACCCTTTTGATGGAAGAAATAGAGCAGGCAGATGCTATAGTGATTGCTTTTCCGCTCTATGTCGACTCTGTTCCTGCTCCCTTAATAAAACTCTTTAGTATGATTGAAGAAGCAATAAAAGCGTCTAACATTACGCGAACAATAGTTTATGCAATCTGCAATTGTGGCTTTCATGAAGCGGAGCACACCACTATAGCGTTAGAAATCGTAGAAAATTTTGTCCATCGGTCTGGTTTTGCCTGGGGATATGGCATAGGAATTGGTGGCGGGGGAATTGTCGCTACCCAAAAGAAAGACATGGCAAAAGGGATAGCCAAGAATGTCTATTTCACTTTGCAGGACATGTCAAATGCTATACAATCAGGAAACTGTAGGGAGCGAAACGTATTTGTAACGCCTAAGTTTCCACGCTTTCTGTATAAGTTAACAGGAGACATAAGTTGGAAAATGATGGCTAGAAAAAATGGAGTCGGGAAAAACATGTGGGCTAAGCCCCATCATGATGTCGACTGAAGCTATTATCGCTGCTTGAGGTATGGAAAGGAGAGCTAATCGTTATGATCAAGTCGTTTGCCGGAAAATCACCCAGTATTCATCCCAATGCTTATGTTGCCGATAATTCCTCGATAATAGGAGATGTTACTCTTGAGGAAGGTTCCAGTTGTTGGTATGGCTCTGTTCTGAGAGGTGATTTTGCTTCCATTCATATTGGCCGCAATACGGCCGTTGAAGATAATGTAATTATACACGGCGATGTTGTCATCGGTGAAAACAATATTGTAGGACATGGGGCTATTCTTCATTCTTGCATTGTAGGGAATAACTGTCTTATCGGTATTGGGGTGATAGTGCTGGATAGATGTGTTATCGGGGATAATGTTGTAATAGCAGCGGGGAGCCTGTTAGTGCCGGGAACTGTAGTCGCGCCTAATAGTATGGTTATGGGTTCTCCTGCTCAAGTGATCAAAGAAATTAGCACTGAGCAAAAGAAATATATTGCTGATGGAGTAGTTAGTTATTTGGAATTTGCTCGTGAGCAGTTTGATGAACCAAAACATAATAGCAAGCAAACTTAAATCTGGTGCTTGCTTGCTATTACGAATATGAACATATTAGACCTGGTGATTAATTATTGCGAAAAAATTAATCAACGAAATCAGCTTTTACAATGGGTGCAAACACAATTTGGGCAACTTTCTGATCAGGAAATACTTTTATTGGTTTGTCGGTTATATTCACTAAGAGAATTTTTATTTCTTCAGTGTGTTCGGCATCGATTGTTCCTGGAGTATTGGCTACAATTATGCCTTTGCGCGCCATGCCGGAACGGCTTCTTATTTGTCCCTCGAACCCTAATGGTACTTGGATAGCTATTCCTGTTGGCAAACTATGGATTTCACGCGGATAGAGTACAAACTCTTCCCTGATGGACAATGCTATATCGCAGCCTGATGATTTTTTAGTTTCATATTCCGGTACTTTTGCCCATTCTACTAATTTAGTAAACTTTACTTCTATTCTTTCCAAATGATTCCCTCCAAGCTCAATAAAATATGAAATTATTTACAATATTTAGCTACAAGTTATTCTAATGCCATTGACTTTATTCTACTATAAAATGATACTAAGTATCGAAATTTGTTTTATGCTATCTCCAAACAAACCATTGACGCTAAAACTTGTCTAAAGCGATCGTGATTAGTGGTTGTGCCAGGTGAATTTGCATATAACAGCGCGCGCTCTTATGGTTTAACTTCAAAGCACTATAAATCTAAATGCGAATAAGTATAATGAATCACCTTACTTGAACCTTACTATTAATTATAAGATAATTGGAATGGAGTAGGAAGGTGAAATAATGTCAGCAGTTATTAAAACTGTGCTGCCAGGCAGTATAGCAGAAGAATTGGGTATTGAAGCCGGAGATATTCTGCTTGAGATTGGCGGAGATGTCGTTTCCGACATTCTTGATTACCAATTTTATTGTCAAGATGATGAATTTGCATTGGTAATTGAGAAAAAGGATGGTGTAATATGGGATATAACTATAGAAAAAGACTTGGATGAGGATCTAGGTTT
The DNA here is from genome assembly GCA_031553935.1 of Syntrophomonadaceae bacterium. Taxonomy (GTDB): domain Bacteria; phylum Bacillota; class Syntrophomonadia; order Syntrophomonadales; family Syntrophomonadaceae; genus JAISDD01. The sequence continues at coordinate 4,361 of JAVBKS010000024.1, forward strand.
AGTATTCGAAGACTTGATTTTTGACCGTTTGCAGATCTGCCATAATAAATGCAGATTTTGCTTTGTGGATCAGCTTCCGAAGAATATGAGATCTACTTTATATGTTAAGGATGATGATTATAGATTCTCCTTCCTGTTTGGAAACTTTATTACTTTAACTAATCTGGAAGATAAGGATTGGGAAAAAATTATTCGTTTACACTTAAGCCCTTTATATGTATCAGTCCATTGCATCCAATCTGATTTGCGAGCAAGTTTGCTAAAAAACCTCAAGGCAGCTAATATTAAAGCGCAATTGCAATCCTTAAATGACAATGGGATCGAAGTCCATACTCAGATCGTGCTTTGTCCAGGTGTCAATGATGGTGAAATCCTGGATGAAACTATCAAAGAGTTGGCATTGATTTCGCCGGGGGTTAAAACGGTTGGAATTGTTCCCCTAGGGTTAACTAATCATAGACAGGGCTTGCCTGAGCTAATGCCTGTTGTTGAACTATTTGCTGCTGATTTAGTTGAAAGAGTAAATAATATGCAAAAGCACTATAGGGCTAGTAAAGGATTTGGTTTTGTTTATTTAGCCGATGAGTTTTTCATCAAAGCAAAGTTGGATTTGCCGGATAGTCATTATTATGATGATTTCGAGCAACTAGAGAATGGCATAGGTATAACCAGATTATTATTAGATGAATTTGAAGAAAGAAAACATGAGTTTGAGAAATATGCTAACAAAGAGAAGATATTCATTGTAACCGGTGAATCTTCATTTGTAGTGCTGAGTAAAATAATAATAGCTTTGCAAACCATGAATGTAAAGATCGACTTGCTTCCTATTAAAAACTATTTTTTTGGGGAGAGAGTTACAGTTGCCGGATTATTGACTGGATCCGATATAATTAAACATCTGGGCCAAGAGTTTTCAGGAACAAGAATTATTGTTCCCCAAGTGATGCTAAAGGACAATTCTGAGGAGTTCTTGGACGATCTTAGCATAGCTGATATTGAGGCCAAGTGTAATGTGAATATCTCTGTGGTAGACGGAACCATATCCGGTTTGTTATCACTGTTTGCCGCTCAGTATGGATAAAATAAGTAGTAATTATAAAAACATGGAGGGAACAATGGGTAAACCGGTCGTAGCGATAGTAGGCAGGCCTAATGTTGGCAAATCAACTCTATTTAATAGATTGGTAGGAAGTAGAAAAGCAATAGTTGAAAATATTCCTGGAGTAACTAGAGACCGAATTTATGATATGACCGAATGGGGAGGCCATGAATTCATAATAATTGATACTGGCGGGATCAGGTTTGATCAAGAGGCTGTTTTTGCCAAGGAAATTAAATTACAGGCTGAGATTGCCATTAATGAAGCTGATGTAGTTATATTTGTAGTAGATAGCCAAGTTGGAATTACTCATGAGGATGAACAGGTAGCAGAGATTCTGCGGAGGGCTGATAAACCCATAGTCCTGGCAGCCAATAAAGTGGAGGATTATTCTAAGCATCTTAATTACTATGAGTTCTTTAATCTTGGTCTCGGTGATCCAATTCCGGTATCATCAATGCATGGCATGAATATTAATGATTTATTAGATGAGGTGATATCTCATTTTAAGGCAATTCCAAATCCTGATGAAAATCAAGACTATATAAAAATTGCCATAGTGGGCAGGCCTAATGTAGGCAAATCATCTATGGTTAACGCGCTGCTGGGTGAAAATAGGGTTATTGTTAGTGATATCCCTGGAACAACGCGTGATGCAATTGATACTCCGTTTATGTTTAATAAGCAGAAGTATATTTTGATAGATACTGCAGGAATCCGAAGACATGCTCGAATTAAAGAAAGTACAGAAAAATATAGCATCATACGAGCATTGCGCAGTATCGACAGGGCTGATGTCGTATTGATTATGATTGATGCTACGGAAGGAGTATTGGAGCAAGATAAGAAGATTGCCGGTTATGTACATGAACAAGCCAAGCCCAGCATAGTGGTTGTAAATAAATGGGATCTTATCGAAAAGAATGATAGAACCATGAATGTATTTGACAAGGATATTAGAAATGAATTAAAGTTCTTAAATTATGCTCCTATCATGTATGTATCAGCACATACTAAGCAAAGAGTTTTCAAATTATTGGAAATTGTGAATTTTGTTGCGGAACAGAATCACCGTCGCGTCAATACAAGTGAACTCAATAAAATTATTAATGAAGCCCAATTGTTGAACCCACTTCCCGGTGGAGGTAATAAAAAAATCAAGATAACTTATTCGACTCAAGTGGCTACGGCTCCGCCTACTTTTGTGTTTTTTTCTAATCATCCAGACAAGGTGCATTTTAGTTATCTGCGTTATTTGGACAATGTACTGCGTAAAAACTTTGGGTTTGAAGGATCTCCAATTAGGATGAAACTGCGGCAAAATTCTTCCGATAATCCGTTTAACCCCTAATTTATATAAAAATGGGGATAATATAAGATGGTGACAAGCTATTAAGATTTGCTAGGAGGATGATTATTGATTTATTTCTTGTTATTGGTTTTGGGATATATAATTGGCTCTATTCCTTTTTCTTATTTATTTACTCGTTTTTTGACCAATAAAGATATTCGTACCCAAGGCAGTGGCAATGTCGGGGCTACAAACGCATATAGAACCTCGGGCTGGTTGACGGGCTTGCTCTCCTTGCTTGGAGACATGCTAAAAGGCATAATTGGTGCTTGGATAGTTATTCACCTAGCAGGCGATTATCGCTATGCAGTTGCTTTCGTCGGTTTCGGGATAATTATTGGACATTGTTACCCTGTTCTATTGAAATTTCGAGGAGGCAAAGGCGTGGCCAGTGCTGCTGGTTACATTTTCATGCTTATGCCCAATTTAATCATCCCTTTGGTAGTTATTTTTTTGAGTGTGGTATTTTTTAGCCGTTATGTATCTCTAGGGTCCATCGCTGGAGCTTTTTTTCTGCCTTTTCTTATATATTATTCACATAGGCCCTGGGAGTATCTGGCTACATTCATAGTATTGAGCATATTAGTTATTTTCCGGCATAAGGAGAATATTGTCAGACTTAGAGCTGGGACTGAGAGTAAGTTTTCTTTCCAAAGAGAAGGAAATGGTAGGTGATATTATGCATAAAAAAATATGTATTCTAGGCTGTGGGAGTTGGGGAACTGCGCAAGCGGTTTTATTAAGCAAGCGCCAAAAAGAAATTTTTTTATGGGGGCGCCCGGAAGATGGAATTAATGAAATTGCTGTGGAACGCGAAAACTCACGCTACCTCCCGGGAATTAAACTAAGTGACAATATTTATCCAGTAGATGATATTAGCGAAGCCTTGATTAATAGCCGTTACATAATTATTGCCGTCCCTGCCCAACAGATACGGGATGTGGTTACAAAAATTAAAGACTTTTACGAAAGCGAAATGATTATTGTTAATACTGCCAAAGGTATTGAAGCACTCTCTTTCAAGCGATTAAGTCAAGTTGTAATAGAAGTGCTTTCAAGAGAAGCTGAGAAAAATTATGCTTGTCTTTCTGGCCCAAGTCATGCAGAAGAAGTTGCATTAGGGATTCCAGCTGCAATAACAGTAGCCGCAACTGTTCAAGAAACTGCTGCTGGAGTCCAGGACCTCTATATGACTCCAGAGTTCAGAGTATATACAAATTCTGATTTGATTGGTGTCGAGCTGGGTGGAGCCCTAAAAAACGTGATTGCACTAGCGGCAGGAATCTGTGAAGGACTTGGTTTTGGTGATAACAGCAAAGCAGCATTAATAACTCGCGGTTTGCATGAAATAACCCGGCTCGGGGTTGAATTAGGAGGGCAAGCTCGTACATTTTCAGGTTTGAGCGGCTTGGGAGACTTGATAGCTACTTGCACGAGTTCGCATTCAAGAAATCGTTTAGCTGGAGAATTGCTAGGCAAAGGCCTTAGCGTCGATGATGCTCTTAAGCAGGTTGGTATGGTCGTCGAAGGGGTATTCACTTGCCCGGTTGCATATCAAATTGCTGTGAAGAGAGGAGTTGACATGCCTATTACCACGGCTTGCCATAATATCATTTATGAGAATAAAGCTGTTAATGAAGAATTTGTTGCCTTAATGCAACGTGCAAAAAGGGATGAGAGCGAAGGCTGGTAAGAAGAAAATATTGCAGTCAACGAAGTAGAAGGGCTTTTTAGACAATTGAAATCGCAGACTAGGATAAAAAGTTCTTGTACAAGGAGACAAAAAGATCTGCGGATGAAGGCGTATTCGGTATACGTTGAATTCGAAGTCATTGCAGTCAACGAAGTAGTGGGCTTTTTAGACAATTGAAATCGCAGACTAGGATAAAAAGTTCTTGTACAAGGCGACAAAAAGATCTGCGGATGAAGGCGTATTCGGTATACGTCGAATTCGTAGTCTTTGCAGTCAACGAAGTAAATGGGCTTTTTAGACAGTCTGAAAAAGTGTGAATCACACTTTTTTTCTTTTCTGGTAATATTACCGCATCAAAACAAATATATTTATATTGTTATTACCATATATGGAATAGGGTATCCGTTTCGCTAAGGGTGCCTTGAAAAAGTCTTAATCCGAGGGAGGGAAGATGAGAAGTGGAAGACAATAATATTTTAATTGATATTGCTGAAAGAACTGGAGGCGATATTTATCTGGGTGTAGTGGGCCCGGTCAGGACAGGCAAATCAACATTTATACAAAGATTCATGGAATTAATGATATTGCCAAATATAGTTGACAACTATGAGAGAGAACGGGCCAAAGACGAGCTTCCGCAAAGCGGAGCCGGGAAAACCATTACTACTACAGAACCGAAGTTCGTTCCTAATGAAGCCATATTGATAACTACTCAAAATGGAATCGGCATGAAAGTCAGGCTGGTCGATTGTGTAGGCTATGCAGTTGAAGGAGCGTTAGGGTACGAAGAAGAAGAAGAACCACGCATGGTGAAAACTCCCTGGTTTGACTATGAGGTTCCTTTCGGGGAAGCGGCAGAAATAGGAACCAGGAAAGTTATTACCGATCATGCAACTATCGGTATTGTGATAATTACCGATGGCAGTATCAGTGACATCCCGAGAAATAATTATCTTGAACCGGAAAAAAGAGTAATAGATGAATTGAAGGAACTGAATAAACCTTTTATCATTCTATTAAACTCTACTCATCCTCATGATGCGGATACGCTCTCGTTAGTAGATGAATTGACAGAAGCATATGAGGTGAGCGTTATCCCGATTGATGTTGCCAAAATGAGTGTCGAACAGATATATGGACTCTTAGAGGAAGTTCTTTATGAATTCCCCGTTAATGAGGTAAATATTAAGCTTCCGCGCTGGGTCGACGAACTGGACGAAGAGTTTTGGCTCAGAGAAGATTTAGAACTAGCGATCAGAGATGTACTTAATGGAATTAGAAAAGTCAGAGATATTGATAAAGCTATCGAAAAACTATCAGATGTAGAAAACATAAGTTATGTTAACCTTGAAGAAATGAATCTGGGTACCGGTACCGCCGAAATTGAAGTTACTGTTCCTGAAAGTATGTTTTACGTTTGTTTAAGCGAAGTGAGCGGATTCGAAGTTGCGGGAACGCAAGATATTATGAGGTTAATGCGCGACTTTAGCAGCGCTAAACGCGAATTTGACAAAGTATCATCAGCCCTGGAAGAAGTCAAGAGTTCGGGATACGGAGTCGTAACCCCGAGACTCGAAGAGATGTTATTGGAAGAACCGGAGCTTATCAGGCAAGGAAGTAGGTTTGGAGTTAAGTTGAAAGCCAAAGCACCATCCTTGCATATCATCAGGGCAGATATTACAACGGAGATTACCCCGATAATTGGTACTGAGAAGCAATGCGAAGAGCTTGTACGCTATATGTTGGAAGAATTCGAAGAGAACCCCGCCAAAATTTGGGAATCAAATATTTTTGGCAAATCACTCCACGATTTGGTGCGTGAAGGGATTCAGAATAAGATTCATCGCATGCCGGAGAATGCACAGGTTAAACTCCAAGATACTCTGCAGCGTATAGTAAATGAAGGCAGCGGCGGCTTAATCTGCATCATAATCTAAAAAGATGAACTTAACATACTTACCCCCAATAATGCTAATGAAATATTGGGGGTTTATGTACTTTTTCGCCGTGGAAGTAATTCCCATTTATGTTCATTGAGGATAAAAACACTTTTTCGATACCATTAATAATGGGTTGTATTTAAGCTTTTCTATTGTATTATCGAGATTGTAAGAAAAAAGGGCTAATGATATAATTGGCATACTGAGAATGATGACACTTTTGCTTGTCATAGCCAGGAGGATATTATTGATGATTAATCTTGGATTAATTGGATGTGGAACGGTTGGTTCAGGAGTTATAAAGCTTTTAAACGAAAACAAAGATATTATCACTAAAAGAGTTGGACAACCGCTTTTTTTAAAAAAAGTAATCGATAAAGACAGAGTTAAATGCCTTGCTTTAGGGATTACCGAAGAACAAATGGCTGCTAGTGTAGACGAAATAATAAATGATAGTGAGATCGACATTATTATAGAACTTATCGGGGGTACAGAAACGGCCTACCAGATAATAACTGCTGCCATGCGAGCTGGGAAGAATATTGTAACTGCCAATAAGGATTTAATTGCTCTTAGAGGCAAAGAACTATTTGATTTGGCGGAGTCAAATAAGGTTGATATTTATTTTGAAGCTAGTGTTGCCGGGGGGATTCCGGTAGTTTTTCCCTTGAAGCAAAGTTTATCCGCTAATAATATCAAAGAAGTAATAGGAATTCTAAACGGAACAACTAATTATATTCTAACGAAAATGAGTTCAGAAGGTTTGCCATTAGATCAAGTACTGAAAGAGGCCCAAGAATTGGGCTATGCTGAAGCCAATCCGGAATCAGATGTAGAAGGATTAGACGCAGCTCGCAAGATTGCAATTCTATCGGCAATAGCTTTTAATAGTCGCGTATCTTTGAACCAAGTCTATGTAGAAGGAATAATGTCTATTGCCACTGAAGATATTAATAATGCCAAAGCCTTAGGTTATGTTATCAAACTCTTGGCTATCGCGAAAGAGAATGAGAACCGAGAGATTGAAGTCAGGGTTCATCCCGCATTTATTCCCTATGACCATCCCTTAGCATCGGTTCACAATGTGAATAACGCAATTTATATCAAAGGGGATGCGGTTGGTGAAGTTATGCTTTATGGTCATGGAGCAGGGCAAATGCCGACAGCGAGTGCAGTTTTGGGTGATGTCATCGAGATTAGCCGCAATATTTTGCACAATGCTATTAATAGAATTGGTTGTACTTGTTTTGACGAAAAAACTGTCATAGACATTAGTCAATTGAAATCTGAGTACTACATACGAATGACGGTTTTAGACCGGCCCGGAGTCCTTGCAGGAATTGCTGGGGTTTTTGGGAACAATCGTGTTAGTATTGCTACTGTACTTCAACAAGTCAGCAGAGGCAGCTTGGCAGAATTAATCCTTATAACGCACACAGTAAAAGAAAGTGATCTAAGGGATTCATTATTAATTCTAAAAGACATGAGTATTGTAAGCGAGATCAACAATGTAATAAGAGTAGAGAATTCGAAATAACGGTTTGTGATGATAAAAATAAAAGTACCGGCAACCAGCGCTAATTTAGGACCTGGATTTGATACCTTAGGTATCGCTCTTGATCTTTTTCTGGAGTTAGAAATTGATAACCAAGTTAACAGTTTTAACATAGAATATTATGGCGAAGGCAAGGAATTAATTGATAACCAAAAAGCTCCCAATCTAGTTCTGCATTCAATGAAGAACTTTTTTAGTGATCAAGGTGTAGCTTTCCCGCCGCTGAATATTAAGATAACTAATAATATCCCCCTGGCAAGAGGCTTAGGCAGCAGTGCAGCAGCTATCGTAGCCGGTGTGTTTGGAGCAGATCGGGTATTAGGCACCGGTTTTTCCCCAGAAAAGTTAATCAAATTTGCTTGTGCCCTAGAAGGTCATGGTGATAATATAGTTCCGGCAGTTATAGGCGGATTGACAGTAGTTTTAGAGGGAGAAAGCAAAGTTTTATACCAAAAACTTCGTTGGCCGCCAGAATTAAAAATCATCATTGTTGTTCCGGAAATAAGTCTGTCTACAGAAATATCTCGCGATCTTTTACCTGCCCAAGTCAATTTTGTAGCTTTCAAAGAGAACTTACAAAGAGCATGCTTTTTATTGGCTAGTCTAATTAACGGCGATACTAGTCATTTAGAAATAGCGATGGAAGACAAGATTGTGCAAGAAGCAAGAAAAAGGAAAATTCCTGGATTTGAAAGAATTGTTGCTGCCGGTTATTATGCGGGAGCTTTAGGAATAACCATTAGTGGAGCTGGACCATCAATACTTGCACTCTGCTTGGGGAATTCTATTATGGTTGGCGAAGCTATTAAAGAGGAATTCGCAAAAGTAGGTATTGACAGTGCTGTTTATTTACTTAACAATAATACGGTTGGGATCGAAATCATTGAGACTAGCTAGTTCTTAAGGAGTGATAATGTGGCTTTAATTGTAGCGAAATTTGGCGGGAGCTCAGTTGCATCCATTGAAAAAATTGCCAACATAGCCAAGCGTGTAAAAACTATGCAGGAAGCAAACAACCAAGTTGTAGTTGTGGTCTCTGCTATGGGAGACACCACTGACGATTTGATTGAACTGGCGTTTTCTATAGGCAGTGATCTAAATGATCGCGAAATGGATAGCTTTTTATCGACTGGTGAACAGCAATCAGCAGCCTTGACGGCAATGTCCTTGCAAAAACTTGGCTGTGATGCCATATCTCTTGTAGGTTGGCAGGCAGGCATTAAAAGCGATGCTAATTACAGCAGAGCTAGGATCAAAGCCATCGATAATTGTCGGATTAAAACAGAGCTCTCTGCGGGAAAAATTGTTGTAATCGCAGGCTTCCAAGGCTTGTCGCCTGAAGGTAATATTACCACATTAGGCAGAGGTGGTTCTGACACCACAGCAGTTGCATTAGCAGCTAGTTTAAATGCCGACCGCTGCATAATATATACGGATGTTGATGGGGTTTATACTGCTGATCCCAGAATAGTAACTAAAGCCCAGAAAATAGATATAATCTCTTATGATGAAATGCTGGAAATGGCAAGTTTAGGGGCGGTTGTATTGCAGCCGCGAGCAGTTGAATTTGCTAAATTATATAATGTTGATGTTGAGGTTTGCTGTAGCTTCAATAATAATCCAGGAACTTTGGTAACGGAGGTGAGTAGAATGGAAAAACAAAGAATCGTAAGTGCAGTTGCTCATGATAAGAATTGTGCTCGTTTTGCATTATTCGATGTGCCTGATAGACCCGGGGTTGCAAAAACCTTGTTTACAGCCTTGGCCAGTCAACAAATAAATGTAGACATGGTTATCCAGAGTGCCATGCGCGATCAAAGAAATGATATAGCGTTCACGATTTCGAAAAATGATCTTCCTCGTGCTTTGAACCTGATGCAAGAATTAGTCAATGAGATTGGTGCATCTGGTTTTACTTATGGTGATGATGTTGCCAAAGTCTCGATCGTGGGAGCAGGAATGCAGAGCAACCCAGGGGTTGCAGCTGCCATGTTTGCTGCTCTTGCTGATGAAAAAATAAATATTCATATGATAAGCACCTCAGAGATCAAAGTTTCATGTATTATTGATGAAGAAGCAGCCGAAAAAGCTGTAGAAGTCTTGCATCAAAAATTCAAACTCCAGGATTAATAATCGAGTATAAGGGAATTCTATTTAACTTGACTAATCAATAACCCTATAATATTATATATTTCACGGGGTGTAGCTCAGTTTGGTATGAGCGCTACGTTGGGGACGTAGAGGCCGCTGGTTCAAGTCCAGTCACTCCGACCAGTTAGAAGTGCAAAAACGTTGGAATATTATTTTCCAGCGTTTTTTATTTTGGAAAAAACTTACACATCAAACCCAGCCTTCCGATAATATAAAAGTAGATTCCGTCTTAAATTTTGGGGATTATTTTTTGTTGGATTCCATTGCGAAAGATATCGGCTTGGCACAAGTGCTAACAAATGTTTTTGGAGGGATTGGGGATGAAATATTGTTATTGGCCATCTATATGTCGTTAACCGGCCAGGCGTTCTATCGATGCGAAACTTGGTGCAGGGAAACACTGATTGGTCGACGTAAGGCGATAACATCTCAGCGCTGTACGAGGATTTTGGAAGCTATTGACGAAAGCAAGCGCATGGATTTTTTCCGGGCATGGGTTTATGTCCGGCAGCAGCATGAGTATCTAGCTTATGATGTTACATCTATTTCTTCTTATGCTAGGGGCAATAATGTAGTTGAATTTGGTTATAACCGCGATCATGAACAGTTGCCTCAAATCAACCTTGGCATGTACTATGGTGAAGAATCAAAACTGCCGATTTTTTATTGT